>JAFQIE010000035.1 GCA_017397645.1 Lachnospiraceae bacterium | reverse complement strand
GTAAGTGAGTTGAAGAATTATTTGTCTGCCTCAGACCCTAAAGGAAATGGTTTGAAAAAGAGTCCACCATTCGTAGGTGTCATTCACCGTTTGGACCAGCCGGTAGAGGGCCTTTTGGTGTTTGCTAAAACGAAGCAGGCGGCAGCGAATCTAACGGCGCAGTTGCAAAGAAGAGGGGACGGCGAGGGGTTCAACAAGCATTACTACGCTGTTGTTTGTGGAGTGCCGACACAAGAAAAAGCTGTGTTGGAAAACTTCCTATATAAAGATAAGGATAATAAAGCGGTGATAGTGGAGGACGCTAATCTGTCGAATCTCGTCGATTCCCAAAATGTAAAGAAGGCGAAATTGGAGTACCGTTTGAGGAAGACGGTGAATGCTGTAAGCATGGTTGAAGTGCTTCTTCATACCGGCCGTTTCCATCAAATCAGAGCACAGATGGCGCAGGCAGGAAATCCTCTTTTGGGGGATCAAAAGTACGGCACGTCTGCATCGCTGCGGATGTCAGCAGAAATGGGGGTCCGCAATGTTGCGCTCTGTGCGTATCGCTTGGAATTTCAACACCCAAGGACCGGCAAAAGGATGGATTTTGAAATTGAACCGAAAGGTCAAATATTTGCATTAAATCTTTAAAAAGCATCATACTAATATCACATTTATGGTTGAGGTGGTATTAGCATGCTGTCAAAAATGAAGAATAACAAATACAGTATACTGTTCCTGATAGTAGGAGCAGTATATTTTTTTCTGAAATACTTGGTGCCGCTCACGGCTCCTTTTTTAGTGGCGCTTCTTTTTGTCACTATTTTTGGGCCGTTGCTCCAAAAAATGCAGGGAAGGTGGCGCATCCACAGACAAATAGGTGCCATACTTTTGTTGGTGCTGGCATGTAGTGTTTTCGGTCTGCTTTTATGGGTTTTATTCTCATGGATTATCAGTTCTATGCCTGTTTGGTTGGAAGGATTGGATACGGTAGAAGAAAAGATGGTAGTTGTAGTACATGATGTCTGCGGGTTTGTGGGTAGAATTCCGGGTGTGGATACATTGTATCTGGAAGAAATGGTATTTTCCAATATTGAGAAGGGTGTAGATTACTTTCAGCAGGATTTTCTTACAGGTGTACTTTCCCAATCTTTGACCTATTTGAAGATTTTGGTTTCGGGTGGTTTATTTTTTCTAAGTTTTGTAATTGCCACTATTCTGTTGGCAAAGGATTATGATAATTTTATGAACAAAATGCTGGATCATGAGGAATACCATGTGATTTTGGAGGTGATATGTGGAATCATCCGTTACTTGGCTACTTACGTCAAAGCGCAAATAGTTATAATGGCTGCAATCGGCATTTTTCTTGCCGGAGTATTGTCTGTTGCAAGGGTTCATCATGGATTTCTGTGGGGCCTGTTGGCCGGATTTTTAGATGCGTTGCCTTTTGTCGGAGCAGGGATTGTTCTAATTCCCCTGGGAGTGCAGCTTTTGTTTCAAAAGGCTTATGTTCAGGCAGCTATTTGCTTAGTAGCATATATTGTATGTGTAATATTCAGACAGGGATTGGAGCCAAAGCTGATTGGCAAGAAGGTAGGGGTTCCGCCTATTATGATTCTGCTCTCTTTGTATGCAGGCATAAGGTTATTTGATGTGTGGGGTATTCTGGCGGGTCCGCTGGGATATATCATCATCCAGCAAACTTGGGCAAGTCTTTATAAAAAGGAAGAAAAGAAGATTTTGGAAAAGGATTTGACGAATAGGAGCATATAGACTATTATAAAAAAGGATGGAGTCATACGACACCATCCTTTCGTCGATGCGACAGGATTTGAACCTGCGACCTCTGCGTCCCGAACGCAGCGCTCTACCAAGCTGAGCCACGCATCGGCAATCAATATAAAGATAATAAATAAAATTTTTCAAAAAGTCAAGAGAAATCAAGACGGAAAGAGAGCGTTTATGAAAAAGAAAATCGGGCTAATTGTAGTGATTATTATTTTGGCACTTATTGCATCGGCGGTTCTTTATTGTTTGCCCAGATGGAAATCTTCAGAAGTGCTCTTAAACAATGCAGATATGGTGCATTTTACCTTTGATGCGGAGATTGATTTCAAACAGGAAAATCTGGATGGACAGGTGAAGGAAACCATTGATACGATTGCCCTGTTGCTTGGAAAAGAAGAAAAAGATCTGTGTGAGTTGCATGTAAAAGGTAATGTTTATGAGAACAGAATCTTTGCAGAGATTTATCCGGGAGAGGAAAAGGAGCCTGCGGTTTCTTTTTATCTGTCTGAGGAGGAACGGATTATCAATGCCAGTCCGTTTGTCAAGGCATATAGAGATAAGATTGCAGAAGTATTAAGTGCGACGCCGCTACTTGGGAATATGTTGCCTGAAGTTCCGGAGGAATTGTTTTTGACCACTGAGCAAGTGGAGGGAATTTTTGGCGTGGATTTGAGCGTCTTGGATCATTTCAGTTATAATATGAGCCCGCTTACACTGAATCGGTTTGAACTCTTTGTAGAATTGCTCTTTATGGAAAGAGACGAAGAGGATGCAATCAGTACCTATAAATGGGAGTCTGAGCATATAGAGGCAGAAATTGATATTCCTCATGTGGAGAATCCGATTGTAGTAGAGAAGTTATCTGTTCACCAGCCGGCAGATACCATTCATGCCATAGAGGATAAGTTGAAAACATTTAAGATTCAAATTCCTGCAGAGGGTTTGGAAGCCGTGGATGAGATATCTATTGATGTATATACCGGACAGGGCAGTGCCATTGCCTTTCCTGAGAAATCCGATACTGCTGTTTTGGATGCTATCCTGAAGGTGAAGGACTTTATTACGGGTTTGTCTTCTAAATAAGGAAGAAATACATTCAAATCCGTAATTCGTTGGAGTGAAGAGATATGTTGCATTTGGTGGAACATACCATACAAGATACGGCACTTTTGTTACCTGTGTTATTCCTGACCTATTTGCTGATGGAATATCTGGAACACAGCGCCGGAGAAAAAACGCAAAAATTGATTCAAAAAGCAGGGCTTGCCGGCCCTGCTTTTGGTGGTGTGTTGGGTGCGGTTCCCCAATGCGGTTTTTCTGCCGCTGCTGCGAATCTATATGCAGGCCGGGTGATTACACTGGGAACGTTGCTTGCTGTTTTTTTATCAACTTCTGATGAAATGTTACCGATTATGATATCCCGGAAAGTCTCCTGGGATATTATAGGAGGCGTTTTGATTTTTAAGGTGATTTTCGGCGTGACCGTGGGAATCGTGGTGGATCTGATTTTGCGCAAAAGGGGTGTGCAGGAAGAAGTGCACATCCATGAAATCTGCGAGCATGAGCACTGTCATTGTGAGCAGGGAGTTTTTCGCTCCGCAGTTCGTCACACCCTGCGTATTTATTTGTTTGTTTTGATAGCAACGTTTGTTATGAATCTTCTTCTTTACTACATAGGAGAGGACTCTTTGCAAAATTTGATTTTGAATCGTCCGGTTTGGGGTCCTGTTTTGTCCGCTCTGGTGGGGTTGATACCTAACTGTGCAGGCAGCGTGGTGATAACCAGTTTGTATTTGGAGGGCGCCATGAGTTTTGGCGCAGCCATGGCCGGTTTGTTAGCGGGCTCCGGCGTGGGCTTGTTGGTTTTATTCCGGGTTAATCATCATCGAAATGAGAATTTCAAAGTACTTGGTTTGCTGTATGTAGTCAGTGTTTTGGCCGGTATTATTATAAATTTCATTATGAAATAAGAAAAAATAAAAAAAATACTTGCATTTGGGATTATGGTGTGATATATTAACTTTTGTTCCGCAAGGGACGAGCTAATTTCATAGTGATTGGACCGCTAGCTCAGTTGGTAGAGCACCTGACTCTTAATCAGGGTGTCCAGGGTTCGAGCCCCTGGCGGTCCACTTATAGGTCGGAGACTTAGCAAATACGCGGGTTTTCGGCTTTTTTTGTGCAATAAAAAATGAGGAAAAATAAAAAAATCAGTTTTCCCCATTTATTACTTTATCAAGATGTGATATGCAGTTTTTTGTACCTATTATTTCATTTGCATGGTGCAGATATCGTTTCGTGGTTTCTACATCTTCATGACCCATAAGTATCATAAGGCGGTATATATCTACTTGACCATATTCTTCATATTGGTCAATGCAATAATTGGTGGCGAAGTTATGCCGTAGTTTATGAGACGAAAAATCGAAATCCAACTCATTGGATATTTTGCTTATCAACAATTTGACCGCATTACACGTCAATGGTTTTCCATATCTATTAACAAAGACTTTTTCAGACGGGAACGGACAAAGTGACAAATATTTTTTCATGTATTCAGATGCAAGATGCCCGAGCGGTACCGTGCGTTCTTTATTACCTTTTCCATACACAACCATTCTATTTTCCCTGAATGACACACGAGCAATTTCCAAATTACAAACTTCTGATTGTCGGAGACCGCTATCATACATGAGAGCAACAATACATTTATTTCTAAAGGTCAGCCAGTCACTTTCAGCACGAACAGTATCAAAGATTTTAAGTAGTTCACAACTATCATATATTTTCACATTCTTTTTAGGAGATTTAGGAACTTTAATGCGCTTATAGTTATAAGATACTTTACAATCTTCTGAGAGCCACTTAAGGAAAACCTTTATATGTCGAATATATGTAGCACGGCTTGACTTCGAAATAGGCTTATTTAGGATAATATCTATATACTGATTTATGTTATCTTGAGTAATGGTTGAAACAAGCCTATTTTCCCCCAAATACGAGATAAACGGCACAATGAACATACAATAATCATGTATAGTCTTTTGTGATAAATCAGCAAGCCTACGAGACAATATGAAATTTTCAAAGGCTTTACTAATTGTCATAGGTCAATCACCTAAAATCCTTGTATTTAAGATTATGTTTATCAAGTATCCGTAAAATGATAGTTGCAGAACGTCTAAATTCAGACCAGCAACCAGAATGACAACAAAATTCAAGTAATTCTTCTTCAGTTAGTGGTTGAGCATGACTTTTGATAAAGTCATTAATCTCTAATATCTTTTCGCACTCAGTTTTGTCACTCTTACTCATTTCAACTAAAAGTCTTTTTTTCAAAGTGCCTTGCACAACATCAGTGCTATATTGATATTTGTCAGGGTCATTATAATGTATAAGATAAAGCAAGGAGTTAACAAAGCTTCGAGATTTTTCAATATAATTTTCACTAATGCCTAAATCATTACAAATAGCAGATGACCAGTGAGCCTGTTCAAATCGAAGAACTACATGCCAGTGCGGTTTTTTAGGTTCACCATTATCTTGAATATCTTTATCATGTAAAGCAAAAGCGTAATCATAAGACTTTTTTATAATATTCAAAGCATTAACATGTGTTATATCATCGGGATATAAAAGTAAACAATGAGTTCTATTTCTATAATTATCTGAATTTTTCATAGGCACTCCATTATTATGAAATTTGACACAGTTGACACAGTACAAAGAAACAAAATAAAAGCCGTTTATCCCTTAAAAATAAGGGATATATTCTATATTTGACACATGACACACAAATTGCTTAGTCGTAGTGGCAATTTGTGTCAAGCCATACATAAAAAGTCGCTTAAGTGTTGCTATTGTCAAGTAGTAGCAACACCCCCAAAAACAGATTTACAACCAAGTATAAATAAAAGTTGGATATAAGGGATTAAGGTATTAAAGAAATTGTCGCACCCGGGGGCCACTAAAGTGGATCCCCGGAGCGACTGTCTATCCGTTCAAGATTTACTATATCCGCTATAGTTCAAGAAATTGATTAGTTAAGATTAAAATGGTTAATTAAGAACACTATCATTACTTGTCAGATTAGTATTCTGCGCCGACTACTCGCCGTCAAGAGAAGAACAAGGACTTGTAGTTATCTTGGCTCGCTCATCGCTCACTGCAGATGGGTTTGCTCCTTGATACCCAGCAGAACCACAAAACCGACGTTCCATTTCGTTATGTAGCATAAGAAAATGAACATCAATACTATTCCATAATTCCTGATGAGTTGATGGCTCTACACTCGCACGAATAATTTTGATATTCTTTAGTGCAGTACATAACTCGTAATCACTACACTCCTTGCACCAATGTTGAAACGACAAAAATAAAGCACTCATAGACAATCTCCTTTATAAATATAATTTGGTTAAGTTGGGGCAATTTCCCAGAACCCCAACTCAACCTTGCAAATATACAAAAAATAATGTATAATTTGCGTAGTGTATCTCAAGTTGAACTAAAGTAGTACTACTTAAGACCTACCTTTAAAATAACATAAGGTAGTACAACTGTCAACCCACTTTGTCAATCTTGAGGGAGGAAAATAAAAATGCCATCAAATTTACCAATAATTAAAGCAAATACAACACACGAAAATATATCAAAAATGCGTGTGATAGCAAGTGCCAATAAAAGAAGTGTAGCCAAGGAATTAGAATGGTTAATAGAGAAACATATAGAAGAATATGAAAGAGAGCACGGCGAAATAGAAACAATGGTGACGATTGCAGCAGACAAAGATATGTCAAGTGCAGATAAAATAAAGAAATCATTCAAAATGGGATTTGAAAAGGTTAATAAACCAAATGATTAAATGGCTTATGGCATAAATGTTCATAGTCTCCAAAAAAATAAATAGTGACGAGAAAAAGAACGCACATAGCGTTCTTTTTTCTTAAATAAATATAAAGTGCTTGAAATAAAGCAGAAAGAAAGAGATAATACAAGTGTAAACTTCCTTTCTGACCAAAGAACGAGTGAAAGTAAGGTAGTCGTAGACGAAAAGGAATGCGTAAAAGCATTCCTTTTTTGTATGCAGAGTAAAAAACATATAACTCTTAATCAGGGTGTCCAGGGTTCGAGCCCCTGGCGGTCCACTTATAGGTCGGAGACTTAGCAAATACGCGGGTTTTCGGCTTTTTTTGTGCAATAAAAAATGAGGAAAAATAAAAAAATCAGGTGTCTCCATTTTGGTTTGATTCAAGATATAAGTTGCAACAAAATATTAAATTTAAATAAAATTTGTCCGAAAGTTTCATGAAAGAAGTGTTGAAAAATTTATCGTATTTTGATATAATGTCTATACAATTACAACCTCGAAAAGGAGAGAGAAAAAATGGACAAGTTTTTTAAAATTTCCGAACGCGGTTCCTCAATCAGAACCGAAATCATTGCCGGTCTTACAACATTTTTTGCGATGGCATACATTATTGTTGTAAACCCCAATCAGGTAGTTGGTTTCAGCTTTGATGTTCCCGGCGTTCCCGCCATTTGGAATGCAGTTTACATTGCATCTATTTTGGCAGCAGTAATCGGTACTATGATGTATGCGTTGTATGCGAAGCTTCCCTTCGCTCAGGCGTGTGGTATGGGACTTAACTCCTTCTTCTTCACATCCTTTGTGCTTCCGCAGATTATTGCAGGCGGCGATGTGATTAAAGGCTATCAGGCCGGACTTGTTATTATCTTTGTTTCCGGTCTCATTTTCTTGCTTCTGTCCATCACAGGCGCACGTCAGTACATAGCAAAGGCTATGCCTGAGTGTATTAAGAAGGCAATCCCTGCAGGTATTGGTTTGTTTATCGCTTTTATCGGTTTCCAGAATGTTGGTATTATTCAGGATAACCCGTATACATTGGTTCAGTTCGTTAAGATCAATGGTGCTGCATGGGCAGACATTGCTCCCGCAGTAATTGCACTTTTGGGATTTGTTATCATTGCTATTCTTACAAAGTTGAATGTAAAGGGTGCTGTATTACTTGGTATGTTGATTACCACCGTTATTTGGTATCTGTCCACAGGCACAGCTCCTAACTTCGATATCAGCTCCTTCGCAGAGCCTTTCAAGGATTTCGCTAAGATTGGTGTAACCGGAATCTTCCAGGCAGACTCTTGGAGAAATGCTTTCTCCGGTGAGATGTTGGGCGGTATCTTCTCCGTAATTATGTTGATTGTTACTTTCTGCTTGGTAGACATGTTCGATACCATCGGAACTCTGTATGGTGCGGCTTCTGAAGCTGACATGTTGGATGAGAATGGTGATCCTATTGACATCGACAAGTCTATGACATGTGACTCTGTTGCTACTGTTGCAGGTGCTGTTTGTGGTACCTCTACCGTAACGACCTTCGTTGAGTGTGCATCCGGTGTGGCTGCAGGTGGTAGAACCGGTTTGACCAGTTTGGTTACCTCCCTTTGCTTCATCGTATGTCTCTTCCTGTCACCTGTTGCAAGCATTATTCCCGCAGCAGCTACTGCACCTGCATTGATTTTCGTAGGCGTTTTGATGCTGAAGAACTTCTCAAAGGTTGACATGGCAGATATGGGAAGTGCAGTTCCTGCATTCCTGACATTGGTTATGATGCCTCTTACCTACTCCATCGCAAATGGTATTGGTATCGGCTCCATCGCTTATGTTTTGATTGCCCTGTTCACAGGTAAGTTCTCCAAGAAGGATATCGCAGTAACCATTATCGCAGTTCTTTTCGTTTGCAAGTTCATCTTTGGTGCGATTTAATCTTTCAACAATAGATAAGTGTCGAGGGAAAACATCGTTTGGTGTTTTCCCTCTTTTTTTTTATGATGGCGCGTATTATAATGAAGTCACAAAACATGTACTTTAAGGATTAAGTTAAAGCAAGAGAGTCATCGTATGGAATCGACGCAGAATAGCAGAAAAAACAAAATATTTTTTGTCATACTCCTTATCGGTGTGATCGCAGTAAATATCAAGCGCATATTCACGGATTTTGAGATCGACGCAGAGTACGCTATTGCCATGGCGTATCGTATGGCGAAGGGAGACCGGATGTTTTTGCAAATGTGGGAACCGCATCAAACATCCGCTTATTTTAGTGCGTTTTTTATTCGTATTTATATGGCGCTGTTTCGGACCACAACAGGTATCGTAGTGTACTTGAATACGGTTGGTGTATTGTGCAAGGCGGCTGTGACTTGTGTATTATACAAGACTTTGAAGAGTCGGGTGTCTTTGAATGCACTGAAATGTGCGTGTTTGTTCTTCCTGGCGGTAAACCCCAAGGATATCTCTCTGCCGGAGTTTTCCAATATGCAGTTGTGGTTTTCTGTACTTTTATTTAGTGCGTTGCTCGTATATTTCCGAGATCAGGGTAAAAAGCTGTGGCTGGTGTTATCTGCGGCTTTTCTTTGTTTGGAAGTGACTGCTTATCCTTCCTGCATTATTGTATATGTGGCGGTTATCGTCGTTATCTTTCTCTATTCAAAACAGAAGTGGAAAGATGTTTTGTGGATGACAATACCCTGCGTTATTTTTGGCTGTGGATACATAAGTCTTTTCGCGGTTCCTTCAGGGCTTCATATGTTTTTTAAGCGCATTGCACGAATTCTGTCGGGAGATGCAAGCCATGGACTATCTTTGGTTGACAAACTTGGTGGCTATGGTGTGGAATTGATCCATTTATGTCTTTGGGTTTTGGCGTTTGCCTGTGTATCAATTCTCCTATGTCTGCTCTGCCGTCAAAAGACAAGGGAAAAAATGGTATCAGTCTTCTTGGGATTGGTATTTATTGCAGGCGCAGTCAGTGTCTTGCTATTAGCTGAGGATTATCCGTATCTTTACGTTTATGTGGTAATCTGGGTGCTGGGATTTGCGGTGCACAGGACTTGTCAGGAAACGACAAAAAGAATCTTTGTCATGGGAATAAGTATTAGTTTGTCAGGCGTTTTGGCGACGCTTTGTCTCACCAATCTTTCTCTGTATTCTGTATTGGGATATGGAATTTTGGGTGTGGTGGTATCGTTAATATGCTTGGGTGAATTTGTAGAAAAAGAAAAAAGACATCTGCTTCGATGTCTCATTCCTGTGTTTCTTATTCTAACTGTTTTTCGGGAAGGCTATATTACCAAGCCCATGAACCCGGAGCCTACAAGTATTCTGGATATTAGAGGAATCGTAAAGTCCGGTCCTGCGATAGGCATGATGTCTACCTATATGGGTCCCTACATGGTGAATACAAGCATGAAGGAATGGCAGCAGTATATCGAACCGGGAGATTCTCTTTTGTTGGTAGGCAGGGAATTCGTCCATACATTGGGTTATCTGTATGAGGATACTAAAACTGCAGTGCCCTCTACCATATGCACGCCCACATATTCGGAATCTCTATTGGAATACTGGCAGGAAAATCCGGACAAGTATCCTACTGTAATTGCTGTAGATTGCTGGTATGGGGACTTGCGCGTGGATAAGGACAGTTGGATCATGCAATGGATTGAAGAAACCTGGCAGCCGGATGAAATCATTGATGGTGCCTACTGGAGGTACTACATCAAGCGATAACGATTCGGCGATGCGCATTAGGCAGAGGGGATTCTTCTATCGTTGATAAACATACCTGTCATGAGCGGAACATTACAGTCTTTTGCCAGCATTTGGCATTTGCAAAGGAATAAATAGTAGATATTTTTTCCGCAATAGCGTAAGGTTTCATAGTTGGCCTGACCCTTTGCAATGATGAGGTCTGCGGTATCGATGGCAGCAGATGCTTCCTCGGAGAGCGCCTCTAGCCATGTGCCGGAGGTATTGTTCCCGTTTCCGATGACACGGGCATAATCCGTCAGTGCCACCTGCAGGGCATCATCCATGGTCACATCGTTTAGGACATAACTGCTCTTTACGATGACGGTGATTTCCAAAGCCGGATAAAGGGACCGTAACAGGCGGATCAATAATTTGTCCAAAACAATTTCGCCGCAGTTATCCGTTAAATAGACCAATTTTTTGCCGGAGGACAAATCCTTTTGAAGATGTGTATATTCTGCATCTGAGAGAGGTAGGTCACCGGCTGTTTTTATGAGTGCCCACAGTTTCTCGTCATCTACGCTGTCCAGAGCACCAAAGTCAATGTAATTCCCTACCAGAGCATACTGAAGTGCCTGCCGAAGGGGATCCGGCGAGCTTTCTAAGGAAGAAAACAGTTCGTCCTCTTTTTTCAATAACAAATCATTGTAATACGTCTTTATTTCAGAGTATTCATCGGTAATGCCAAACATTTCTGCACGCAATGCAGTGATGCGCCCTACAATGATGGGTGCACCCTCGTCATCTGCTGCGTCCAGCAGAATCTGCAGAACCCGCTTGGTGTATTCTAATTTCTTTTCCTCCGGGGTGTTTTCCGGATAGGTGTTCATATTCCTTTTCGCCAAGCAGTTGATACATTCGGAACGAAGTCTCTGTATTTTCATGGGGAACCTCTTGCTAATGATAGTATTCTTTGATTATAGGTTTTGGGGTATCATTTGTCAACGAAGGGGGATTGTGTTTTAGAGGAAAATTCTTTAAAATAGTGTTGAATGTGTTTGTATTCATTGGCGAGAGGAAAATATGAGGCAAAGATTAAAAAAAGAAAAATTAATATGGTTGCTGGCGGTGATTACAGTATTGTCCGGAATTCCTTTTTCTGAAAATGTGAGACAGGTCAACGCGGTTTCGGAGGTGCCAACAGAGGTTTTGTCGGCACCCGCTCCCACAGCGACGCCGAATCCCGGTTGGCTGTATGCGCCTATCAAAGAGACCTTTGACTCTTACAATTTGGGCATGAAGTTTACGGAGATGGCTACGAATCAGGGGTATTTGGTGTCGGGAGATAACGAGGAGGCAGTCGTTGTTTCCAAACAGGAAGTACTGCAAACCGCAAAGGCATCTGATTTATGCTTGAAGATTCCGTATGTACATACGGGCGAAGACGGAAGGTATATACAATTCAGTATTCTTGAGAATTTAGAATATAAATATTGCTTGGGCGATGCGGCAACTGACACCAATGCTATCGTAGTGGAGATGGATGTCGCAATGCAAGGTGAGGACACAAAGGAAAGCGGTTATAGAATATGCTTCAATGAGCGTTACAATGGCTCCATCACTTCTATGGCCGGATACACTTTAAATGATACCCAGTTGCTACATCATAAAGATTCGGAGTCAGCTTATTATGCAGCCAATGCAGAAAAAGGAACCTTTGCTACATTGAAGTTGGTAATTGATAAGCAGAATAGAACCTACAAGTACTATTGGAACGGAAAGTTAAGGGCAAATAATCAAAACCCTTTATATTCCGACATATCTAATGTGGGATCTATTTTGATACGATGTATCCCGGAGGCTACAGAGGTGGACTCTGCACTGTATATTGATAATGTGAAACTATACCTGTATAGTGAAGAGCCGGAGTTATTCCCTGACTTTTTACCTACGCCGGTGCCCCAACCCGAAGAAACTCCGGTGCCTACACCCAGTCCGGTTCCAACGCCCAGTCCTATACCTACGCCTGTGCCTACCCAGGAGCCGGAGCATGGGCATACGCCAAACGACAAGGGGTATTGCGCTGATTGCGGTGAAATCATAGACGGGAAAGCCGCCTTGTATGGCAGACAGTTGATATTGAATGACAGTATCGGCGTGACGTTCTATATGGATTTAACAGGAAAAGTAGACAGGACTGCGCTTTCTATGGAGTTCACCTTGGCAAATGGAAAAATGATAGAAAAGACATCTGCAGATATTATTGTCAAAAATATGGGCGGTAAGCCACGTTACGGTTTTATGTGCGAAGTGTTTGCGACGGAAATGAACCAGCAGATTACGGCGCAGTTATACGAAAATGGTGAGGCGATTGGTAACCCGTATATCTATTCCGTGAAGACTTACTGCGATGCGCAGCTACAGAATGAGGCTATTCTTGCAAGCCCTAAAACGGTTCATCTGATTCAAGCAATGATGGATTATGGTGCTATGTCACAAACCTATTTTGGAAATACGGCAGAGGGTCTGGTAACAACGCATACGCCGGCACCCTTTACGCCTGAAGAACTGACTATACTGCAGGCCGGCTATCCTAAGAAAGCTTATACACAGCTTGCAAAGGACCAGATTGCGGTGAGAGGTATGAGCCTGGTGCTTCGTACGGAAACGGCTTTGAGAGCAGAGTTTACGATGGGCAGCAAGACGGAAGAGGAAAAGTATAGCCTGGATGCGTTTGATTTCGCTGCATATGATGTGGCGGATGATAACACGCTACTGCCGGTAGAGGGCAGAACCGGAAATTATCAGGGGGTGGATTTCTATGAAATTATAGGCATTAACCCAGCTGAGTTGAGCAACAATTACAGAATTTATATTATCAGAAAAGCAGATGGTGAGCCGGTGACAGAAATCAATTACAGTCCCTTCACTTATCTGAACAGTATGTATCACAATGCAGCCGCCACGCAAACACTGAAGGATGTCATTCTGTCTATGTATAGGTACAATGAAGCCGCCAAAGCTTATGAGACCAAGTGAGAACCCACGTTGCCACATTTACATCAAAAAGGGAGTGTGGTACAATACAAAGTGATTTTTTATGCCCAAAAGAGAGAAGGAAACATACATGAAAATATATCTTTTCCGACACGGAGAGACGGATTACAATAAGGCCCACAGAATGCAGGGGGCAGCAGATATTCCCTTGAATGAATATGGAAGGGAATTGGCAAGAGTTAGCGGAGAAGCACTGAGGGATGTTGTGTTTGACAGGGTGTTTTGTTCGCCTCTTGACAGAGCACAGGAAACAGCCCGTTTGATTCTTGGAGATAAACAGATTGATATTGAAATCGACCAAAGACTGCGTGAGATCAATGCAGGTCCCTTGGAAGGTACCTATTTTGCAGAAGCAAGAGCAGATGAAAATCATCCTTTTCATAATTTTTTAGTGCATCCGGAGAAATATGTACCCCTACCTGGCGGAGATTCTTTTGAAGAGGTAATTCAAAGGGGCAAAGAATTTTTTGATGAAGTGATTATGCCCTTGGAAGGGAAGTGTGAGACTATCTTAATTGTAGCTCACGGCGCATTTAACAGGGGACAGTTAAACCGCTTGTTAGATATTCCCTTGGAGAATTACTGGAAAATTAGTTTGCCCAACTGTGCTGCGTCCATTTTGGAAGTGAAAAATGGAGAGTTAAAGGTGGTTACAGAGAGTGTGATTTACTATGACACACCGGCAAATGCACGCCCGTAAAGATGTAGCAAGAGAAATCGGGTTTTAGTGCAGAGAATAGAAGCGAGAAGGAAGACTTTATAATGTCGGATATTTTTGAAACCCATGCCCATTATGACGATGAGGCATTTGACGGAGACAGAGAAGAACTATTGCAAAGCCTGCCGGAGCAGGGAATTGGCCGGATTGTAAATATCGGGGCCAGCCTTACGTCCTGTGAAAAGACCATAGAATTGATGGACAAGTATCCTTTTGTATTTGGTGCATTGGGAATTCATCCCTGCGACACGGACCAACTTATGGAAGAAACTTTTACGTGGTTGGAGGAAGCCTGTATGCACCCAAAATGTGTTGCCGTGGGAGAGATTGGCTTGGACTATTATTGGGACGAGCCGGACAGGGAAATCCAGAAGAATTGGTTTGTCCGCCAAATGGAGCTGGCAAGAAAAATAGGCAAGCCTGTGGTGATTCATTCCAGAGAAGCGGCAAAGGACACGCTGGACATCATGCATGCCGTGAAGGCAGAGGAAATCGGCGGTGTGGTGCATTGCTATTCCTATACCAAGGAAACGGCCAGAGAAGTTCTGGACATGGGCTTCTATATCGGAATCGGTGGCGTGCTGACTTTCAGCAACGCAAAGAAGCTGAAGGAAGCAGCACAATACATTCCCATGGACAAAATCGTATTAGAAACGGATTGTCCGTACCTTGCACCCGTGCCTAACAGAGGAAAACGAAATGATTCCACCAATTTGAAATATGTGGTTGCAGAATTGGCAAAAATAAAAGGCATCACAGAGGAAGAGGTGCGCAGCATTACTTGGGAGAATGCGGTCAAATTGTATCGAATGAAGAATTACGGACAAGGGAACGGAAGGATATTAAATATAGAAATATTTACGAAAACAGGAGACTGAAATTATTCTATGAAAATTACCCGTGATGATATTAGAAAAAATGAGGAGATTAGAACCTACATCCAAAAAGCGGATGAATCGTTAATCGCGTTAGGGTATACAGAGCATAGTTTCGCCCATGTGACCAAAGTGGCGGAAACAGCAAGTGAGATTCTAACCATATTAGGATATAGTGAAAGAGATGCGGAACTGGCATGGATGGCCGGATATCTTCACGATAGCGGCAATGTGGTGAACCGGGTGGATCATGCACAGTCCGGCGCGGTCATGGCGTTTCGAATTTTGGACAGAATGGGAGCGGATCCGGAGGACATTGCTACCATTATCACGGCCATTGGAAACCATGATGAGTCCACAGCTTTTCCTGTGAATCCGGTGGCAGCAGCGTTGATTTTGGCGGATAAAACCGATGTGCGCTATACGAGAGTGCGCAAGATAGAAGGAATGGATTTTGACATTCATGACCGGGTAAATTTTGCAGTAAAGGAAAGTAAGGTAGAAATCGTAAGGGACGCTTATATTCGATCCACATTAAAGATTGATACCACCATGTGTTCCGTGATGGAGTATTTCGAAATATTCCTAAACCGTATGTTGCTGTGCAGAAAAGCGGCGGACAAGCTTGGTTTGAGATTTAAGTTGGTCATCAATGACCAGGAACTGATGTAACAACAGGAGAAAACCATGGAAAAGAAGAAATTCTCCCTATGGCCCTATGTGTTGAGATATAAATGGCACTATATGGCGGGAATCCTTATTTTAATAATTGTAGACCTGGCAGGTCTCTATGTACCCCAATATACCGGTGAAATCATCGATGGCTTATCCGAAGGCACTTTGGGTATGGACGGTGTGAAGATGCTTTTGCTGAAGCTTCTGGTTGTGGGAGTTACCATGGTGCTTTGCAGAGTTGGTTGGAGATTTTTTATCAATGGTTCGGCAAGAGGAATTGAGTACCATTTGCGAAACGACATGTTTGGGCATTTGGAGACCCTGTCTGCAAGGTATTTTAACCATCACAAAACGGGCGATTTGATGGCCCATTTTACCAATGACCTGCAGGCGGTCAGAATGGCCGTGGGTCACGCGGTTATCGCGGCCTTCGATGCGGTTGTGATGACCATCATGGTCTTAGTGAAGATGGCATTGTACGTAGATGTGAAGTTGATGCTGGTGGCATTCATTCCCATGACCTTGGTGGCAGTGGGTTGTTATTTCTATGCCAAGGAGTCTAAGAAAAGACAGTTGGCGCGCCAGAAGGCTTTTTCGGGGTTGTCGGACAAGGTGCAGGAGAGCCTGGCGGGAGTTCGTGTGTTAAAGGCTTTTGTGCAGGAGGAGAAGGATTATCAGGCATTTGAGGAAGCCAGCCTTAACAATATGGATAAAAATTTGGCTGTTGTAAAATTGCGTGCTATCTTTCATCCTATTTTAGACACGATAACAGGTATCAGTATGTTGCTTACCCTGATTGTGGGCGGCAAAATGGTGTTGGACGGACGAATCGGCGTAGGTCAGTATGTGGCATTTAACTCCTACATCGGTATGCTGGTGTGGCCCATGATTGCCTGTGGCGATAGCGTAAATACTTTTAGCCAGGCGGCAGCAGCATTTCAGAGAATTGCCGCGATTTTTAGGGAAGAGCCGGATATTTTGGACAGGGTGATTCCCGATGAAGAAAATCAGGAGATAGCGGGTGAGATCGAATTAAAGAATCTTACTTTTGCGTACCCGGATTCGGATATCCCGGTACTAAAAAATATCAACCTTCATGTGCAAAAAGGAGAAATGCTGGGTATCTTGGGCAGAACCGGAAGCGGAAAATCTACATTGGCAGATTTGTTGCTCCGCGTGTATGACTGTGAGGAAGGGACGCTTTTGATTGACGGGAAGCCCATTACATCTTACCCCCTTGCTGTATTACGAAAAGATATGGCGTATGTGCCCCAGGATAATTTCTTGTTTTCTGATACCTTGGAAGAGAATATTGCATTTGGTTTAGAGGAAAGAATAGAGGATAACCCTGCTTTGCGTCAGTCCATTGAGCAGGCGGCAAAGGATGCTTGTATTCATGATAATATTATGGAGTTCCCGGAAGGGTATGGTACATTGGTAGGAGAACGGGGCGTAACCTTGTCCGGAGGGCAGAAGCAGAGAAGCTCCATTGCGAGAGCACTACTTAAGGATGCCTCTATTTTGATATTGGATGATTCCCTGTCCGCGGTGGATACGGATACAGAGGAGCAGATTTTGGACAATCTGCTTCGTATAAGAGAGGGTAAGACCACCATCGTCATTGCACATCGAATTTCTACTTTGCAGAAGGCAGACCACGTGGCTGTGCTGACAGAAGGTGAGTTAACCGAGTATGGCACCCATGAGGAGTTGATGGCATTGGGTGGTTTCTATGCACATATTTACGAGAAACAACAGTTGGAGCAGGAATTGACGAAGCTTTAAGAGGTAATGTGGTATGAGTAAATACACAGATGATAAAATTGAATCGAATTATTCCGGCAATGCCATGCTTCGTTTGCTCGCTTACATGAAGCCCTATGCCGGTTGGATGGCATTGAGTTTGGTTTTGGTGCTGATATTGGCCGGAATCGACCTGTATCGTCCTATGTTGATTGGCGACGCGGTGGATTTGTTCTCGGAGCAGGGCGATTATTCCGTCATTGTGGATACCGCCATCAAATACGGCATTGTACTGGTGTTGAGTATGGTATTTAACCTGGCGCAGACATGGATTTTGCAAAAAACAGGGCAGAAGATCATTCATACCGTGCGAGGGGAGTTATACGCGCATATCCAATCCTTAAGCAGCAGATATTTTGACATCACGCCAGTGGGCAAACTGGTGACCAGAGTGACCAATGATGTGGAAGCATTGAATGAAATGTATTCCGGCATCTTGGTGCGCCTGTTCCGTAATGTTATCAAGATTATAGGGCTTGCAGTGGTGATGCTGATTTTGGACTGGCGTCTGGCACTGTGGTCCTTTGTGTTGCTGCCCGTGGTAGGGGTGTTGGCTATCATTTTTAGAAAGTTGGCCCGACAGGCATACCGTTTGGCCAGAACCAAGCTTACGGATATCAACACATTTCTTTCGGAAAACATTTCCGGTATGCGGGTCATCCAGATTTTCGGTCGTGAAAAGCGCAAGATGGAGGAGTTTGACGGGAAAAACCACGAATTATATCGGGCGTATTTCCGTGAGCTGATGGTATTCGCCATTTTCCGTCCCTTGAGTGTGCTTTTGAGTACTTTATCCTTGATGATAGTGTTAGGTGTGGGTAGCAGGGATGTGCTTCATGAAGTGATTTCCGTGGGTACACTGTATATTTTTTCACAGTACATCAATTCCTTCTTTGAGCCCATTCAGGAATTGGCGGAGCATTTTTCGACTTTACAGTCTTCCATTGCCTCAGCGGAGAAGATTTTTACTGTGATGAATGAGGTGCCTTTGGTGCCGGAGACTGAAAATCCCGTAGAACTGACGGATATCAAGGGGAAAATCGAGTTTTCCCATGTGTGGTTCGCTTATGACAATGAAAACTATGTGCTGCGGGATGTGTCCTTTGTGATAGATCCCGGACAAAGCATTGCTTTTGTAGGAGCTACGGGAGCAGGAAAGTCTTCTATCCTGAATCTGATTGGAAGATATTATGATATCCAAAAAGGAAATATTTACATCGATGGTGTAGATATCCGTAACATCAGCAAAAAGAGCTTGCGAAGTGCCATTGGTCAAATGCAACAGGATGTGTTTATCTTTGAGGGTGACATCGAGAAAAATATCTGTCTTTATGATGAAATAGAAGAGGCAGAAGTGAAAGCGGCAGCAGAGTATGTGAATGCGTCTCATTTTATTGAGAAACTGCCGGATAAATATAAGGAATTGGTGACAGAACGAGGCGCTACCTTCTCCGCAGGAGAACGACAGCTGTTATCCTTTGCCAGAACTTTGGCGCATGACCCTAAGATTTTAGTAATGGATGAAGCTACAGCCAATATTGATACGGAAACAGAACTGTTGATTCAGGAGGCTTTGGAGAAATTGATGGAGGGCAGAACCACTATCATGGTTGCCCATCGCCTTTCTACCATTCAACATGCGGACTGTATCATGGTAATGCACAAGGGAGAAATCAGAGAACGGGGCACCCATCAGGAATTGTTGTCCCGTGGAGGTATCTATAAAAAGTTGTACGAGTTGCAGGTGCACAAGGATGCCACGGCATAACAAGGAGTAGAATATGAAGTTTGTAGAATATAGTTGCAAAGAATTTGTCGAGGTGCTTGCCAGCAAAGCACCGGTGCCCGGTGGCGGAGGCGCTTCGGGACTCATCGGAGCGGTTGGCATTGCGCTGGGTAATATGGCGGGCAATCTGACTGTAGGTAAAAAGAAATATGCCGATGTAGAGGCGGAAGTGATTGACCTCAATGAAAGGGCACAGAAGTTGCAGCAGGAGCTTTTGGCACTGGTGGAAGAAGATGCCAAAGTGTTTGAGCCTCTTTCCAAAGCCTATGGGATGCCTAAAGAAACTCCGGAACAGCAGGAGGAAAAGGCGCGAGTGATGGAAGCGGCCTTAAAGGAAGCCTGTCTGGTGCCTCTTCAAATTATGCGAAAATGTTGCGAGGCCATAGAGATAATTGCGGACTATTCTTCCAAGGTAAGTGTTCTTGCAATCAGTGATGTTGGTGTGGGTGCGACTACCTGCAAGGCGGCACTTTTGGGTGCATCCCTCAATGTATTTATCAATACGAAATCTATGCAAAACAAGACTTTGGCAGAGGAATTTTCCAAGGAAGCAGAAGATATGATTGCCAAGTATGGCGTTTTGGCGGATGAAGTATTCGCCAAAGTGGAAAAAGGACTGAAATAGAGCAGGGTCTGTGGACAAAGGAGAAATTATGGCAAGACAATTGCTGGGTAAGGAAGTAAATGCTTCCTTGAATGAAAAAATCAAGCAAGAAGTAACCGCGTTGCAGGAGAAGGGGATATTCCCCAAACTTGCAATTGTGCGGGTGGGCGAGAAGGAAAGCGATATTTCTTATGAGAAAGGTGCCACCAAGCGTTGTGAGACTTTGGGGGTTGTCTGTGAAAAATATGTGCTTCCTGAGGATGTAGCAGAAGAAGAACTGTTGAAGGTCATAGATGCTTTAAACGAAGATGTCTCGGTACACGGGGTGTTGTTGTTTAGGCCCCTTCCGAAACATTTGAACGAGGATAGAATCATCAATGCACTGGACCCCCAAAAGGATGTGGATGGTATCACGGACGGTTCTTTGGCCGGGGTTTTTGCCGGTAAGGAATTGGGCTTTGCACCCTGTACAGCGCAAGCCTGTATGGAAATATTAGACCATTACGGAATGGATTGTACCGGGAAAAAAGCCGTTGTCATTGGCAGAAGTCTGGTGGTGGGCCGACCCGCCGCAATGATGCTGATGCACAAGAACGCTACGGTTACCATTTGCCATACCAGAACAACGGATATGGAGAAGATCGTGCGGGAGGCAGATATCGTAGTGGTGGCAGCAGGTAAGCCCGGTGTAGTTGGGGCAACCTATTTTACTTCCGGTCAGACCGTTTTAGATGTGGGCATTCATGTGAATGCTGAGGGTAAACTGTGCGGTGATGTCAATTATGACGAAACAGAAGGTGTTGTGGAGGCTATCACTCCCGTGCCGGGCGGCGTAGGAGCAGTGACCACATCTGTGTTGGTAAGTCATGTGGTGGAGGCAGCGAAACGCCAAAACAAGAAATAGAAGATGTTGAAACAATCCGGAGAAAACAAGAGGTAGAACGCAAGCAGATGTCCTGTGAACAGGGAATACTCAGAAAAAAATGGGAATCCATCATAGTGTTAATTCTTCTTTTGCTGATAGGAACCGCAGTGTTCCTTTATTGGAGTGCCAAAAAGGAAATCTGGTTTTGTGATGAGGTATATTCTTATCAGTCCGCCAATGGTTTTGAGCAGGGTTGGCCCGGGGAGGAATATGGCCGATGGATGTCGGGAGAGGAAGTATCCGCATATTTTTCTGCAGATTGGGATAAGCCGGCGCTAGATTATATCGGCACCACACTTTATAGTGACCATGTGCCCCTATATTTTTGGATCTTCCGTGCGGTATCCTATTTTGGATTTCATGGAAGTGCCAGCCTGTGGATAGGCTTTAGCATCAATCTGTTCTTTTTCCTGACTTTGATAATAGTGGCATATAAGGTCTTTGAACACCTCACAAGGAAGCCTTTGGCAGCGGGGGTGATTGTCTTTTTGTCCTGCGTTGCCAATCGCTTGGTTTTACAGCAGGCGATGACTTTAAGAATGTATATGATGTTACTTTGGGCGGAGATACTGCTCCTGGCAGCAGGAATTTGGGTGATGAAAAACCACCCCGGGTGGAAGCAAAGGTTGTTGGCGCATTTGATGCTATATGCCGTCAGTGTATTTGGTTTATTAACCCACTATGATTTCTGGATTTTTTATGCTGTGGTAGCAACAGTATTCTGTTTGCGACTGGTTATTTGTGCGTTGAAAAAAGAAAAGACGAGATTTTGGCGTGCAGAGGAATTCCGTTCGGTAGTATTTTGGATGATAAATTTTGCGGCGGCTTTGGGTACGGAGCTTTTGGCGTTTAAGTACAGCAGATGGAATTTGTTCCGTGACAAGGGTGCCATGGCCATGGATACCTTGTTTGATTTTTCTAAGGATAAATTGGCGCAGATTCGTTGGGGCTATGACCACTTGACCATCTGTATTTTCGGCGAAGGTTTTCCCGGCTGGATAGGCTGGGTGCTGATATTTGGTTTTATCTTGAGTGGCGTCTTTGTTCTGTACAAGCGCAGGGAGTTTTCCCATATGGAAAAATTACTGCTTCCCGTGGTGGTGACCCAGTTGTATCAATTGACGGTGTGTTTTTCCATGCCCGGCGAAAATGTGGAGAGGTACCTTTGGGGAAGCTACACGATTACCTTAATGGTAGCCCTTTGGGGAGGCGTTCTATTGGTAAAATGTGCCGTAGAACAATTGCCGGCGGGCGTATACCGCAGATGGGCAAAGATTGCAGTGAGCATTTGCCTTGTGTTCACCTTTTTGTTGTGGCAGGTGAAGATTATCGACGATGGAGATGGTATCATTTACCTGTTCCATTCCGGCAAAGATATGAAGCAATTAGAGGAGAAGCAGGATGTTCCCTGGGTTGTATATGGTCCTCAGGGTGGTGCTTATTCCTATTATGATTTTACGATACCGGAGAAGATTTGTTTTATATCCGGACAAGAGGCAGAGGAATTGCAAGCGCTCTCTGTCTTGGAAGGGGAAGGCGAAGTGATTTTGTATGTGCAGGACGCCTTGCTTGCAGATGCAGTTGCGATTATGGAAGATTATATGGGACGCACCCTACAAGCGGAGTATCTCTGTAACAGCGTGAATATGAATGTATACCTGGTGAAGTAAGAAAACAAGAAGAAAGGAGAGGGAAAGCCATGGCGGTGATTTTTTTAAATTGGATTTATATCGGTTTCTGTGCGTTTGGTCTGGGCTTTGCCTTTTCTAAATTCTCTGAAAAGGTGCTTGGTTATCGCCTAAAAAGCGTAAACACGGTGTTGATGGCAGGTATTGTGGTTTCCACCGTTTATGCGCAGATTTTTAGCTTGTTTCATCGGGTGAATATAGAGGCAAATATCATTTTGCTTTTGTTTTGTGTGGCTGCGTGTTTTCTATGGCGCAAGCAGATGCAGGAATTCCTGCGATTAAGTCTGGCAGACCGGTCTCTGATTGGCAAGATAATAATTGTGGTACTGGTCATTGTATGGGCATTTTTTACTTCCAGAGGATATCGGGTGCCGGATATGGATATGTACCACGGGCAAAGCATCCGCTGGATTGAGGAATACGGTGTAGTGAAGGGGTTGGGAACCTTAAACAACCGCTTTGGATATAACAGTGCGTTTTTTGCCACATCGGCTTTGTACAGTATGAAGTTTTTGTTGGGGCGATCCCTACATACGGTCAATGGCTTCTTGGCACTGTTACTTAGTGTGGAAGTACTGAATCTGCGCAAAGCCTTTGTCCGTAAGCGTATGGTTTTGTCGGACTATGCCAGAGTGGGAGCGATATACTATCTGACCACCATTTGGGATGAAGTAAATGCACCCTCATCCGATTATGTGGTAATGTTGACTTTGTTTTTCATCGTCATCAAGTGGTTGTGCGTGTTGGAAGGCGACAAGGAGAATGATACCGGAAGTATCGCGCCCTACGCACTTTTGTGCGTGATGGGTGTGTACGCACTGACTTTGAAGGTGACGGCAGGATTGATTTTGATTCTGCTGGTTAAACCGGCATATCAGTTGATTCGGGAAAAGAAGTGGCGGGAAATTCTAATTTATCTGGCGATGGGATTGATAACGGCAGTTCCCTGGTTTGTCAGAAATGTAATTATCACCGGATGGCTTCTGTATCCCTTCCCGGCGATTGATTTGTTTGATTTTGATTGGAAGATGACGGATATGTCCATCATTTACACGGATGCTACCATGATCAAGGTATATGCCAGAGGAGCGAGAGATTTGGGAATCAATGCTACGGTTCGGGAGTGGTTCCCGTTGTGGTTTGACACCCAGTTATCGATGTTGGAAAAACTATTTGTCCTTGCTGACTGGGTTTTGATTGGCTGGATTGCAGTTAAGACCACAATTGTGTTATGCAAGAAAAAATGGGAGCAGCTGGATGAATTGCTGGTATTGGTAACTGTGTGCGCCTGTTTCCTGTTTTGGCAGTTCAGTGCGCCGATGATGCGATACGGCTACACCCATGTGTTACTTTTGGCGACCCTTGGGTTTGGAAGTCTCTGGGAGCTTGTGAGAAACCGTTATTTGAAGGTAATTCCCTACTTTGCATTGATTTTGTATGGTTGCTACAAACTGTATGTGGGCGTGGATTATATCGCCGGTTGCTGTCTGCTGGATGCCTACGTCTGGCAACACAGTTACGGTGATTGCGAAGTGGAGACCTGCGAATTAGATGGTATTACTTTTTATTATGCGAAGTACGGTGGTTATGTGGGATACGATCCGTTCCCCAGTGCAGCACAGGACCCTCGGGGTGAAGTGGAACTTCGGGGCGACAGTTTGAAGGATGGATTCCGATACGTAAGAGAATAGAAGCGAGGAATATATGAGTATTTTAAATGTAGAACACTTAACCCATGGTTTCGGGGACAGAGCGATTTTTAATGATGTATCTTTCCGTTTGCTGAAGGGGGAACATGTAGGATTGGTGGGAGCCAACGGCGAAGGAAAAAGCACATTTATGAACATCATAACAGGCAAACTTATGCCTGATGAAGGCAAGATTGAGTGGGCGAAAAATGCCCGTGTGGGATATTTGGACCAGCATACGGTATTGACGGCGGGAAAGACCATTCGGGAGGTGTTATCCTCTGCCTTTGATTTTCTCTTTGAGATGGAGGCTCAACTGAATGGAATTTATGACAAAATGGGCGAAGCCACAGAAGAGGAATTAGAGCAGCTGATGGAGGAATCCGGAACCATACAGGATTTGCTTTCTTCTCACGACTTCTACATGATCGAATCCAAAGTAGAAGAAGTGGCTAGAGCCTTGGGGCTCTTGGATTTGGGATTAGACAGAGATGTGACGGAATTGTCCGGAGGCCAAAGAACCAAGGTGCTGTTAGGTAAGCTTTTGTTGGAAAAGCCGGACATTCTGTTGTTGGACGAGCCTACCAACTATTTGGATGTGGAACATATCGAATGGCTGAAGCGCTACTTGAACGAATATGAAAATGCATTCATCCTGATTAGCCACGACATTCCTTTTTTGAACAGCGTGATTAACCTGATTTATCATATGGACAACCAGGAGTTGAACCGTTACGTGGGCGACTATGACAAATTCCAGGAAGTCTATGCCATGAAAAAGTCCCAGCTGGAGGCGGCATATAATCGCCAGCAGAAAGAGATTGCGGATTTGAAAGATTTTGTGGCGCGAAACAAAGCCCGCGTTGCCACTAGAAATATGGCCATGTCCCGTCAGAAGAAACTGGATAAAATGGATGTGATTGAACTGGCGGCAGAAAAACCCAAGCCGGAATTCCGTTTCAAGGAAGCCCGTACGCCGTCCCGCATTATTTTTGAAACCAAGGATTTGGTGATTGGTTATGAGGAACCCCTGTCCAAGCCCTTGACCCTTTCCATGGAGCGGGGACAAAAAATCGTGCTCACCGGTGCCAATGGTATCGGTAAAACCACTCTTTTGAAAAGCATCTTGGGACTAATCCAGCCTCTATCCGGGGCGGTGGAGCAGGGAGATTATCTGGAAATCGGCTACTTTGAGCAAGAAATGAGCGGAAGTGGAGACAACAGTTGTCTTGATGAGATTTGGCAGGAGTTTCCTTCTTACACCCAGTACGAGGTCCGTTCTGCTTTGGCAAAATGCGGTCTCACCACGAAGCATATCGAAAGCCGCGTCAAGGTGCTCAGCGGTGGCGAACAGGCAAAGGTAAGACTTTGCAAGTTGATTAACCGTAACACTAATGTTCTGCTTTTAGACGAGCCTACCAACCATTTGGATGTGGATGCCAAGGAAGAGTTGAAACGGGCGCTTCAGGAGTATAAAGGGAGCCTTTTGATGGTTTGTCATGAGCCGGAGTTCTATGAAGGCTTGGCAACCGACGTATGGGATTGTACAAAATGGACCACTAAGATTATTTGATTTCTGTAAAGGAGCTAAAGTATGGCAAACTTAGGAATCCCCCAGAATACCATAGAAATATTACAAAAATACAACTTCAATTTCCAGAAAAAGTTCGGCCAGAATTTTTTGATTGATACTTCTGTCCTGGATCGCATCATTGCGGCGGCAGAGATTACCAAGGATGACTGCGTGCTGGAAATCGGACCCGGTATCGGTACCATGACCCAGTATTTGGCGGAGCGTGCCGGCGAAGTGGTAGCGGTGGAAATTGACAACAAGCTCATTCCTATTTTGGAGGATACACTGTCTGCATATGATAATGTGACCGTCATTAACGATGATATTTTGAAGGTAGATGTCAATAAAATCGTGCAGGAGAAAAATGGCGGCCGCCCCATCAAGGTAGTGGCAAATTTGCCTTATTATATCACCACTCCCATTATTATGGGACTTTTTGAGAATCATGTGCCCTTAAAGAGCATTACCATTATGGTGCAGAAGGAAGTGGCGGACCGCATGCAGGTGGGACCGGGCACAAAGGATTACGGGGCATTGTCTTTGGCGGTACAATACTATGCACAGCCTAAAATCGTGGCAAATGTGCCGCCCAATTGTTTCATCCCCAGACCTAATGTGGGAAGCGCGGTGATTCGTTTGACCAAGTACGAAGAACCGCCGGTCAAGGTGAAGGATGAAAAAAAGATGTTTGCCATCATCCGTGCATCCTTCAATCAGCGCAGAAAAACTTTGGTAAACGGATTGGGCAATGCAGGCATTTATGGCATCACCAAAGAGAGGGTGACGGAAGTGCTGGAAGAAATGCAACTTTCGCCTACAATTAGAGGCGAGGCATTGTCTTTAGAGCAGTTTGCTAAATTGAGCAATCTTTTATAAAAATAAACGAGAGAGTACAGGATGCACGCGTTGCATCTTGTATTTTTTTTTCTCAAATTGAACACTATATATGTAGACAAGGCACAGAATTTATGATAATATAAAGTCAAGTTTAGAATATCCTAAAAACGAGGTGCGGGATAATGGAGTATATCACAAGAGAGTTGGAACGGAAATTTATGAAAATGAATGGATTCTTTAAGGCCATTCTTGTAACCGGCGCAAGACAGGTCGGAAAAACGACAATGCTGAAGCATTTATGCGAGGGGACGGACAGAACATATGTTACACTTGATAATATGATGGCAAGAGAATTGGCCAAAAACGATCCGGTGTTATTCTTTCAGACATATAAGCCCCCTATTCTTATAGATGAAGTACAAAAGGCGCCTGAGCTTTTTGAACAAATCAAAATCATGTGTGATGAAACAAACGAAAAAGGTCTGTTTTGGTTAACCGGTTCGCAGCAATATAAGATGATGACGAAAATAAGGGATACCCTTGCCGGTAGAATTGGCATTTTGAATCTCTACAGCATGTCCCAACGAGAAAAGAACCGTATGATTTTTGACATGCCCCTCGATTATTCTTTGGAAACCTTGCAAGCAAGGCAGAAAATGGTTTTCAAAAATGATATAGAGAAAGTGTTTTATCATATCTGGGAAGGTGGTATGCCACAGGTGCTTGGTGTCGAGGAAGAACTTCGCATGGAATACTATAATTCTTATGTGGACACTTATCTGATGCGTGATGTTGCTGAAGAGGGCGGAATAACGGATACGGTTAAATTTACCAAGTTTTTAAAGGCATGTGCTGCGCTGGTTGCAGAGCAGGTAAATTATGCCACGCTGGCGGAGAGTACAGATATATCTGAGCCAACGGCGAAAGAGTGGTTGCGTCTTTTGCAAGGATTGGGAATTGTTTATCTTTTAGAGCCTTATGCGAACAATGAGTTAAAGCGTCTTTCAAAGACGTCAAAGTTATACTTTTGCGATACCGGACTTTGCGCATTTCTTTCCATGTGGCTCTCGCCCCAAACGCTGATGAATGGAGCTGCCAGTGGCCATTATTATGAAAATTATGTAGTCATGGAACTTGTAAAGAATTATGCCTACAGTTCTACGAAGGTGAATATCACTTATTATCGTGATTCAAATGCAAAAGAGATTGATTTGTTGATAGAGGAAAATCAGGTAATTCATCCCTTGGAAATCAAGAAATCGGCAAGTCCGGACAGGCGTGAAATTAAAAAATTTACATTTTTGGATAAGACTACCCTCGAGCGGGGTAATGGCGGTATTGTTTGTATGTGTGAAGAGCCGATTCCGATTGACGGGCAGAATTGTTTCATACCCAGCAATCTTCTATAGCATATCATGTAAAAAGGTACAGGATGTAGACCTACATCTTGTATTTTTTTGCCTAAAATGGGGGCTTTTATTTTTGACATACATATATGGTGTGTGGTACAATGGCAAGAGAGTGGGTACTTGTCGTTACAGGTAGAGAGAAGGATTCCTATGGATAAGTTTGAGTACAAAGTAAGAGCGGATGAAATCAAAGAATTAATCACAGAAGGTAATTATGCAGAGGCGGCAGAGATTGCGGATACCATTGACTGGAGACGCATCAAAAGCGTGATGATGCTCTGCATGATTAGTGACTTATACAAGATGAATCAGAGGTATGAGGATGCAAAGAATCTTTTGCTGATGGCGTATGAAAAGCGTTCCGGTGGAAGAACCATTTGTTATTCCCTTTGTGAATTGTGTCTAAAAACAGGGGATTTTGTGGAAGCTATTGACTATTACAAGGAATATATCCAGCTCGCGCCCAACGATTCCGGCAGATACATCCTTCACTACAAGATTTTAGAGGCCCAAGATGTTGCTCTCGAAGAAAGAATAGAAGTACTGGAAGAATTAAAAACCGTGGAGCACAGGGAAAAGTGGCTCTACGAGTTAGCTTACCTGTATCATAGAGTTGGTGAGATTACCCGCTGTATCCAGGAATGCGATGAGATTTTCCTGTGGTTCGGAGAGGGCAAGTATGTGTGGAAGGCATTGGAACTGAAGATGCAACACACTACATTGACGGCCGACCAGCAGGCAAGATACGATGCATATAAAGGTGAAACTGAGGAACAAAAAGAAGAAGTTGCGCTTGTGGAGCCCGTCCCTGAAAAGCACGGACCGGAGCGTCCTGAGGGATTGGAGGAAGAAATCCGGGTAGAATCCATAGACGGGGACGGATATAACGCCTTGAAGTTGGAGCAGGAATTGGCAGCGGACCTTCAGGAAGTTATGGCAGAGCCTGAAAATAACGAGGAAATTAAAATAGAGGAACCCGCAGAGAATACGCCGGCAGAGTCCGATGGAATGCAGGAAGTACTTTTTGAAGAAGAAAAAGAAGATTTGCAGGTGACCAAAGTATTCAAGGCACCTACCAAGGAAGAATTGGAAGGCAGAGTGGTTTATCCCCAGCAAGAAGAGCTTCCTTTGGATTTGGCACAGGTGCTTTCGCAAGAATCTGATGGACAGATTCGTCTCGTGGTACCGGAGGAAGAAGCTGTAGAAAAGCAGATTACCGGTCAGATGAATTTGGATGATATCTTGGCTGAATGGGAACTTATGAAATTACAGAACGCAAAGAGACAGAGAGAAGAAGTGCGCCAGCATGTGATGAAACAAACCGGTGCGATGTTCTCTGACTTTGAAGCGTCTATCAGAGATGGACTTTTGGAACGATTGGAAAAAGCACCATTGGAGGAAGAAAAGTCTGCACCGGCCATGGATCCTCATTGGGACGATGTGGCTGAGCCTGTACAGACAGAACAGGTTGCGCAGGTAATTATGCCTGCAGCAGAGGAGTATCCCGAAGAAGAAATTGCATACGAAGATCCCGTGGCAGAGCAATATCCTGAAGAGGAACCCATTTATGAAGAGCCTGTAGCAGAGGAATATCCTGAGGAAGAACCCGTATACGAAGAGCCTGCAGCGGAGGAATATCCTGAAGAGGAACCCGTATACGAAGAGCCTGCAGCGGAGGAGTATCCCGAAGAAGAACCTGCATATGAGGAACCTGCAGCAGAGGAATATCCCGAAGAGGAACCTGTATACGAAGAGCCCGCGGTAGAAGAATACATTCCGGAAATGCCTGCAGTTCGTGGTCTAACTGCGGAAGAGAAGAAGATGTACGGTGATATCATCCGTGGCAAGGCGGCAAGAGAGAATCTTGCCTGTGCTATCGACTCTGTCAGTGTAGCACCCGGCACCGGCAACCTGATTTTAACAGGCGATAATAGCAAAGATACAATGAGACTCGTTAAGAATCTCATTCATCAACTTCAAATGGCAGAACCTGATTTTGTAGGTAAAGTAGCGAAGATTACCGGTCAGGGAATGAATGGAAGAGATATACCGGAAACGGTGTCCGTATTTAATAAGGGTGCATTGATTATTCAGAGCGCGTCCGGTATGGAAGAGGAAGTGGCTACGCAGTTATGCGATGCACTTCGTCAGGAAGAAGCAAGCATCTTTGTAATTTTGGAAGATGGTGTGCAGGGTATGGATTGGTTGCTGTCTGTATGTCCTGATTTGGCAGAGAGCTTCACTGCAAGGGTGGACATTGCAATCATGGACAAGGAAGCGCTGATTGCCTTCGGTATTCAGTATGCGAAGGATAAGGAATACTCTATCGACCAATTGGGAGTGCTCGCACTTCATTCCAGAATAGATGCGTTGCAGACTGTTGACCATATGCCCACGGTGGAAGAAGTACAAGAGATTGTAGACGAGGCCATTGCAAGTGCGAGCAAGAAATCCATTCGCCACTTCATGGACGTTCTTTTTGCAAAACGATATGATGAAGATGATATGATTATCATTACAGAAAAAGATTTTGCGTGAAAGGCGGGAAAGCTATGAGTGAAAATCGGGAGCAGGTTTTTATATCGGAAGTCGACCAATATCTGTTTTCTCAAGGAACTCATTATGACATTTACAAAAAATTAGGGGCGCATTTGTCCCTGCAGGACGGCAAAGAAGGAGTTTATTTTAGCGTCTGGGCACCCAATGCCAAGGAAGTCCATCTGGTAGGAGATTTTAACGGTTGGGATGAGCAGTCTCACATACTTACCAGGGTGGGAGACGCCGGTATTTGGGAGTTGTTTGTGCCGGGACTATTAGAAGGACAAGTGTATAAGTTTCTGGTGACTACACAGGACGGATGCAAGCTTTACAAGGCAGATCCTTTTGCAAATTATGCAGAAGTACGCCCTCAGACTGCGTCCATCGTGACGGATCTGAGCGGATTTCCTTGGAAAGACGACAAATGGATGGAGGCCAGAAAAACAAAAGATTGGAACAGGGAGCCTATGGCAATATACGAATGCCATATCGGCTCCTTTATGAAACATCCGAATGGGTCGGACGGTTTCTATAATTATCGTGAATTTGCGGATGTTTTAGTGAAGTACCTGAAAGAAATGAAATTCACCCATGTGGAATTGATGGGGATTGCGGAGCATCCCTTTGATGGTTCCTGGGGATATCAGGTGACAGGGTATTATGCACCCACTTCCCGATACGGAAGTCCAAAGGATTTTATGTACTTGGTGGACAAACTGCACAGAGCAGGCGTGGGCGTGATTTTAGACTGGGTGCCGGCGCACTTCACCAGAGACGCACATGGATTAGGCGTGTTTGATGGAAGCTGCCTGTACGAGCATCCGGATCCCAGACTGGGAGAACATCCGGAATGGGGGACTAAGATTTTCAATTATGGCAAACCCCAGGTAAAGAATTTCCTGATTGCCAATGTATTTTATTGGATGAGAGAGTTTCATATCGATGGTGTCCGCGTAGATGCCGTGGCTTCCATGCTCTACTTGGACTATGGCAAGGGAGATGGTCAATGGGTGCCCAACAAATACGGCGGCAATGAAAATCTGGATGCCATAGAATTTATGAAACACATGAATTCCGTGGTGAAGGCAGAGTGCCCGGGATTCCTCACCATTGCGGAGGAGTCTACTGCATGGGCCGGTGTAACGGGACCTGTGGAGGATGACCATTTGGGATTCTCTTTCAAGTGGAACATGGGATGGATGCATGATTTCTGCGAATTTATGAAGTTAGACCCTATTTATCGCAAGAGCCATCATTATGACCTGACTTTTGCAATGACCTATAACGAAAGCGAGAAATATATCCTGCCCTTGTCCCATGACGAAGTGGTTCATTTGAAATGCTCCATGGTCAACAAAATGCCGGGATATCCGATGGATAAATATGCAAACTTGCGTGCCGGCTATGCTTATATGTTCGGCCATTGCGGAAAGAAACTTCTCTTCATGGGTCAGGAGTTTGGACAGGAGCGGGAGTGGAGCGAAGCCAGAGAATTGGATTGGTTCCTGCTTGCAGAAAAATCCAATCAGGGCATGCAGGAGTATATGAAGGAACTTCTTCGTATCTATCGCAAATATCCTGCTTTCTATGTGAACGATGATTCCTGGATAGGCTTCGAATGGATGAATGCGGATGATGCGGACAGTAGTGTGTATTCCTTTGTGAGGAAATCGCCCACAGGAAGAAATAACCTGCTCTTTGTACTGAATATGACTCCGGTAAAAAGGGAAGGTTATAGGGTAGGTGTTCCTGCAAACAAGAAATTCAAATTGTTGCTAAACAGCGATGAAGAAAGGTTTGGCGGCTGGGGTCATCAAATCCCTGCGGAAATTATGGCTGAAGCTGAGGCGTGTCATTACCGTGATTATTCCATATCCATCGACCTGCCCCCTTACGGCGCAGCCGTTTTTCTGTTTTAACCGGCTCGGCTTCTGCGGGCACCAGAGACAGCAAGTATTTATAGCGCATATGCAAGGAATTGATTTCGTAGATATAGCTGTCAATCAAATCAAAGTCTGTGACATTATCAAAACCCGAATAGGCAACCTCCAACGCCTGTCGGGTTTTTTCTATGCTGTCATTTATGGAAATATGAGCAGTGAGTTCTTCGGAAGCTTCTGTAGTGTTTAACTTTTGGTTAAAATAAGATTTCATAAGAGAAACTCCTTTCACTAGGATAGTAAAAGTATAGACATGGGACAAGATGTTTATACCCGCGTATAGATGTTTTATGGGAAACGAAGCTTTTTTGACAAGCAAAAACCCTTATATTTCAAGGGGAAACGGGATTTTTTATGATTCCTGTTCTCTGTTGTTTGTGCGGTTTTCACAAAAAGAAAAAAACTAAAAATAGAGTCTTGCAATTTAAAAATGTAAAGGCTATAATTCGGTTACACAGTCATTCGGCTGTATTCTAAACAGTTCAAATTCTATTTCCGAGGCAATTCGCCTCACGATTCTCTAAGGTGAAGGGGACGATTATTTTGGGGGTACTGTGTCTTTTTTTGTCAGTTGCCTGTGTTTACGACTACAGGGAACGCAGGATACCAAACCTTGTACCTGCTCTCATTGCCATATATGAAATGCTGGTTTTGTATTTTGGGTATGGAGAGAGGGCAATAATTCAATATTTAGCATTTGGAGTTATAATTCTCGTCGTCGGTTATCTGCTGTATTGTTTGGGCGGGCTGGGCGCCGGCGATGTTAAATTACTAGCCGTTATAGTGGGCTGTCTGCCAATCGAAAAGGTCTTTTGTTTCATCTTTTATTCTATGCTAATCGCAGCTATTGTTTCGTTGATTCAAATGTTAAGGAAGCGCAACCGGACAGAAAAGATAAAAATTTGTTTGTCAGGACCGATTCTGATAAGCTGGTTGCTTTATATGGGGGGATTCTATTGAAAAATCAAAAGGGGAAAGTGTTTTTTTACGATTCAGAGGAGGAATACGCTGAGCTAATGTCCGATTACCTAAGGAAACATATGAATGTTCCGTGGGATATACGGACTTTTACAAAAAGAGAAGAATTGTTATTGGCGCCGGCGGAGGAGGCAGAAGTACTGGTTATAGCGGAGTCGGATTATTTTGACGAAGTGGATAACCATTTTACAGCCAGAAAAGTCGTGCTGAGTGAAAGTGGAATAGCGAAATGGAAGGATGTTTATTATGTGGATAAATATCAAGAGGCGGAGGAGGTATTCAAAGTTCTCTTAGGGATTTATATGGATACTTCGGATGTTCCGTTGATACCGCGAAAGGGGCAGCGGGATGCGGTCTTTATCGGGAACTATTCACCGGCAAGACATGATTATCAAACCTCTTTTGCATTGACGATGAGTCAAATTTTGGCGAAGGAACACAGGACACTTTATTTGAATTTTGAGCACTATGCCGGCGTGGAGGAATTGATGTGCCCGGCGGGCGCAATGGATCTGGCAGACCTATTATACTTTCTCAATGCAGGGGAGGACAGATTCCGCTTGCGTTTACAGACCATGATAAAACATATTGGATTACTGGATTATGTGCCGCCCATGAAGGTGGGCGAAAACCTATTGGCGGTTACCGGGGAAGAATGGCTGAAGTTGCTAAAAAAATTAACTGCTATGGGAGAGTATGAATACATCATTTTGGATTTAAGCGAGAGCATACAAGGGCTTTTTGATATTCTCCGTACCTGTACAAGGGTATACACCATCACTACGAAAGACAAAGCAGGCAAATGCAAAATCATGCAATACGAACATTTGCTTGAGACACAAAAGTATCAGGATGTTATGGAAAAAACGGTACATACGAAAGCCGAAAGAATCGGCAGAATTCCGGGAGATTTAGAGCAATTGACGAAAGGGGAACTGGCAGAATTGGTAAGGTCATTGGTTCGTGACCTAAAGGAGGGGAAAGGTGAAGAACAGTAGTTGTGTAAAACAGGAGTTGTGTAAGCGGGTACAGGAAAAAATGTCATACTCAGGGGAAATCACGGATGAAGAAGTAGAGGATTTGGTGGACCAGACAATTCTGGAATTTGAGACTATTACACAGTATCCAATAGAAGAAAGAAGAAAATGGAAGGATGAAATCTTTAATTCTTTGCGAAGACTGGATTTACTGCAAAAGTACATTGATGACCCGACAATTACAGAGATTATGGTCAACGGAAAGGACCGGATCTTTTTAGAAACACAAGGGGAAGTGTGGCAGGCGGAGGAACAATTTGAAACAGAAGAAAAGTTAATGGATGTCATTCAAAGAATTGTTGCCGGGTGTAACCGTGTCGTAAATGAAGCATCTCCCATCGTTGATGCCAGGTTGCCTAATGGTTCTAGAGTGAGTGTCGTGATGAAGCCTGTTGCATTGAATGGACCCATTGTGACGATTCGCAGATTTCCGGAGAAACCTATTACTATGGAGAGATTAATCACCGATGGCACATTAACCAAAGAGGCGGCAGAGTTTTTAGAAGGACTTGTCCGGGCGAAATACAATATCCTGGTCAGCGGGGGTACCGGAAGCGGAAAAACCACCTTCCTGAACGTATTATCTCAGTTTATTTCCCGTTCAGAAAGAGTTATCACTATAGAAGACAGCGCGGAATTGCAATTGATGGATTTACCTAACTTGGTCCGATTGGAGACGAGGAACAGTAATGTAGCGGGCTGTAGGGAAATAACCATCCGTGATTTGATACGTACTTCGCTGCGAATGCGCCCGGAAAGAATCATCGTAGGGGAAGTGAGGGGCGAGGAGGCGTTAGACATGCTGCAGTGTCTAAACACAGGTCATGACGGAAGTATGTCCACAGCCCACGCCAATAGCGCAAAAGATATGTTAAGCAGACTCGAAAACATGGTACTTTGCGGGGTGGACATGCCTCCAACTGCCATCCGCAAGCAGATTGTTTCGGGCGTAGACATCATTGTACATTTAGGGAGGCTTCCGGATAGGACACGAAAGGTTATGGAAATAGCAGAGGTGATGGACTGTGAAGATGGGGAGATTAGGCTGAATCCACTCTTTACATATGAAGAACATTTTAGAGGAGATGTCATACAGGGAATGCTGATAAAAAGGGGAGAATTGAAAAATGAAATCAAGTGTAAAGCCACCGGATTATCATGAATACGTATGGACCACTTGGGAGAGAATTCGGACTTTGGGGCAAATATTGGCAGTGTTAGTGCTTTTTAGTTATTTCTTCTATCGCAGTGTATGGGCAATGGGACCGCTGCTTCTGCTAGGCGTCTTCTATTTCAAGAGATTGAAGGAAAAAAAGATATATCTGCGTCAGGAGAAGTTATTGGATCAGTTTCGGGAATGTATTATGAACGTGGCAGCGTTGTTGCAAGCCGGCTATTCCTTAGAAAATGCATTCCTTCAAGAGAAAGAAGAAATGGAAAATATATACGGGAAGGAATCTGATATATATGCGGAACTGGCTTATATACGGAGAGGATTACACATCAATATCAGCATTGAAGATTTACTGGAAGACTTTGCTGAAAGAAGTGGAATAGAGGATATTGTACAATTTGCCCAAGTTGTGATGATTACCAAGCGGAGTGGCGGTGATATGGCTCAGATTATGCAAAGCACGGCGCAGAGAATAGGCAGAAAAATTGAGTTGCATAAAGAAATGCAAACAGCCCTGAGTGCACGAAAAATGGAATTTCATATTATGAGGGCAATGCCCTTCGTGATACTTGCCTATGTAAATATTAGCAATCCCGGATACTTCGATGTTCTATACCACAACATTTCCGGTATTGTACTGATGACAATATGCCTTATCGTATTTCTGTTTTCTACGGAAATGGGAGAACGGATTTTAAAACAGCTGGGAGAGGGGACGGTGCTATCATAAAGGTGAAGGTATTATTCGATAAAATCCTTTCTTTAAAACTTATGCACTCTGTGGAGGTGGAACGTAATTTAAAAATGCTCTATCCAAATAAATCTACGGATGCTACCGCAAAAGAGTACTATCGTAAAAGGTTGTTTCTTGTATTAGCCGTTCTGGTAGTCGGAGCGGTGCTAGGTTTTGTCGCTGGCAGCAAGGAGCGTCAACAAACGTTAAGTGTACAAGATGGTATTGTTTACCGTGATTTGCAGGAAAAAAAGAATCTGAATTTGATTGCATATTTCGATAATAGGACATATAAAATTCCAATTGCTGTGCCTACGAAGACATACTCCACAGAAGAAATAGAGGTTCTGTGTGAACAGTTTCAAAACCGGTTATGGGAATTGATATCTTCCGGTAATGAATCACCGGAGTATGTCACGAAATCTTTGTGTTTGATGGATGAATATGCAGGATTTCCTTTCTATGTAGAATGGACCAGTGACGATCCGGAGACGATTTCTCCGAGTGGTGAATATATGTATGTGGACGAACCGAAGGAAGTGACATTGACAGCCACCTTGTATTATGAAGGGGCAGAAATGGTGTGTACCCAGTCTGTTAAGGTGTGTCCGGATGTAGCTCACAAGGAGAAATGGCAGCAGAAGGAGTTGCGGCGCCTGTTAGAAGAAAGTCAGGAAGAAAATGCTAAAGAAGCGGAATGGCAATTACCTTCTGAATGGAATGGCAATCCTATCATCTGGAAAATGTCGAAAACGTATGTGGGATGGAAAATTTTCGTTTGTTTTATAGTGCTGGCAATAATTATCGGGTATGCAAAGGATAAGGATTTGTCAAAAAATATTGAAATGAAACAAAGAAAGGTTCGGGACGAATATCCGATTCTATTACATCAACTGGTTTTGTATATGGGGGCCGGAACGACTGTGCGGGGCGCATTTGAAAGAATTGTGACAAATGGAAGTAAATCGAAAAAGGAACCCCCGGTTATCTTGGAGGAGATTCGCCATATGCTAAGTGACTTACGAGCCGGCATGTCGGAATGCTCTGTTTATGAATCATTAGGACGAAGATTAGGCGTCCGGGAGTACGTTAAGTTAGGTGCCTTGTTATCGCAGAATATGAAATACGGGAACCGGTACCTGTTGGATAGACTGCGGGAGGAGGGAGACTTGGCTATGGAGGAGAAATTATCAAACGTAAGGAAGAGAGGTGGAGAGGCGGAAACCAAACTTATTGTACCTCAGGTGTTATTGTTGGCAATTGTTATGGTTTTGATTCTTCTGCCTGCGTTTTGGGGAATGTGAAAAGGAGGGAGACGAAATGAGAGAGAAAAAAGGTGTACGAAAACAATTCGTTGATTTTATGAAAGAGGAAGACGGTATGGGAACCGTGGAAGTCATACTGATTATTGTGGTTTTGGTGGGACTGGTATTGATTTTTAAGGAGCAGCTCACGGACATCGTGGAAAATCTGTTTCGTAAAATTACGAATCAAACCAACAGAATATGAGAAAAGAGAATGGATATCTGACGGTATGTATCTGTGTCTGTTTGCCTGTGATTTTGTCCCTGTGTATTGCTTTAATTGAAGGTGCACGACGAAATGCAGAAAGGTTAGAGTCAATGTGCATATGTGAAACTTCTCTACAAAGCGTGATGTCTGAATATCATCAGGTGTTAAGAGAGCAGTACGATATTTTTGCTATAGATACCTCTTATGGGAGCCCGCAAAGTGGTAGGGAAAAGGTGGAAGCCAGATTGCACTATTATGTAAAGGGTAACATAGAGACAAACCAAGATGCGAGCTATTTTCTTAGAAGATTTGTCAGCTTATCTACGGGGCTGGAGTCTGTCGGGCGTGTAACATTACTGTCCGATGAATGCGGAGGGGTATTTCGCACGCTGGCAATAGAATCCTTTTGGGAAGACAGTGATTTGCAGATATTGAATCAGCTGAAGAACTGGGTGGAGACTGTGGAAGTAAATGGCATGGAGCAGGGAAGGGAAGAGACCGCCCGCAAGCAGGTGGACAGAGAGTTTTCGGAATATAGGAATCAATATCCGGAGGTGGAAATTCGAGACCCATCAGAGCAAGTAAACAACACCCGGAGGAAAGGCATCCTAAATTTTGTTACGGAAATAGAAACTTTGTCGGATAAGAGCCTTATTATGGAGAATTGTGTTAGCCGGAGAATACAGGAAGGTCGAGTGAGTGAGGGGAATATGTCACTGGCTGAAGCGACGACAATTTCGGGCATGGAGAGATTTCTTTTCCAGAGATATCTATCGGACAGAATGGGATCCTATGTGAGCGTTGGGGACAAAAGGGCGTTGGATTATGAGCAGGAGTATCTGGTGGCAGGAAAAGCTTCCGACGTGGAAAACCTAAAGTCTGTAGTGCATAGATTACTCTGTTTACGGGAGGCTTCTAACATGCTGTATTTGTGGAACTGCCCGGAGAAGAGAAACGAGGTTCTAATTCTGGCTGAGACGATAAGCGCGGCAATTCTTATGCCGGAGCTGATTCCTGTTATAGAAATGTCCATTTTATTAGGATGGGCATATGCTGAAAGCGTCAGCGACGTGAAGGCCTTGCTTAAAGGAGGTAAAGTCCCCTTATTAAAGGAGGATTCTGACTGGAAAACCGATATCAATGCGGCCTTAAACAATTCGGAAGATTCGGTAAATGTGCAGGAACGGGGCTTGTCCTACGAAGATTACCTGGCTGTTTTTATGTTATTGGAAAAGGAAGATGTTTTATCTATGAGAGCGATGGATCTCGTGGAGGCGAATATACGGAAGACAAGGGGCAACGGGGCATTTCGCCTGGATGCCTGTTATGTGGCGCTGGTAGTGGATATTCGATTACATGGTGCCAATGGTCAACAGTATGAGTATCAAAGATATAGAAGGTATTAAAAGGTGGTGAACAGTGATGGCACTTTTGTGGAATGATTTATATATAAAGAACACGTTAACAAGTCACAAAAACCCTTCTCCGACGATTTTACGCGATTTTACCCCATGTCGTTTCACGAAGTTGCCATCACTGTTCACCACGCAAGGAACTGTATTAGATGGAAGTATGACAATAGAGGCAGCAGCGCTACTGCCGATTCTCATTTCAGTGGTGCTGATTATGGGTGGAATGATAGAGGCAATCCGGATACATGGGAAAGTGCAAACGGATTTGTGGAATATTGGTACGAGAATGTGCGTCTATGGGTATTTGAGTGAAGAATTGAGCAGTAGGTTCACCGAAGAGGTGGAGTTCGTTATATCTTCTTTGGGCAAGGACGATTTGATAGTCCTAGAGTTGGTTTATCCCGTGGGACCTTTTGGTGGCGCTGTCAGCATTCCGCGTTTTTGGATGCAAAACAGGTTCTTCGGACATATGTGGACAGGATATGACATTTTAGATGAAACGCCGGATTTGGTTGTGGTATATATGACGGAATATGGAAATGTATACCATACAAAGCGGGATTGTAATTATATTGATATAAATGCGATTCGGGTGGATACGGCACAACTTGCACAAAAAACGAATGTGGAAGGGAATCCCTATAGAGCCTGTAAAAAATGTGAAGAGGCCAAATTAAAGGATTTTTATTACATAACGAATGCAGGGGATTGTTATCATTGGCGAGCGGATTGTCCGTCCATAGAGCGCTTGGTCTTTTCTATGTCCTTGGAAGAGGTACGGGGAGTAAAACCCTGTTCTAAATGTGCGGGAGAGGGATAGATATGAAAGAATTGGTGGGTGTTAGTCTTTATACGCTGTGGTTGGTAACTGCGAGTGTACAGGATGTAAAGTATCGAAGCATTTCCGGGAAAATGATGTTGATTGGGGGAGGGATTGCGCTGCAACATAGTGTGTATCAATGCCTGGGAGGGCATAGTGTTTGGCAAATGATATTAGGATTGCTTCCGGGAGTGGCTTTTCTAGTGCTGGGTTACGTTACTCGTTGCGTTGGCAGTGCTGACGGTATGGTTCTTATGCTGGTTGGTTTTTATATGGGATGGAAAAGGTGTTTATGGATTTGGCTGTTAAGTTTATTCCTTATTGGGATATGGGCAATGCTTTACCTTGTGTGGAAGCGTGGATGCAGCAAAAGGAGACTACCATACATTCCCTTTTTAACATTGGCATGGTTGGTGTGCCTGATTAGTGAGGGGTAGGAGAATGAATCGTCATAGATTAAATGCGTACATGACCATAGAAGCAGGATTGGTATTGCCATTAGTAATAGGGGTGTTTCTGTTTTTGTTCCAAATATTGGTGTATTGGTATGACAGTTGCTTGTTGGAGCAGGACCTGGCTATGGTGGCTGTTCGGAGTGCGTCGGAACTTTGTAACAAATCGGAAGGCCGGGATATGTATATAGAAGAGAGGTTATCCGATATTTATCGTGAAAAGTATGTGTTGTGTAAGTGGAATAAATTGGAGGCAGGGATAAAACACCACAATGTTTTCGTGGAAGGGGCAGGTGTTACGGGGATCCGGCAAAAGTTTGAGATTGAATCAAAATATAATATTGAAATTTTTGACCCGGTCGGGTTTATCCGAGGAGTGGATAAGTTTACAGGTCAAGGAAATGGAGGGGAGAATGGAACTTGAGTATGTCAGAAGTTTAAGTTGTAATTATGAGAGAGTCAAATTAAAGGAAAAGCCTCAGGAAAAGCGGTATCAGTATTGTATGATAAGTAGGGGAGGCATCAAAGGGTTGTTACCTTGTGATTTAAGATACATCAACGGAGAAGCGTTTTTGTATTATGACATTACCTCTAAACAAGATCTTTGGCATCTTTATGAGGGCAAACACATAACGAGAGAGATACTGAGGGAGTGTCTTTGGAGCATAAAGAAATTAAGACAAGAATTGGAACGTTTTTTGCTGGATGTGCAAAATGTGATGTGGTATCCAAACCAGATTTTTCAAGATTTAGAAACAGGAGTATACCATTTCTTGTTTTTGCCCTATTGTGAGGAGTCCACAGGATGGAAAGAATTTATGGATTTTGTGGTGGAAAAAATTGATTATGACGACCCTGTCCTAGTAGATACGACATATAAAATCTATGAACAGTACGAAAGCATTGGCCCGGAATACCTTGTCAAAAAGCTGTTTGAAGATATGGAGGCGTTGGATGTGGCACCAGTCGCGTCAGAATTGGAGGAGTCTGTGGAACAGGAACTCCCTGAAGACCTGTTGCAGGATGAATCGGTAGAAGATGAGGAAATCAGGAAGAGTTTGCTGAGTATTTTTGATGCAAAGCGTCCTAGAGGAAAAAAGCAGCGTCAGGAACCTTCACCGCCTTGTTTGGACGGGTTGGTCGGACGTATGGTTGCGGAGGAAGCTATATATGAAGCGGTCACGCAGGAACCGGCAGAAGGATATGGGGCCACGGTATACATGGAAACCAAGCCGCCGGAGATTAAAAGCATACATCGTTTATATTCGTCCGACGGAACCTTTTTGGCAGTAGTAGAAAATAAAACATTAACCATTGGAAAAGCAAAACAAGAGGTGGATTTGGTTTTGGAAGATGTTTCGGTAAGCAGAATGCACGCCCGTATCGTCGTAGAAGGGATAAATATCTTTTTGGAAGATTTGAATTCTACCAATGGTACATACAAAAACGGATTGCGTCTGAATCCCTATGAAAGAAGGCGTCTGGATGAGGGGGATGAAATCAAATGCGGACGGTGTAGCATGGTCTTTAAGTAGGCAAAGAAAGTCTTTACACAACAAAAAATCCACCTTATAATAGAAGCATAAATGCAGAAAGGTGGTAGAAGGAATGCTAGATATGAATACTGTGGAACTTATTAATACTACAATTGAATATTACAAAAATCTACTATCTATCAAAAGAGCAAACGGCGATACGGAAAACAAAGTTTTGGATTATGAAATCAAGGTTACCCGTGTAAAACTTGAGACCATGGGTGTGAGTTTACATAGTTTGGAATTTGATGAATAATAGGCAATCTTGAAATAAAGTGTAAGGTTCCTTAAAAAAACAGGGCTTTGCACTTTTTCAGTAAAGTCCTACGGAAACGGAGAAGAAAATGAGAAAAGACGATTGTATTTTTTGTAAAATAGCGAATGGAGAGATTCCCTCCAAGACATTGTATGAGGATGCGGATTTCCGGGTGATTTTGGATTTAGGTCCTGCTACCAAAGGGCATGCTCTGGTTCTGCCCAAGGAACATGCGGCAAATCTGTATGAATTGCCTGGGGATATCGCTGCAAAGGTGCTACCTGTAGCAAAGAGTGTAGCTGAGAAGATGCAAAGAAATTTGGGCTGTATCGGATTGAATCTGGTACAGAATAATGGAGAGGCAGCAGGACAGACAGTGCCTCATTTTCATATGCATATCATCCCCAGGTACGCAGAAGATGGGCAAAAAATCGGATGGGTACCCGGTGAATCCACTGCGGATGAATTGGAAGAAGTGAGAAAGCAGATTACAGAATAGAGGAATTCTTGTGAGAATATTAGATGTAAGCTTGGTGACACAAGCGATAAAAGAAATGTGCATAGAGGCCAATCATTTTCTCGCAGAAGATATGAGGTGTGTGCTGGATAAGGCTTCGCAGGAGGAATCGTCTACTCTCGGACGACAGATTTTAGAACAGTTGCAGGAGAACTTGTCGATTGCAGGAGAGGATATGATCCCCATCTGTCAGGACACGGGAATGGCGGTTGTGTTTGCAGAGGTAGGTCAGGATGTACATCTGACCGGTGGCTTGCTGGAGGAGGCGATTCACGAAGGTGTACGGCAGGGCTACATAGAGGGATATTTGCGCAAATCCGTGGTTGGAGATCCGATTTTCCGGGAGAACACCAAAGACAATACGCCTGCGGTGATACACTATAAAATCGTTTCCGGAGAGCAGGTAAGACTCACCTTTATGCCCAAAGGATTTGGCAGTGAAAATATGAGTAAGGTGTACATGTTAAAGCCGGCTGACGGAATAGAAGGCGTAAAGGAAGCGATACTTAATGCGGTAAAAGAGGCGGGACCCAACGCATGTCCACCTATGGTTATTGGTGTGGGTATCGGAGGCACCTTTGAGAAATGTGCTCTTATGTCCAAGGAAGCGTTAGCGCGTCCTGTAAATGAGGGATCACCCATACCCTATGTGAGAGAATTGGAACAGGAGTTGTTGGACAAAATCAATCAGCTGGGCATCGGCCCCGGAGGATTGGGTGGCAGAGTTACGGCATTGGCCATTAACATCAATACATACCCGACTCATATTGCAGGATTGCCGGTGGCGGTGAATATTTGTTGCCATGTAAACCGTCACGCAACTCGTGTGCTGTGATAGAATTACAGGATTCGTCAGATAATAAAGATAGGAATGGTAAAAGGCATGAACAGAGATATCAAGCGCATAGAATTGCCTTTACAAGAAAACATAGTGGATACGCTGAAGGCTGGAGATTACGTCTACTTGACAGGAATTCTCTATACAGCAAGAGACGCTGCGCATAAAAGAATGCAAGAGGCATTGGACGCAGAGCAAGCCTTGCCTATTTCTTTGGAGGGAAATGTCCTCTATTATATGGGGCCGTCTCCTGCACGCGAAGGAAGACCGATAGGGTCCGCCGGACCCACTACTGCCAGCAGAATGGACAAGTATACGCCTGCTCTGTTAGACCTGGGGTTGAAGGGCATGATAGGCAAAGGTAAACGTAGTGCATCTGTACACGAAGCGATAGTTCGCAATAAGGCAGTTTATTTTGCTGCTGTCGGAGGGGCGGGAGCGCTTTTGTCCAAAGCCATTGTGTCATCAGAGGTAGTTGCCTATGATGATTTGGGGACGGAAGCCATCAGAAAATTGCAGGTAAAGGATTTTCCCGTAGTGGTTGTGATAGATAGTCAGGGAAACGACTTGTACGAGAGTGTAGCATCTAATAATTAGGATTGTTGGAAGGGTACTCGCATGAAACGAATTATAATGATTGTGTGTAAAATGCTTTTCTTGATTCCTCATTATCTCATAGGAATGAACAGGTTAGGAAAAAGAAAGGACTATGACATAAATGCCTCCTATGAGTTTATCAAAGGAGGAGTGAAAAGATTAGTAAAGGCCGGAAGGGTCACTATCGAGACGGTGGGTGTGGAAAATATTCCCAATGAAGATGGGTTTATCTTTTTCCCGAATCATCAAGGAATGTTTGATGTGTTTGTATTTATCCATTCCTGTCCCAGACCTTTTTCTTTTGTTATCAAGAAGGAGGCTAAAGACATCCCTGTGGTAAAACAGGCGATGTGCGCGTTAAAGGCCATTGCCATTGATCGGGAAGATATCCGTCAGTCCATGAAGGTAATTACGCAGGTGACGGAAGAAGTTAAGAAAGGACGGAACTTCTTGATTTTCGCAGAGGGTACCAGAAGCAAACTGGGCAACCAGCTCTTGCCATTTAAGGGAGGCACCTTCAAAAGTGCGATGAAGGCGAAGTGCCCGATTGTGCCCTGTGCGTTGATAGATTCCTATAAGCCGTTTGATGAGAAGTCTACGAAACCGGTGACAGTGAAGCTGGTTTATTTGCCCCCTATCCGTTATGAAGAATATGCAGATATGAAAACAGTGGAAATTGCGGACATGGTGAAAGCGCGAATTGAGGCGGCAATCGCAGAATACAATTGACTTTTTGGATAAAAAAGAGTAGTGTGTTTTTAGTATATAAGAGAGAAATCAGCGTGTTTACGCAGGAAGAGGTTATTTAGATGGAAAGAGTTTACAATCCCGCGGAGATTGAGAAAAAATGGCAAAAATATTGGTCAGAAAATGAGACCTTTAAGACAGATGTGTGGGATTTCAGCAAACCGAAATTTTATGCATTGGATATGTTTCCTTATCCTTCAGGTGTAGGTCTGCATGCAGGACATCCGGAAGGTTATACGGCAACGGATATTGTATCCAGAATGAAGCGTATGCAGGGATATAATGTATTGCATCCCATGGGATATGATTCCTTTGGATTGCCCGCAGAGCAGTATGCTGTAAGTACAGGCAATCACCCCAATGGTTTTACCCAGACGAATATTGAAACCTTTTCCAAGCAATTGACGGAGCTTGGTTTTGACTATGACTGGAGCAAGATGATTGCTACCAGCGATCCTTCTTTCTATAAGTGGACCCAGTGGATCTTCAAGCAGTTATATTTGGACGGTTACGCAAAATATGTGGATATGCCGGTAAACTGGTGTGAGGAATTGGGTACAGTATTGTCTAACGACGAAGTTATTGATGGCAAGTCCGAGAGAGGCGGTTATCCTGTTATCCGTAAGAATATGAAACAATGGGTCATCAACCAGCCTGCTTTTGCAGAAAAACTGTTGGAGGGCCTTGAGGAAATTGACTGGCCGGAATCCACCAAAGATATTCAGAGACATTGGATTGGTAAATCTGAAGGTGTGGAAGTTGAGTTTGAGATTGTAGGTGGAGGCAAGTTCTCCATTTATACCACATGTATTGAAACTATTTATGGTATTACCTTCATGGTTTTGGCCCCTGACGGACAAATCGTGAAGGATTTGATGCCCAGAGTCCAGAACCCCGAAGAAGTTCAGGCATATATTGATGAAACTTTAAAGAAGAATGATATGGACCGTACGGAGCTCAATAAGACGAAGTCCGGATGTGTCTTGAAGGGTCTGTATGCTATCAACCCTGTTAACGGTAAAGAAGTACCTTTGTTTATCGGCGATTTCGTATTGGCAAGCTATGGTACCGGTGCGGTTATGGCAGTTCCTTCCCACGATCAGAGAGACTTTGAGTATGCGATTGCTCACAACATCCCTATGTTGCAGGTTATTGACGGCGGCGATGTGAGTGAAAAAGCATTTGAAAAAGGTGAGTATCTTGGCAAGGGCTGCAAACTGATGAATTCCGAGGAATTCACAGGTATGGTAGTGGAAGATGCCAAAGAGGCTATCACTGCGAAATTGGAAAAAGCAGGTGTGGCGAAGAGAACCGTAAATTATCATTTCCGTGAGTGGATTTTTGCAAGACAGCGTTATTGGGGTGAGCCCGTTCCCGTGGTTCATACAGAAGATGGTAGTATTCATGTGCTGGACGATGCGGAACTTCCTCTGGTACTTCCTGAATTGGAGGATTATAAGGGTAAGAATGGTAAGGCACCGCTTGAGAACGCAACCGAGTGGAAGCAGTATGATCAAAACGGTGTGAAGGGTGTACGCGAGACATCTACCATGCCCGGAAGTGCTGGATCCAGTTGGTATTTCCTGAGATATATTGATCCAAATAACGAAGATGAGTTCGCTAATCAGGAACTGCTGAAGCATTGGATGCCGGTAGACCTTTATATCGGTGGTCCGGAGCATGCAGTTGGGCATTTGATTTACTCCAGAATTTGGAACAGGTATTTATATGATAAGGGATTGTCTCCTGTCAAAGAACCCTTCAAGAAGCTGGTTCATCAGGGTATGATTCTTGGCTCCAATGGTATCAAGATGGGCAAACGCTTCCCTGAATTTGTAGTAAATCCCAGTGATGTTGTGAGAGATTTTGGTGCAGATACGCTTAGATTGTATGAGATGTTCATGGGACCTTTGGAGGTTTCCAAGCCTTGGAGCAATCAGGGTGTAGAGGGTGCCAGAAGATTCATCAATCGTGTATGGGCATTCTTTACCAACGAGGAAAATATCACAACGGAACAGGATGATACTCTAACCAAGGTATATCACCAGACTGTAAAGAAAGTCACAGAAGATTTTGAGCAGCTTGGCTTCAACACGGCAATCAGTCAGATGATGATCTTTATGAATGCTGCATATAAGGCCGGAAAATGTCCTAAGGATTACGCAGAGGGCATTGTGAAGATGCTTTCTTGTATCTGTCCTCATGTTGGTGAAGAGATTTGGCAGATTCTTGGTCATGACGATACCATTGCCTACGAAGCATGGCCTACCTACGATGAAACTGCATTGAAAGAGGATGTGGTAGAAATCGGTATACAGGTAAATGGTAAGGTAAAAGGCACTGTAACCTTGGCGGTGGATGAGGAGAGCGACTCTGCGCTCGCCAAAGCAAAAGCGGTACCTTCTGTGCAGGCTGCAATGGAAGGCAAGACTGTTGTGAAAGAAATTTACGTCAAAGGTAAAATTGTAAATATTGTTGTAAAATAAAACAGATACTAAAGCCAACCCTGCGGGAAAATGCTTGAAAAAATCCATTGACAAAGCAGGGTGGCTTATGTATAATGAATTTTGCGTCACACGAAGTGACTAAAACCAAATATTGGTAGAGACGCAGTTCGGATTGTGGAGAAATACTCAAGAGGCCGAAGAGGCGCCCCTGCTAAGGGTGTAGGTCGGGCAACCGGCGCGAGGGTTCAAATCCCTCTTTCTCCGCTCAAAATCGGTATACTTCAGCAGAAGCATACCGATTTTTTATTTTTCTGCCAATAAATCATACAAATACGGCAACATATTTCTCGCCATCAATATGCGGCCTTTTTCGTTGTAGTGACAATCGTCCAGAAGATAATCAAGAACATTGTCTTTGTAAATATCCAAGCCGTAAAATTGGTCAATCCAAGTAACATCCAAATCTTCTGCAACTGCGGCCACAGTTTCTACATAAGCCAATAGATTGCCTCCCACATCGCTTTGTATCAAGGAGCCATACTCAAAGGATAGCACATAGGGTGGCGTCAGCAGGACAAACTCTGCATTGGGATAAACTTCTTTTATCCTTAAGATACCGGACTTGAGTGCTCCGTAGAAAGTGGTGATATCTGCGTCCGGCGTTGTTGCGACAACGCGCCCGGTGAAATAATCATTTAATCCAAATCCTATCACGAAGCAAAGTTTCTGATTTTTTCTGTATTCCTTCTTAAATCTTTCAATTTCCGCATTGGCATTTTCATGTTCGATCATACCCTCCCCGTTCAGAAAGTAAGAAAGCATCTGGTGAAAACCTTCTTCTGTATCTGCGGTCTCTGAGGAGGCAGTTGTTCCGCCTACGGCAAAGTTATACGTGTTTGCGCCGGATAATCCGCCTACAAATCCCGGTATGGAAAGAGAACCTTTGAAATTACCTATAATACTGTCGCCCATAAACACGATGGCGGTATCCGGCATAGGGTAGCTGTCGGGAGGAGTTATTTTTTCTCTGGTCACGCGTTTCTGCACCTTTTCAAGCAGTGGCTCCAGACCATCCTCGTCCACCATATAATCATCACTTGCCAGCGTCTGGGTCATCAAATGGGTATTCACATCTCTATTGCAAATCATACCATCCACGTAGTTCGCCGGATTAGAAATCAGCCAATCCACATCGCCGAAATAATAGAATACGACATTAGAATAAGGGGCAAGGTTTTCGTAAAAGCCGAGAAGCTGCTCATAATAGGCATCAGCCACAGCGATTTCCTGCGCCTTCAGATAATCAAGAGAATATCCCGGAAGCATAAATCGGAAAGTGACATAGGGATAAGTTTGCACAACATCCTGCAGAGTGATTTTTTCGGTGGAATCCTCGGTTGCTTTGTCTTCTTCGGTTTCTACTGCCACAAAAGTATATACCTCTAAAACATCTTGATTTACCGCCAATACGGTGTTCAGATAGTCTGCCAAATCGAAGTTGTCTTTAAAACGATACTCTGCTTTGTAGGTGGCGTAACCTCTAAAATATTCCAATGGATAAGCATCCAAAAGATCTGTGTCGAAATTTGATGCAAGTAACTGTTGGAATGACTCACCGGATACGACTGCAACATCGTTTTCCCTTGCTTTTTTATCCTGATATTGGGGGAGCCAAATAAAGTAAAAAATACCTCCCACAGTCGCTAATAAAATGATAATTATTGTAACTAAAAAAATCTTTCTTTTATTCATAAGTATCTGCCTCGTTTTTCGGGTTCTTCTATGCCGATTTCTGTTTCAATCATAGCATAATCAAAGCAAGCCCGTCAATGTGGGCAAAGTGCATTTTGCGTTGAGTAAGAGAGCCGTGTGTGGTAAAATAAAGAAAAGGAAAGCATCGAGGGAGGAACTTTAGAAGAGTTCCGGGAGTTTATAGAGAAAGTTACGGGAAAAAAGATACAATATATATAAGAATGAGGACAAACATATGTGGTTTATACTGGCTTTGTCATCCGCAGTATTTGCGGCACTGACATCTATATTGGCAAAAATTGGTATTGAAGGCGTAAACTCCAATCTGGCAACGGCGATTAGAACGATGGTGGTTGTTGTAATGGCCTGGGGAATGGTGTTTCTTACGAATACGCAGAGTGGAATTACAGAGATCAGCAAAAGAAGTTGGTTATTCCTGATACTCTCCGGTTTGGCAACGGGTGGATCCTGGCTATGCTATTACAAAGCATTACAGGTGGGAGAAGCATCTAAGGTGGTACCCATTGACAAACTAAGTGTGGTGATTACCCTGATTTTAGCATTTGTATTCCTGCACGAGCAGTTTACCATCAAATCCTTGATAGGATGTGTGCTGATTGGTGTTGGTACCTTGGTGATGGTTTTATAAAGGAAGACTTTAAGCAGAATTTGCATCATAAATCGAGGGTAGCCTAACAATCCATTGGCAGCAAACATGAGGTGCCATAGAATGTTAAGCGGAGGTGATTTAAAATGACTGATAAAAAGACATTTGGGGAATTCATCAAAGCCAAGCGCATAGAAAAGAATTATTCGCAAAGAGAGTTGGCGGATTTGCTGTTTGTGACGGAGGGGGCCATCAGTAAATGGGAACGGGGAGTATCTTACCCAGACATTACTTTGATCTCCGATATTTGCCGTACTCTTGATATTAGCGAGCATGAGTTTGTTACTGCCACCACAGATACTAGGACGAGAGGGATAGAGCGTGACGCGCGAAAATTTCAAAAAATTAGTCGGCTCTGGTTCTGGATCCCAACCATATTCTACGCTGTCGCGCTATTGACTTGTTTTATCTGCAACCTTGCGGTAAACCATAAACTGTCATGGTTCTACATTGTTTTGTCCTCGTTGGTGTGTGCATATACATTTTTACCCACAATCACGTCCTTTTTTGAGAAGAATAAGGTGCTTGCTTTTTTTGCTAGTACCTATCTTTCTATTTGCGGGGTGTTATTGACGTGTGCAATCTATACAGGTGGTATGTCATGGCTGGGGATTGCCTGTGTAGGTACATTATTAGGTTATGATTTGTTGTTTGTACCGATTCTTTTGTCCAGGACAAAACTATCCCGATACAAATTTCTTATTTCATTTACGAGTGCAATGGCCTTGACCATTTTGTTGTTGATGAGCATCCACATTTGGTATCCGTTTATGTTGGGCGCCTCCATACTGCTCACATGTTATGGTTATCTTCTTGCTATTCTATGCGCGTTTATTTGTACCTTTCGGTTGGATGGATTTCTCAAGGCAGGCATCTGCGCCTTGTTCAGTATCGTTGGATACTATTTTACCGGTCATCTTATAAACCTATTGTTTGGAATAAGAGAGAATTACTATGAAGTGGATTTCTATAACTGGGCGCAGTGCACCACCGGCAATGTACATTTTATTTGTTTGACTTCAATAGCTGTGATAGGCTTGTTCTTCATTGAGATAGGTGTGATTAGAGTTACGAAAAAGGAATATGGAGATAAAGACAATGGATAACATTGAACGCAGAGATAAAGAAATGGCATATATTTCTGATGGTGCAGTTATGGCCCAGCAGGCAGAGTGCAGAAAGATTTTGCAAAGGCTGAATTTTATGGATAGAAGTGATTTTGCCGGCATCGCTGAGGTGGTAAAGGAACTTTTGGGCAAGTCTGAAGGAGCATTTATCAATCCGCCGTTTTATTGCGACTATGGTTCCCATATTGAGGTGGGTAAAAATTTCTTTGCAAACTATAACTGCACCATTATAGATGTGGCAAAAGTGAAAATTGGTGACAACTGCCAGATGGCGCCCAATGTGGCAATCTATGCGGCAGGGCATCCCATTTACCCTTCTACCCGTAATTCGTTATATGAATATGGAAAAGAAATTACCATCGGAGACAATGTTTGGATTGGTGGCAACACAGTCATATGTCCCGGTGTACATATCGGAGATAATGTGGTAATTGGTGCGGGTAGCGTGGTGACAAAGGACATTCCTGACTGGTGTGTAGCTGCGGGAAATCCCTGCCGAGTGATAAGACCAATCACCGAAGCAGACAAACGCAAACTTTTCAAAGATGAAGAAATTGACGATGAAGCTTGGGCGGATATCGTAGGGCGTGGATTTGTGTATTAATAAAAATAATAAAAGTAGTTGCTATTCCAACAAAAAAATATATAATAAAACTACAGACAAGAATCTGTTGGACGAAGTACATTGTGATTGGGCTGACCGAAAGGTCCTGGTCCACCGGCTGGCGGGGATTTACCCCGCTATCTTTGTACAATGAGGGAGAATCAGAGAAGATTGTTTTCTCGGAGGTGATTATGTATGAATATTATAATAGAAAAAGCATCGCCCGGTGATGCGTCTAATATTTTAGAGTACTTAAAGCTAGTAGGTGGGGAGACAGATTATCTGACTTTTGGTTCTGAGGGCATGCCATTTTCTGCTGAGGCAGAGGAATCTTATATTGCAGAGATAGAAAAGTCGGATGACCTTATGCTTGTGGCCAAGGATGGTGATAGAATTATAGGAATTGCCAGTTTAAACCGTATGCCACGCCGTATGAGTCACAGGGGTGATTTTGGTCTTTCTGTGGCGAAAGATTACTGGGGGCGCGGGATAGGAAGTAGGCTGACAGAAGAAGTCATACTTTTTGCCAAGGAGAATCGATATGAAATCATCGATTTAGAGGTTCGCAGTGATAATTTGCGCGCAATAAAACTGTACGAGAAATATGGATTTCGTAGAATAGGTTCTCATCCCGCATTTCTGCAGATTGCAGGAGATAATATTTCTTCCGACTATATGTACATGAACTTAAAGGAGGAGAACGCGAAATGTTCAGAGAACTGACAAGAAAGAACAAAGCACTGCCCTTGAAAGAGTGTGTCCGTATTCTAAAAAGTGAGAAAAGAGGTGTCCTGTCGGTCAACGGTGACGATGGTTATCCATATGGGATGCCCATGAATCATTGGTACAACGAGGAAGATGGAAAGATATATTTCCACTGTGGAAAAATGGGTCACAGGTTAGATGCGTTACAAAAAGACGACAAAGTCTCTTTTTGTGTTTACGATGAAGGATACAGCAAATTAGGTGAATGGGCACTTAATATCAAAGAAGAGATTAAACAGTATGCAAACAGAACATTACTGTTGGCGCTGACTCCGGAGCACATTTGTGGGAAATTAGTGGAGTAGTCGTAAAAAAGCATACTAATCGGTTATCAGGCTTACAAAAAAGGAATACGGGGACAAGAGCAATGATATATGATTTCACAAAATTAAAGAATAATTTAGAGGACAAATGCTATGACTGCAACAGCCCGGAGCGGATATGCAGAAATCTCTCGGTACTGTGGAGTAAGCCCGCCGGTGCAGAGTATGAAGTAATTCTGATAAATGAAGAGATGGGTTATTGACGAATAAGGAGCGTCAGCTATGAAATTAAAGAATGTTCTAATCGTTGTGAAGGATATTGAGAAATCGAAAAAGTTTTACCATGACTTATTCGGCATGGATGTGGTGCTTGACAATGATGGCAATATGATTTTGACGGAAGGTCTTGTGTTGCAAGATGCAAAAATATGGAGCACTTTTTTAGAGAAAGACATTATTCCGAAAAATAATTCCTGTGAATTGTATTTTGAGGAACAGGACATTGAAGCCTTTGTTGAAAAACTGGAAAGACTGTATCCTTCGGTGGAATATGTTAACCGACTTATGACACACAGTTGGGGGCAAAGGGTAGTACGGTTCTATGATTTAGATGGGAATTTGATTGAAGTTGGAAGTCCGCTGTAGTGTGACAAATTTGAATTTAACGGAGGAAAATAAAATGAGTAAAGCATATGAATTTTTGAAAGAATGTGGTGCATTTTTTGTATTGTCTATAAATGGTGACTATCCAGCAGGTAGACCTTTCGGTGCAGTAATGGAAGTTGGAGATGATTTATATTTATCTACAAATGACATGAACGATGCTCACAAGCAGATGCGAGAAAATGAGCATATTCAGATTGTCGCAAAGAAAGTAGAATCAAGGGAATGGATTAGAATTACTGGCATAGCAACAGAATGTGACAATCAAGAGTTAAAGCAAAGAATGCTTGAAGAATGTCCTATTTTACAACAGAGATTTGGTGCAGTAGGAATGGAACATTTTATTATGTTCAAAGTAAAAGTAGAGAATGTAGAAATAAAGTAAAAATTTCAGTCTTCTGGTGAGTCTGAAAGCACGTGTTTATTTGAATTTGCAGGTGAGAATGATGGGCAAGAAATTATCAGAAATGACTTTGGAAGAACTGTGGCAGTTATTTCCTATATATTTAACAGAGCATCAACTTTGTTGGCAAGAATGGTATTCAGAGGAAGAATATCTATTGAAAAACACCTTTTCTTCAACAGAAAGAATAAGCCATATTGGAAGTACTGCCATTTCTTCTATTTGGGCAAAACCAATTATAGATATTCTCGTGGAAATTCCAGAGGGAAGAAATTTGCTTGACTACAAAGCTTTAATAATAAATAGTGGTTATATTTGTATGTCGCAAAGCGAGAATAGACTATCTTTTAATAAAGGGTATACTGAAAATGGGTTTGCTGAGCCAGTGTTCCATTTACATTTGAGATATGTAGGAGATAACGACGAATTATATTTTAGAGATTATCTTATTGAGTATCCAGAGGTAGCAAAGGAATATGAAGAATTAAAGTTAAGGTTATGGAAGAAATATGAGCACAACAGAGATGCCTATACAAATGCGAAAACTGAATTTGTAAAAGGATATACCGAAAAAGCAAAAATACTGTATTGGAATAGATACTGACAATTTCCAATATGTAAAACAATTAGAAAAACTTGAATTTAGTGGAGAGGTGAGATTATGTTTCCTAATATAGAAAATGCAATCATGGAATTGGAACTTGCAGGACAGTTAAATCCAGGGCCTTGGACGAGTCATTCGTATAATGTTGCACAGGCAGCAAAAATCATTGCAGAAAATTGTAATATGGATAGTGAAAAAGCCTTTGTATGTGGATTACTTCATGATATTGGTAGAAGAACAGGGATTGCTGCAGTTAGGCATATTATTGACGGATATGATTATGCAGTTTCAAAAGGTTGGAATGAAGTTGCAAGAGTGTGCTTGACACATTCTTTTCCAGTAAAGGATATTGAAGCTGATATTGGTAAAAAAGACATAAGCCAAGAACAATATACCTTTATAAAAGAGTATTTAGACAGATTGGAATATGATGATTATGACAAATTGATAATCCTCTGCGATGCTCTTGCAGATGCTAATGGCTTTTGTATTTTAGAAAAAAGATTTATTGATACCACGCGGAGATATGGAATTTATCCGTTCTCAATTGATAGATGGAATAAAACTTATGAATACAAAGAATATTTTGAAAAGATAATAGGGAAATCTTTATATTCATTACTGCCTGATATCGAAAAATGTATATACTGCTAAATTCCAAGTTGTTGGGCAAGAAGAACGGAAAATTTCAGTTTGACGAAGCGTCAAATTCCAATAGGTCGAACAGTTAGGAAAATAAGAATTTGTAGGTGAGATAATGATTATTTTAATTACCGGAGCAACGCATACGGGCAAAACTGCACTTGCTCAAAAACTGCTTGAAAAATATAAATATCCATATCTTTCAATAGACCATCTAAAAATGGGTCTGATTCGTAGCGGTAATACAGAACTTTCTCCTATGAGTGATGATACGGATCTGACCGCATACTTATGGCCCCTGGT
>JAFQIE010000034.1 GCA_017397645.1 Lachnospiraceae bacterium | reverse complement strand
GGCAGCCTTTGCGTATGCAAAATCTGCAGCGGTGACGGTAGTAATACCTTCCGTCTGAATATCTTCAGACGCTACATTTTTACCGGTAACCAAAGACAATAAAATCGCAAGTTTACGGCAGGCATCGTGCCCCTCCACATCTGCGGTGGGATTTGCCTCTGCATAACCAAGAGCCTGCGCTTGCTTCAGCACCTCTTTATAATCCGCACCCTCACGCTCCATCTTGGTCAACATATAGTTGGTGGTGCCGTTAACGATACCAAACACAGCTTCAATCTTTTCTGCGGTCAGCGCACTGTTCAAAGGACGGATGATAGGAATACCACCACCTACACTTGCCTCAAACAGGTAGTTGCAATCGTTGGCTTTTGCCAGAGCCAAAAGCTCGGGGCCGTGCTTCGCCACCAACTCCTTGTTGGAAGTACATACGCTCTTACCTTTTTCCAAGCACGCCTTGGTGAACTGATATGCAGCACCAACGCCACCCATTACTTCACACACAATGCTGATTTCCGGGTCTTCTAAAATGACATTGAAATCGTGGATGACTCTATCCTCATAAGGGTCACCGGGAAAATCCCTCAAATCCAAAATATATTTCACATGCATTTCATCACATGCTTTTTTGCTCACCTGCGCGTTGTTGGACTCAATGACTTCCACTACACCGCTTCCCACGGTTCCATATCCTAACACTGCTACCTTTATCATATTGTCAATCTCCTGTATTTTTGTATGTATTCTTTTCTATTTTTGCCGGGATTTACTCTCTGGCTACTATTTTCACCCGGTGAACACCGGTTTTATTCTCCAACTGTTCTATCATCCGGGAAATATCTTCTGTGTTACGAAGCACCTGCACACTTAGGCTAAGGGACGCCACGCCATTGATGGGAATACTTTGATGAATCGTCAAAATATTCATATGGTATTCAGAAATACTCTTCAAAACATCCGACAAAAGGCCGGGCTCGTCATCCATCTGAAACGTCATAGTGAGTGAAGTACCCTGCGAGTTGTCATGGAATTGAAAAATGTCATCCTTATATTTATAGAAAGAGCTTCGGCTGATTCCAACCCTATCCACTGCTTCCTGTATGGTCAGCACCTTTTCGGATTCTAACAACTCCTTGGCCTCTACCACCTTTAGCAGAACTTCCGGAACCGCCTTCCTTCTAACTACAAAATACTTTGTGCTCTCTAACATTCTGTCGTCCTCTATATTATGCCTCTGTCCGAACGCAACAGTTTACAATTTCCACTACATATATACGATGTTTGCACGGGGCGTACATCTGCATTTAATGTTTTTCTAGCAAAGACACATGTTTGTCACTGATGGATATATTAGCACATTCCAACAAATATATCAACCCCAAATTCCTTGATTTTTCTATGTTTTTGTGCTTTTTTCACAAGGGGAATAAAAAGAATTTCCTGCCAAAATAACCTATTGATTCTTTTGGCAGGAAATGTTACTTATCTCACTTTATGTCGTTCCAATCAACTCCACTTTTATCAGGTAGTAGTTCTTAAGGCAGAGGATACTTGTCCGTAAGTCCCTTCACAATGGCGCGGGCAGCGGGAACCTGCTCTTCGCCCCCTTTGATTACCATGGCGATGGCTTCGGCAATCAAATCCATATCTTCCGTATTCATACCGCGGGAGGTGACTGCGGGAGTTCCCAAACGGATACCGCTGGTTACAAAAGGTGACTGGGGATCGTTAGGAATTGTGTTCTTATTACAGGTAATGTTGGCTGCATCCAAAAGCTTCTCCACACCCTTTCCGGTGAGACCATACTTGGTTAAGTCTACCAGCATCAGATGATTATCCGTACCGCCGGATACGATGTCGATACCTCTGGAAATCAAGCCCTTGCAAAGTGCCTGTGCATTATCGATGATTCCTTTCTGGTATGCTTTGAACTCGTCACCGAGCGCTTCCTTAAAGCAAACTGCCTTGGCAGCAATCACATGCATCAGGGGACCACCCTGTGTGCCGGGGAAAATCGCCTTGTTGAAATTATATTTCTCGTTAGCTTCCTTGGTGGCCAAAATCATACCACCTCTGGGTCCACGCAATGTCTTATGGGTGGTGGTGGTCACCACATCTGCGTAGGGTACGGGGCTGGGATGAAGTCCTGCTGCCACCAAACCTGCGATATGTGCCATATCCACCATCAGCACTGCACCTACTTCGTCTGCCACCTCACGGAATTTCTTAAAATCAATGGTTCTGGCATAAGCAGAAGCACCGGCAATAATCAGCTTCGGTTTTGCTTCCAGCGCAATACGACGCATCTCTTCGTAATCAATAAATCCGTCATCGTTAACACCATAGGGAACGATGTTGTAATACTTACCGGAAATGTTCACCGGGCTACCGTGGGTCAAATGTCCGCCGTGATCTAAGTTCATACCCATAATGGTATCGCCGGGATTACAGATAGCAAATTCTACCGCCATATTTGCCTGTGCTCCGGAGTGAGGCTGTACATTGACATAGTCACAACCGAACAATTCCATCGCCCTCTCTTTGGCGATATTTTCCACTACATCCACACAGTCACATCCGCCGTAATATCTCTTACCCGGATACCCTTCCGCATATTTATTGGTCAAAGGGCTTCCCATTGCGGCCATCACTGCCTTACTCACCCAGTTTTCAGAAGCGATCAACTCGATGTGGCTGTTCTGTCTCGCCATTTCCTCTTCAATGGCTACTGCTATCTGGGGGTCTGCCTTCTTCACTTCGTCAAACGAATACATACTTCGTTCCTCCATTTTCACTTTACTGTTTTAAATCGTTAATTCATTATAGCATATTTTATCTCAGATGCAACTGCTTTTTTGATATCCTGCCTCACATATGCTTTACGAATGCACTCTTTACTGATAAAATATTTTCATAAATAGGTAAATCCCCCAATACAAATGAAAAAGAGGTTTGTTATGTACCATATTATTATCAATCCCGCCTCACGCACCGGGAAAGGAATCACACTGTGGAAAGACGTAATCGCACCGGCGTTACAAAAAGAAGATGTATCTTATCGCACCTACCTTTCAGAAAAACCCGGTGATATTGCGACTATCGCAAGTGATGTATATCGAACGGAAAAAGAGCGTCCTTTATATTTTATTGTTTTGGGTGGCGATGGTTCTGTCAACGAATTCTTGCAGGGACTTCCCGATACGAAGGATGTAATTTTAGGATATATCCCCACCGGTTCCAGCAATGACCTGGCAAGGGATTTGGGCTTTTCCAAAAAGCCCGCTGACAATTTGGAGCGTATCCTACATACGGGCTCTCCCCGATGGATGGACTTGGGTACTGCAGTGCTGGCAGACGGCACGGTACGCCGTTTTGCCAACAGTTGTGGCATTGGGTTTGATGCTGCCGTGTGCGAACAGACCAACCGCTCCAAAATGAAGAAATTTATGAATAAAATTGGACTTGGCAAACTGAGTTACCTGGGTATTGCTTTAATGCAATTATTTGCCGCGAAAAAAGTGTCAGCAACGCTGACACTCCACGACAAAGAACCTATCGAAATTAAAAACATGTTGTTTACTGCAGGTATGATTCACCGTTTCTCCGGCGGAGGGTTTATGTTTGGTCCCACTGCCGATGACAACGACGGTGTACTTGACCTTTGTGAAGTGGGCGACATTCCCAAATTACTGGTACTCTGCGCTTTACCCACAGCTTTTTGGGGAAAGCATTTTATATTCTCCGGGATCAATGCACACACTGCAGACAGCTACAATATTTGCAGTTCCGCTCCCATGTGGGTGCAGACGGACGGCGAGGTAATCGGCAAAACCGACCGGATTACCATCCGTTGTGAAAAACACGCCATTCAAATAATCGTTTAATCATGTTCTTTTGTTTTCTCCATCCCCTGTTTCATATGCAGCAATTTGGTAAAAGCATTAAATGCGGAGGGGATGGGGTAAACTGTTTCTATCTCCCCCGGCAGGGAGAAAATCCATTCCCTCACATCTCCACTGGGAGACGGCACCTCTAATTCATCCACCTTCACCTGATATCCCCGCATATGCCACTCTTTGTGGGTGAAAATATGTTTTGCATCTTCTGTTCTTTGAATATGAATAATCTTCATTCCATGCTCAGACAGATAAGCAACTACTTCGTCTGCCGTCAAATACCCCGGCAGGGAGGGAAACTCATACAGTCCTGCCAGCAAGCCCTTGGTTGGGCGTTTTTTTATGGCAAGTTTATCATTATCACGCACAATCAGCACCGTCTTTTTTTCTATCTTGCGAGGCTTCTTACTTTCTTTTTTGGGATATTCCTCTTCCACGCCCTCACGATGAGCGATACACTTCTCCTGCAAAGGGCACTCCCCGCAAAGCGGAGCTCCATTGGGTAGGCAGACACAAGCTCCCAAATCCATCATTGCCTGATTGAAGTCTCCGGGGCGGTCTGCTGGCATTCCCGCCAAGACCTCCTGTTCCACTTCTTTTTTTACTTTTTCCAAGGAAATGTTTCTATCGTCCCGGTGTACTCTGGATAGTACCCGAAGCACATTTCCGTCCACGGCAGGAGCTTTTTTCCCGAAAGCAATAGAGGAAATCGCACCTGCAGTATAGGAACCAATCCCACTTAAGGAGCGAAGTTGTTCATATTCACAGGGCATATCCCCATCATACAGTTCTTCTATCTGAATTGCGGCCTTCTGCAGATTCCTCACACGATTATAGTACCCCAAACCTTCCCAGAGTTTCAAAAGCTTTTCTTCTTTTGCCACTGCCAAGTCATGAATGGTAGGTAACGCCTCCATAAATCTTGCAAAATAGGATTTCACCGCCTCCACTCTGGTCTGTTGTAGCATAATCTCTGACACCCACACCCAGTAGGGATTCGGATTCTCCCGCCAGGGTAAAGAGCGCTTTGCCCGATCATACCAAACGAGCAATGGTGCGGAGATTTCCCGGATTCTGTATGCCTTCAAGTCTCCCGGCATAATCACCTGCACAGGCTTCCCGATTGTCATGGTGGACGGCGTCACAAGGCAATCATAGGCCAGCACTTCCACGCCTTTTTTCGATGCTTCCTCTAACGCTTTTGCAAAGGCCGGATGGGTATCCGTATTGGGTGTAAAATACTTGACTCCCTGCATTTGAATCACAAAGAGCACAAACACGCGGTATCCGTTCTCCTTGGCCTCCACCAGTTCCTCCACATGTTTTACCGCGCGGTCTGAGGGAGCATCGGGGAAACGCACTACGCCATCTTCTTCCAAGGTCACTCCCTTTACCTCTATAAAAATCTTTTCGTCGCCTGTTTCAACATAAAAATCAAATCTGGAATTCCTGTATTTGGTTTCAGGACGCACCAAAGTAGGGTTCGGCACCAGACCGCCCCCACGGAGCCATTCGCCCACTGCAAGGTTGGGCGCTTGAGAGTCCATGTTTACTGTTCGGTTGCCTTTTTCCACTGCGATTAGGTCGTACGCTGTTGCCCGGGTCGGATTACTACTTTTCTCCAAATAAAGTTTAGCGGCAGGTGTAAGCAATTCCTTACATCTGCCGGTATTCTTTACATGGACGGTCTCTTCCACGCCGTCAATCAACACCTTAGCGATAAACCGGTTGGGGCGCTCTATGAAAATTCCTTCTACAATATTATCATATCTCATGTTTTTTCCTCTTGGACACTACCCGGTCCATCTCGCCCATAGTTTTATAAGGCACTCTGGCCGCAGGTACTGCCTGCGCCGCACTCTCCGTGTGGATGCTTTGGTCGTCAAAGAAAATCTGCGCACCAAAAGCAGCCAACACATCACGCTTGTCCAATCCACCAAGGAAGAAAGATTCGTCCACACGCACATTCCATGCCCTCATGGTGCGAATCACACGCTCATGGGCAGGAGCACTCCGACTGGTCACAAGTGCTGTCCTTATGTAAGAGTTACCCGCGCCTAATTCCTTCTGAATGTCCGAAAGTTTCTTTAGGAAATTCGTAAAGGGCCCCTCTTTCATGGGTTCTTTGGCGTGAAGTTTTTCGTTTTCGGCGAAAGCATCTAAGCCTTTTTCCTTATAAATCGCCTCATATTCATCTGCAAAGAGGACTGCGTCTCCATCGAAGGCAATTCGTATTTGCTCGTTGTCACAATCCGCGCAGGCACCGAACTCAGTACAAATAATGGCCGCCGCAATCCCGCTGTCAATAGCGCATTGCACATCATCCTCGTACGCAGACAAGAACAAATCAGTACGGAATGCCGCCAAATAGGGCGCCAACTGAGAGCCGCTGGCAAGCACGGAACGGGTGATGTTCAGTCCATAATGATCGATTGCATTAAACACACGCAGAGAAGTGTCCGCACTGTTTCTGGACATGATAATCACTTCCACCAGTTCCTTGCCGGTAATCTCATTCAAACGGAGCAGGGATTTCACCAGTCCGAACCCCGGACCGGGCTTTAGCAAATCCTGTTCGTGTTCTACCTGATAATCGCTATATGCCTCCAATCCTTGTGTTTCAAATATTTCGTTCTCTGCTGTTAAGTCAAACAACGCTCTGGATGACACGCCGATGACCATTTTGCCATCTAATTTATAAGCCATAGTATTTCCTCTTGTTTTTTCCTGTCAAACAAATCTGTTTCCCGATTATCGCAACCTTTTGCCTTCATATTTGATCCATGTCAAAAGGCAATTTCTCAAGGACTGATATCCTGCCTCAGCATCCCCTCCATCCAATTCCACATCGCACACAAGTGCCATAGTAGCCAACATATCAGCCGTAATCCTCACATGCATGGATTCCAAAATCTGAAGTCTCTGCTCATTGTCCGTGGTTTCCATAAACTCTATTAAACCCGGATCCAGCTGAAGATCCTCTGCTTCCTCTGCCTTGCTATCATCTGTGGTATCTTTTGCGGCAGTACTTCCATAGCACACGTTGTCCTCTGAGGGGCTTCGCTTCGCCTTTTCGTCCTGTAATTCAAAACGATACTCCTGTTTCACATCAGGATATTTTTCCTTATCCACCCTGCTGACAAACATCTCCAAGGGTCTGGCATACACCTTATGCTCACCATACATGGCTTCATAGACAACCAGATAGTCCCCCGTCTCCGTATGCTCTGCAATGGCCTTAATCTGATACAAGTTACCTTTGAAATGCTTATATATCTCACCGACTCTGGGTACAAACAACATACGATAGCGCTCCTTTATGGTTTGTTTTATACTTCTTCTATCTCATAGAAATTGATAAGAAAAGTATACCCTCTTTTCGCTGAAATGTCATCCAGTTTTTCTACAAGTTCCTGTCTTTCTTCGTCGTCTATCTGATAAAGCCTTTCGTGATGGATATTTAGTACATATTCCACTTGCCCTTCCGCTTCCGTGATTCTCGTCAAAGTCACACCGCTGTTGATATAGCCCTGGCTTCCTAACATATCACGGACTTCCTTCACTGTTTCCTTTTCCATTTGACAGAAATACCGGTCCAGTTCCTGCTGTGCCAGTTTTTCCCGGGAACTGACTACCTTTGCACTACACAGAGCCAAAATAATAACCAGCCACAGTGTTGCCACAAAGTACATTGCGATTTTAGAAATATGATTTGCATATATTGTGTGGATTCTTTTTCTTCCTGTCATGTCATTATCCTCCTGATGATGCGTTCGGCACTCACTTTTCGTTGCGTTAATTCTTTCAATTAAAGGTTTTGTGCTCGTCTGTATTCACAGGATAACATTTTTATATGTCCCAAAAACCCACCTCAAAAAAGAGCCTTATACAGTCCATAATCGACTGCATAAGGCTCCAAATAGCTAATTCTTCTTTTTTTCATGCCTATCGGCAACATCCTGAATGTTTCTTTGTTTGAGGCTTATGGCTTCCGCAACAGTTGCCTTCACCTTTACAGGATTTGCCTCCACATTGTTTTGCATAGGGACAGCCAATACAGGTCTCGCCGCGCTTTTTAGCACGGACAAGATACCATATAATAGCGGCCGCAATCGCAACTAAAATTAGAATAACAATAGCATCTTTCATAATTCATTTCCCAATCGTTTCATTTAGTTCTTGGCAACACCCAAAGCGTATTCTGCCTTCATTTTACTATTGGTGTTCATGATAAGAGCAATCACAATAGCAACCATAATAGCAACAGCAACCAAACCGCCGATCGCAGCGCCAGTTTTTAGCGCACCGCCGGTAGCGATAGTACCAATGGTGTAAACCAGATAAGCTACGGTATAACCGGTAGCAAGTTGGAGACCGATACCACCCCACAACCATTTAGCGCTCTTCATCTCTGCATTCATCGCTCCGATCGCGGCGAAGCAAGGAGGTGTATAGAGATTGAACATCAAATATGCAAGGGCAGCCACCTTGGTGATAGCTATAATACCTGCAACTTCTGCACCGGCACCTTCCATAAGAGCAAGTTCCTCTGTATCAATGAGATTCTCCAAACCAACAAAGCAAACAGCGAGAGTACCAACCACATTTTCCTTGGCAATAAAACCGGTAACGGCTGCAGCTGCAAGCTGCCAGGATAGAACGCCCACAATCGGAACCAGCAAATAAGCAAATGGTGATGCAATAGATGCCAAAATGGACTGGTCTGCGGACTCAGCAACCCGGAAACTCCAGGTAAAGGTCTGCATCAGCTGTACTGCCATATTGCACAGAAGGATGATGGTTGCGGCCTTAACAATGTAAGCCCAACCACGGTTGCACATAGACTTAAATGCACCCCAAAAAGAGGGGGCCTTATATTCCGGAAGTTCTATAATAAAGAAAGATTTTCTTGCTTTGTAACCGGTAATCTTATTCACAAGAAGCGCGCCCAGGAAAATAAGTACGATGCCGGAGAGGTACATCAAAGTGCTGACCCAACCTGCACCATTGAAGAATGCACCTGCAAAGAGTGCAATTACGGGAATTTTCGCACCACAGGGCATAAAAGGAGCAAGCATAGCGGTTGCCCTTCTTTCACGCTCGTTGCGGATGGTACGGCTTGCCATGATGCCGGGAACCGCACATCCAACGGTGATAACAAAAGGAATAACTGATTTACCGGAGAGACCGACTTTCTTAAAAATCGGATCAAGCACAACGGCAACACGGGACATATAGCCACAATCCTCCAGCAATGCAATGAGGAAATACATTACCATAACCAGAGGAAGGAACCCAACAACAGCAACCACACCGCCGATAACGCCATCCACAAGAATAGCAGAAAGAAGCGGATTTGCGTCAGCAAGAAGTTCTCCTACCCAGCCCTGGAAGGATTCAAGCCAGCCAACGAGAATGTCAGCAACAGGAGTACCAACCCAAACTTGGGAAATCTGAAACACAAGGTACATAACAACGGCAAAAATTGGAATACCAAGCCATTTGTTGGTAAGAACATCGTCAATCTTATCGCCGACATTTCTGTCTTTGGTGAGAATCTTACGGGTCTCAACCTCCTTAACAATCTTGTTCACAAAATCAAATCTCTTGCGGTCAGCAGCTTCAACAACTGCTTTGTTCGTTAAGTCAATGTCGCCTTGAACATAAGGTGCGCTCTGCACACTACCTACGCGAGAAATCGCAGTTTCAACAACCGTCTTCAAACCTTCAGCGGAGGTGGAAACAGTGCTCACTACAGGACAACCAAGTTTTACGGATAGTGCATCCACATCAATCTCAGTACCTTTCTTTTCGTTGACATCTTTCTTGTTAAGTGCCACAACAACGGGAATACCAAGTTCCAAAAGCTGTGTGGTGAAGAAAAGACTACGGCTAAGATTGGTAGCATCCACAATATTGACGATGACATCGGGATTTTCTTTTTTAACATAGGAGCTGGTAATGCTCTCTTCGCCGGTAAAGGGAGACATCGAATATGCACCGGGAAGGTCGACAGCAATCAACTGTGCATCTCCTGCATACACCTTCTTAATCGGATGTTCTTTCTTATCCACCGTAACACCTGCCCAGTTGCCGACTTTCTCATTACGTCCGGTTAGCGCATTGTACATAGTAGTCTTACCAGAGTTGGGGTTGCCTGTCAAAGCAATTCTCATAAGTCCTTATCTCCTTTATTTCATAATTTATATGTATCCTTATGGATAATATTTGAATTGAGCGAATTTAGTTAGCCGCCGCTAACTATCAGTCGAAAAACAATCAGTTAACCTTCACCTTTTTAAACAACAATAGCGTCAGCCAACTGAGAGTCGATATTATAGCGTCCGTCTTTGATAGAAACCGTACATCCGCCTTTGCGATGAGTCACAACTGTGATTGTTTCACCTTCGTAGCAACCGAGAGAAAACAAAAATGCATTTAAGTCTTCGTCATCTGTATTGATTTGCTGAATAATATACTCTTTTCCTTCTACAGCTTCCCTAAGTGTCACGTTGAAGTCTCCCTTGATTAGACACTGCTAACTCATTCTGATAATAATCGGTTAGCAACCGCTAACCTTATGTTATTATAAGCATTTGAATTCCATTTGTCAACTGTTTTTTTGGAAGTTTTTGGCTGTTTTTTTGTTTCCGGTGGTCAAGTTGCAATTTTGGTATCATTGTGATATTCTAAAAAGAGTAGGATATGTGTGAAATTTTGATAGGAGTATGACTATGGCACTGAAACCATCCGGAGAAATGTATCTTGAATCCATTTACATACTGTGCAAGACAAAATCTGCAGTGCGTTCCATTGACGTGGCAGAATACATGAATTTCTCTAAACCCAGCGTCAGCCGTGCCATGGGAATCCTTCGCAATGAGAATTTCATCACCATGGATAAAGATGGTTACATCTCCTTGACAGATGCCGGATTAGAACTGGCGCAAAAGATTTACGAACGGCATACTGTATTAAGCCAGGTGCTGATGATGCTTGGCGTAGATGAAGAAACCGCTTCTGAAGATGCCTGCAAAATTGAGCATGTTATCAGCGACAAATCCTTTGAATCTTTGAAAAACTATATCAAAGGGATTTAGTACGTTCTAAAATCCGCACGATTCTGGGCCGGTTATATCGTTGAATGACGATAAACTGGCCATCAAAAATCATGGCGGCAATTGCCGTCGTCAAAAAAATCCAAAATGCTCCCCAGAGAATGGCAAAGAATATGGTTGTAATAGAAATAATCTCGTTGATCCAGTGATCCACCTCGGATTTCGCCGTAGTATTGGCAATCTCTTCCAACGAGTGTTTTTTTAATGAAAAAGATTCCGGATTGTAGGTCAAAGCCTTGCCTTTCCACTTCTTCACGCGCAAAAACTCATAAAGGCTTTTTTCAAACTTTCTCTCCCGAAACCATCCCTGCTTATAATGTATGGAAAACAGCTTCGACACATTTCCCATAATGATACGGACCCAAAGGTGGTACATAATCGTAAAAGTGGTAATTCCCGTCCACAGAACATCTCCGTTACGGTACCCTTTTCCATAATATAGAAAAAAACATACGGTTGAACATACCAGGGTCAACGCGATGACGCAGTACATAAATATCGCAGGCCCGCTCTTTTTCGTCTTTTGCATAGTGTCATCCTTCTTCCGCATCTGTTCTCACTGTCTATTCAAACTAACGATCCATTTCTGGGGTAAATCCGTCCGACTTATGCTCCTTCACTATTCCCTCTATTTCTTTCAAATCCGTGGAGAGCAAATCGCCGGGAATGGTATTTTTCAATGCACTCACCGCATTGCCGTATTCCAAAGCTTTTTGATACTCGCCCGGATGTGCCAGCAATCCGTATAGTACACCGGAAATATAGGCATCCCCGCTTCCTATCCGGTCTACCACCTCGATATCAGCATAGGGCACTTCTTCGTAATAGGTATCCTCTTTTGCGCAGTAAATCACAGAACCAAAGCTATGGCGCTTGGGACTGTGGACCACACGCTGGGTCGATGCCACGACGGAAATAGGATATTCCTCCGTAAACTGCTTCATAATACTCTTAAGATCACCTTCTTTCAAGAAGGTCAGACGAGCGGTACTCTCCGAGCAGAAGAAAATGTCCACATAAGGAAGAATTCTCTCAATACATTCCTTTGCCTCGGCTCCCGTCCAAAGATTTCCTCTAAAATTCACATCGAAAGAAATCAATGTACCTTTTTCCTTGAAGCGTTTAATCATCTCTATCGTAGTTTCCCGCAGTTCCGGACTCAACGCCAATGTAATGCCGCTGGTGTGGAAGCATTTTGCCGCTTCAAATATATGAGGGTCCAAATCCTCTACACGCAGCTTGTTCACAGAAGTATTCTTTCTGTCATATACGATGCGGGGTTTTCTGGGGTATGCACCACTTTCATAATAATACACGCCCAGTCTGGCATCGGGATCGTCGTCATACACCAGATAATCATCGCTGACGCCGCAAAGACGAATTCTGTTTTTAATATATACACCCAAATCATTGGCGGGCAGTTTAGAAATAATACCGCACCTTAGTCCCAGCATAGCGGCACCCGTGGCGGAATTCAGTTCCGCGCCACCTGCCTGCTTGCTAAAAACATCTCCTCTGGTAATTCTTTCATTATCGGGCGGAGAAAGACGCAACATAATTTCCCCTAAAGAAAGTAAATCAAATTCTCTTTTCATCCTCTTCTTCCTACTTTCTTTGTTTCTCATTTTATAAGATTATTATAACACTGTTCCTGTAAAAGATGAAGAACTAAGTTTACATCTGCTTTCTGCAACCATCCACCAGATAATTTTGCCCGGAGATGTAACTAGCCTCCTCGCTGGCCACAAACAAAATCACATTTGCCATCTCTTGATACGTTCCTGCCCGGCCGATAAATGAGAATTCCTTCATAGTATCGCTTCCCTCCGGTGCTGCACTGCCGGGGGACACACAGTTTACGGTAATACCTTTGTCACTGACTGCTTTGGCAAGGGCTTTTGTAAAGGAGATGATAGCCCCCTTTGTCATGGAATAGTCTACAAACCAACTTAAACCATAAACACCTGCCACCGAACCAAGATTGACAATTCTTCCATATCCATTTTCAATCATAGACGGCAATACGGCTTGTGACAAATACATCGTCCCAAAATATTGATATCTATTATTCTTTTCCATTCGTCCGATGTTTGTTTTGTAAAATCTGCCAGCGGAAAGATTCCCGCGTTATTAACCAGGATATCAATTTTACCAAATTGTGCCTCTGCGTCTGCTACTGCCTTTCTCGCATCGCTCTCATTAGATACATCTAATGTTACCTGCATTACCCCATGACCAAATTTCTTTACTTCTTCATAGGTTTCTGTCATATCCGAAATATCTGCTATGATCACATTCGCGCCATTTTTAGCGAACCCAACGGCTGTTGCCTGACCTATCCCTCTTGCTGCGCCTGTAACAAATGCTGTTTTACCTGTAAAATTCATAAATATCATCTCCTTCTATATACTACTGTTTCTGCTCTGCCTAAAAATCAATATTATCTCTAATTGTTTTCATAGTGGAAAGCAATGGCTGCGATGCCGTAGAAAAGGCATCATGTTCATATACGCACAAACTCATGCAACAGCCCAAAGCCATCCCAAGTCTTCGGTGCAGTTTGCACTCTCCTCCGGACAGAAAGATGAAGGGTGCACCCAATTCCTGTTTCAGCAAATTTGTGATTCTCAGATTCTCTATCTGCTGTTCCATATTATCTGCCTTCACCACAATCTTAATGATGTCGGCACCTCTTCTTTTTTGCTCTCTGGCAATCTCCAGCACGCGTTCTGCAGGAGTAAACTTCAAGACATGAGAGGACATCAGTACCTGCGCACCTATGGCATGAATCCGATCTATCAAATCCATCTGCTTACGTATCGCCTCGGGATCATCCGTCAATTCTTCCGGATGCCTACAGAACATATCTCCCATCACATCACATAAGACAGCTCCGCTTTGAGCCAAAGTGATTAATCCTTCTGCCAACGCCTCATCAGAAAGCCCTTCATTGGCATGATAGCGATAATATGTAACATAACTTGGCCTGCCCTGCATTTCACCAAAAATCCGCCGATATGTCTCCGGATTCTGAAATTCTTTGCCAAGTGATTCCACTTGCAAACCATAGGCGTCCGCCCCAAGAGCATTAGCGTTTCTGATACGCCCTATGGCAATTTCCGGGGTTGCACACTCCAGCATCACGGTCAACATCGGTCGGTCCTGATTCAAAAATATCCTATCCATAACTACCAAATCCTTTCCATTGATAGTTTCATCGTAGTAGGCAGTGTACATAAACACAATATACGAAACGATACTTTTTTATAGTTTCTGATACTTTTCTATATTAAATCGCTGATAATTTTTTAAAATGCGATATAAAATCAGCACCACCCGTCTAACGGGTGGTTTGCTCTGCGGCTATAAGCCTTTGTTACCGGCCAGCGCCTAAAGACGCTGGCTTTCACTTCGTTCAAGCCATTTCGCCTTTGCCGCTTTCGCCACCCCTGGAAGGGGTTATTT
>JAFQIE010000033.1 GCA_017397645.1 Lachnospiraceae bacterium | reverse complement strand
GTTTTTAATGGCTCTATTCGCCGTATTGGACCCAACAAAAACAATGGAACCTCCGGCCTTAGTCATTAATCTCGCTGCTCTTTGTGTGATTTTGAAATTCCAGCCCAGATTCGTAGTTATGACACGCATCCAATCGTCAATATCCGTTGTAAGTACAGGCATGTTCATGCCCAAATCTGCGGCATTCAAAACAAGCGAACTCAGATAATACCCGGACTTTTCTACTTCATCAAAAGCCTCATCCACTTCTACCATGGAGCCGGAAGATATCTGTAATCCCTTTGCATAAACACCATATGTTTGCCGTATCACTTCCGCCGACTTTTCAGCATCGCCTCCATTTCGGCTGGTAATAAAAACAGCATAACCTTCTTTGGCAAATCTTTCTGCAATGCAAAACCCTGTGCCTGATGCGGCACCTGTAATCAAAACTGCTCGTTTCATGGCCGGTCTCCCTTACAAAGTTATTTCTTCAAAAAACTGTGGCACACGCTTTGGCTCATATTCAAACCCCTGCATATCAATATCATCAAACAATCCGCAGTGCATGGGTATCGCAGTTGCGTCAATTCTTTTACAAAAAGTTTGCGCATCCGCCATATTCATGTTGTTGCCATACCCGTTTATGGGAAGAAACACATAATCAATCTTTTCGGGTAAGTCCGCGAATATCTCCTCATTATATAAAGTGTCCCCGGTAATATAGTAGGTTTTTCCTTCTGCCTCCACCAAGACACCTATGGCAAATTCGTCTGAGTGTTCTGCTTTTACCGCCTTATATGTAATTCCATGTTCCGTCCAAGTAGTGTGGCAATTGAACATCACATAGTTATTGTCTCCTTTAAACTCTCGCACGCGGGCCCACGCATTTTTAGAGGCCAGCACCAATACCCCGGAATCCTCCGTCAGATAATGACACAATGTTTCCATATCTGTATGATCCCCATGATTATGGGTCAGGATGATGACATCCGGTTTTATATATAAAAATTTTTCTTCCACAGGAACGCGTCTTTTGCTCTGTGGATTCAGTTTTGCAACGCTATCCGACAAGTAGGGATCCACTACAATTCTCTGTCCTCCCGTTTCGAACAATAATCCCGCCTGTCCTAACCATGTAATCTTCATAAATTGCCTTTCACATTTGAATTGACATTTTGCTGATTCCATCATATAGTAAAATCATAGGTGGAACAATCCGAAATAATATCCTAAAATAACAAAAAGTTAACATTTTGAGGTGTTTATGAGTTACAGTATAGGAATCGATATGGAAATTACTAAGGCGGCATATGTGCCCCATGTACAGACAAATAATTTTTTTAATATTTGTAATCCAACACAAAAAAGGATTCCCCAACGATACGAGTTGGTTATGTTCTTGAAAAGTGGCGGCGCTACCGTGATCAATGGGAAACGATATCCCATTACCGCAGGTTCCATCCGATTTATTCGTCCCGGAGACGAAGTATACAGTTACCGCTACGAGGACATCTATATGATGCACTTTATAGTTAAAAACCAGGAGCAGTGGGTAAAAGCATTTGCACCTATCCCGTCCTTTATATCTCTCCCCGACGTAGAAACGGAGCTCAGCCTTTTCCCAAAGTTGATTGCCGCCTTTATTGAGCAAAAAGAATTCGAATGCATGAGTATCCTCTGGCTCCTGTTATCAAGAATCAAGGCACAGCATAAGACACAGAGAAGAAACAATACGGCCGCAACGACATATCAAATCAAGAAATACATTGATGAAAACTATAGTGAACAGTTAACACTCGAAAAAATCTCACAGAAGTTTCATATGCATCCTGTACATGTCCAGCGCAAGTTTAAAAAAGAGTTGGGAATATCCCCATGTGAATATCAGAAGAAGGTTCGACTGGCAAAGGCAGTGATTTTCTTGCGTACCACCGACTTAAGCATAGAAGAAATCTCTGAGTTATGCGGATTCAGCAATGCGTCACACTTTATCAGTGTTTTCAAAACAAGCGAACAGATGACCCCATTGCAATATAGACAAAAGAATAATAACTCGGATATTCTTTTGTAAAAGCCATTTCAAAGATAAAACGCAATAACCATTGGACAGTGGTCTGAACTAAGCAAAGCTTTTTGGTGCGTCGACACCTCAAAGCTTTCTGCATCTATCAGATTCTCGTCAGACACCAACACATAATCGATTGTCCGGTATGGCTCGTCTGCGGAAATATAATTCCCGTTCTCGTCATGCACGGGATAACTGTGAATGGTATGTGTGTCACAGGAATGTTTCGCCAGTTCCCGCACATCCTTCATTCCTTGATAAATCATTTCCTCATACCCCGCCAACGTGTGATTGGTGGCATCCGTACTGTTCAAATCTCCTGCCGCAAGAACCGGAATGCTGTACTTATTCTTAATTTCATTCACTGCCCCGCACACTTCCCTTGCGTTTTCCCTGCGTTGTTCGGCATCGGTTTCGTCGATGGCCTTAAACCAAAAGTGCATGGATACCACGCCAAATCTTTTGCCGGTGGCTCTTTCCACAAAAACCGCCCAAGTGAAGGATTTGGATGTTCCAAAGTTCTTACCGCTAAAAGGGCAAAATCCACCTTCCACAAATTCCACTGTCTCAGCCCTGTAGAAAATCGGTGCATAGTTTGCATCTGCCTTCTCCGGCAAAACCTCCAAATACTCTGGCTGCAAAATCTCCTGCATGGGATACTCACCCACACGACTACGTGTAGGATTGCACTCCTGCATTGTCACCACATCAGGACATATCTCCTCAATCATTTCCCTTATCATAATGTGACGGTTTCCCACCGGTTGGTCTGTGTTTCCCCAGATATTCTGATTGTACAAAATCATCAGTTTTCCCCCTTCAGAAGGCGCTGCGCATCGATCAGGGCTATCAGCACGATACCCGTTCCATGCACATCGTTAATAGTACAACTCAAATCATATTTATAATAATCCTTACGGAAAGAGCATCCGGAACCGCGGCACACACCGTAGATATTTCCTTCCTCATCAATACAGTATTTTTTTAGTGCCTCTGCCGAGCGTTCTACACTTTCTTTATACCCGTTTTCGGGTAACAGTCCCATCTGAATCCCTCGTGCGAATGCAGACGCACACATAGCCGTTCCGGAGGCCTCTTCAAAGGAATCCATATCCCAAAGTATCTGGTGAATCATTCCGTCTCCGTCCACGCATTTTAAGAAGCCCTCTGCCAGCTGGCGAAAGAACAGTTCAATCTCTCCGTAATGTTTGTGTTCTTTAGGTAATACTTGCAAGACCTCCGTGAGAGAGAACAACACCCAGCCGTTTCCTCTTCCCCAGGGCACATTTGTACATCTTTCATGGCGAATGCTATATATGTGGCCCAACAGTTTGTGCTCCGGCATGTAAAGTTTTTCCTTGCAGCACAACAATTGGTTCACCACATCGTCCATAACAGCTTCATCTCCCGTTATCTGTGCATACCGCACCATAAAGGGAATGGACATATAGATATCATCTGCCCATATAGTCTGTTCCTGATAGGTTCCCGTCATTTCCCTGTAGAACATACCGTTTTCCAAACGCTCCTGCTTATGCAGAATATAATCCGCTACATGCTCTGCCAAAAAACGAATTCTTTCATCCCGGTTGTATTTCAAATAATCCTCCAAAACCATTGCACCTAAAGAGCCACAGTCATTCAGCATATCCATATTCATCAGTCGATGGGTGACACATGCCCAACCAAATCGTTCCATCTCCCATAGACCCAGTTCCAAGGGACCATAGCAGGCTTCTAAATGGGCATGGGCATAACCTAAGATATCCGCATCCTGCAAAAAGTTGCCTGCCTCCAGCAATCCATAGAGAATAACGCCGTTAGGATAGGTCAGACGGCCAAACTGCTCGGTTTCCAAAACCGGTCGCAGATAGGTGTTTTCCCCGCACATAAAATAGGTCTTTTCCCCACGGTCATACCCCTCATAAAGCTGATACTGATCAAATCCTTTTTGGGCTCTTTCGTCGGTACTGTCCAGATACAGCCACTGGCCCTTTACATTTTTCGTGCAGTCCGGCAAAACTAGTTTTGCCCCTTCTGCCTGTGCAGTAAAAGTACAATTTGTCGCCTTGTTACACAATTTCACTGCCACTGCGTGGGTTCCCTTCGTCAAGTCGAAACTTGCGCAAAGCTTTGACTTTCCTTCTCCCTGAAGAACACCATCTATGTACAATTCCATCTCCGCATCTGCCTGAGCGCAGAAGGTAACTTTACCTTCCGCCTCCGCTATCAACGTGCTTACCGCATACATTTTGGTGTGTCCCTTGATATTAGGCATACCCGGATTGTACGGTTTGGGAAGCCAGTGCTCCTCCATAGAAGGGGTTCCGGATAGTGGTTCCGGATAGATATCTTCCTTGAAGGGACCGCAGTAATTCCAGCCCAGTTCTTCTGCATTGTCCGCAAACGCCTTGTAAAACTCCACCGGACTAGCCTTATGTCTCTGGGCTCCAAATCGGAATCCAAAGCCAAGAGCGTCCTTTTTACACTTCACAAAAACAGTGTTATATCCCATCTTGCGTGGCACGGTAATCACTCTATCCTTACCGACTAATTCATCTGTTATAGAGGTTTTTGCAACCCTCTCCCCGTTCACATACACTTCCGTCAAGCCAGCGGAACAAAAACGAAACGAGGAGGACAATCCTTTCATGATGTTAAACTGTGCGTAGGCATAGGCATAATCCCCTTCCTGCGCATCGGGAAATATTTTGTCAAAATCCACATCAAAACATCCCGTCTTGTCCCGTCTGAAGCCATCCTCTGTGTATGCTCTATATGCCAACGGTTCTGCCGGGCTTTCCTTGATATATCGTTCTACCACGGTACGGATAATTTCCTGCGTGGTCCCGATTATGGGCTTCTTATTTAAATCTGAAAAATATGGTTTCATAGTATCTCTCCCTTTTGAACGCCATTAGCATATCTTTTTGTTTCACAAATGGAAGAAAGCACCTTTCCTTGTACAGTTTTGTCTGTCAGTTCGAGACTACCAAAGGCGGTGCTTTCTTTCCTTATTTCACTGATACGTTTCGCTGCATATGAATCATAGTTTTCACTCACTACAGATAGACCAGACGGAACTGTAGGTGCCGCCGTAGGCTCTACTACCGGTCATTCTGTATATATCTTCAAATTGTCGATGTACACAGCAACATCTTCACCATCATCAAGTTGAGGTACCTGAATGGTAAACCGGTCAAACTCAACTGCACTTACATTATTATACTTTTTGAAGCTACTCGCTGCCGCCTTGGATTTCTGTGAGGTTTTATTGAAATAAATGGTTTCTTCCACCAACTGGCCGTTCCAGTAGTAACTACAACTAGTATCTGCGCTAGATCCTCCACGATTAACTACCATCTTCAACGTGCCAAAGATGCCCTTATCAATGGTCGGTCCTACATAACTCAGAGAGGTACTATGCACACGCATCCATCGGTCAGCATAGGTGCCGCTTACAGCTTTATTCTCCGCGTTAAACTTAAGAAATTGACTCGAACCATCCTGGTCTGCGAGTTCAAATATAGCCGATGTACCAACCATTGTAGTTCCTACAAAAGCTACATCCAATTCCACTACCAAATTACTCTCACTATACTCGCTGTTTTCAAGAGCTACCGCCTCTGCGAGACGTAGAACGTAACTGTTGCTACTGGGAAGTTTTACACAATAATCACTGGCATCACCACCAATAGCATCAGCCTTTGAGATTACAAGCGCTTCCTCCGTCTCACTAGATAGTGTCCATGTGTATCCGTCAGTCGCTGTTTCTACCAGCGTTTTCCCGCCTTTGGAATCATAATTCTCGCTCACTATAGATGGACCGGACGGAATCGTAGGTTCCGCAGTAGGTGTTTCATCAGGTGGCAACACAGGTTCTGCTGTAGGTTCTGCTGTAGGCTCTGCCGAAGGCGCTACGGTAGGTTCTGCTGTAGGCTCCACTGTGGGTGCCGCTGTAGGCTCTGCCGAGGGTGCTACGGTAGGCTCCGTTGTAGGCATCGCTGTCGAAACCGCTTCCGTATATATCTTTAGATTATCGATATATATCTTGGGATCTGAAGTGCTCAGCTGTGTGGGTATACCTATTTTCAATTCGCTGAATTCTATACCGCCCCAATTGCTGTCCTTGTTGAAAGAGCTCTCATTGAAGGGTGCGCCATTGTAAGTGCTGGTTTTCACCAACTGACCATCCCAATAATAGCTACAGGAATTACTTTCATTTCCACGGTTCACTACAAGCTTTAATGTTGCGAATTTCCCTCTTTCAACTGTGGGTCCTACATATCTGTTAGTGGTTGCCGTAGCATCATCTGTATTTTGATCATCAATACGTACCCAACGATCTGTTCCATCATGATTCTCTAAGCAGAACGTTGTAAGCTGGTTTTCATAGTCATTGGTTGCATTTTGACCAAAATAGAACCACGCCATAGGTGACTTGGATGTATCTGTACCTACAATAGCAACATCTAACTCAACAATCAGATTACTATCCTTAAACGTCTCTTGCCCAAGATAAATCGGTTTACTAAGTCGTAGAACATAATATCCCGGCAAAGTGCCACTGGTCAGTATCAAGCATTTGTCACTTGCACTTGCATCCGCAACCGCATCTGTCTTGGCTACCACCTTTCCATTGCCTACACGTCCGGCAGTATTCCAAAAATACACATCTCCCGCAGTAAAACTACTAATCTTGGTTCCTAATGCAACATCATCAAAATTGAGATTTACATGATACGGGTCTGCGGTTTCTTCAGGGGCTGCTGTAGGTGCTACCGTCGGAGTTGCACCGGGAACCGCGGTGGGTACCGCTGTAGGTGCCGTTGTAGGTGCCGCTGTGGGTTTCAGTGTGGGTAGGGGTTCCTCTGTAGGACTAGGCTGCGTCTCCTCCACATATACCTTCATATTGTCAACGTACAAGCTACTATCTACGTTTGTTGTTTCTGCAAGTGACGTAAAGTAAATCGTACCGAAGTTAGGAACACCAGATGAAAAAGGAGCTATATCTATTTCGACAGGAGTTCCGTTAACATAATAAGTAAACTGTTTGGTCTGCTTATTAATTACCACCTTCATATGAACAAACTCACCCTTGCTCATGGGATACATCTTTTTCTTATTGACAACACTGGAATTAATCATTCTTGCGACAGAATCTTCCTTAATGGCAATTCTTGCCACGGAGGCACTTCCTCCGCCTCGTCTCTCACTAAAGTAAATTCTGTATCCATTTTCCTTCGTGCCTTCCCCGTCTATCGCTACATCCATTTCGAACACGATGGATTTATTATCAGAAACTTCTGCGCCTAATGTATACATTAGGTTTTGGTCCAGGGTAAGCCGATAAGTGCCTGCACCTGCTGCGTAGTCGTAAGGAATTTCCAAACAATTATCAGTACTTGACGCATTTTCGTCTACAGTACTCTTTGCCACTACCTTCACAAGGTCGGGATAAACATCGCCTACGATATCCCATATATAACCCTTATTCTCTGCTGTTGCAGTGGCCAAAGTGCCCACCTCATAATCGTCATAGGTTTCGTTCACGGGGAACTCTACCCATGCAGGATTTGGTGATGCTGTCGGCTCCGGTGAGTGGGTTGGAACGGGGTTCTGGTCAAATGTTTCTTCCACCACGCTCTTTTGCAGCTCATATACCTTAATATTGTCAAAGAACATTTCAGCGTTACAGTATTCTGCCTGGTGTGGAACTTGGAATCCTATAGTTCCAAAACCGGTAACTGCTGCGTGGAACGGTGCAACATCCTTTTCCAGTAATACGCCATCCAAATAGTAATCAAAGGTGCCGGTCTTTTTATCTACAACAAGCCTTATTTGATAAAACCGTTCATCCTCTATCTTTTGAATAGTTCCCTGATTAAATTTAGTAGAATTGGTTCTACGCTTGATTTCATTATTTACCACATTGATACGCGCTATCGATTTGGTTCCCGAAGTTGTCGGCTCATTGAAGGTAATATTAAAACCATCTACCTTATCCGCCATATTCTTTACGGCAAATTCAAGTTCGATAATTAAGAGCATATCGTCCTGCTGGGGACCAAAGAAGTACTCATATTCCTCTCCTATCCGCAGTCTCGCTGTCGCACCACTAGGGCAGGCAAGCTCATGACGATAAGGAAACCACATACATCCGTATCCTTCTTCATTGGGGTTTACCCAGTTTCTGGGAATCACCTTCCAGAACGGGTCATATTTCACCGATGTACCATTGACTATCCAGTTATACTGCTCGGAGACAACATTTGTCAGTGACGTGTTTATCTTATGGTTGAAATTCTCGTTGACCGCATAATTTACTAAAGTATTATCCATGTCAATGGTATATTTCACATCATAGCCGTGTACATTCAGTTCCACTCTTCCGGGAAGCTCATCGGGCAACTTCACATCCACCGGCTCTCCGCTATAGCTCACTGCGGTAACTGCGGGTGCCGTGGTCGTACCCAGATATAAATTCATTTCATATGCTCTGGTATTTGCATTAAAGTTCTCTAATAATTCACCGTCTACATAGATTTCCTTGATCATCCATCCTTCTTTTTCGGATATAATGACCTCAATCTTTGAAATCTCACTGTCCGCCGTGGCAGTGACAATCACAGAACCACTCTTCAAAGGATAAAGTCTTCCCTGTTCATCTATCTCCAGAACTGTAGCATCCGAGGTTTCCCAGGTGATCACCTGGCGGTCTGCATTATAAGGGCTGATGGTAGCTGATATTTTCTGAAGCTGAGGCAGTTCAATGTATCTGCAGATGTTCTGGAATGTATCTGCCACCATAGCGTTATTCACATCTAATTTGGGATTAAAGATATCCTCCGTGATATCAATCATCAAACGATAGTTGGTGGCGATATCCACATAATCCTTTGCCCATGCCGAAATACTGTCCGCATCCTGAATACGATACAACGCATTTGCAACATGCCAAGGTATTTCAGGCTTTTTCACCTGCAGTGCTTTCACAATGATGGAGGCCATCTCTTCTCTGGTGACAATTTTCTCACCATCAAAAAGAGTCGCACCCATATTCTCATCCATAATTCCTGCATTTTCTGCAGCAACAACAGCCTCATAGTAAGACTTGCCTGCCACATCACTAAATCTAAAGTCTGCCGGCACAGATGTATCGGTAAATCCGAATAATTCCACCACCATTTGTACAAACTTACCACGGGTAACCGATGCTTCCGGAGTAAAGTTACCATTAGCATCCACATCCATGATACCAAGCGCCACCATCTGACGGATAGCTCTTTCAGATTCATGTCCGTAGATATCATTCATCTCAATATTGGGAACTTGATCCATAACCAGAGAGTATGCTTCCGTTCCCAGGTCAAGCTTCTTAATTCTTACTTTGCTTCTGCCATAGAATACATCCGACTCTGTCGCCTCAGAGCCAATACCATCGTGATTCGTCTCCACTCCGGATGCCGCAAAGTCAAGGTTGATTTGATCCAACAAGCCCCTGGTCATAGCTTCCACACAGAATACAGCGTACATCTGCTGTGAATTGAATTTCACATAAGGTGCCTTGCTATTGGAAGTGAACAATCCTGTCTCTTCGTTAAAATATTCTTTTATAATGTTTTCGCCCATTTTTACCGCTAAATCATAGTACTGCTGATGTCCGGTATATTTATAAAGGGAAATCACAGTCATTGTATAGGCGACACTTGTAGATTGCGTATTCAGGTTAACATTCACATTTTCGCCGGGTGCGGTACCGATATCTCCCAGACCTGCATGGACTGCCCATGTGCGGGCCGCTTCCCACAGTTCTGCTTTCTCAGCAGCGTCTTCATCTTTCAGCATGTTAACCGTTTCTATTAATCCCCACAGCGACAGATCGGCAGGTGTTTCACTTTCTGCAAAGCTCAAGCCTTCTTGTCTATAATAGCCGGCTCTAGGCGCCACCAGTATGGGGCCGTTATCCTCACCGGGGTTAAAGTCCGTTCCATTGGTGGACATAGGTGTTTTATATACATGTCTTACGGGATCATATACATATCTAACAAATCCCAATAAGTTGTTTTTAACAAAATCGTAGTACTTTTCATCGCCCGTCAGTCTGTAGAGATTGATGTATGCCTGAGGCCCGTAGCCGGTAGTACTGTTCAGCGTAGTCTTTTGCAGTATCATCGTCTCGCCACAAATCTCGTAGTCGTCCTCGGTCAGCGTCTTATAATCCACGCCGGTGGCATCCACAAAGTCTGCACCTGCGAAGTTTTGAAGAAATCTGTCGCGGGCATTTGTCGATGTCTTATACATCATGCCGTACACAGATCCGGTCAATCCCGTTTCCTTGTTGGTGATGGCAATGTATTTATCCAAAAGTCTGTTGCCCCACGCGATATACTTGGGGTCGCCGGTTTGGACTGACAGATAGCCGGCCAAATCAATCATATCATTTGCCGTAACAATGAAGGGAGCCGTACTGGACTCAATCCAAGGGGAGGGATTGGTATATTCCGAACTCCAAAAATCACCATTCTGCATCGGCTTGTTGAATTCTCCATGACGATTCATTACCAAGCAGGAAGGATCAAAAATATGTGCGTTCCAGTATGCCGTAACAAATCTCTCAAAGCCCTCAGGGTCCACTCTGTAATACAACTCTACAGGCAACTGGTCATCTTTGGTCTCATGAGCGACAGCATACTTTTTCCCAGCAAAAACATCGAACAATACATGGTCACCTGCATAGGGAAGGCCGTTGACATCCGCCAATTCCGGGTCGTCAAAACGCATCTGTATCTGCGTGTAAGCTGCATCCTTGTACTTCTCTTCTCCGGTAATCCAAGTCAAACCTTCCAACATCTTTAGCAAAAGACTCTGCCCGTAAAGGTTAGAAACATAATACTTATCACTGGTAAATTTATTCCATATGGCAGGTTCTTTCGTTACAGGGTCAATTCCGTCAACAAGCAACTGAGGATACAGCGCGCCTTCAATATTTCTGCCATAAAGCAACGCATTTTCAGCATGCTTAACCAATGCCTCTAATCTTCCACTGGGAGTTCTGTCGATAGCCTCACCCACCATAGCTTCTCTGGAAGTCTTATCTGCAAAGTCCTCGTATCCTTCCGTGGTACCGATGGGTCTGTTTTCTTTGATACCGAAGGTTACATAATGCTCGATAATTTTATTGGCATCATCGCCGCATTCTTCTTTCACATCGGGATAGGCCTCGGCATATGCCCAGGGGTCGAAAAGCTTACCCTGATCTCTGCCCTCGTAAAGGCCTGTGGTCAGATAGTGATCCACATAGGCATCCCAGTCGTCACCAAATGCTGCCTGTAAATCCTTATAGGCTCTTTTATACTCTGCTACATCCAGTATGTATTTCACCCACTCACGTCCGGAGGGCAGGGTAACTGCACTCTTTGCATCACCGTTTTCCGCTTCTGCATCTGCCTCCTCATCTGTGATACTCTGTGCATCTGTAGCGTCTTCCCTGCCGGCCGCGTCTGCGTCCGTCTGTCCGCCTTCGTCGCCGGCTTCAGCACTGTCTTCTGCGTCTTCAGAATCTACGGACGTTTCCGTATCTTCTAAATAGGATTCCAGTTGTTCTAACTCTTCTGATGTCAAATCCGACAAGTCAGAAGGAATAGAGACACCGGATGGCACTTCTACACCTTCCGGAACCTGGCACGCCGTTAGCATAAGCAGCAAGCTCAACGACATCGCAGTCAATCTAATTACTTTCTGATTCCATTTCATAATGTAACTCCTCCTTTTCATTCAATTCTATCTTATTTCTCCCAATCCATCTCATGGTAATATCATCCATAAACATTACCCTCTTCCATTGGTTTGCTACAGAAAGCGCTTCATGCAAACCATGAAATCCTTGTAAATCCCCTTTTACACTTGAATTATATAGTAAAATCATAGGTGAAACAATCCGAGATAATATCCTAAAATAACAGGATTTTAGCATTTTGAGGTATTTATGAATTACAGTGTGAGAAGGTTGTTCTCTTATAGCGTTTTATGTTATACTAATCGATACGAGACGAAACATGACGATGTGGATTTTTCCATCAGAAAGGAACCCTATGACAAAACAGGAAATCTCTGAAATCAAGAAATTAATGACACCGAAAAACTGCTCCTTCACCCGCATCTGCGGCTGCTATGTGGACGGTGAGAAGAATATAAAGGCACAGTTCAAACAGCCTTTCCTGGCATTGCCCGAAGAAGAAATGTTTAAGTATTTTGAAATCTTCCGCAAATCCCTGTCCGGTACTCCCGGCAAGAATCTGCTTACACTGGAGTTTCCCCTGGAACAGGAATTGGAAGGTGGAAGCCATGAATTACTGCTGGCACTCCGGGACAGCAAATTAAAGGACGATGCCCTTTTGGAAACCTATTACAATCACATTATTTCCGATTATGAGTTTGTGGGGAATTATCTGATTTTAGTGGTACACGATGTATATGACGTGCCCGGTAAATCCACTGACGGCACGGAGATGGAGGATGCTTCCGATGAAATCTATGAATATATTCTGACTTGCATATGCCCAGTAGAGCTTTCCAAACCGGGATTAAGCTATGACGCCGAGGAGAACATGTTCCACAACCGCACCAGGGACTGGGTAGTTAGTCTGCCCGATGCGGCATTCCTTTTCCCCGCATTCAATGACAGGAGTGCCGACATACATAGCACCTTGTACTATACGAAGGATGCAGAGAATCTGAAACAGAGCTTTGTAGATTGTCTTCTGGGCTGTCCCCTGCCCCTTTCTGCCGGTTTGCAAAAAGAGACTTTCCAAACCATTGTGGAGGAAACCTTAGGCGAGGACTGCGACATCGAAATCGTCAAAAACATCCACGAAAAAATAACAGAAATGACGCAGCAGCAAAAGGAAATTCCTGAGCTGATGGTTTTAGATAAGGATGAGGTGAAAACCATTTTGGCTGACAGTGGCGTTTCCAACGAAAAGCTGGAACGTTTCGACACCCATTACCGCGCTGTTGCCGGCGAAGACACGGACCTTGTGATGAACAATGTAATGAACGTAAAAACCTTCGAGGTGAAAACCCCGGATGTAGTCATCAAAGTGAATCCGGAACGCACTGATTTAGTAGAAACCCGCACCATCAACGGTCGCAGATGTCTGGTCATCGAATTAAACGGCGATGTGGAAGTGAATGGTATTCATGTACGTACCAATGCCGAGGAGGATGCGGAAGAATAATTTTTCTCACTCATATTCCCGGGAAACTGTCTGCTACGCACAATGCACCCCAACCTACCCGTTCATTAGGATAGATAGCCTCCCCGCGCAGGGGCCTTGCTCCCTTGCGCAGGTAGGCTTTTATTTTTTCTCCATACAAAAACGGGTCGTTGCCACGCACAATCCCCCACTCCATAAGCAGTGCCGCACTACCGGATACAATGGGAGTAGCAAAGGAAGTTCCGGACATCTCACTAAGTCCGCCAAAGGTATTTGGTGCAAGGATATCCACTCCCGGTGCCACCAAATCCGGCTTGGTCAGTCCCGCCATCACCACGCCAATGGTGCGATTTGCATCTGCATATCCCCGTCCGGAAAAGTCAGCATAGGATTCAAACACCGGGTCATAGGCTCCCACAGTGATGACCTTGGCCGCCGTGGAAGGAATGGTCAGCGTCACCTCCGGATTGGGACGCAGGAATCCTGTTCTCTCATTTCTCACTGCGCCGGAAGGCAGGTAGAAATAGTAAAATCCTCCGGAAACATCAGTCACATCCTTTCCTTCTAATCGAAAGGTCCAGATGCCGGAATTAATGAAACTTCCATCTAAGGGAAGCAATTCCAAATAGATTTCCTGAGCCACCGAATATGGCGTGGGCTCTCCGATATAAATCAGCACTCTTGTATTCTGCACATCTATAGTGTATTTGCCACCCTCCACAGATTGAGTGATCTGCACTTCTTCTCCCGAAGGTGCTAGTAAATACACCTCAAAATCATCCTGATAGTTTTTCCATAATTGCACGTTAAGACTTGTCTCGTAGTCCGCCACCGCCAGTTCTACAAAAGCAGTATTTCCTCCGTTCTCTCCAACCTCAACACCGAAACTATCTTCTCCCACACGACCCGCTGCGTGACCTCCATTACTCCCTTCATTTCCCGTACCTACGCAAATCACTGTTCTGCCAATTTCTGCTGCGTTGTCCAGAAACCGTTCCAACAAGGAACTGCCATCGTGGGCTCCGTAAGTATTGCCAAAACTCAAGTTGACGACCAGTGGTTGCTGTAACTCCACCCCTTTTTGCACCGCAAAGGATACCGCACGCATAATCTCCGTGGTTCGAGGAAAGGAAAATACTCCGGGTACTCCTAATTTCACTACAATCAGGTCCGCTGCCGGAGCTACCCCTTGATAAGTATCACTATTCCCTGCTGCTATAGCTGCCACCGCTGTGCCATGGCCGGATGTGTCCGGACTGGGACGGGTGAGATTTTGCGCCACATTTTCCGTACCGTTCGGGGACATATCTGACGTGCTGTCTTCTTCTGCCAACAACACATTTATTTGTTCCTCCGTATAAACGACACCCTGTTGTGTCGTTTGCTCTCCCATCGCAGCTTCTTGTGCATTTCCATCCCGGCCATCCGCTGTTACGATGGTTTGATCCCACAAGTATTTGATCCTAGTGGTGCCGTCCGAACGACGAAATTCTGGGAGTCTATATTCGATTCCGCTATCCAAGACAGCAATTAAGATACCTTTTCCCGACAAACCTACCGTACCGGCGTTCCCAAATTGGTCAGCACCCACTTGCCCGGTAAACGCCGGTCCCAGCTCCAAAATGCAGGAAGTTTCCCTAGGTCTGATTTGACTATAGAAGTACCGCTTCGGCTTCTCCACATACTCAATTTCCTCCAATGCCGCCACTGCTTCCACCAATGCCTCCGGCACTGTCAGAATGGCATACCCGGCAATTAAATACTCCACCTGTACTCCCATTTCCTCCAACTTTTCTAAACTACCATGATATTTTACAATCAATTCCCAGGTTCTCGCGTCCTCATCAAACCCTGTATTCAAATCCTCTGTCTGCTGACGCACTTCCTCCGGTGTCTCCAGTGCAAAACGAAGCAAGTCTTCCAGTTTTTCATTCATATCCGCTACCAATAGGTCTTTTTACTATTCTTATTCTGCCCTTGGCCGACACGTGCGTCTAAAAGGAAGCCTTTTTCATCATCGACGGCAAATTACAAAGCACATTGCGACAAATTATAAAGCGCATTGCGGTTGACATTTATTTTTTACTCGTTTTGACCGCATACAAATGCTCATTATTACAGACAAAATCAGGCAAAGTCCGAAAATAACCGTAAATACTCCCCGTATCGTACGGTTCAAATCAACAAACTCATAATTTCCACCGCATATGCTCCCGATATCATGCGGCTCAAATCAGCAAACTCATAATTCCCACCGCATACGCGTCCAGTAGCATACCGCCCAAATCAATAAACTCGCAGCTTCAACCGCATATACTTAGTGCAAATACCGATTACAGTTCCCAGCAATAACAAATTACCCTTACAAACAATAAAAAAGGAACTTCCAAAGCTTAATAGTAAGCCAAAGAAATTCCTCTTAACTCTATAAAGTACATTTTACTCTGCGAAATACACCGCAAACATATCCTGCGCATACTTGGTATCTTTCACGCCTGCGGTTTCCACTGCGGAATGCATTGCCAACTGGGGCAAACCGATATCCGCGCCGGATAGGGACACATGGGCGTTGGATAGATTTCCAAGTGTGGAACCGCCTGCCACGTCGGAGCGGTTGGCATAGGTTTGATAAGGCACCTTCGCCTTTTCGCAAAGTGCTTTGATTTTTGCTCCGGATACCGCATCGGTGCAATACTTTTGACTGCCATGATACTTAATCACCACACCACCATTTAGAAATGGTCTGTTGGTGGGGTCTGCCTTTTCCGGCCGATTGGGATGTACGGCGTGGGCGTTGTCCGCAGAAATCATAAAGCTTCCTGCAACAAGTCGTAAATACTCGCTGCGTGAAACTCCCAACGACTCTCCCACTCGCGCCAAAACGTCTTCCAAAAAGGTAGAATCTGCCCCCTGCTTGGTACCGCTTCCCACTTCCTCGTTGTCAAACACCGCGCACACATTGATGTATTCATTAGGAATCGTCTCCACGAACGCAGTCATGGAAGCATAGACACATTGCAAATCATCCAAACGGGAAGAAAGTACAAATGCTCCGTTCTCGCCGATGATACGTCCTTTTTCTCTGGGGTACAGGAACAGGTCATGTCCCAGAATCTGCTCTACAGATACACCTGCTGCCTGCGCCACTTTTTCCATAAAAGGCGCTTTATTATCGCCACACATTCCAAACAGTGGCAACATATCCACCTGAGGATTGTATTCTACACCCTTGTTCACATCACGGTTCATATGAATAGCCAGATTGGGAATCACTAACAAGTCCTCATCTATATTGACCAGGCGTACTGACGCGCTATCCTTTACCACCACTCTACCGGCCACGGACAGGGCCCTGTCCAACCAAGTGGAAAGAATCATACCGCCGTACTTTTCCGTGTTTAATTTGGCATATACACCTTCTGCCTGCATATCCGGCACTTCCTTCACCTTAAAGGAGGGCGAATCGCTGTGGGACGCCACGATGTGGAATCCCTTGATTGACTTTTCATCTGCAGGCATGCGGAACGCTATCACAGACGAACCATTTCTGGTAACAAAATATCCTTCACCGGGTTTTACCTGCCATGCATCCGTTTCCTTTAATTCACGATATCCGTGACTTTCTAACATTTTTTGCAAGTTTTCCACCACATGATAGGGTGTGGGGCTCGCATCTATGAAATCTAACATTTTTCTGGCACGCGTTTGAAACTCTTTCATGATATATATCCTTCCTTAGCAATAAATAATGGACTTGCCCATCTCTTTTGCCTTCTCTTCACCCAAGAACACACTGACAATAGCCAGTGCAAACGGAATTGCTGTTCCCATCCCACGGGAAGTAATCACATGATCAGATATTTCCACCATATTTTCTGTGGCATTTGCACCGGTCAAATGGCTCTCAAATCCGGGATAACAACAGGCACTTCTGCCATCCACCAAACCTCTGTGCCCGAAAATACTGGGTGCCGCACAAATGGCTGCAATATATTTTCCTTGCGCATTAAAGGCATCCACCTGCTCCATCAACTTCTCGCAGGCCTCCAAATTTTTCGTGCCGGGCATACCGCCGGGCAGGACCAACATATCGTAAGAATCAAAATCCACTTGGGAAAGGGTCTTGTCCATTTCCACGCAAATACCATGGGAGCCGGTTACCTTATCCACTTCCTCTACCGCCACCATATCTATCTCCAAGCCACATCTACGGCAGATGTCCACCACGGTCAACGCTTCAATTTCTTCATATCCATCTGCGAAAAAAATTGCTAATTTATTCATGTCTTCCCTCCCGGAATTTTATTATGGTATTATTATAGCTCATTGAGTCTACTTTTCAACATCCTTTTCTATACATATTTTCGCTTTTATCTCTATAGGCAAATCGATGTTATGTATATTTAATCCCTTTGCCACATGCCTTACAGTGCGATATATTTCGTCTCCTTTGTCTTTCTCAAATATTGCAAGCACTTGTGATGGCGAGTTAGTTAAATTTCTGATATCTTCTAACAATGCAGAAGACGGAACATACTCTGAACCTTCTTTTGTCAATCCCAAACAAAAATTCACACCTCCCATTATTTTGTCCACTAGCAAATAAGGACGCCTTCCATTGTAATCGCCTGTAATCTTAGTGATTTTTTTAACATCCATAAGTGCCGGTAATGCCTGCAGTTTCAGTTGAGTTGTTCCATCATTCTTAAACTGGATTTCATCGGTACTAAGCTTATTCTCTATACACTTTCGATAAAAATTAATTGATTGATTTCGAAGAGTGTTGCCCTCTTCATCCTGAATTTCAACACCCGTAAGATGTTGATAGTTTCTCGGATAAAAAGTCACCTCAATTGACCGAATGGAATTATCTTTTCTTTCTCGGTATACAATAAGTAGTGTTTTATTTTCCAGTTTCTCTTGATACTGCTTTGCGCAGTTCAAGACCGTACGTCTTGCTCCTTCCTTGGTAAATTTCATACCATAAATCCCCCCTTATAATTATAAAGAGAGAGTAATAACACCAAAGTGCTATTTACTCTCTCTTTGCGGCTAATTTTAGTGTTGTCTGCCAACGACCAACATAGTTGGTATATCTATCGGATTTTAGTGTTGTCCGCCAACGGTCAACCACAAGATTGACTAGCATATCAGATTAAAGTGTTAGCCCACTTGAGAAGCACGCTTCTCTTACAATATTATTATATCCACAGGGGATAATTATGTCAATAATCGAATAAAACCATGTGAATTTTTTCTATTGTATTTAACGAAATCTTTATAGAAATCTTCTTGGGATAATATCCAATTTGTGATAGAATATGTATTGGTGGCACACGCCATCACACAACATCGTACATACGAAAAGAGGTTCTTATGGAAATCGAAAGAAAATTTACGGTAAAAGATTTACCTGATAATTTAGACCAGTATGCCTTTCGACACATCGAACAGGCTTATTTGAATACCAATCCCGTCATCCGCATCCGAAAAGAGGACGAACAGTACTACATGACCTACAAAGGCAGCGGCATGATGGCTAGGGAAGAATACAATCTGCCCCTAACGATGGAGGCTTATTATCACTTATTATTAAAAGCCGACGGACGGATCATTTCCAAACGCAGATATCTGATTCCTTTAAACAATCCCCAGTTTAAGCAAAAAGAAGGTTTTCCGGCTCCCCCCGACGACTATACATTGACCATTGAGTTGGATGTATTTGAGGGTGAACTGGCACCACTTGTAATTGCTGAAGTGGAATTTGGCAGCAAGGAATCTGCACAGGCTTTCCTGCCACCCGAATGGTTTGACGAAGATGTAACCTATAATGAGAAGTACCACAATTCTTATTTGGCGCTGTGCCAAGTTTAAATAAATCAAAGGAACCATAATAACAATGCAAAAAAATATCAATATGACACAGGGCAAGCCCATGAAACTACTCTTTTCCTTTGCGCTGCCCCTGATGTTCGGAAATATTTTTCAACAACTATATACCGTTACGGATACCGCAATCGTCGGCCGGGGCGTTGGCATGCATGCTTTGGCTGCGCTGGGCAGTTCTGACTGGCTGTGCTGGTTGCTGCTTGGCATTGCCTTTGGCTACAGCCAAGGTTTTTCTGTCCGCATCGCCCAAAAGTTTGGGGAACAAAACTGGGCAGAACTCAAAAAATACGTAGCACAATCTGCCCTTCTTGCAGGGGCGATTTCTTTGGTATGTCTGGTCATCGGTCAAGCGGGGATGGATTTCTTCCTATTTATGTTGCGTGTTCCTGCCGAGCTGAGACCCATGGCGGAGCTATACACCCGGATTATTTTCGGCGGCATTGTAGCTACCATGTTTTATAATTACTGCGCTGCAACCTTGCGTGCCATCGGCAACAGCAAAACTCCGCTGATTGCTATGATAGTGGCGTCTGTCACAAATATTATCCTGGACTTAGTCGCTGTCTATGTTTTGCACTGGGGCATCGGCGGAGCAGCGGCTGCAACCGTGTTGGCACAGTTTATTGCCGGTGTCATCTGCTGTATTAAGATGTGTCGTACGCAAGAATTGAAATTTAGCAAGAATGACCTCAAAATAGACCTTGCTATTTTGAAAAATCTATTGTTTCTCGGCACACCCGTGGCTGCCAAAAATCTGGTCATCTGTATCGGCGGTATGATGATTACTGCCATTGTGAACGGATTCTCTGTCAGCTTCATTTCCGGCTTTACCGCTGCCAACAAACTGTTTGGTCTTTTGGAAATCGCCGCTGTCTCTTACGGATATGCTGTGACCACCTATGTGGGCCAAAATTACGGTGCGCAAAAAATCGACCGCATCAAAGCAGGTATCGTGGACGCTGTCAAATTATCCATCGGTACATCGTTGATGATTGGTGCCATCGTGATTGCGCTTGGCAGATTCATTGTCAAACTGTTTATTTCTTCCGAGGACATTACGATGATGCTGGAAGCAGAGAATATCGGCTACTCCTTCCTCTTTGTTATGGCTGTGTTTTTGCCATTCCTGTACCTGCTATACGTCTACCTCTCTGCCCTGCAGGGTATGGGCGATTCCGTGACCCCTATGATTTCCGGCTTTATCGAATTAGGAATTCGAGTAGGCGTTTCATTGATCGTGGGTTATCTGGGAATACAAAAAGGCATCTTCGGTGCGGAAGTGGGCGCCTGGGTGGGTGCTTCGGTATTTTTGATATTCCAATATAGGAAGTTTATGAAAAGGGTGTTGCCGAATGCAGCACAAAATGCAACATGACAAACAAAAAAGACTTAGGAATGAAACCTAAGTCTTTTTTCGTGCGGATGACAGGACTTGAACCTGCACGTCGGGGACACCAGAACCTAAATCTGGCGCGTCTGCCAATTCCGCCACATCCGCATATGACGTAATCTCACGACCACGCCAATTCATAGTATCATTTCTGGTTTGGTATGTCAAATAGAATTCACATAATAATTAAATAGATTTAATGACATGCGTATGCATTTTAGTAACATCTTCATTCATATTCACAGGAATCATCTGAATCTCCGGGTGCTGATTTGCAAATACAACAAATAACTGGTGCGCAAATCCTTGTCCCATCCACTCTACATCTTCAAAATCTAATATGACTTCTTCAAACCTTTCTAATCGATTACACACGCGCTTTGCCTGAGATCTAGATACCGGCATGCTGTCAAATATGTTTTTTAATGGAATCCTTGTTTTAGTGAATCCTCCATCTACATCTGCATACAAATCAAATACATCCCGGGGACTCTTGTGTGTATGATTGGACAGGCTCATAATAACACATGTGCCTTTGGTGGTACTCTCAATCAAACTGACAATCATACTATTATCATATTTATTATTCGTAAATATTTTCCCATCAGATACGATAAAAAAATCATCCATTAGCTTAGAGCTGAAGAAAATACCTTCTCCCGAATGATTCGCCGAGTCTGTTGTGAGCTTTCCTTTAAACAATTCACAAATAGCCTCATCTAAGGTGCTATATCCAAAATGTTCCTTTATTTTCTTAAAGATTCCTATTCCATCATCTGCTATGATTGCCGTAGTATTCAAGTAATCTTGCTCAATAATTATCTTAAGATTCTCAGCATTGGAGTGATCAACCACATTGTTTATCATTTCGCTAAATGAATAGCTCCAAATTGCATCGATATTTGGTGCATATCCCTTAATATGTGGGAACATGCAATTATCATATGCGTAGGTATCCGTGTCTAAATCTCCGTTCGAACGCCTCAAATCATACTCATATTCTTTTTTTACCAGCCTATATTGTCCGCGTTTCTTCCGTTCAATAATACTGTTGTCTACCAATTCATTTATATAGGTGTGTACAGTATTTTGATTTATCGAAAATGCTTCGGAAACAGCTTTGGAAATAGACTTATCATCTTGCTCGATTTTTTGTAATAAATACAGAATCACAGCATTCTTTTTTCCTTCAGCAAATTTCATGGCACATATACCTCCCTTTTAGTTACCTACATTTTACTTTTTATTCTTTTTAATGTCAATAGTTATTCGCTTTAATATTTTTCTTATTCGTTTAAGGAATATTTAAAACGAATAACCCTTATTATAATTTCAAATAATATGTTTTAACATTCCCTTTATCACGCATATTTTAAAAACTCCATCTACACATTTCCCACCCTATGTGATAGAATGTAAGAGTTTTCGTACAAAAATGATAAGGAAGTAACCATAATGAATTTCCAAACTGCCAAACTATATATACTGACCTTACTGAAATGGATTGCTCTCGCCACCCTGTGTAGCGTGATTGTTGGTCCCATCGGAACGCTATTCGTGCATGTGCTGGAGGCCGCCACACATTTTCGGTCCACAAACCCATGGTTGATTTATCTTCTGCCTTTTGCAGGACTGATTGTGGTTTACCTGTACCGACACACCAGGCTTTCCGCCGGCGGATCTACCAACGCCGTATTTATGGCTGTGCGGGACAACGAAACTGTCCCCTCCGCCACAGCGCCCCTAATCTTCTTCTCCACTGCCATCACCCATTTATTTGGTGGTTCTGCGGGCAGAGAAGGCGCAGCTTTGCAGTTGGGTAGTTCTATTACGGGCAAAATCGGCCGTATACTCCATCTGTCGGACAAGGATTGTCGCGTGATGACTCTATGTGGTATGTCTGCGGCATTTGCCGCAGTGTTTGGTACTCCCCTTACAGCTGCCGTTTTTTCCATGGAAGTGGTCAGTGTAGGCGTGATGTATTACGCCGCCTTGGTGCCCTGCTTTTTATCAGCCATGATTGGTGTGTGGATTGCGGAGCATTTAGGTGCACACCCTCATGCGTACCCACTGACAGATTTTGTGGAGTTTTCACCCCTCTCCGCCGGAAAGGTCATTCTATTGGGTATCCTCCTGGCAGTCTTAAGCATTTTTGTCTGCAAGGCATTCAGGGATGGTAGTAAACTGCTTTCCAAATGGATTCCAAACCCGTATATCAAGGTTTTAGCAGGCGGTACTGCCATCATCGCCCTGACTTTGCTCCTTGGCACCTATGACTACAATGGCGCCGGCAATCACATCATCGAACAAGCCATTGCCGGACAGACTGTCCCCTATGCCTTCTTATTAAAAATACTGTTCACCGCCATTACCTTGGGCGTTGGTTATAAAGGTGGAGAAATTGTGCCCGTATTCTTTATAGGTGCCACCTTCGGATGCACCTTCGCGCCGCTGTTGGGCTTGCCTGCAGGATTCGGCGCAGCACTGGGTATGGTGGGTCTGTTCTGTGGCGTTACCAACAGTCCATTGGCTTCCTTACTTCTGTCTGTGGAATTGTTCGGTACACAAAGCATTGGGTTGTTTGCCCTTGTATGTGTAGTTTCCTATATGTTATCCGGTTTTTCGGGATTATATAGTCAACAAAAGATTGTGTACAGCAAATTAGGATTGGAATTTATCGATCGTAAAGTTGGAGATAAAGAAAGCGGAACCCGTTAGGATTCCGCTTCTTTTTTGCTGAGCCACCGGGGACTCGAACCCCGGACAACTTGATTAAAAGTCAAGTGCTCTACCACCTGAGCTAGTGGCCCATATTAATTTTGAACAGGGCTAGCTGGATTCGAACCAGCGAATGCAGCAGTCAAAGTGCTGTGCCTTACCGCTTGGCGATAGCCCTATGATATGACACCAAGCGTGTCATTACGACACATCATGTAATGAAAGGTGGATAATGGGATTCGAACCCATGGCCTCCAGAGCCACAATCTGGCGCGCTAACCAACTGCGCTATACCCACCATAAGTGTGCCCAAAGGGATTCGAACCCCCGACCCACGGCTTAGAAGGCCGTTGCTCTATCCAGCTGAGCTATGGACACAAACCATTGTCGGTGTGCAAACCGACGAAGCATATTTTACCCTATAACCACAATACTTGTCAACACTTTTATTGTATTTTCTGTAGAAAACTTTATCACTATTTCCAAAGGAAATATCTCATGTTTTTACAGAGATCAAGGGAGTCAAAAAAGGCTTCATCGGGGTGACAGGATTCGAACCTGCGACCCCCTGGTCCCAAACCAGGTACTCTAGCCAAACTGAGCCACACCCCGAGATACATATAACGCATTATGGGCGCCTCATGCACTTGTGTATTATATCCTATGAATCCACCTTGTGTCAAGGTTATGAAGTGCCATTCTTCATGTTTCTTTATGTTTATTATATACGACAGGCACTTCAGATTGTGCGGTTCAGTTCCTTCTTCATCAGCTCCAAAGCCTTTCCTCTGTGGCTCACCTGATTCTTTTCTTCTTCCGTCAATTCTGCGGTAGTTTTTCCAAACTCCGGCACATAGAAAATCGGGTCATATCCAAATCCATGATTCCCTTTTTCTTCGTATCCTATTCTACCTTCAATGGTTGCCCGCGTGGTCAACTCTCTTCCATCAGGCAAAACCGCCGCAATGGCGCACACGAAACGGGCCGTGCGTTGTTCGTCTGGCACACCCTCCAGCCGGCTGATCAAACTCGCATTCTTAATCGCGTAGGGTGTATCCTCCCCCAAATATCTGGCAGACTGCACCCCGGGCTCCTTATTTAAATAATCAATTTCCAATCCGGAATCGTCAGCTAACACTGTATCACCTGTGATGGCCGCTACAACTTTAGCCTTAATCATGGCATTTTCCTCGTATGTACTGCCATTTTCCTCTATCTCGATATCCACGCCCGCTTCCTTCATGGAAATCACCTCATAACCGGTGCCTTCCATTATCATGCGGATTTCCTTCATTTTTCCTGCATTGCCGGTGGCAAAAATCATGCGCTTCATGTGTTTGTCCTCCTAGGTGGCTTAGGCCCCATAAATTGATAATAATAAGTCTTCATCATACCATTGTAAATCTTGCGGTTCTTGTCCGCCTTTTTACCGATATCCTGCTCGGCGTTTTCGTAGGCTGTAATCAAATACATGCTCCAAGAATCCAACGCCTTATATCTCTCGCCAATGGTGCGGTACAGGGCGGGCATTTCACTCTGCTCCTGTAATCTCTCGCCATAGGGAGGATTGGTGATAATAAAGCCGTACTTCTTGGGGTGGCTCAACATATCCACGCCACGCTTTTGGAAATGAATCAATTTGTCCACGCCTGCCAGCTTGGCATTCTCTCTGGCAATGCTCACCATTTTGTCATCAATGTCATAGCCTTGGATGTCGGTGTCTACGCTCAAATCCACCATTTCGTTGGCTTCATCCAAAGTGTCATACCAAAGTCTTTTGCCTACAATATGCTCCCAATTCATGGCGCTGAATTCTCTATTCATACCCGGTGCCATATTGGCGGCCATCATGGCTGCCTCAATGGGGAAAGTACCACTTCCACAGAAAGGGTCCACCAATATCCTATCCCCTCTCCAGGGAGTCAGCATAATCAATGCCGCAGCCAAATTCTCTGCAATGGGTGCCTTGGCTGTAAGTTTACGATATCCTCTTTTGTGCAGGGACTCTCCTGTAGTATCCAATGCTACCGTCACTTTATCTTTCATAAGGAACACACGGATGGGAAAACTTTCTCCGTCCTCAGCGAACCAATTCACATGATAGACATCTTTCAGGCGCTCCACCATGGCTTTTTTCGTAATGGACTGAATATCGGAAGGACTAAACAGCTTCGACTTCACACTGGCCGCCTTGGTCACCCAAAACTTCCCATCTACGGGAATGAATTCTTCCCAGGGCAGCGCCTTGGTACCTTGAAACAATTCTTCATAGGTCTGCGCATAAAAGCTTCCTATTTTAATAAGAATACGCTCTGCGGTGCGCAGGAACACATTCCCCCGGCAAACGGCTTCCTCGTCACCATAGAAGGTCACACGGCCATCCTCTACCTCAGCAATGTCATATCCCAAATCATCTATTTCACGTTTCAACACTGATTCCATACCAAAATGGCAGGGGGCAATCAACTCGTATCTTTTCATGTTCTTTTCCCATCTATCCTTGATTCCATTGTCCCAAGAAAGGACACTCCAAGTATACAAAATTTCTTCCTCAAAGTAAATAGAATTACATCAAAGAGCAGAACAACTTGCGCAAACAAACAGGGGACACCCAAAAGGCATCCCCTGTAGCAACTTCATACTAGTTGGTCTTATTCTGACTGTTCTTATTCTGACCGCCCTGGTTCTTGTTCTGGCTGTTCTTTGCATTTTGCGCTTTATCGTTTTTGCTCTGCGCATTCTTGCAATTGTCAGCATTGTCCATAGCGTTGCTATACTTATTATTGTTGTTTTCCATATTTTCCTCACATCCCGCCGTATTTACGGCATTTTCTTGTTAACAGTTACGGTCATAGTATGTGAAGAAAAACAGAAATTATAACACTAATTCAGCCAGTCCCGAAATAATTTTATAAAAAATATCACCATCATAATCGGGAACAGAATCGGAAATAGTATTCTAATCACGGAGAATACCAAACTGAAAATAAGCATCAATCCCAAAACCACGATGAGCATCCAGCCCCACGCAGGAATCCGAAATGTCCTCCCCGTAGGCGGTTCATCTGCGCCGCCATAGTAACCACTAGAACCGCCACCATATTGGCCGCCGGCTCCACTTTGGTAGCGTCCATTCGCCCCGCCACTGTAATATCCCTCGGCTCTGCCATCGGCGTTTGCACCAGTCTGCTCCTCACCGCCACCTGCCGCCAAGATACTCCTGGCAATGAGTCTGGGATCGCCTAAACTATCCATCACCTCTGCCTCTGGTTTTCCGCTTCGAATTTCAGATGAAATGTATTCCTCATAATAATTCAAATGCTCAGCCACCTGTCTGTCAGAAATTTTGCCCGTCAGGCTGCTTTGCAATGTTTTCAAAAACTCCTGTTTTGTCAAAATCGGTTATCCTTCCTTTATTATATGTAGTTTCCACACACTTCGTCTATTTATACGCATCATTATACTTGGTTTTATTGGTAAAGACAATTAAATCCTTATAAACCATTCTTTACCATTTCTTAACCGACGTCGCATTGTAAAGTACTGCAAATTGAGATAAAATGGTGGAAAAAGTACATGCCGTCAAAGACGACGGTCGAAAGGAGACAAAATGGAATTCTTTTCATTTTTATGGCAAGGATTTGGCGAAATCAGTTGGCAACATTTGGTAATGTATTTGATTGGTGCTGCATTAATCTATGTAGCTATCAAAAAAGAATACGAACCCGCATTGCTTCTGCCCATGGGATTTGGTGCGATTTTGGTCAACCTTCCTTTAACTAGTGCAGTCACTCAAACATTGTCAAATGGCGAGGAAGTAACCGGTATTATTGAATGGCTTTTCAACGTCGGAATCAACGCTTCTGAGGCATTGCCCGTACTGTTGTTCATCGGTATCGGAGCTATGATCGACTTTGGTCCCCTGTTGTCCAAGCCCATACTGTTTTTATTCGGTGCAGCAGCGCAGTTGGGTATCTTCATCGCACTTATCGCTTCCTTATTGATTTATCCTGAATGGGGCTTGAACGAGGCTGCTTCCGTAGGTATCATCGGTGCCGCTGACGGTCCTACCGCAATTTTAGTATCACACCAGTTGCTTGAGCACGGTTCACCGTTGATTGGTGCAATCGCTGTAGCGGCATACTCCTACATGGCACTGGTACCCATCGTACAGCCTATGGCAATCAAATTGATTACCACCAAGAAAGAGCGTGCAATCACCATGAAATACGAAGCGTCAAGCGTTTCTAAGACAACACGTATTCTGTTCCCTATCTTGACCACCATTATCGTTGGATTTATTGCACCTTCATCTGTTTCCTTGGTTGGTTTCTTGATGTTTGGTAACTTGATTCGAGAATGTGGTGTATTGCAGACCATGTCCGAAACTGCACAGAATGCTCTGACAAACTTAATCACCCTGCTCCTCGGTATCACCATCTCCTTCAGTATGAGAGCTGAAGAATTTGTAACCATCGAAACCTTAATCGTTATGGTTATCGGCTTGGCTGCATTCGTATTTGATACCTTTGGCGGCATTTTGCTGGCGAAGTTTATGAACCTCTTTGCAAAAGAAAAAATGAATCCCATGATTGGTGCAGCCGGTATTTCCGCATTCCCTATGGCATCCCGTGTGGCACAGAAAATGGCTCAGGAAGAGAATCCCGGAACCATTATCATCATGCATGCTGCAGGTGCTAATGTGGCAGGACAGATTGCTTCCGCTATCGCAGGCGGTTTAATTATTCAGCTTGTTAGAAGTATCGGATAAAGGAGGAGAATTATGAATAACGAATTGGTTAGTGCTGCAGTAGACAATTCTTCTGTAGAATCTATAGAAGTTTCCAGTGAAGAAATTGTTTCCAGTGAGGAAGTAGTTTCCAGCGAAGAAGTATATGCTTCCGTAGAAGTAAGTACGGAAGCCCCCGATGATTCTGTCATGGATGGTGTGAAGATTTTAGGCAAAGGTATGGGAGCTCTCTTTGTAGCGATGATACTGATTATGCTGACAACCATGATCATGAACAGTTTTAAGTCTAAGAAGAAAGATTAAATAAATCTTGTGCATATCAGAAAAAGCACCTCCATGTGAGGTGCTTTTTTCTTTGACACAAATTGAAAGAAGTGGTTTTGTCCTATCGTACTCTCGCGTCGCTTTCTTGGTTTTTTACCTACTGGGTAAGCATTCCTAAATTCGAGTAGGTAACAGAGCATGAAATCCAGAATTTCGTTCAAATACAGCACTTTTTACGTGCAATTTCCAGTTCTTCTTTTGTCGGTAGCGGAATCTCCTTGGTCGGGTATTCATGCCCCAGGCAATTGTACTTCCTTTCCGCGTAATTATGGTAAGCAAGCACTTCCAATTTCTTCACCATGTGAAGGCTTTTTACAAAATCGCCTATTGCAGCCGCCTCCCCATCGTTCATGGTGGGTATGTATGGATATCTGATTTCCATGGGAACCCCCAAAGAGTCCACATATCGGATGTTCTCTAAAATCAATCGATTGGACACGCCGGTGCAGGTTTTGTGCACCTCATCATCGATAGCCTTAATATCAAATAGAAATGTATCCACATAGGGCAGGATTTTATCGATTGCCTCCCGGCTTACATAGCCGCTGGTGTCCACTGCGATGTTCACATCCCGAACTTTCAGCTGCTTGGCGATTTCCACACAAAATTCCACCTGCGCAAGCGGTTCTCCGCCGGAGAAGGTGACACCTCCTCCGCTGGCCTTGATAAACACCTCATCCTTTAGTACCTCAGCCACGATTTCTTCGGCGGTCATTTCCTTGCCCATCATTTCAAAGGCGCTTTCCGGGCACACCGCTTCACATTTGCCACAAAGTGTACATTTTTCCCGCAAGAATACATGCTTCCCTTCTTCTATCACATCTACCTATCATTATCTCCATTATATTCCCACAACAATGTTTCGTAAACGATACTTTTCGATATTTTTATACTTTTCGAAACTACACTTATTGATTTTACGTGTAAAATAGGATGGAATTTGAATAAATAGAATATCATGGATATGAAAACAAAGTTTTCGAAGCAAAAACTTAATTGTAGACATAAATAAGACATAAAATAAGGGAGACAACAATGAGACTTTTCTCTATCACAGAAGAAAACCTGTATATCAACAACCTGATTCATGTGATGAAAAACAGCTTGCCCGGCCCCAAACACCTGCAGGTAAACGGCAGACACAGTGACGCTTTTGTCTATATTCTCACAGGAAGTTGCACCTATTGTTTCGACGACGGGATAGAATTTACAGCCAATGCAGGAGATGTATTGTATTTGGCGCATCATGCAGTTTACACCATGGATGTCCATTCTGATTCCTATGACCATATTTTCTGCGATTTTGAATTCTGCCAGGAAACACCTCGGCATAGTGCTTTACTCTCTCTCGAGAGCTCCCACCACATGGAACAACTTTTCGAGAAACTACTTTTCCACTTTACTACCGTCTCCCCCGGTTTCTCATACAGAATGCATATCTGTGCTGTATAAAATTTATGGAAACTTTCGAGCGCAATCTGTACCTTCTTCTCCGGTTGGAAGCAATCAGGAAAAAATAGAGCATGCGCTGTCCTATATGGAAAACAATTTCAAGGATCCGTCCTTCAGCATTTCCGCTTTGGCAGACGAAATCAAAATAAGCGAGGTCTATTTCAGAAAGCTTTTTAAGGCCAAGTACCATATGACACCCTCTGAATATATTACCTCGCTACGATTACAAAATGCAAAAAAACTAATGCGTTATCCCTTTCTCACCTTAGAAGAATGTGCACAACAAAGCGGTTTTTCCTCGCTACAATATTTCTGCAGAGTATTTAAAAAAGAATTTGGCATCTCCCCGGGAAAGTACCGCCGGTAAAATATATATAACGCAAAAAAATCGCTGTAAGCATAACGCCTACAGCGATAATTATGTGCGTTAGAAGATTCGAACTCCCGACCTTTTGGTCCGTAGCCAAACGCTCTATCCAGCTGAGCTAAACGCACATTTCGTGTCGTCACCGACAACATAGGTTATAATACATTGTTTCCCCTAAAAAGTCAAGTGGTATTTTGGGGAAAATATTTTACTTTTTCTGAAAAAAGTGATGGGTTTTTGCAGGTTCTGTGATATACTGTTAAAAGAAATTCATTTCTCAATCAAAAGACGCATTGGAGGTAACTCATGCTTGAACTGAAAAACCTCTGTTTCCAAGTGGAAAACGGCGACTTGGGACATAAGGAAATTATAAAGAATATTAATCTCACCTTTGATGACCACACTTTCGTGGCAATTACCGGCCCCAACGGTGGGGGTAAATCCACCCTGGCCAAGCTGATTATGGGAATCGAGCAACCCACATCGGGACAGATTCTTTTCAATGGTACGGACATCACAAATATGTCCATCTCGGAACGTGCGAAACTTGGCATTAGCTTCGCTTTCCAGCAGCCGGTCCGTTTTAAGGGCATTAAGGTCCTGGACCTGCTCTCCTTGGCGGCAGGCGATAAGACGAACTTCTCTTCTGCCTGTGAATATCTGTCCAAAGTAGGCTTGTGTGCCAGAGATTATATCCGCCGCGACGTGGACGGCAGTCTCTCCGGCGGAGAGTTAAAGCGAATTGAAATCGCTACCATCATTGCCCGAAACACTCCCTTGGCTGTGTTCGACGAGCCGGAGGCCGGCATCGACCTGTGGAGCTTCAATAACCTGATCAAAGTCTTTGAGGAAATGCATCGGAGCAGTGACAACTCCCTGATTATTATTTCCCATCAGGAGCGCATTCTAAACATTGCCGACGAGATTGTGGTATTGGCAGAAGGCACCGTAAAGGCCAGAGGGCGCAAGGACGAGATTCTTCCTGAACTACTGAAGGGTACGGAAGGTTGCAAATTCTATCAGGAATAAAAATGTGAGGAACTATATATGGACGATATACAGAAAATGTTATTAGAGCAGGTGGCCGACCTGCACGAGGTGCCCGCCGGGGCCTACAACATCAGAGCCAACGGTGTCAGCGCAGCACGGGCTACCACTGCAAATATAGATATTGTGACCAAAGAGGACAAGCAGGGCATCGATATCGTGATAAAGCCCGGCACCAAGAAAGAAAGTGTGCATATCCCCGTGGTTTTAAGTCAGAGCGGATTGACCGAGATGGTTTATAATGACTTCTATATCGGTGACGACTGCGATATCACCATCGTGGCTGGCTGCGGTATCCACAACAGCGGCGACGAAGCAAGTAAGCATGACGGTATCCACAGCTTCTTCATCGGCAAAAACAGCCACGTGAAATATGTAGAAAAGCATTACGGCAGCGGCGATGGCAAGGGGGAACGTATCATGAACCCCGAGACCATCATCGAAATGGGAGAAAACAGTTATTTTGAATTGGAAACCGTGCAAATCAAGGGCGTGGATTCCACCGACCGCTCCACCAAAGCTACACTGGCAGACGGTGCGAAGTTGGTAGTATCCGAGAAACTGATGACCCATGGTACCCAGACAGCCAAAACCGCATTTACCGTAGACTTAAACGGAGAAGGCTCCAGCGCAAACATCGTATCCCGTTCTGTGGCAAGGGACGATTCCTATCAACTGTTCCTTTCAAAGATTAACGGCAACAACCGTTGTGCCGGTCACTCCGAATGCGACGGTATCATTATGGATAACGCCAAGATTAGTGCCATCCCCGAAATTACTGCCAACTGTCTGGACGCAGAATTGATTCACGAGGCAGCCATCGGTAAAATCGCAGGCGAGCAAATCACCAAGCTAATGACCTTAGGCTTAACAGAAGAAGAAGCCGAATCACACATCGTGAACGGCTTCCTGAAATAGCTTAACACTGCTTTCAAACCGTTCCAGGCCTTCGATAAGAAGGCTCCTGGGACAGGCGGTGTTCCATCTGATAAAACTCTTTCCGCAGGCTCCGTACTCCTCTCCTTCCGTGAGGTACAGGCCGCTGTCTTTTCGGATAAACTCTACTAATTCCGTAGCATCCCCAGTAATCGCACTCACATCCAGCCATAACAGATAGGTTGCATTTGAAGGAACCACTTTTATCTGTTGCAACTTTTCCTGCATATAGTTACGCAGAAATGCCTTGTTTTCTGCCAGATATACTCGCAATTCTTCCAACCACTCTTCCCCTTTTTCAAAGGCCGCAATGGCGCCTACAGTAGCAAATACATTGGGTTCTGCCACCTCGTCCGTGTTCAGGCCACGGTTTACCTTGTGGCGCAATACCGGATTGGGCACCACCACTGCAGAAGTCTGCAACCCTGCAATATTAAATGCCTTGGTGGGTGCAATACAGGTAACGCTGTTATTCTTGCAAATTTCAGACACAGAGGCAAAGGGCACATATTCCGTGCCGGGGTCTGTCAAATCACAATGAATCTCATCAGAGACCACCACCACATGGTGTCTCGCACATAGTTCTCCTACCCGTGCCAGGGTCTCTCTATCCCAAATCTTACCCACCGGATTCTGGGGATTACACAGAATCATCAGTGTCGTCTGGGGTAATGCGAGCTTACGCTCCAAATCTTCAAAATCCATAGTGTATTCAAACCCATCATATACCAGAGAACTCTCCAGCACATTACGTCCGTTGTTAAGAATGGAATTGAAGAAAATGTTGTAAACGGGCGTCTGAATCAGGACGTTTTCTCCAACGGTGGTCAACTTCCGCACCACACTGGAAAGTGTAGGCACCACACCGGTGCTGAAAATCAACCAGTCCTTTTCTATCTTCCAATGATGCTTTCTGCTCCACCAGGACTGATAAGCATCGTACCAGGCATCCGGCAGTACAGAATACCCAAATACACCATGCTCTACGCGCTCACGAAGCGCTTCCCGAATCTCCGGTGCCGCTTGAAAATCCATATCGGCCACCCACATGGGAAGTTCTCTTTCCGGCACATCCCATTTTAAGGAGCCGGTACCTCTTCTATCTACCACTTTATCAAAATCGTATTTCATCATCTCTCCCACTCAGCTCTATCAGCGGTCTTCAAAATCTCTCCTGCCTCTATCTTGGTTTGGTCAATCTTCACTTTACGTCCGTCCATAATCAGTTCCCCGATTCTGTCCGCGTGGATAATGCCACTTTCAGGGTTCAGAACACTCTCTACCTCTCCTACAATCTCCACATCCACATTGGAATATTCAAATGCCAGATTGGTATTCATCAGGCGACAGTTCTTCATCACCAGATTATCGATATAACACATCCCCTGCAAGCTCTCGATGGTGCAGTTCACCAGCGTGATGTTCTTGGAATTCCAGCCTAAATACTCACCGGAAATAAAAGAATCATAGATGGTGATATTCTCTGCATTCCAGAAGGCATCTTTAGTCAGCATGGTGGCATTGTGGATTTCCACATTTTTACATCCGTCAAACCCATAGTTGCCTACTAATTTGAAATCCCTAGCTACGATACTTTCGCTGTTCATCGCGAAGTAATCACCCTTGGCAGTGACCTTATCCATCTCAATATTTTGACAATTCCACAACGTTTCTGCTGCATTGGGCATGTCCACGTTACACAATCTAATATTCTTCGCACGGCGAAAATTCTTCGGTGCTTCAATGATGGTGTCCTCCACACTGATACCATCCACATACCAGATGCCAGCTCTAGCCATTTCGTATAGCGTACAGTGTTTCAAGGACACATTGCTGGTGTACCACAAGGGGTACTTCCAACGAAACAGGGTGTGCTCTATCTCCAAATCATGACTCTCTTTCAAGGGAGACTCGCCGTCCGCAAAGGTACAATACTCAAATCTTGCACCCTTTGTACCAAACATTGCTCTCTCCCCCGTAAAGGTCTTTTGAATGTACTTTTCCATATTGCCTCCTATAATCAACTTCTTATATGTCCTTTTATTTTTAAGAATTTGCGTTCTGAAAGTTGAGCCTCCTTTGCGAAATCCTCCCATTTGGAGACCGAATATAAAACCTGCTCTATACCTTTCAGCGCATCCGCTTTTCTTATCCCCACATTTCGTGCCACTTGCAAAAGATCCTCTTTTTTGATATCGTCCGATTTTCCGTTAATTAGCATTTGGTGGGCACTGGCCCATATACTGTCTTTTTTATAACAAAAAGTGATATCATATGCCGGCGACAAAGCCCAAGTTCCTTTCTTATCCATAAGGAAGGAAATGTTTTTTGTGTGATCATCGTAGTTTTTGGCAAATTCATTAAAAACCATTCTCTGATACAATTGTAAGAAATCCCGGTAGGAAAGTTTAAGTTTTTTCATCACTCCGAAAGCTTCCTCGTACGAATGAGTACGTGGTGAATTGAAATCCATATGAGAAATTGCACATAGGCTTTGCATATGAACCTTTTCTCCGTCCGCCCCTTTTCTATCGAATCTTTTGGTCATAAAATGTGCGCCTTCATTTTCCTGATAAAGACGACACTCGCTCATGTGAATCCCGGCTTCTTTTGCCATAAGGTAATAAGCGTACTCAACTTTTGTATACTCACCTTCGTCCGGCACGGCATCTTTATCTTTATTGTTCTTGATATTGTCAAATTTCAATAACCAGTATTCGTAACCTCTACCTGCATCGATTTGTCCCGACCTGATGTCGTTTGTTTCCCGGTTCCATGCAATAAGTGTTTTGGCTCTTGCTCCACCGACAGAAGAACCACATGCCATCAGTTGTGCCATCATACTATCATTTTTTGTAATGTGAATTTTTTCCTTCTCGGACAAAATTTCTGATGCTAATTTCGTAAGTGCATCAATATCTACAGCAGAATCTATTTCAACCAATTCATAGGACGGCTCATATTCCAACGCTCCCATGCCTCTTTGGCCGGTGTAACACAACTTTTCAATCACAGATAAACTGTCAGCATCCCGTCCTTGACTTTCAAGATATTTGTTGATAACAATATTACCAAATTTATCCGGAAGAGAATCTGCAACCATTCCAGGCAGGCCGTGAAACGTGCCTTCCGGAAGCGCAGGGAAAGAATACGTAAGGTTGGACAGAGGCATTCTCAAGGGTGAAATTTCTATTTGACTTGTTATAAAATCTTCGTCATATTGAAATCCGACGATTCCGTTTTCTGCCTGATGCAGGTAACCTACTGTCGTTCCCCACATCTTTACACGAACCGTACTTGTTTTCTTCATAATACCTCCTTTTTATCCTCTCCCCAAACCCAAGTGGTACCCTTTTTATCATTTACTTGACGTGCTCTTTTCCTCGTGGGTTTTTTTTCAAAAATCGCCTTAAAACTCGGTTGCTCCTCCGGAATCAGAATATCTAAATTTTCTGCAATCCCAAGCCCCATCATAACCCTAATAACATTCGATAGTTTGACATCATCTCCGTTTTCAATACGTTTTTCTGTACTTGTAGATATCCCACATTTCTCAGCCAGTTCCGACTGCGTAATATTGCGTGTAATACGATACTCCTTTATCCTATCACCCAATTCCTTCAAGATTACAATCTCATTCTCATATCCTGTAATTCTCATTTTACCCTCATTTTATTATATATTAGTTCACATATGCACTATTATGATATCATTTTACACTTAATATGTCAAACTTAAACTATTTCAGTTGTTTGACTAGGCTTCCACTTATTTAACAACTCATTTTTTGCTTTTTTTATGAAATCTGTGTTGTTAAACCTTATTTTTCATTTTTCTCAATGCTCTACTTTAATATATTTTCTGTATTCACTCGGCGTACACCCCTCTTTTTCCTTAAAATATTTGGAGAAGTAATAGATGGACCTAAAGCCGCAGCGCTCGGATACCTCTGTCACCGTATAATCGCCATAAAGCAACATCTGTTTTCCCAGTTCCAACCGATGTTCCAACAAGTCAGCCTTGGGGGAACAGCCGTATTCCTGATAATATAATGTACAGAAACGGCTCACTGAATACCTTGCCGCCTGCGCCATTTCCTGCAGGGACCAATCCTTTTCCGGTTGCCGTAAAAAAGCCTCCCGCGCTACCCCAATCCGCATTTTGGGTGAGTCCAAATCCCTCTGCTGCCGGAATCGTCGATGAAGCGAAATCAAAGTTTCCGTCATCATGGCATTTGTCAATTCTTCGAAGCCGGGGCGCTTCAAGAGTTGTTCTTCCTCTATCCTGGCGATACATTTTTTTAAAAGCAAAACATCCCCCACATGAAAAGCCCGCCCCAAGGGGAGAGGATACTTTTCCAGCAGGCTACGAAAATCCTCTCCATCTAAATACATCCAATCATTGACAAAACATTCCGTTTTGTCGACGGGTCCATGATATATCATCGTCCCCGGCGGCATAATTAAAACATCTCCCGCATTACCGGCAACCAGTTCGCCATCCGCCTCATATAGAAAGGGGGTGGAAAAACAGCTGATAAAATAACAATCCCTGACAATGGGCGTACAGTATTCTCCGGGATTATGCGGGAAATCCGTTCCACAATTAAATATCTGCATATCCTTCCTCCGAAACCTGTGGATAGTAAGAAACTACAAAAATACAATCGATAATTCCATTGTTTTCTACGATTCTATCATAATAAAATATAAACATCAAATAATTTTACAGGTCTTCGGCCATACCGCCCTGACCAGGAAAAGGAGTTTGCAATGAAGAAAATAAGTTTAAACGGCCTTTGGCGCATGACCGGAGCCGGTTTTGACTGCGAAGGAGCCATCCCCGGTTATCCTAAAAGTTTTGTTATTCGAGTAAATGAAAGAAAACTCGCATAATATATGGGGGTTCTTAAGATTTACTCGAATAATAATGGCTATAAGCTACATTACCTTTTATGATGTGTCATAGGAGGTGATGAAAAATGGGAGACAATAATAAAT
>JAFQIE010000032.1 GCA_017397645.1 Lachnospiraceae bacterium | reverse complement strand
GAAAAAGAAATACTGGGATGCCAGACATCATTGTTCTGCGTTTATCATCGGTAGTAAGGGTGAACTGACCAGATGCAGCGATGATGGGGAGCCCAGCGGCACTGCCGGACGTCCCATGTTAGAGGTGCTTGCGGGAAGTGGTATTAAAAATGTAGCTGCCGTGGTTATCCGTTATTTTGGCGGCGTGCTTCTGGGCACCGGAGGCTTGGTGCGGGCATATACGCAGGCACTGAAAGAAGCACTTTCCAATTGTCAGGTGGGTGTAATGCGTTACGGTGTGAAGCTGGAATTAACCACCGACTATAATGGTATCGGCAAAATCCAATACTATTTGGCAAACAAAGGAATAGAACCGCTTTCCACGGATTTTACAGACAAGGTCGTGTTGCAGCTGATTGTTCCCATAGAGGAATGGGAGGGCGTAGAAAAGGCATTGGTGGAGCTGACCAATGGAAAAATAAGTGTAGAGAAGTTGGACGAACTCTTTTATGTGGCAAAAGACGAATAGGGATTGTTAGTTTTTTAACTTATGCAAAATGGGTTTTCAAATGTGTTTGCATTTGATAAAATGATTCGTGGCATAACGGATTGCCATTGGGAGGGTAAGAATAAATGAGGTATTTTTTTGAGTCAAAAGTGGAGAAAAAAGAAAAGGGATATATGATTCAGATCCCTTTTAATATTTGGGAAGTATGTAAGCAGAGAGATGTCATCAAAGGGGAAATTGTACTGGATAACAGTATCATCGACTGCGAACTGTTGCCCAAGGAGAAGGGAAATTATGAGATTCATATCGGGGATGAGGATGCCCTGCAGGTGGAAATGGATGTGCCCCATAAGATATTGTTGCGCATCAATGATTCTTTGATCCGTATGGACCAGAACAGCCCCTACAGTTTTGAGAATCCCATTCGCAAAATTACGGATATGAATGTGATTATCCAGCCGGAAGACGGACTGTGCGGGCAGGCCTGCGTGGCGATGTTGGCGGGTGTGACCATTGCCGAGGTCATCAGTGTTATGGATTGCAGGGAATGGCAGGCTACCATGGGTCGCGTGATTTCCGCATTGAATTATTACGGCATCGACCACAGTGATATCATCATGTACACAGAGGGACGGGACGCTGTTATGCCTAAGTGCTGTGTCATGATGGAAAAGATGGGACGTTTCTGCCATTATCTGATTCATTTCGATGGTAAATTCTACGATTCCAATTTAGGTTTGCTGGAAGAGTACGATATGTCCAAATTGTTGGGGTATTTGGAAATCAAGTGTTAATCCGGAAATAAATGCATAGATATGCCGGCTCAGACGAGTCGGCAGTCTTCATATTCAAGTGTCAAAGACCACAATCATCATACCTAAGCCAGGAGAGAACGCATATGATCTATACGGTGACATTGAATCCCGCCGTGGATAAAACAGTAAAAATTAACCACTTTCAAACAGGAGAAGTGAATCGTGTGCAGTGGATGCGTCAGGATCCCGGCGGTAAGGGTATCAATGTGTCCAAGGTGATTGCCTCCTTGGGTGGAAAAAGTGTAGCTATGGGAATCGTGGCCGGTAACACGGGCAAGTGGATAGAAGAAACTCTTCGGACTCAGGGCATAGAGACGCTTCTTTATCATGTGTCGGGACAGACAAGAACCAATCTGAAAATTATAGACGAAGCTTGCGGACAGAACACAGATATCAACGAGCCCGGTACGGAAGTGGGCGAAGAAGATTTAAATCGCGTGCTGAGCCTTTTGACAGACCAACTGGAAGAAGGGGATAGTGTGGTATTGGCGGGCAGTTTGCCCAAGGGCGCGAAACCTTCTTTATATGCAGAATGGATTGAAGTCTGTAAGAAAAAAGGCGCCAAAGTCTTTTTGGATGCAGACGGAGAGAGGCTGAAGGCCGGCATCCAAGCGTGTCCCTTTTTCATTAAGCCTAATGCAAAGGAAATCGAGGAGTTATTGGGATATCCTGTGGAGACGGAAGCACAATTGGTGCAGGCGGCACTGGACATTCACAAGGGTGGAATTCCTTGTGTAACAGTTTCTTTAGGCGGAGAGGGTGCCCTCTTTGTCTATGAGGGGAAAGTGTACAGAGGACAGGGCATCCCTGTGCCGGTAGGTAGTACTGTAGGCGCCGGAGATTCCATGGTGGCAGCGCTTGCCTACGGGATGGAGCAAGGCATGGAGGTCACAGAGGCGATGGGATTGGCACTGGCTACTTCGGCGGCCAATGTGATGTGTGACGGTTCCCAGCCGGCAGACATATCTCAAGTGAAAGAACTACTGCCCCGGGCGCAAGTGACAGAAAATCGAACTTAGTTGGAGAGAGATTCATAGTGATATTCAGAAAGTCAAGAACAGAAGACATTCCTGCTATGATGGGCATCATAAGGCAGGCTCAGGAATACATGAAATCACAGGGCATTGACCAGTGGCAGAACGGGTATCCCAATGAAACTGTGTTTCGGGAAGATATTGAAAAAGGATATGGTTATGTATGTGAAGAAGGCGGGAAAGTGATAGGTACCATCGCCGTGATTTTCGACGGGGAGCCCACCTACGATTGTATCTATGAAGGTGCCTGGCTGACCACGGACGAGCCCTATGCGGCTATCCATCGTATTGCGGTGGATAATGCACAGAAAGGGCGTGGCGTTGCCGGACAAATGATCCGAGAAGTGGAACAGATGTGCCGTGACAGAGGTGTCCGCAGCATCAAAAATGACACCCACAGGGACAATATATCCATGCAGAATATGCAAAAGAAAAACGGGTTCATCTATTGCGGTATTATATATCTGTCAGATGGTGCGGAGAGAATTGCCTGCGAGAAAGTGCTACGTTAGGTGGAATGGTTAAAATGGCAAAGCGGGAATGCTTGGCATAATAATAGAGGAGAAATGAGGAGTGATTTGATGGCAAACTATTATCTGGGAATTGACATTGGTGCATCCAGTGGCCGCCATATTTTAGGGCATCTGGAAAACGGGAAAATGGTTTTGGAAGAGATTCACCGTTTTCCCAATGGTATGAAGGAAGTGCCACAGGGTGACGGAGTGGAAAAGGTTTGGGATGTGGATGAGTTGTTCCGCCAAATCAAAATTGGTATGAAGAAATGCGTGGAACTGGGCAAGATTCCCACAAGTGTCGGCGTAGATACTTGGGGCGTGGACTTTGTACTTTTGGACAAAGAAGGGAAACGCATAGGCAATGCCGTGGGATATCGTGACGGACGCACCAAGGATATGGATAAGGAAGTATATCAATACATACCGGAATCAGATTTGTATGCCCGTACAGGCATTCAAAAGCAAATGTTCAACACCATCTATCAGTTGATGGCTTTGAAGATGAAGAAGCCGGAACTTTTGGAAAAGGCGGAGACGCTGTTGATGATACCGGATTATTTCCACTATTTGCTCAGTGGCGTGGCTGTGACGGAGTACACCAATGCCACCACGGGGCAGTTGATCAGTCCTGCCACAAAGGATTGGGATATGGATTTGATTGAAAAACTGGGATATCCCAGACGTATTTTCAAAAACATTGTTACTCCCGGAACGGTGTTAGGTGAGCTAACCAAGGAAGTACAGGAAGAAGTGGGATACAATTGTCAGGTGATTGTACCTGCTACCCATGACACCGGCTCTGCTGTGATTGCGGTACCTACGGATAGCGACAACGCACTGTATATCAGTTCCGGTACCTGGTCTTTGATGGGAGTGGAGTTGCCTGAGGCAAATTGTTCTAAAGAAAGTGAAGCCAATAACCTGACCAATGAGGGAGGATACGATTACCGCTACCGTTATTTGAAAAACATCATGGGACTTTGGATGATTCAGTCTGTGAAAGCAGAAATTGGCGGCGCACTTGGTTTTGGTGAGATTTGCGAGATGGCTTCAAAATGTCGGATTTCTTCCATCGTGGATGCCAATGCTGACCGCTTTTTAGCCCCTGCCAATATGACGGAAGAGGTGCAGGCGGCATGTAGGGAGAGTGGACAGCAAGTCCCTGAGGGGATTGCGGAAGTGGCAGCAGTGGTGTACAATAGTCTTGCCCGATGCTATGCAGCAACCGTAAAGGAAATTGCGGCAATCACCGGCAAGGAATACGATTGCATTCATATCGTGGGTGGTGGCTCCAATGCAGATTATCTCAACCGTCTCACAAAAGAAGCCACAGGATTGCCTGTGTATGCAGGGCCCGGTGAGGCCACTGCCATTGGCAATATCGCGGCCCAGATGATGACAACCGGTGAATTGAAAGACTTAAAAGCGGCAAGGGCTTGTGTGTTTACGTCCTTCCCTATACAGGTGTATCAATAAAGGCGGATTGTGCCTTTGAAACATACCAAAGGAAAAATGGATATCAAAGGAGTGTAAAAGAGGAGTATGACAAGATTTGAATCAGCAAAAGAAATTTACGCAAGCTACGGCGTAGACGTAGAAGCGGCCATTGCCAAATGTATGGAGGTGCCTGTGGCACTGCATTGCTGGCAGGGAGATGATGTAATCGGATTTGACCATGATGGTCCACTGACCGGAGGCATCCAGACCACCGGCAACTATCCCGGTAAGGCGAAAACCCCGGAACAGTTGATGGCAGACATGGACAAGGCAATGAGCCTGATGCCCGGTAAGAAGAAATTGAATATTCACGCATGTTATGCCATTTTTGAAGAGGGCGAGTACGTGAACCGTGACAAAATTGAGCCCAAGCACTTTGCTAAGTGGGTGGAGTTCGCCAAGGAAAGAGGTATGGGCATCGACTTTAATCCTACCTTCTTTTCCCATAATATGGTAAAGGATGGATTGACACTGACCAGCCCTGATGAGGAAACCAGAAAATTCTGGATTGAGCACGGTAAAGCATGTATCCGTATTTCCCAGTATTTCGCAGAGGAGACGGGCGTACCCTGTGTCATGAACATTTGGATTGGCGACGGATACAAGGATGTGCCCGCAGACCGTATGGGCCCCAGAATGAGATACAAAGATTCCATCGAGCAGATTCTGTCTGAGCCCTATGATAGAGATAAGGTGAAACCTTGTGTGGAATCCAAGGTGTTTGGTATCGGCGTGGAGGCATTTACCGCGGGAAGTGCTGAGTTTGCGCTGAGTTTTGCGGCTACTCACGAAGGCTGCCTACCCTTGATGGATAATGGACATTATCACCCCACGGAGATGGTTTCCGACAAGATTCCGGCACTGCTTTGCTTCTTTGATGAAATTGCATTGCATGTCACCAGACCCATCCGCTGGGACAGCGACCATGTGGTATTGTTTGACGATGAGACAAAAGAGATTGCCAAGGAAATCGTGCGTTGCGACGCACTTGACAGAGTCTATATTGCGCTGGATTATTTCGATGCAAGCATCAACCGTGTGTCCGCTTTTGCCATGGGCTTCAGAAGCTTCCAGAAAGCACTGTTGATGGCACTTCTCACCCCCAATGCAGAATTGAAAAAACTGCAGGATGAGAATCGCTTGACCCAACTGATGGTAGAGCAGGAAGCAGTAAAGACCCTGCCCCTGGGCGATATTTGGAACGAGTACTGCGTCCGTCAGGGTGTGGTTTCCGACAAAGAATTCTTTGCTGAGATTCAAAAGTACGAGGATGAAGTGTTGAGTCTTCGTTAGAGTGCGGAATAGGATTTCTGTTAGGATAAAGAACCCTGTTTTGAACACAAATGTTACAATGCGCCTTCTAAGGAGGGCGCATTGAGTTTTTGATAGTGGGAGGTTTCTATGAATATTGCAGATATTTTGCAAACCTATGATGAAATGTTTGGCAAAAATACGCTGGAAGAAATAGAAGAATACTTGGCAGGGCAGATTACACAGGCCCGTGAACAGGGCGAGTTGGGGGTACTGTTTACGCTCCTCAATGAAATGATAGGATTCTGTAGAGACACTACCCAGAGGGAGAAGGGGCTTGATTATTGCGCGCAGTTGTTGTCTCTTTTGGAAGAGATGGAACTGGAAGGAAGGGTGGAACACGCCACTTCCCTATTGAACATTGCAAACGCTTATCGCGCCTTCGACCTGCATGAGCAGGCCTTTGCCTTCTTTGAACAGGTGGAAGAAAACTATCAAAAACATTTAGAACCGGGAGATTTCCGTTATGCCAGCCTGTATAACAACTGGAGTTTGTTGTATCAGGAGATGGGAAATCAAAAAAATGCTGTGGAGATGCTGAGGAAAGCACTTGCCATCGTGGCATTGTATGAAGATGCAGTGATACCTAAGGCTACTTCTATGGCAAACTTGGCGGCATCTCTTATCGTGCTCGCTACACAGGAATCTTACGAAGAAGCAGAAGCGTATTTAAAGGAAGCATTACAAATCTATGAAAACGATGGCGGCAGGGATTTTCATTACGGTGCCGCGCTGGTAGCTATGGGCGATTTGATGATGGCGAAGGAAGACTATGTACGGGCGTCTTCTTATTATGAAAAAGGATTGCTGGAAGTGGAAAAGCACACCGGCATCAATGACAATTACAAGCGTGTACAGGAAAAATGTGCGTTTGCAAAAAAGAAAGCAGAAAAGAGCACAGATAATGTAGCATCCTGCAAAACCGATGTGGCAGAAGGTGCTGGGGTGCGGGAGTTCGTCAGGAATATAGATAGGTGTCGTGCCTTTTATGAGACCTATGGTCGCCCTATGATTGCAGAGAAGTTTCCGGAGTATGAGAGCCGTATTGCCGTGGGTATGGTGGGCGAGGGGTCGGATTGCTATGGGTATGATGACGCTATCTCCACGGATCATGATTACGGCATCGGATTTTGCATGTGGCTGATGGCGGAGGATTGGAAGAGAATCGGTGCAGATTTACAGAAGGCTTATGAAGAGTTAATAGAATCGGTCTATCAGATTGGAAAGAATGACCGCTTGATAGCCAACCGTAGGGGCGTGTTCACCTGCAATGATTTTTACAATGGATTGTTAGGCACCCAAATTGATTTTGAGAGTGTAGATTTATCTAAGGAAGCCTTTGTAGAAGCACTACGAAAGGCAGTGTTTGAGCAGCCCGGTGTGAAGGGTGAACGGGTGCAGGAAATGCAACTGGCATCAGCCGTAAACGGCGCAGTGTTCCGCGATGATTTGGGCGTCTTTACAGGGATTCGAAATGTGTTGCAAGGATATTATCCTGACCAAGTTTGGCGGGAGAAACTGGCCACAGAACTGCACGAGTTTTCCCAGTATGCTCAGAGCAATTATCCCAGAATGATGGCTCGTGAGGATTATGTGACGGCGTCCCTGTGCATTGCAAAGGCGGTGGAAGCAGCCATGAACCTGGCGTTTTTATTGAGCCGCACTTATGCTCCCTACTATAAGTGGAAAAGAAAAGCATTGGAGGCATTGCCTTTGGGCGATAAACTTCTTCCTATATTGGAGCGTGTAGTGGAACTGCCTTTACAAAAAGAGGCATGGCTGGGCGTGACTTATGATTCCGCAAAGGTGCATATGAAAGATGCGATGGTGGCAAGTTTTGAACAAGTGGCCGCCGTGCTTCTAGAAGAAATGAAGAGACAACAATTGGTGGAAGGACAGGACCTGTTTTTGGAAGGGTATATTTCGCAGATTATGGATAAGATAGAGAGCATGGTAGACAAAATTGTAGCATTGGAGTGGGAACTCTTTGATAAAGTAGAAAACGAAGGTGGAAGAGCTTCCTGTCAGGATAATTGGAGTACTTTCCAAATTATGAGAAAGAGCCAGTATCAGGCATGGCCCAAAGAACTTTTGGAGAGTTTCTACAAGGATTTGCAGGAGGGAAAAGAGAGAGGCTGGAATCTGATTACGGAAAAGTATGCCCGCATGATGGAGAGCACTGCACCGGAGCGTTTTACACAGTTTCAGGATTCCCTGCCCGTGCGTAGCCCTGAGAGAATTCAAATTCAAGAGGAAATCATCAAGATTCAGGTACAGTGGATGGAAGCTTTTGCGGCGCAATATCCCAAGATGGCAATTCATGCAAGAACTATCCATACCAAGGACGATACCCCATACGATACCTCCTACGAAACCTATCTGCGGGGGGAGATGAGCACCTATTCCGAGGAAACCTTGATGCTGTATGGCAGATTCATCGTGGGCTTACTCCAGGAAGGACGCAATCTGGCATACGAGATTATGAACAATACCGCAAGACTTTACGGGTATGAATCCGTGGAAGATGCGGAGAGTAAGATATAAACTAAAGCAGTGCGGACGAAGTGTCCGTACTGCTTTATTGATATTTCCCCGGTGTTATACCAAAATGTTTTTTGAATAGCGTGATAAACCCGGAGCAGTCCGAGAATCCGCTCTGGTAGCAGGCTTCCGTGACGGAAACTCCATTCTGTAGCAGGCGTCTGGCATGTTCTAATCGCCGTTGGGTCAGGTAATTATGAATGCTTTTACCGGTGTAGCGGCGGAAGGTTTCCAGGACCTGATTGTCCGTGTCACAGGATTCTCTGCCAAGTTTGTGTCTTTGTCGGAGCAGTTCCAGAATGAGATTATCCAAAGACATGTGTATGAATAGAGGAAGGGACGCGAGTTTATTGTTTGAGTGGAGATGAAAGTTGGTATGAGATTGCTGTTTGGAGCAGAATGCGGTTATGATTGGAAAAGTTGATAAAATAACCGCACAAAACTTGTATTCCATACGGTTATAAAATCACAATTCATTATTTGAACCGCAACATATGGCGAGTATTACGGTTGTGTTTTGAAAAGTTAGGAAGATAACCGCACATAAGTGTCAGAATGTACGGTTGAAAATGGGATAATGAACGGTTCCACCGCAAGGGACATGACTTTTATGCGGTTGAAATCAAAAATAGCAACAACTCAACCGCAAAGCAACGAATATTCCCAAGGGAAAGCAGAAAACTCCCACCAAAGTGCAGAAAACTTCCATCAAAGTGCAGAAAATTCCCATCAAAATGCAGAAAACTCCCCTCAAAACGCAGGAATTCCAATAAAACGCGAAAAAACTCCAACAGAAACTAGTAAAGAACCTCCCATCACGGGAGGTTCTTTATTAATGTCAGGGGAAATCCGGTTTCCTTAACCAATTCCATTGCATATGCTACTTCTCCAATATGTTTTCTGCCGTGGCTATCACTGGACAGCAGGATGGGGCAATTGTATTTTGCGCAGGCTTCCAATAAGCGGGTGGCGTTAGCGCGGCAGTTTAATCTGTAACTGTCGGGAGAAAGGGAAACATTATTTAATTCCGGAGTTACGCCCATGGCCGTGGCTGCCCTTACCAATTCATCATAATCCACGGAGAACCGTCCGTCATCGCAGTGCCCAAGAATCTTCACCTTGGGGTGGGACATGGCTTGAATGTAGGCGTGGGTGTTTACTGTGCTTTCACTTCCTTTATAAATAGGGCGATGCATACTCACAATACAATAATCCAACTTCTCTAAAATCTCGTCAGGAATATCCAGTGAACCATTGCCATCCAAGATATTAGCTTCTGCACCATAGCGCAGTTCTACGCCAAAGCGCCTGGGCTCGCACAGGGGCAGGCTTCTGAAATAGGAGAGTGCGGTGCCACCCAAGGTGGCGGGACCGTGATCGCTGATACCAATCAGCTTCATACCGCGCTTTGCGGCCTCTCTGGCAATGTCGGTGATGCTATCTAAAGTGCCGTGCCCGCTGGCAATGCTGTGTACATGCCAGTCTTCGCTCAAATATGAAATTGGGGGAGTGGAAGATGGCATCATATGGGTGTTGTTCCTTCCTGTGGAATTCCACAATCCGCTGTTGTGTTTTGTGGGAATTGCCAACCACATTATCTAGTGCGCGTGGCAATACTTGAATACATTTTACCACAACCACTTGTCTGAATGCAATGAAAAAGGGATAAATTTGAGCAAAAAAATCAACATAAAACCAAATACAATACAAATATAAAATCAAAAAGAATCAAAACAAATCCACAAAAAAACGCATATATCCGATTGACAATTACAGCATAAAGGTCTATACTAATAGACAAGAATGCAAAAAAGGGCTTAAATTCAAGTTTGGAGGAAGTAATGGACTGGCTCGACGACAAAAATAAAGCAAGAATTGTACAAGAGTTGGTGCCCGGTAAACAGATTACCCTGGCCCACATTATAGCGAGTCCGGAGCCCATTCTCTACGAGAAGTTAGGACTGAATCCGGCGATAGATTACGCTAGGGCAGCGATTGGGATCATGACCGTTTCCCCTGCAGAGACAGCCATTATTATGGCGGACGTGGCGATGAAGTCGGCTTCCATAGATTTAGGCTTTGTGGACAGATTCAGTGGTTCCCTGATTATCACTGGTACGGTGTCCGAGGTGGAAGCTTCCGAGCAGGCTATTTTGGATTATGTGCAGGAAGAACTGAAATATACCGTTTGCCCCATGACCAGGACCTAACGCGGTGCATAATCGTCGGGTACATATATTATGAAGAAACTCATTTTAGTTGGCCGAAGCGAAGCGGGCAAGACTACATTGAAGCAGGCTCTGTCCGGCCAGAAAGTAGAATATTATAAAACGCAATATATTCATTATAATGATGTGTTGATTGACACTCCTGGAGAATATGCGCAGACAAAGCATTTGGGATACGCTTTGGCACTATATGCATATGAGGCGGACGTGGTAGGTCTGTTGGTTTCTGCCACGGAACCCTATACATTGTTTCCACCGAACATCACTTGCATGGTGAATCGTGAGGTCATCGGAATCGTCACAAAGATTAATGATCCAAAGGCAAACATCCCCATGGCCACATTGTGGTTGAAAAACGCCGGTTGCGACACAATCTTTTATGTAGACTCCCACACCGGAGAGGGCGTGGATGGTATCTTGGATTATTTACAGGTGCCGAAAGTGAAAACTTCAATACAAGAACTTCGGAATACAAAAGCTTAACCGGATAAAAAAGCCACTGCAAAAACGCAAAACAACCGCAAGAACGGTATGAGATAAATGGAAAGAGGAGAGTAAAGATGGTAAACGAATTTGAAATTAAAAAACAAATCTGTGACATTGGTAAGAGAATCTACAATAGAAACATGGTGGCTGCCAATGACGGAAATATTTCGGTAAAAATAAGTGATAATGAATTCCTTTGCACACCCACCGGTGTATCCAAAGGATTTATGACCCCTGAATACATATGTAAAGTAGATGCAAAGGGAAATGTGATCTCCGCAAATGGCAAATTTAAGCCTTCCTCTGAAATCAAGATGCATATGAGAGTATACGAGGAAAGACCGGACGTTAGAGCAGTGGTACATGCACATCCCGTATATGCTACCAGCTTTGCCATTGCAGGTATTCCCTTGACACAGCCCATCATGCCCGAAGCGGTTATCGCACTTGGCTGTGTGCCCATTGCAAAGTACGGCAGACCTTCTACTATGGAGATTCCGGATGCAGTATCTGAGTATGTACAGCATTTTGACGCAGTGCTTTTGGAAAATCACGGTGCATTGACCTACTCTGATTCCCTACTCAGTGCATATTTGAAGATGGAATCCGTGGAGTTCTACGCACAGTTGCTCTATCAGTCCAAGATGCTTGGCGGTCCCAAGGAGTTCACTCCTCAGCAGGTAGAAGATTTGTATGAAATCAGAAGACAGTTCGGTATGACAGGACGTCATCCTGCAAATCTTTGTCCCAATGAGCAGGCAGGCAAGCCCAGCTGCCATTCCTGCGGTGGAAACTGCACCTGTGGCCACGAATCCGGCAAGGGCGAATGCCACGGCGACGGAAGTTGCGGAGGGCACGGTCAGGGCGGCGAACCTATCGATGCATTGGTAGCAGATATCACCAAGAAAGTCATGGAGCAGTTGAATAAGTAATTACCGGCAACTGTGGCCATGCGGCTGAATACATATTCAGGAGACTGACATGGAAAGAACAGAAATAGAAAGAATCGTCCGTCAGGTGCTTGAAACTGTGGAAAACCGCGAAGGAATTCCGGCAAATGTGAGCAATTCGCAGGCAAGCGGAACACCGCAGCCCGTGCAGGTGGCACTGCCGCTGGGAAAAGCGGTGAAACTCATCGAAAGAGTGGAACAAAAAGCATCTCAGATGGGACTTGCCGTAGTGACGGCAGTTTCGGATGCGGCAGGCAGACCCATTGCCGTGCACTGCATGGACGGAGCCTATATCGGAAGTTTTGATATTGCAGTAAATAAGACATATACATCCATAGCGTTCAAGATGTCCACGGAGGAGTTAGGTAAACTCAGCCAGCCGGGTGAAAGTCTGTACGGCATACAGTTTACCAACGGAGGGAAACTAGTGATTTTCGGAGGCGGAGAGCTTCTGAAGAAGAACGGAGTGATCCTCGGAGCCATCGGCGTCAGCGGAGGCAGTGCAGCCCAGGATTTGGAGTTGGCACAGTATGGAAAAAATATATTTGAGGAGGTATAGACGTGCTTGTAAATGAAAATCTGGTTCAAGAAATTGTACAGGAAGTAATGGCCAAGATGCAGATAGAAGACGATGTGCAGAAAAGTCATGGCGTATTCAACGATATGAACGAAGCCATCGCAGCAGCTAAAAAAGCTCAGGCAATTGTGCGCAGAATGTCCTTGGACCAAAGAGAACAGATTATCACAAACATTCGTAGAAAGACCCGTGAGAACGCAGAAGTTCTTGCCAGAATGGGCGTGAATGAAACCGGTATGGGAAATGTGGGACACAAGATTTTAAAACATCACCTTGTGGCAGACAAAACCCCCGGTACGGAGGATTTACATACCACCGCATGGTCCGGCGACAGAGGATTGACCTTGATAGAGATGGGTCCCTTTGGTGTCATCGGTGCCATCACCCCTTGTACGAACCCCAGCGAAACAGTTATCTGTAATTCCATCGGTATGATCGCGGCGGGCAACACTGTGGTATTCAACCCCCATCCTCAGGCGATTAAGACTTCCATCTACGCGTTGAACTTAATCAACGAGGCATCCATAGAAGCCGGTGGCCCTGACAATGTGGCATGTACCGTGGCAAAGCCTACATTGGATTCCAGCAATATTATGATGAAACATCCTGATATCCCTCTGATTGCGGCAACCGGTGGCCCCGGAGTAGTAACTGCAGTGCTTTCCTCCGGAAAGAGAGGCATCGGTGCAGGTGCAGGTAACCCTCCTGCACTGGTAGACGAAACTGCAGACATCAGAAAGGCAGCTGAAGACATTGTCAACGGATGTACCTTTGACAACAACCTGCCCTGTATTGCAGAAAAAGAGATCGTTGCAGTGGACAGCATTGCTGACCAGTTGATGAAATATATGGTGGAGGAGCAGGGTTGTTATCTGGCTTCCAAAGAGGAATTGGATAAACTGGCAGAAACTGTGATCACGCCTAAAGGACTGAATAGAAAGTGCGTTGGCCGTGATGCCAAGACCTTGCTAGGTATGATTGGGGTAACGGTTCCTGATAACATCCGCTGTATCGTATTTGAAGGCGAGAAAGAGCATCCGTTGATTTCAGAAGAGTTGATGATGCCCATTTTAGGTATGGTCAGAGCAAAGGATATCGACGATGCCATTGAGAAGGCAGTGTGGTTGGAGCATGGCAACCGCCATTCCGCACACATCCACTCCAAGAACATAGATAACATAACCAAGTATGCAAAGGAAATTGATACTGCCATCCTCGTAAAGAATGCCCCTTCCTATGCGGCATTGGGATTCGGTGGCGAAGGCTATTGTACCTTTACCATTGCCAGCCGTACCGGTGAGGGACTGACCAGTACCAAATCCTTTACAAAGAGCAGAAGGTGTGTCATGTCCGACAGCCTCTGCATCAGATAAAACAACGAAGATAAAGAAAGGAGAATAGAGATGGCAAGTACAGCACAAATTGAAGAAATTGTGAAACAAGTGCTCGCAAACTTGGAAGGTAAGACTCCGGCGGCTCCCAGCGTATCACCGGCAGGTATTCCCAAGACAGCACGTGTTGCAATGCTGACAGAGCTTGAAAAATTCGAAATTCAGGAATACCCCATCCCCGAAATCGGCGATGACGATATCCTGGTAAAAGTAGAAGGCTGTGGTATCTGTGGTACAGACGCACACGAGTTCAAGCGCGATCCCTTCGGTATGATTCCCGTAGTTCTCGGTCATGAGGGTACCGGTGAAATCGTAAAGATGGGTAAAAATGTGAAGAAGGACAGCACCGGAAAGGATTTGAAGGTGGGCGACAAGATCGTTACTTCCGTAATCTTTGGCGATGATCCTGAAATCACGATGTTCGACTTAAATAAACAGAATGTAGGTCATGCAGACATTTACGGACTGCTTCCCGACGACAACATTCACCTGAATGGTTGGTTCGCAGATTACCTGGTAATCAGAAAAGGATCTTCCGTATTTAATGTAAGCGACCTGGATTTGACTTCCAGAATCTTGATCGAGCCCTGCGCGGTTTTGATTCACGCAGTGGAGAGAGCAAAGACCACCGGAATTCTGCGTTTCAACAGCAGAGTGGTAGTACAGGGATGTGGTCCCATCGGTTTGATTTGTATCGCAGTATTAAGAACCATGGGTATCAACAACATCATTGCTGTAGACGGTGAGCAGAAGAGACTTGACTTTGCGAAGGAAATGGGCGCTTCCGGCTCTGTAAACTTCAAGGACCACAAAGGAATTGAAGCATTGGCAGGAGCGGTTGCAGACCAGCTTGGCGGACATTTGGCAGATTTTGCATTCCAGTGTACCGGTTCCCCTATCGCACACGCAAATATTTACAAGTTCATCCGTAACGGCGGCGGTTTATGTGAATTGGGCTTCTTCATCAATGGTGGAGATGCAACCATCAATCCTCACTTTGATATCTGCTCCAAAGAAATCACAACCGTTGGTTCTTGGGTATACACCTTGAGAGATTATGTAACCACTTTTGATTTCTTGAAGAGTGCAAAGAGAATGGGTATTCCCGTGGAGAAGCTAGTAACCCATACCTATCCTTTGGAAGAGATTAACGAAGCATTGAAGACCAATTTGGCGATGAGCGGACTCAAGATTGCCATCATCAATAAATAGTCTGTAGGTGCGGAAAAGAGGAATCTATGGAACAAGCAGTAGGACTGTTAGAGGTGTATGGTCTGGTGTGTGCCTTTATGGCAGCAGATGCCGGCTGTAAAGCAGCAGATGTGACGATAGAAACCTTCGACAAAAACAAGCCTGCAAAAGCCGAGACACTTGCAGTTCCCAATTTGGTGACAGTGAAGTTTCGAGGCAGTGTTGCAGCAGTGGAGGCAGCTATGGAAGCCGCTGAGGCGGTTGCAAAGGAAGTCACCGGTGTTGTGCAGAAACACATCATCCCAAGGCCTACCGAAGATACAGAGAAAATGTTGAAGCTGAACGCTTTTGACAAAAAATAATAAATGAAGCTAATCAAAATTATATTTTGCCTGAATGAAAGGAGAACATTATGGCACAGGAAGCATTAGGAATGGTAGAAACAAGAGGTTTGACAGCAGCTATCGAGGCAGCTGATGCAATGACCAAGTCTGCAGAAGTTGTATTGGTAGGAACAGAAAAGATCGGTTCCGGTCTGGTAACCGTTATGGTTCGCGGCGATGTGGGAGCAGTAAAGGCTTCTGTTGAGAGCGGTTCCGCAGCTGCAAGCAGATTGGGTGAGTTGGTAGCAGCTCATGTAATTCCCCGTCCTCATAATGATGTTGAGAAGATTCTTCCCCGCATCTAATTAAATCAGAAAAGGAGCCGGAAAATGAGCAATATTTCATTAGGCTTAATTGAAGTTTCCGGTGTAGTCCCCGCGATAGACGCTCTGGATATTATGTGTAAAACAGCCGGAGTGCAGTTGGCTACCTGGGAGAGAAAAATGGGTGGTCGTTTGGTAACCATTATTGTCAAAGGCGACGTGGCGGCGGTGACGGAAGCAGTGGAAACCGCACTGAAAAAGACCGTTAAAAAGCCTGTGGCACATGGTGTGATTGCCAATCCCCACGAAGAAATCATCAGACTTGTCAACTTAAGTGCAAGCAGATTTATGAGCGAACAGCCGATAGAAACCCTGGATCAAAAAACAATTCAGGAAATCTAACAGGCTAAAAAAATAAAAACAAGCAAAACAACAAACTATAACAGGAGGAAAAAGTTATGGCAATGGAAGCATTAGGAATGGTAGAAACAAGAGGTTTGGTAGCAGCAATCGAGGCAGCAGATGCTATGTGTAAAGCAGCTAACGTTACTTTGGTTGGTACCGAGAAGATCGGTTCCGGTTTGGTGACCATCATGGTTCGTGGTGATGTAGGAGCTGTTAAGTCTTCTGTAGAAGCCGGTGCAAACAGCGCAGCTAAGTTGGGCGAATTGGTAGCTACCCATGTAATTCCTCGTCCTCACAATGACGTTGAAATGATTCTTCCCAAGGTAAAATAATTCTTTTTGGGAAAGGAACATAATCAATGGAACAGCAGACAATCGAAAAAATCACTCAGATGGTGCTTCAGACCCTGAACCAGATGGAAAGTAAATCCAATGGGTTTCAGGTTCCGGTAGGAGTGTCTGCGAGACATATTCATTTGACCCAGGAACATGTGGAAATTCTTTTTGGTGAGGGATATAACCTCACCAAAAAGAAAGAACTTATGGGTGGTCAATACGCATGTAATGAAACAGTTACCGTTGTGGGACTGAAACTTCGTGCAATTGAAAATGTGCGTGTACTTGGACCGGTAAGAAGCGCGTCACAGTTGGAGATTTCCTCCACAGATGCGATGAAATTAGGAATCAAGGCACCCATCAGAGAATCAGGAAATGTGGCCGGTAGCGCCCCCATCGCCGTAGTAGGCCCTAAGGGAGCAGTGTATTTGAAGGAAGGATGTATCGTGGCAATGCGTCACATTCATATGTCTCCTGCGGATGCTATGGCTGCCGGAGTGCACGACGGTGATATCGTGTCTGTGAAGGCAGACAACGAGAGAGGCACCGTGTTTGAACATGTAAAAATACGTGTTCATGACAGCTTTACGCTGGAAATGCATATTGATACGGATGAGGCAAATGCCAGTCTGATCAAGACCGGTGATAAAGTGACAATTATGAAGTAGGATATGCGGGCAGTGGATATGAGTTCTATCTGCCCGTTTATCAAAAGAAAGCACTTGTTTTATTTGGAAAGGACAAGGTTTGTTATGGTTATAGGTAAAGTGGTAGGAAGCATTGTTTCTACACGCAAATGCGATAACTTAATCGGAAATAAGTTTATGATTATCGAGCCCTTGGAGGAGATGCAGGCATGTGCATCCCGCTTTGTGGCAATCGACAATATCGGTGCAGGTGTGGGTGAAACCGTACTTGTAGCTACAGGAAGTGCAGCAAGAGTGGGTAACGAAGGTGCGCCTGTGGATGCTGCCATCGTAGGTATTGTAGACGAAGGACAATAACCTTTTTAATTTTTGTATAAGAACAATAAGTATAGAAGGTGTATAACATGGAAATCAAAGCTTTGAAGCAGATTTTGCAGGACAGCGGCATTGTTGGTGCCGGTGGTGCGGGATTCCCCACCTATGCAAAATTGGACGAACGGGCTGAGACTATTTTACTGAATTGCGCCGAATGTGAACCTCTGTTACAGCTTCACAGACAGCTGTTGGAGCAAAATGCAGAAGAGATTTTAGAGACCTTTGATTTGATTGCCCAAACCGTGGGCGCCAAAGAGGCCATTATCGGTGTAAAAAAAGAGTACAAAGCCACAGTAAAAGCTATTCACAGATATATAGATGCATATCCCAATATGAGAGTGCAGCTGTTGGACGGCGTGTACCCTATGGGAGATGAAGTGGTACTGATTTATGAGGCTACGGGAAAAGTGGTCCGTCCCGGAGGTCTGCCCATAGAAGCAGGCATCGCGGTGTTCAACGTGGAGACGGTGTACAATGTATATCGTGCCCTGCAGACACAGACGCCGGTGATAGATAAGCTGGTGAGCGTTGTGGGTGAAGTGGAGCGTCCCATGACTCTGCGCGTACCCATCGGTACCAGCATCAAAGAGGTGGTGGCACACGCAGGCGGCGTCACAACTAAGGAGCCTGCTTATCTGGTAGGTGGCCCCATGATGGGCAACCTGGCAGACGAGATGGACCCGGTGACCAAGACCACAAATGCCATTATTGTATTGGATGAGAGCCATACATTAATTCAAAGAAAGCATAAGAATTCAGCCATAGAGTTAAAAAGAGCAGCATCCACATGTTGCCAGTGTGAATGTTGCACGGCAATGTGTCCCAGACATGCTTTGGGTCACCCCATTGAGCCCCATCTCTTTATGAGAAGCGCGGCCAACAGAGATTTTCAGAATACCAATGTATTTTTGAATACTTTATTCTGCAGCTCCTGCGGTATTTGCGAAAATTTTGCATGTCCTCAGGGATTGTCCCCCAGGACACTGATAGCAGAGTATAAAGCAGGCCTTCGTGCGGCGGGCGTGAAGGTGCCGGAAGGCATAGAGGCTTCTCCCGTCGAGCGCAGCAGAGAATACCGCAAGGTTCCGGAGAAACGTCTGGAAGCCAGATTAGGGCTTTCCAAGTACGGAACTGTTCCTGCCCCCTTGCAGGATACAGAAGACTGGAAATTCAGTTCCAAGAATGCAAAGGTGCGCATCCCTTTCAGCCAGCACATCGGAGCACCCGCAGTGGCTAATGTGAATGTTGGAGACGCTGTGCAAAAGGGACAATGCATTGCATCCTGTGGCAAGGGACTTAGCGTGTGTATCCACGCATCCGTCGATGGCACGGTAAAGAAAGTAACAGACCGATATGTGGAAATCGCAGTAAGTTAAGATTAAGATAAAGATAAAATAGTTACATAAATAGGAGTTTTTTATGGGTAAAGCACTGGGAATGATTGAATTTAAGACAGTTTCCGCCGGCGTGACAGCTACCGACACCATGGTAAAAACGGCAGCAGTGGAATTGATTGAGGCACAAACTGTATGTCCCGGAAAGTATATCGCATTAATCAGTGGGGACATCAGCGCAGTGGATGCTGCAGTTGCTACCGCGAAACATACACGAGAAGAGGAATTTATTGACAGCTTTGTGCTGGGCAATCCTCATCCCGGTATTTTTCCTGCCATCTATGGTGCCACGCAGGTAGAGCATATCAGTTCTTTAGGTATTCTGGAGACCTATGATGCATCGTCCATTATTGTGGCGGCAGATGAAGCAGCCAAAGCGGCGGAGGTGGAATTGATTGAACTTCGCATTGCTAAGGGTATGTGTGGAAAATCCTATGTGTTCCTCTGCGGAGAGGTATCGGCGGTGGATGCAGCCATTGCCAGAGCCAAAGCGAAGGTGGCGGAAAGCGGTATGTACTTGGATTCTTCCGTGATTGCACATCCCGATCCCCAGCTTTGCAAGTCTATTTTGTAAATGAGGCAATGCGGGAGAAACCGCGGGTTTTAAGAGGTTGTATGGTGTATTTGGCGAGTGTTATCCGGGGAGGGTCACATGCTTGCGTTAGAGCGTAGAAATCAGATTTTAGAAAAATTGCAGGACGAGAAAAAAGTGGTGGTCAGCGAATTGAGTACCCTTTTTGGTGTTTCTGAAGAGACCATTCGTAGGGATTTGGACAAGCTGGAGCGTGAGGGCCTGGCTACCAAAAGCTACGGTGGTGCGGTATTGAACGAAAATACCAGCTTGGACATGCCCTTCAATGTGCGGAAAAAACGCAATATGCAGGGCAAACAGGTGATTGCAGAAATTGTCAGCACCCTGGTGCAAGATGGAGAGCATATCATTGTGGACCCCAGTACCACTGCGGTTGCTACGGTGAAAATGCTGAAGAACAGAAAGAAATTGACAGTCATCACTAATTCCATTGAGGTTTTGGTGCAATTGTCCGATGTCAGCGGCTGGGAAATCATTTCCACCGGCGGCAATATGAGAGAGAATTATTTGGCGCTGGTAGGTCCCAGAGCTATAGATGCCATGAAATCCTATTATGCAGACAAAGCGATTGTATCCTGTAAGGGATTGGATATGCAAAAAGGCATTTCCGATGCCAACGAGATGTTTTGTCAGGTCAAGGAGGAAATGCTGAAATCCGCCTCTCAGAGAATTTTGATTGCGGATCATACGAAGTTCGGCAAGGTGGCGTTTTCGGTAATCAGTGACTGGTCCAGCATTGATATGGTGGTGACGGACATCCGTCCCTCCGATGAGTGGTTAAACTATTTTTCAGAGAAAGGAATTGAATGCCTTTATGGGAAAGAAGACGACGAAGACGATAGCCTTTGCGAATAATAAAGGCGGAAGCGGCAAAACCACAACCTGTGCCAATGTGGGATACTCCTTGTCTGCATTAGGCAAAAAAGTCCTAATGATTGACGGGGATATGCAGTTAAATCTTTCCTTGTCCTTCTTTTCGGAGGACGAAGTGCTGGAATTTGCGCAGGGAGAAAAAAATCTCTATCAGGCGATGAAGGATGAAAAGGACTTGACCGATTATATCGTTTCGACTCCTTATGAGAATCTGGATTTGATTCCTTCCTCCACTTTGATGAGCAGTATTGAATTCGACTTGTTTACCAAGTGGCAGAGAGAGATGATTTTGAGCCGGAGCCTCGCAAAAATCAAAGAAAGCGGTGTATATGACTATATATTGATAGACGCACCGCCCACTTTAGGTGGTTGGGTGATGAATATTCTGGTGGCGGCAGATGATGTGATTTTGCCGGTGGAAGCGTCTCCCTGGGGACTTTTCGGTGTGGCAAACATGTTTGAATTCTTGGAGAATGTTAAGAAGCTTTCTCCTAATTTGTCCTTGATGGGCGTAGTAGTAACCAAGATGGATGTCCGTAAAAATTATGGCAAGCAGACCATGGAGGTTTTGCGACAGTTTGAGGAAGTCAATGTATTTGATACGGTCATCAGAGTAGATAGCGAAATTGAATGGGCCCAGGACAATTCTAAGCCCGTGATGGTACACAAAAAGAGCGCAAGAAGCGCCGGAGAATACATGGAGTTGGCAAAGGAGGTAGACAAAAATGCCCGTAGGAGCAGGTAGTATCCAGAGAGCAGCGAAGACTGCAAGCGCAACAAAGAGTACAAGTGCAACCAAGACTGCAAGCACAGCAAAGACTGCGAGTGCAACCAAAGAAGTCAAGAAGGTGGAAACTGTAGCAACCAAACCCGCAGAGGAGAAGGCACCTGCGGCAAAGAAGCCTGCACAGCCCAAGGCAGCTGCGGCAAAGAAACCTGCACAACCCAAGGCACCTGCGGCGAAGAAGCCCGCACAGCCCAAAGCACCTGTGGCAAAGAAGCCCCAGTCTCCCAAGGGAAACTATGTGGCTTATGGTGTTGGGGAGCAGTTACCTATGTATTTAATGTAAAGAGCAGAGGTATGAATGTAAGGGAGAATCGGCGGATTCTCCCTTTTTTTCTTTTTGCCTAATGCAAATATAAATTGCACTTTATACTTACAAAAGAATCTGTTAAAATGGTAGAAGCAATACATAGAAGATAGTACAAAGAGTAGTATAAGGAACGAATCATGGAACAAGATATAAAATTACACAAAAAAATAGAGCGTTTTGCCCTTTTGGGTGCATTGATCATTCCCATGGTGATTATGCTGGGTATCTTTGTGGCTTACAGAATATACCCCTTTGGTGACAGAAGCTTTCTCGCTTCCGACATGTACCATCAGTACATGCCTTTTTTTCGTGAAATGATGCACAAAATAAGGGCAGGAGAGAGTTTGGCTTATTCCTATCATGTGGGCATCGGGTCGAATTTCTTGGCGTTATTTGTGTATTATCTGGCAAGCCCTGTATACCTGCTGGCTTTATTGGTGCCGGAGGCTTTATTTGTTGAGTTTTTAAGTTACATAGTGGTTTTGAAAATAGGCTTGGCGGGGTTGACAGCCTATCTGTACCTTCGCAGACATTTTGAAAACAGTGATTGGAAGGCGCTGTTGTTCTCTATGTTCTATGCGCTGTCAGGTTATATGGCCGCCTATGATTTTAACATTATGTGGATAGACCCTGTGGTGCTTTTGCCATTGGTGTTGTTAGGCTTGGAAAAATTAGTAAAAGAGAGCAAATGCGGTCTGTATTGCGTGACGCTGGCTCTATCTATTTTCAGCAATTTCTACATCTCCATTATGCTGTGTGTTTTTTTAGTCATGTATTTCATCGTTTTAATTATCAATGAAAAATGCAATTATAAGACTTTGTTGAATTTTGCACTATATTCCTTGCTGGCAGGGGGGATGGCATCCATCCTGTTGATTCCGGAGGTTTGTGCGTTGTCCCAAACGGATTTTGGAGACATGAACTTTCCGAAGACAATCAAATCGTACTTTTCTATATTGGAGGTGCTGCCCAGGCATTTTGCCTGCGTTAGCACGGAGCGCGGGCTCGATCATTGGCCCAATATTTTCTGTGGCAGTGCGGTGCTTCTGCTAATCCCTATGTATGTATTGAACCGCAAGATTTCTCTCCGGCAGAAGATTACCAAATTGGCAGTTCTCGGGTTTATGTTGGTGAGCTTTAGCGTCAATATCCTTGATTTCATTTGGCATGGTATGAACTACCCGGATTCTTTTCCGGCAAGACAGTCCTTCCTCTATATTTTCTTGGTGATTACTCTGTGCTACGATGCTTTTGTGCATCTGAAGGACGCGCCCAGGTGGCATATTCTATGCGGGTATTTGGTGGCAGTGGTAACGTTTGTGCTAAGCGTATTATTTATTACCCATGAGGATTTCCGCAAGGGTGTAAAACTGCTCACACTGCTGTTGGTGACGGGGTATGCTGTTTTACTTTGGCTGTATCGTAGTAATCTTGCGAAGCAGGGTGAAAAAAGCAGCGATACAATAGAACAAAAGTGTACGGACGATAAACGCACACAAAAGTTCAAATGGATTCTTGGTGTGCTGGCTTTGGCGTTAGTGATAGGGGAATGTGCCGGGAATACGGCTCTTACCAGATCCGGAACAGTGAACCGGACCTCGTATCTGCAACAATTACCGGATTATCGTGCTCTTGCAGATGAAGTGACGGAAAAAGAGCAGGGACAAGGGATTTTCCGCTTTGAAAAATTTGTCCGCAAAACGAAAAATGACGCCACATTGGCGGGGTATCCTTCTGCCAGTGTTTTTTCCTCCACCTTGAATTCACAGGTGATGGATATGTATAAAAAGTTCGGTATGCGAAACAGCAAAGTGTACTATGCCTTTGATGGCGCCACACCGCTGACTTCAGCATTGCTGAACGTGAAATACATGTTTGGTGATTCGGATAAGTATGAAAATGAATTGTTCCCACTGCTTGATAACAGCGGTGAAGTGTACTTGTACGAGTGCACAGCCGCTTTGCCCTTTGGCTATGTGGCTCCCGTGGGTTTTGATTTGCCGGAGGATGTTTCCAACCATGGCATCCGTATACAGACGGAATTGGTACAGGCTTTGGGAATAGAGGGAAAACTATTCCATAAAAAGGAGAGAACCGAGCAAGGCGACGATATCCTGTTTACGGCACCTGAAGATGGTGTATATTATGGAATTGTGACCTCCGTGGACTCTAAGCAAATTAAACTCATCGGAGGTCCGTTAGGGGAAGAAACCTATAAAGACATCAAGAGCGGTGCGCTTTTGTATCTGGGAGATTTGGAGGAGAGTCAGGAGATCCGACTGACCAACGCAAATGAAAAAGACGAAACCCCCAAGATTACAGTGGATGTGTACCGTTTAGATATGGAGATACTTCAGGAGGCGTTGGATGCGCTTTCCACACAACATATGGAAGATGTGAGTTTTGATAGTGATTCCCTGACAGGGGCCGTTCATATGAACACGGCGGGACGTTTGATTCTGTCTATTCCATACGAAAAGGGATGGAGCATCGAGGTCAATGGCGAACAAACAGAGCCTGATACTTTTGGAGGGGCTTTGATTGCACTGGATTTAGAGGCCGGCGAATACGATATTGAGATGCACTACGTGCCTGTTGGAAAATGGGCGGGCATATTTGTGACATTGGGAAGTGTTATGCTGTTTGTACTTTTGATGATATATCGGCGTAAGCACCCAATAGAAGTGAATGATCAAGAACCCAAAGAAGCGTTAGATATTGAAGCAATGGAAGCAATGAACGAAGAACGGGAAGTGGCGGAACCGGAGGAAGAGATCCATGAATAACAATCGCTTTAAGATTCTGATATTAGAGGATGAGAACAACCCCGGGGCGCTGGCAAGGTTGTTTTCTGAGATGAACAACTATCATGTCATCAGTGCGTCGGATTTCACCCAGGGATTGATGCTGTTTTCTTCCTACATTCCGGACTTGATATTGATAGATTTGAACGTTTCTGAAAAGAAATATTTTGCGTTTATTGGTGAAGTGCGTAAGAACTATATCACGCCCATATTAGTGCTTTCTGACCGTGTGCAGGAGTCCAGTGTGGTTGATATGCTGGAAGCGGGAGCGAATGATTATATTCGTAAGCCCTATGGTAAAAACGAATTGGTTGCCAGAGTAAAGGTGGCACTACGGGAGAAAAGTATGATGACAGAGATTGAACTTCCTGTAGGCGGCAGGTTTGTTTTGAAAGATTTGGTTATAGATTATGACAAGCGTCAAATCACCGTGGGTGGCAACTTGATTCGCCTGACGCAAACAGAATACAATATACTGTCTCTTTTATCCAAACACGCAGATAAAGTAATGACTTATGAAGAAATTCTTCACGCTATTTGGGGTGGAGCAGATGTGGGGAGTGTAAAAAAACTCCAAGTGAATATGGTAAATATCCGTAAAAAAATTGGGGAAAACCCTGCAAAAGCGAAATATATCATTAACCTGCCCGGTGTTGGTTATCGTATGATAGAGTCAGAATAAGTATTGAAATTTTCACAAAACGCGCTATAATGGTTAAGAAACGACTAAGAAGCAATGTAAGAAATTGACGATTGATGAGTAATCGTACTATAATACAATATCTGTATCTTTTTACAGAATAGAATAGTGTCAAATTATGAAGGAGGAAATGTATTAATGGACGACGCGGACAGTAGCGATACTGAAAAGCAGATGGAGGTGGCAGCAAATGAATAATTATTTAGCGATGATTGCATTGCAATTAGGCTTAATTGCATTGAATGCGGTTTTTGCGTGTGCGGAAATTGCTGTTATCTCAATGAATGACAACAAGATGGATAAAATGGCAGAGGAAGGTGACAAGAGGGCAAAACGTCTTGTGAAGCTGACCAGTCAGCCTGCCAGATTTTTGGCAACCATTCAGGTGGCAATTACCCTGTCCGGTTTTATGGGCAGTGCGTTTGCGGCAGAGAACTTTTCCGACGGCTTAGTGGACTGGCTGCTTGGATTGGGTCTGCAGGCTCCCAGAGCTACGTTGGATGCCATAGCGGTCGTAGTAATCACCTTGATTTTATCCTATTTAACCCTGATTTTTGGCGAATTGGTACCCAAACGGGTGGCAATGCGACATGCGGAGAAATTGGCCCTTGGTATTTCCGGACTGATTAACGGAATTTCTGTTTTATTTGCTCCCATCGTATGGCTTTTGACTGCTTCCACCAATGGCGTGCTCAGACTTCTTAGAATTGACCCCAATGCGGAAGAAGAAAATGTCAGTGAAGAAGAGATTCGTATGATGGTGGACGTGGGCAGTGAAAAAGGAACCATCGACCCGGAAGAAAAACAGTTGATTCAGAATGTGTTTGAATTTGACGATCTTACAGCAGGCGAAATCGCTACTCACAGAACGGAACTGGTGGTTTTGTGGATGGAAGATTCCATGGATGCCTGGGAGGAAGTGATTTTCGAAAACAGACATACCTTCTATCCCGTGTGTGAGGATTCTGTTGATAATGTTGTAGGAATCTTGAATTCCAAGGATTATTTCCGTCAACGGGACAAGAGTCGGGAAAATATATTAACCACTTCTGTGCGACCGGCATACTTTGTGCCTGAGAGCGTGAAGGCGGACGTCCTTTTCAAGAATATGAAGCACAACCGCAGCAATATCGCCATTGTATTAGATGAGTACAGCGGTGTCAGCGGTATGGTGACCATCAATGACTTGGTGGAAAAATTGGTGGGCGACATCGAGGTAGATGAGCCCCAGGAAGAAGAAAAACCTTTGATAGAGCAGGTGGACGAGAATACCTGGAAGGTACATGGAAGTTTACCCTTAGAGGAATTGTCCGAGACAATCGGTGTGAAGATAGAACCCACCGAGGATTACGAAACCTTCAATGGATTGGTCTTTGATGCGTTGGGAGCAATTCCCGGTGACGGCGAAACCCCTCAGGTGGAGACAGATATTTTATCCATTCGTGTGGTTACAATCCAAGATCATTTGGTAGAAGAAGCTATTGTTATAAAAAAAGAACTTCCCGAAGAAGAGGAAGAAGAAAAACAATAAAACAGACCCCTGGTTTGCTACTTGCAAACAGGGGGTTCTTTTTTTGCACAAAACAGTTGCCCGAATACTTCAAAACGCTAAATTTTAGTTAGAAAAACATAAAAATATGGGATGGCAATTGTTGGGATTATATGTTATAATAAAGTCGTTTATAAACAATGGGGAAAGCTCGTCTGTTGGGACGTGAATTTCCCGTGGAAAGAGAGGCTATCAAGGTGGAACTTAGAACAGCAGTATCCCCTAGGGATGTAAAGCACTATACCACGGATCGTCTGAGAGAGGAGTTTCTGATTCAGAACCTTTTCGTGCCCGGTGAGATCAAACTGGTATACAGCCACATCGACAGAATTATCACAGGTGCAGCAGTACCCGTGGAGCCCATTGCATTGACTGCAGGGGACGAACTTCGTGCAGAGTATTTCTGCCAGAGAAGAGAGTTAGGAGTTATTAACATCGGCGGAGCAGGTACCATTACCATTGATGGAAGGGTATACAAGATTGGTTTCAAGGAAGCAATGTATATCGGCATGGGATCCAAAGATATTGTTTTTGCAAGTGATGATGCGAAGAATCCTGCAAAGTTCTATTTGAATTCCGCGCCTGCACATAAGACTTATCCCACGGTGGTGATCAAACCTAACGGCACACCCGAAGAAGGTGTGGTAATCGTGAAAGATGAGAACAAGGTAGAGCTTGGCTCTTTGGAAGATGCAAACCACAGAGTGATTTGCAAATACATACTTCCCGGTCAGGTGGAGAGTTGCCAGTTGGTTATGGGAATGACCAAACTGGAGCCCGGTAGCGTATGGAACACCATGCCCTGCCACACCCATGACAGAAGAATGGAAGTGTATCTGTATTTTGAAATGCCTGAGGATGCATTCGTAATGCACTATATGGGCGAGCCCACAGAAACCCGTCATATTATTATGAGAAACGAAGAAGCAGTGATCTCACCCAGCTGGTCCATCCATTCCGGATGCGGTTCCAGAGCGTATACCTTTATCTGGGGTATGGTGGGAGAGAATCAGGACTTCGACGACATGGACGGCGTGGCAATGAAGGATTTAATGTAATCTATATCTGCTTAGGGAGTAGATAAATATAAATAAAAGGAGAGTATTAAAAATGAACAAGTATATCAACTTTTCTTTGGAAGGCAAAGTAGCATTGGTTACAGGTGCATCCTACGGTATCGGTTTTGCAATTGCTTCCGCATATGCTGAGGCAGGTGCTACCGTATGTTTCAACGACATCAATCAGGAATTGGTGGACAAGGGTCTTGCTGCATACGCAGAAAAAGGCATTAAGGCACATGGTTATGTATGCGACGTAACCGATGAGGACGCAGTAAACGCATTGGTGGCTCAGATTGAGGCAGAAGTTGGCGTGATTGACATCCTTGTGAACAATGCAGGTATCATCAAGAGAATCCCCATGCATGAGATGACCGCAGCCCAGTTCAGACAGGTTATCGATGTAGACTTGAATGCACCTTTCATCATGGCAAAGGCAGTGATTCCTTCCATGATGAAGAAGGGCGCAGGTAAGATTATCAACATTTGTTCCATGATGTCCGAGCTCGGACGTGAGACCGTTTCTGCATATGCTGCAGCAAAGGGTGGCCTTAAGATGTTGACCAGAAATATTTGTTCCGAATATGGCCAATATAATATTCAGTGTAACGGCCTTGGCCCCGGTTACATCGAGACCCCTCAGACAGCTCCTCTGCGTGAGGTACAGCCTGATGGCAGCAGACATCCTTTCGACCAGTTCATCTGTGCGAAGACCCCTGCGAACAGATGGTTACAGCCTGAAGAGTTGACAGGACCTGCAGTGTTCCTGGCTTCCGAGGCTTCCAATGGTGTGAACGGACACATCCTTTATGTGGATGGCGGTATCCTTGCTTATATCGGCAAGCAGCCCGGCTAATTTAGTAAAAGCGTCCCCGCGCGGTGTATACCGTGGCGGGGACAGAGTGTAAGAAACAAGTGAGGCAAAACAATGAAAATAGCATTAATCAATGAAAACAGTCAGGCAGCAAAGAACGAACTGATTTGCGCGACACTTAAAAAGGTGGTTGAGCCCATGGGACATGAGGTGTTCAACTATGGAATGTATGGTGCGGAGGATCCCAATGCCCTGACTTATGTACAGAATGGTATTTTGGCGGCAGTGCTGCTGAACTCCGGTGCAGCAGATTTTGTAATCACCGGTTGTGGTACCGGCGAGGGCGCGATGCTTGCCTGCAACTCCTTCCCTAAGGTGCTTTGCGGTCATGTGACATCTCCCCTTGACGCCTACCTGTTCTCTCAGGTAAATGATGGTAACTGTGTGGCTATGCCTTTTGCACAAGGCTTCGGCTGGGGTGGTGAATTGAATTTGGAATACACCTTTGAGAAATTGTTCTGTGCGCCCGGTGGCGGCGGATATCCTAAGGAGAGAGTGGTTCCTGAGCAGAGAAACAAAAAGATTCTCGACAGCGTGAAGGAAGTGACCCACGTGGACATGGTAAACATCCTTAAGAATCTGGACAGAGAACTTTGCAAGGGTGCGCTTTCCGGAGAGAGATTCCAAGAATACTTCTTTGCAAACTGCAAATGCGATAAAATTGCAGAGGCAGTAAAAGAAGTACTGGCATAAAAGCATTGGTATTACAAGAATTGTAAATAATACAAATTAAAATAATATGCAAGTATGCAGAAAGAGGTAATTATGTATCCCGTATTAGAGCAGATTAGCAAAATCGGTATTGTGCCCGTAGTTAAGATTGACCGGGCAGAGGATGCACTTCCCTTGGCAAAGGCTTTGTGTGCAGGCGGACTTCCCTGTGCAGAAGTTACTTTCCGTACAAGTGCCGCAGCAGAAGCAATCAAGATTATGACTACAAACTTCCCTGAGATGTGCGTAGGTGCAGGTACCGTGTTGAACGCAGCACAGGTAGATGCAGCAGTAGAAGCTGGCGCGAAGTTCATCGTTAGCCCCGGCTTAAATCCTAACACCGTGAAATACTGTATTGAGAAGAATATTCCCATTACCCCCGGTACTTCAAGCCCTTCCGATATCGAGCAGGCCATTGAACTGGGCTTGGAAGTAGTGAAATTCTTCCCCGCAGAGCAGTCCGGCGGTTTGGCTAAGATTAAAGCTATGGCAGCACCTTATGTCAACATGAAGTTCATGCCTACCGGTGGTATCAGCGCGAAGAACCTGACCACATATCTTGATTTTGATAAGATTATCGCATGTGGCGGTTCCTGGATGGTTCCCAGTGACCTGATTAACGCTGGCGAGTGGGACAAGATTGAGCAGTTGACCAGAGAAGCAGTTCAGACCATGCTTGGTTTTGAACTGGCTCATATTGGTATCAATGCTGCAAATGAAGAAGAAGCGCTGAAGATTGCAAACCGTTATGGATTTATGTTCGGCCTTCCTGTAAAGGTTGGCAATAGCTCCATCTTCTCCGGTGGCATCGTGGAAGTGATGAAGACACCTTTCAAGGGTACCAATGGTCATATCGCGATTAGAACCAACTATATCGAGAGAGCAGTGAACTATATGACCACTGTTTTGGGTGTAGAATTCGAAGATCCTAAGAGAGACGAGAAGGGCAAATACAAAGCACTTTACATGAAAGAAGAAGTGGGTGGATTTGCAATTCATCTTTTGCAGAAATAGTTAGATCAACAAACAGGGTTGGGCTATATAGCCTTCCCAAAGTACTATATGTAATCTAAAATAAGGAGATAAACAAAATGGCAAAAGTAATTACCATGGGTGAAATCATGTTGAGATTGTCCACCCCTAATTTTGAGAAGTTTATTCAGGCTGACGAGTTCGATGTATGCTACGGTGGCGGTGAAGCAAATGTAGCTGTATCTTTGGCAAACTATGGTCATGACACTGAGTTCGTGACTGCAGTTCCCAACAACGAAATCGGTGAGTGTGCAGTGGCAGCACTGAGAAAGTACAATGTAGGCACCAAGCACATTGCGAAATGTGGTGAGAGACTTGGTATCTACTTCTTGGAAAGCGGTTCTTCCATGAGACCTTCCAAGGTGGTTTACGATAGAGCACATTCCTCTATCTCTACTGCAACTGCTGATGAATTCGATTTTGATGCAATCTTTGCAGGTGCTGACTGGTTCCACTTTACCGGAATCACTCCCGCTGTATCCGATGCAGCTGCAGCACTTACTGAGGAAGCTTTGAAAGCTGCAAAGAAGCATGGCGTAAAGGTTTCCGTAGACTTGAACTTCCGTAAGAAATTGTGGTCTTCCGAGAAGGCACAGAGAATCATGAAGAACCTGATGCAGTACGTAGACGTATGTATCGGTAACGAAGAAGATGCTGAGTTGGTACTTGGCTACAAGCCCGGCAACACTGATGTAACCAGCGGTGATTTGGAACTGGCAGGTTACAAGTCCATTTTCGAGCAGATGGTAGCAGACTATAACTTCGAGTACTGCGTATCCTCCCTGCGTGTAAGTCATTCCGCATCCGACAATGGTTGGTCTGCATGTATCTATTCCAGAGATACCAAGGAGTTCTATCACTCCAAAGAGTACAGCATCCATCCTATCGTTGACCGTGTAGGTGGCGGTGACTCCTTCGCAGCAGGCGTTATCTGCGGTATGTTGGACGGTAAGGATTTCAAGGCAGCATTGGAGTACGGTGTAGCAGCTTCCGCATTGAAGCACACCATCCCCGGCGACTTCAACCTTGTATCCAGAAAAGAAGTTGAGACACTTGCAGGTGGCGATGCTTCCGGTCGTGTGCAGAGATAAGATTTATTGTTGAAATGGCGAGAAGGTCTTCCCGAGCGGGAGACCTTCTTTTTTCTTCTTAATTCGTGTCAAAAATTTCAGAAAATGATTGACTTTAGTTGTAAGTAATGGTATTATAACACTTGCGCGTGGCGTAATGCGGAAGTGTCGGAATTGGCAGACGAGCAAGACTAAGGATCTTGTGGTGGTTACACCGTGTGGGTTCAAGTCCCATCTTCCGCATTGAATTGAGAAACGTAAAGACAGGAGAATTCACGAATGATTGCTTGCAAGCAACATCGTGGATTCTCCTGTCTTTATGCTGCGAAAGCTGCGAGAACGAGGATTTTTTCAAAATCCGAGTGCCGCAGTTTCTCAATTTAATGCGGTCCAAGTTCTCCGCCTCACCCCATCTTCCGTATGAATTTACGTTTAATCACATGTATTTTAACAATTGAGCTAATGATTCACCAGCTAAGTTGGTTTCATCTTTATCAAGGGTTCTAGTGCCAAAATTCACAAATCCATTTCGGGAGTAGAACTCAAGGAGTGGTTCTTTTTGTTCGCACTCCAAATAAACAATTTTTCCGCCAACGATATTTTGCATTTCGCGGACTTTGTCGAGTGCGAGTTTTAAAATTTCATCACCGCTTATTAGGTTATTATAGCTGTTGGTATAATTCTTGCCCAATTGTCCTATTAGGGGTGCTGAAATTGTATAGCGCTGAATTGTTTTATCAAATTGTCCAAATTTAGCCATTCGTTTTTTCCATGGTTTACTCGGCAGACTGTTTTTGTCAATACAAAAGATTTTGTTTGCAAGAGTAAAATAGCCGACCAAAACATATTTTTCCTTGTAGGATGCCATAATTAGGTATGTACTTGAAATGCCTTGCTTTGAAAATTCAATTGCTGTGTGGTGTAAGAAATGTTCTACATCATGATTTAGTGGACAAGAAAAAGAGGAGAGAAGGCTTTTTGCAGCGTTCTCTCCTAAAGTTTCATCATTCAATATATCTCTTAGATTAATGCCAACGTATCCGCTCATTGACTAAGTATCTTCCTCAGTTTTTCGCCACGAATATCTTCGTAGGTTCTAGAGAGTTGTACGGTTTTACAACGTTTGTTTGCGGCATTTTCTAACGCAAGTACCAATGATTTCCCTAACTTCTTGTCTTTTATGTCCACATTTTTGAGAATACTTTTAGTTGCCATATACATCATCCTTTCTAAAGTAACCTATCACTATATTATGCGTACATTACAAATAAATCATAGTGGTAATGTTTGTTAAAAGCAACAAGTCAAGTATACCTTATATCGACATATTAGATGAAAAACGCTAAATTGTAAAGTGGTAAACCACAAATTTTATAAAATTAGTTTCTGCTATATTCTTTTTTGGTTTACCTCCTTTCTACTTGAATTGCATTAGTAATATAACAGCTTTAGTATTTTTGTATATTTCATCATTCGTTCTTTAGAGATACAGGGTATGCAGCTTTCGACTTATTACGTCCAAGGTCGGCTAGGTATCATATATTTTACGCCCTCAATGCGTATTGTCAATGAAAATATAATTATTATACTCAAAAAGAAAAGCAAAAAAGAGCAGGCCAAGCTGCTTTTTCAGATATCCAAACTATACTCTTTCCCACAACATCATATTATCTTCAAACACAGCCTCGATTTTACCTTCATTCTTTAACCAAGTGAGATAGGAGCGGAGTGTGCTACCCACCAGGGCGTACTGCTCAAAGGTCAATGTCAGACCATAACTATCAAACATCTTCTTTAATATTTGTTCAAAAGGTACGGGTTCGCTGCAGATAGCCAGAAGCCTGTCAGCGATTTCGTGCACTTTGTCTATGTTTAATTGTGCCAAAGGCGCAATGTTTTCCGTAGCCTGTGCATGAGAAGGAATGAAGAGTTTCCCCTTCATTTCTGATATTTGCTGTAAGGTTTTAAGGTAAGCAGGAACATCTGTTAGGAAGCTTACCTGATACTTCTCTAAAGTTGTTTCAGAAGACAGGCAGTCAGCCAAATATATGATAGTTTCATCCACTTGGAAGCCAACCATATTCCAGGTGTGTCCGGGGAGTGGCAGAATAGAAACGCCCTCTGGCAGGCACCTTTCAGTCAATGGTTCCACCATGGATTCCTGCGCCAGAATAAATTTACTTTGCAACTCTGTAACCGGATTGCCTCCATATAGAAAAGATGGCGATAAAATAGGTGTTTCGGCAAAGTAATGTTCTACTGCCGGGACATAAATCTTGCATCCGGTTTGCTGTTGCAGATAATGATTTCCTCCGATATGGTCACCATGCGCGTGGGTATTGTAAATTGCGCGCAGGGACCAACCCTGTTCGTCCAGAATTCTTTTGATCTTTTTGCCGGTTTCCCTATGGTTGCCACTATCTATCAAACATACTTCCGACCCGGCGGTTTTAATTATCCCGATTTTAGAAGGGCAGTCAATATAATAGCAGCACTCTGACACCTGAACCAATTCATACATAGGGCATTCCTCCAGATAAGAATCTACCTATTATTATAGCGGTAGCGGAAGAATAAATCCATCATTTCTTTGGGAATTCGTTTCGCACATTGCTGACGCCTATAATGTAGTTCAAATCCACATTATAAAACTTCGCCAGCTCTATGACACATTCCACCGGAATCCGGACCTTTCCCTTCTCGTAATCCGAATAAGTAGTCTGTGCCACATGAATGGCGTTGGCTACATAAGTTTGCTTAAAATCATTGTCTTCTCTTAATGCTTTTATCCGATCTGTACACTTCATACATTCACCTCGCAAATAATCTAACAGAATATGGAAAAAAGCAAGTGCATTTAACGGAATTTCCGTTAAAACATAATTCAGTTCATAGATTTGCGATAAAATGATGTAAATTAGGTAAATTGCCTAAAGAAATGTGCAAAAAACAGTATGCAAGCCGTAAAAAAACGGCAAAGAGGAGGTAGCAAAGATGATTTTTAAGAAAAGGAAACTGGCACTCTTGCTTGCAATCAGTCTGGTGCTAACGGGAATTCCGTTCCCAGGAAACGCCACTGTAGTAAATGCGACAGAGACAACAACAGAGTCAGAGACAGTAACAGATGCGCCAATTGCGGCAGATGTGACGCTGGTAGATGAAGATTTGAATAATCCACCTGAAAGTATGCTACTTAAGGATATGGAACTTGGAGAGGATGCAAACTATTATTGGTCAATTGGTTCAGCACTAGAGTCAAGTCTAACCTTGGTAGAGAAGAATACGGTTGATAATAGTGCGGCTACAGGAGATTACTGTTTGCAGATGCCTAATACCGTGAGTGGTAATCTGTTCCTTGCAATGGATAGTGATAAGTATGTATCTTTTGGCGGTGATTCAGAGGGATTTATCGTTGTTGAGATGGATATTGCAATGACTGACTCCATCAGTCCTCAATTCGAGTTACAGTTTAATGAGGATGTAAACAACCAGTCAGTAGAGAGATATTTTATCAATGGAACCTCATTGACAGCCAAGTATGATGGGGCTAAGTATACCTTTGAAGAGAACAAGTTTTATAATGTAAAATTTATTTATGACAGAGAGACTGTAAACTCAAACGGAAAACATTTGCACTCTTTGATTATAAATAATGAGATGGTAGTTCGTGATTATGTAAACTGGATTGAGACGAACTTAAGATTTAGAAGTATCAGATTGGCTGTGGCTGGAGCCAGTGAAGGAACGGGAACGTTATATTTTGACAACTTCAAGGTGTATACCTTAAGTGAGGCACCTGCACCTCTGGCAACTCCGGCACCTACCGCGGACCCTACTCCGGATCCAACAGCCACACCGGCACCTACAACAGTTCCGGGGAACGTGGTTTTTATGGACGAGGATATGGACACCCCTCCGGCAAGTTTATTGCTGAAGGACGTGGATACGGAAGATGCAGACTATTACTGGGTAGTTCCCTCTGGATTGCAGTCATCGGTTAAATTTGTGGAGAAGTCTTCAGTAGACGCTAATGCAACGGGTTATTGCTTGGAAATTCCAGAGGGCACCAGCGGAAATGTTTTCCTCGCGTTAAAACCTGAAAATGCTATTTCCGAGGGCGGAGATGCCGTTGGATATGGTGTGGTTGAAATGGATTTGGCAGTGACAGGATCTTTTGCCTCTCAATTTTTAATTCAGATGTGTGAAGATGTATCCAACAATCCTATCAATAGATTTTGGCTGAATGGAACAACCATGACATCCTACTCCGGTGGAATCAATAGAGTATTCAATGAGGGCGAGTTTGTTAATTTCAAGTTTATTTATGACAGAGTAAATACAAATGCAAAAGGTAATTATATGCATTCTGTAGTCATAAATGATACTATGGTTGTTCGTGATAATGGAGATTGGTTTGCCACCTTAAAACAATTTCAAAGTGTTAGATTTTCACCTGGAACAGGCACAACAGGTAAACTATACGTAGATAATATTAAGATTTATACGCTGAATGAAGCTCCGGCACCTTTGGCTACACCTACGCCCGCACCTACATATAATCCTTCCACATTCGAAGGATATAGTATGGAGCAGACGGTAAATGGTACATCCGGAAATGGGTACACATGGTCGAGTACAAACACCGAAACAGGAGAAGTAGTGTCTAAGAGTACTGTGGACTCACAGAAGTATTCGGAAGATGATTATTGTTTGGCAATGCCGAATACAGCGACAAACGCATTTATGTTGAAGTTGGACGAAGCAATCACATTTGGCGAAGCTGAGACAGGATTTGCCGTGGTAGAGATGAATGTAGCGGTGTCTGGAAATTGTGAAAGCCAAGTGGAGATTCAAATTAATGAAGGAACAGCGAATCAATCACAGGAAAGATTTTATATTAATGGAACAACTTTGACATCGAAGTATCATGGTTTATCCAAAACGTTGAACGCAAACGAATTCTACAACTTTAAGTTTTATATTGATCGGGATGTTCCTGTATATAATTCCGCAGGAGAATTACAGAGATATGGAACACATTGCGTTGTAATTAATGATGAAATAATTATTCGTGATGAAGGCAACTGGCTTGGAAGCAATGTACAGAGTATTAAATTTATGTTTACCGGCACGAGTTCTGACACCGGAGTTGTGTATGTGGATGATGTGAGGATTTACACAATTAACGAAGCACCTGTACCGGTTGCAACTCCGGAACCCACAGCAACTCCTACGGCGACGCCTAAACCTACGGCGACGCCTAAACCTACAGCAACGCCTAAACCTACAGCAACGCCCGAACCTACAGCAACACCCGAACCTACAGCGACCCCCGAGCCCACAGCGACTCCTGAACCCACAGCGACTCCTACGGCTGTTCCTGCAGATGTTTCCTTGGTAGACGACGACATGAATACTCCCCCTGAAAGTATGTTACTTAAGGATGTGGAGATAGCAGAGGATGCCCACTACTACTGGGCCATTCCCACTGCGCTTCAAAATTTGGTTAAGTATGTGGAAAAGAGTACCGTAACCGGCAAAGAGGTGGCTGGAGATTATTGTTTGGAAATCCCCAATACAGTGAGTGCAAAGATGTATCTTGCATTAGATGAATACAGTGCAATTACTGAGGGCGGAGAAGCCACCGGATTCGGGGTTATAGAGATGGATTTGGCAACCGTAGGATCTATGGATGCACAGTTCATGCTCCAGATGTGTGAAGATGTATATAATAATCCCATCGACCGTTTCTTTATAAACGGCACAACGATGACATCCTACAGTGGTATGAGTAGCCGTAGCCTTACCGAGGGAGAATTCATCAACTTCAAATTTATTTATGATAGAGCAGCCAAAAATGCAAGAGGTAATTATATCCATTCTGTCATAATCAATGATGAAATGGTTCGGCGCGATGTCGAGGACTGGTTCAGTGAACTTGCAAAGTTCCAAAGTGTTATGTTTAATACTGGGGCAGGAACAACCGGTAAGGTATATGTGGATAATATTAAGATTTACACCTTAAGTCAGGCACCTGCACCTTTAGCGACCCCTGCTCCTACAGCAACCCCCGAGCCCACAGCGACCCCTGCTCCCACTTATAATCCCTTGAATTTTGAGGGATATGCGGAAGGGCAGTTTGTGAATGGTACATCCGGAAACGGAGCTACATGGTCTAAATTGACTAGTGGAGATAAGGCTGGAAAAATCGTGTCTAAATTAACAGAAGGATTTAGTGGTGCAACAGCAGACGATTACTGTCTGAAGATAGATGGTAATCTTCTGGAGGGAGCAGAAGGTGGATTTGACTTGTCTCTCGGTACGGAATATGCAATTGATTATGACTTGACCGCACCAACCCAAAATATTGTGGTAGAGATGGATGTTGCGGTTAAGGGTAGAGGAGAAAAGGCCAACTTCTATCATATGTATGTTGGTAATGGAGCGATTACAAGAATAGGTCAGTTTGTAATTAAGGATAGCTTAGTAGCTAATCACAAGAGTACAGGACGTGCGGATTATAATATTCAAAGTTCTTATACTACAACTAAAGGAGAATTCTTCCATATAAAGTTTGTGATTCCAAACAATGGTGTAAATACCAGATGGTATGTAGATGGAACTCCAATTTTGAAACCAATGACAAATCCTCAATCACCTACATCTATCAATAAGATAAGGTTTAACAGCGAGGCAGAGGCTTCTTCAGTAGACTCCAGCCTTTATGTTGATAATATTCAGGTATATACAGAGCCTGTAGTTGCACCTACAGATGTTATTACAAGCGATGATATGAATGATGTTCCTGATAGCATGTTGTTGAAGGACAATAAATTTAATGAAGCAACAAATCACTATTGGACTGTGGCAACTACGGCATCTGAAACTGTTAAGTATGTTGCTAAAAACACCATTGCTGCCAACGCAGATGTAGACGATTATGTTCTTGAATTACCTAATGGATATGCTGCGACAACAGACATCTTTATGTACCTGGATCCAGAGGATAAACTTGCTTATGGTGAGGGTACCGAGGGTATTATCGTAGCAGAAATGGATTTGGCACTTAGTGGAGAATTTAGCTCGCAGGTCGAAATACAGTTGAACCAGTGGAGTACTAACAATCAGTCTATACAGAGGTTATATTTTAACGGAAGAACCATGACATTTTCTCAGGCGTCAGGAACGTTCACATTTGAAGACAATACCTTCTATAAGATCAAATTTGTAATTGATAGAGCGATGGAAACATTCTCGGTTATGGTAGATGATCAGGTTATTGTAAGAAATTGGAGTAAATGGCTTGGTACAGACTTTGGTAACATTAGATTTAGTTTTCCCGCAGACGCAGAAGGTACGGGTAAATTCTATGTAGATAACGTGAAAGTAAGCTTGTTAGACGAGAGCCCTGTACCCACCCCTGAACCCATTGCCATTGTTGACTCTAACGTAAAACTCAGTGCAACCGAAGTGGCATGTGATGAGAAACCTACAGTAACAGTAACTGTTGATGGCAAGGCATTAACTGAAACCACAGATTACACATTGACATGGGACGAGGAACTTCCCAAGGTAACCATTACAGGTATTGGTGGTTATACAGGCACCATTGTAAAGACCTGGACCGAGACACATACTGCTCCCGCTGAGGGTGAAGATGACAAGGGTTACTGTGTAGTAGAAGGTTGTGGTGCTATCAGAAATGGCAAATGTGCGGTAGAAGCACGAAACATCACCTTGAGTGACGGCATCATTGTGAATTTCTATATGGATTTCACGGATGAAGTGTCTAATCCTCAGGATGTAGTTGCAAAGTTCACCTATAACAACAAAACAGCTTCTGCAAATGCTGTTTCTAAAACAGTAGAAGGTAAAATTTATCCATACTCATATAGTTGTGAGTTGTTTGCAACGGAAATGAATGACACAATTACAGCGCAGTTCTATGATGGTGAGACTTGTTTGGGTGAGTTCCGGTATTCTGTAAAAGATTACTGTGACAATAAACTGGCAAGCGAAGAGAACAAGGAGCAAGCAGCACAGAACCAGGTTCTAATCAATATGATTAATTCTACTATGGAGTATGGTGCAATGTCACAGCTGTTCTTCGATGAGAATGCGACGGAGAGCGATTTGGTTACCACGTCAAAACCTGAATCTTTGTCTGTGGAAGAGTTGGGTAAACTTAAGGATGAATATTCGTGGAATAAGGACACAGTAAATGCCACAACAGACAAGATTCAACTTAAGGGTATGACATTGGTTCTTTTCGCAGAGACAGCACTGCGTGCCGGTTTTGAGTTTGGTACAAAAACAGATTCTACAGAAGCGTATAGTCTAAACGACTTTACCTATCAGGCGTATATAAAGAATGAGGGCGCAGAATCCTACACTTCCATTGACGCTCAAAATACGCCAACCGGAATCTACGATAAGGTAAGTTATTTCGATATACGAGGCATCAGACCGGATAAGCTGGATGAGATGTATAAGATAGAGGTGACCGATAAAGAGAATCAGAGTGTGATTTTGACTGTGGAATACAGCCCGTTCACCTATCTCAGCAGCAAATTACATGCAACTGCAGAAGCAGGTAAAGATGACGAATTGCTGAAACTGCAGCAGGTTGCGACTGCTATGTACCGTTACAATGAAGCAGCAGAGGCTTATGTGGAAAGTACATCAACCAACTAAGGAAGGAGTGAGATTTATGAAAAAAGCATTATACATCGCTCCCGAATTGGAAATCATAGAGTTTATCACAGAAGATGTGATAAGCGAAAGCGGTAGCGGGGACGCAGAAGAACCCGAAGCTACCGCAGAACCGAGTCAACCCATGTTACCATGGGACTAAAAATCGTCAGCTATCACTAATATCCAAATATGCTGAAAAACATTGACAGCGGCAGGGAGAGCGATCTCTTTGTCGCTGTCGCCCTTTGGGGCAATGTCTTTTTGGTCATTTATTCTTTATCAGGGGTCTCCTGATGTAAAAATCCAAAAGTAGATAAGAAAATTTAATATGAATGGAGGATTACTATGGAAGGAAACAGGGATGTTATGGTTGCAGATAGCATTTGTAGTCGCGTTTATACCATTAGGGGACAGCAGGTGATGCTGGATTGTGATCTGGCAGAGATTTATGGATATGAGGTGAAGCGACTGAATGAACAGGTAAAGCGGAATATCAAAAGATTTCCCGAAGACTTTATGTTTCAGTTAACGGTAGAAGAAGACGAGAACTTGAAGTCGCAAATTGCGACTTCAAGTTGAGGTGGGAAAAGAACGCTCCCCTACGCTTTCACTGAACAAGGATTATCCAAGAACTTGAATAACCCCTGTTATCCTAAAAGTTTTGTTATTCGAGTAGAAACCGTTGAAGTGGCTTAATTCCAACGATTTCTGCTCAAATTGTTAGAATAACAAAACGCTATTTTCCAATGAGGAAGG
>JAFQIE010000031.1 GCA_017397645.1 Lachnospiraceae bacterium | reverse complement strand
TGATCAGAGGGAAACGCCCATTCTTGTTGACGCTAAAGGAGTATGATCCGCCTTTCGGCAGTATGACTACATTATTATGGTTTTCAATATACTTTTTCCCGCCCATGTTGTATGTGATCTGACCTTCATAACAGAATGATAAGCCGAATTCCTGCCGGTTTGTTATCTCGACAGTCTTGCCCTCCTGGGAATGAACAATGCGAGGCGGGAATACCTGGTTTATGGTGAGATTTTCTAAAATATTCATATTTGCACCTCTGATAATTTAGTCAATTTTATTATATCACATTTCGCATATAAAGGGAAATGTTTAAAAATTTAGCATCAAAAAGGTTAAAGAGACCTCGTTTGTGCCATTGCGTAACATAGATGGTAGCGTCTATAATTGTCACAAAGGAGATGAGATTTATGAGTTATTTGGGTAAAGTAGCCATCGTCACGGGCGCCGCTTCCGGCATGGGCTTACTTTTTTCGCAGAATTTCACTTCATTGGGCGGTAATGTTTTGATGTGTGATGTGAATGAAACAGCTCTTACAACAATAGTAGAAGAGCTAAATGCCAAAAACCTTGGAAAGGCTGTGGGCGTCGTATGTGATATACGGGACTATGCACAGGTATCTGCCGCCTGCGATAGAGCTGTCGCAGAATGGGGGAGCATTGATATCGTGGTAAACTTCGCAGGAGGTACCGCATTCAGAGTGCTGAAAGTAGACGCAAAGAAATATCCGGAGTTCCCGGATGTCCCCATCGATGTTTATGACTGGGGAATTGATGTCAATCTGAAGGGCCCGTTCTATTTTGCACATGCAGCATTGAAACAGATGCGAGAGCAGAAAAGCGGACTAATCGTTAATATAGGGTCCATTACAGGTGCAGAAGGCAGCAGATACGGGATGGATTATTCAACGTCCAAAGCCGGTCTAATGTATGGCCTGACAAAGTCGATTGCGCAGTATGGGGCTAAGTATGGTATTCGATGCGTTTGCGTGTCTCCGGGACCGGTACTAACAAGGCCGGATATGGCTAAGATGAAAACCCTGGTGGGCAGAGCTGCAGAGCCGCAGGAGATTGTGGATTTAATTCTATTTATTGCCTCTGAAAAGGGACAATTCATTAATGGTGAAAATATTATGATAGATGGTGGAAGAAACGCCATGAATAGAGGGTAGGTTTAATGGAAAAGACATTTTTAGGGCGCGAGAGAGCGTTACTTACAGTTATTTTACAATGCGAGACGCCTGAGGTGGCAATAGGGCGGATTCGAAATGCTTTGTACCAGGGAGCGGATGCTTTTGGACTACAGGTAGAGTCACTAAAACCTGAGTACCATAACCCGGAAACGATTCGGCGGATTATTGGTGAAATGAAGGATAAGCCCTGCTATGTCACCTACTACCGCAGGCATAATAATGCTGGGCGTACGGATGATGAATTGGCAGATGGGCTCATCATGCTGGCAGAAAATGGCGCCACCCTTTGCGACGTTATGGGTGATATGTTTTGCAGACACGAACAAGAACTGACAGAAGACGAAACCGCCATACAAAAGCAGATGCAGTTGATTGATAAGTTACATGGCATGGGCAAGGAAGTGCTGATGTCATCGCATGTTTTTCATTTTGAGCCGGCAGAACGCGTTCTGGAAATAGCATTGGAACAGAAGAGAAGAGGCGCTGATATTATCAAAATCGTTACAGGTGCCGGCACAATGGAGCAGCAAATTGAGAACCTCAGGATTACAGATTTATTAAAACGTGAATTGGGTGCACCATTTTTATTTCTGTCCGGCGGCGAGTGCAGTCTGCATCGAAGACTGGGGATGCATTTGGGATGCTGCATGAGTCTTTGTGTCTACGAGCATGATGTCAATTCCACATCGAGTCAACCTTTACTTCGTACGATGAAGACGGTTCGTGATGATTTGTTCTGAGAGATTAACTATAGGAGAAAAAATGATACATTCGTTTCTATTGATAGGACAATCGAATATGGCAGGACGAGGTTATCTGCACGAGGCAGTGGAGGTTGACAACAGCCATATAAAAGTATTGAGAAACGGTCGTTGGGTGAAAATGTTTCGTCCCATCAATCCGGACCGTAGTTTTTCGGGCGTAAGCTTGGGAGAACGCTTTGCTGAGCGGTATGCCCAAAAGTACGATGTGGATGTGGGATTAATATGCTGTGCTGATGGGGGAACAAAAATAGGGCAATGGCAGCCCGGAGAAATTTTGTTGGATCATGCCATTTATCAGGCGCAGTTAGCATCAAGAACATCCACGATAGCAGGTGTTCTGTGGCATCAGGGTGAATCTGATTGTAGCGACCCATTGCTGCGCGCAAACTATGAACAAGGTTTCTTGCGCATCGTGGATGAACTGAAAAATAAGTTGGACTTACATGATGTCCCGTTCCTGATAGGAGGACTGGGCGATTATTTGGTCGATTATGCCGGCGCCGACTGCAGAGGTTATCGTGAAATAAATGAGACATTAGAAAGAATAGCGCAAAATAATCCAATGACCGGTTTTGTAACGGCAGAGGGGCTTACGCCAAATCCTGACAATCTTCATTTTTCGGCACAGTCTTTGTACGAGTTTGGAAACAGATATTTTGAGGTTTTTGAGCAAGTCAGGAATTCAAAGAAGGTTTTTCGTGAGAAGGACACGAAAAACGCTGCAATTCAAAGCGGAATGGAACTATTGTGATTCATAAGATAGAGATTATTTATAAAGGAGAGAAAAGATATGAATTTTAGCGGAAAGACAGCCTTTATCACAGGGGCTGCAAGAGGAATCGGAAAAGCCATTGCCGTGAAAATGGCGCAAAAAGGTGCAAATGTAGTAATCAGTGACATTCTTGAGGAACAGTTAGAGCAAACAGCAGTTGAAATTGCAAAATATGGCAATAAAGTAAAAAGCATAGTTTTGGATATTTCTGACGAAGACGCTGTAAGGGCAGCAATGGCGGATTCCATTCAAGAATTTGGTCAGGTACATATCCTTGTCAATAATGCCGGTATATATCGCGGTGGAGATTTTGTTGAGTCAAAATCAGAGGAGTGGAAACAGACCTTTGACATAAACGTTCTGGGAAGTATGTATACCACGCACGCTGTTTTGCCCAATATGATCGAGAATAATTACGGAAGAATCGTAAATATAGGTTCTGTGGCAGGGGTCTATGGAATCAGCTTTTTCGTGGATTATTCTGCGTCAAAAGGCGCAATCATCAGCTTTACAAAGGCTTTGTCCAAGGTAGTTGCAGATAAAGGGATTACCGTAAACTGTGTATCTCCCGGCAGTATCGAGGTGAAGGGCAGAGAGAATACGATGACGGAACTCTCGTATATTGGTAGAGCAGGCACACCGGAGGAACTTGCAAATGCTGTGCTGTTTGCTGCCAGTGAGGAGGCAAGTTATATGACGGGTCAGAATATTATTGTTGACGGTTGTCGAAAAAAATTATAACGCATTTCAATGTGAAGGAAATTTGTATAAATTAAACTTAAGGCAATATCATTCCAATATAGAGAATGATATTGCCTTTTTAAATGGGTAACAAACAACTTTTTAAATCGTATGTTTATATCGCTCAACGTCTTCTTTTTGAAAGATCCACATGAGCTTCTTCCCAGAAAAGGGTATCCTCAACGGGTTTATTATCTATTTGCCAGAAATAATTCATTACGTCCTCAGAACGGAAGCCTGCGGCATTTGTCTCATCAAGCCACTTTCTGAATTCGTTTTCTTCTATGGAAAACTCTGACACAAAATCATTTGCGTTATCAATAAAGTATGATAAGAAATTGGATACAACGGGATCAGAAAACTTATCCAAGGCAAAAGTACAGACGATAAGATTTCCGTTTCCTACCTTAAAGGAGAATAAATGGGAGAAACGGCGGAGGGTGTCGTCTTCCTGGAAAGTTTTAATTCCTTCGATCAGCCCCTTCATTCTGTCTCTTACAGGTTTGTCTACACCTATTACATGCTCCTTTACCTTGCAGGGGAAGTGGTCCAGATTTACCTTGTAACCGCCTTCAAGCAGAGGCTGCATATTAAGGTCGAAATACTTTTCGCTTCCCAAAGCTTTTCTAAGACCTTCATGGGCTATTACGCCACCCAAATTACTTCCTCTGTCCCAAATACAAGGCTTGAAACGTTCCAGTGTGCTCTGCATCTGCCACTTGTTGCGCTCTGCCATGTATTCGTAGAAGAGAACCACTGTTTTTCCTTCGGATAGCTTATCGAAAACATTTTCACCAAAGGTATCCGTAACGTATACATCGCTTTCCTCTGTTCCGGAGGAAAGATATGATTTGAGGCTCTCATTTGAAATCTGTGTTTCGGGAGAAGTCGTTTGCTTAGTTGCAGGATAAAGCCAAATTTGCCATTCATTTTCAACAGTAATATCTTCGGAAGAAAATACTGCTTTGAGGGTAGCACTGTGCGCCCTGCCCGTTACCTTGGGGGTTATTTTCAGCTGGGCCAAAGTCTGCAGTCCGCCTGCAAGCATATACTTTTTGCCACAGAACAACTCTTCGCCGTCTAAATATACGATAAGAGTTCCCTCTATTTCAGGGGAAGGCAGAAAGTCGGAGATGCATATATCCACATTGAAGCTTTCGTTTTCAAAGTACCATTCGTTTTCTCTGTCCGCAAGAAGTACCAAATCATCATTTATGCGACGCATCCATACGGGATCTATGCCCTTATCATCATCAAAAAAGTCAACGATACCGTTTTTGTTTTCATATTTCAAACAATCGGAAAACTGTAGCATTTCAAATCCGTTCAGCTTTGAAAGACGAAGCTTTTCCAGGAACATTTTGGTGGCCATAAGTTTCCACTTGCGTGATGCTTTGATATAATCAGGCATATATTTTTCAAGACCCTTGCGCTTTATCAGTTCAGGCAAAGTTGTCAAATACGGGGGTTTTTCGATGCCGTTGTCCGCAAGGTACTTTTCGCCGACTTTAGCGGCGAATGCATCGAACTTTTCATTCATAGCCACATAGTCGGGAACATCTATATAATGCATTGCTTCGTGGGATAAGGTAGGACGCAGCGGCTCTGCGTAACGGTGAATTTGCGCAGAGGCGTTACTTGTCTCTCCGGTAATTTTCATCGGTTCATCATAGGATGAGCCATTGATATGCCAAGGCGCATCATTCATGAACATATCGCCGTGATGCTTGTAAGGGAAGAAATATGCGATATGCTGGCAGAATATATCGGCACTTGTGCGGTCATATTCGCCCCATCCGGAATTATCCATAATAAGCTTATTGGGGGCAAGCGCTTTTCCCTGTTCATATAGTCTGTGTACCTCGGGGTAATGTCCCGAATTGTGCATTTCATTTCCGATACAGAAGATGGCAAGGGAAGGAGAGTTCCTGAATTTTAGTATGGTCTCTCCCCACTTATCGTTGTTCATGGCAAGGTTTTTCTTTTTTCCCTGCTCGTCGTAATCATAAGCAAAGCCTATTTCTGCATGCACAAGCATTCCCAATTCATCGGCGGCACGTACGAAATCCTCAGAGGGAATCGTAGAATGGAATCTTACAAGATTGAAACCGTATTTTTTTGCTTGTTTGATATTTTTTACTGCAGCGTCATAATCGCTACCGCCGGTCATATTGGGGTGCTCATGGGCCACAATACCCCTGATGTATCCTCTAAGGTAAACGGGGGAACCGTTGAGAAGCACCATTTTATTCTGCACCGTAGAAAGGGTCATATGGCCGAAACGTATGGTTTCTTCTCCGTCAAAAATAGTGTACAGCACCGGATTGTCGATAGACCAAGGTGTAAGCAATGCTGCATCCAGCATTGCCAAAAAGCCGTCCGTTTCTTCTGTTATCTTCAAAACGGGGCATATTACCTCTATTTCGTTCTTGTCCTTAATGCAGAATCCTTCTGTTTTTTTCTCGGTTTTAACAAATAAAAGTCCTGCAGGCACATTACTGTATATGTACATATGGATTATCCTTTCGTCAACACGTCTATATTTTAATACTGGAAGAAATCATCCTGCTCAATGGTGGAAGCTAAGTTCTCGCTCATAATGATATGAGTCGGATTGGTACGTAACTGCAAGATGGAGGCGGGCACTTCCTGACTGGGTTCTCCGAAGATACACAGACGGGAGGTAAGTCGCTGCCATGTGACATGGGAACCGGCAGTGGTGATACCGTGCATATCCAGTACATTCTTTGCCTTCATGGCGTCTCTGGGGCCCATCATAGCACCCTTAGGAGGTACCTTGGAAATATCGCCGGAGCAACCGAAACCGCCATGCAAACTGTTTTGTGCGATGGTTAAGGGATGGAGGCTTGCTACCTTTGCACCCTGTTCCAGATATTCTTCCATGGTGGGCTTATACCAATCCTCTACAGGGTCAATGAATGCCAAATGACCGGGCCAGCCGGGACCGGAATAGACGATATCAGCCTCTCCGTCTGCCTCCAACATTTTGGAAAAATCAGGAGTATTTTTGGCACTGTGGTAAATGAAGTTCTCTTCCTTGAACCCAAGACCCTGAATGTTTTTAATCATATATTCATTAAATGCGTAACCGAAACCGGCCTTGTAACTTAAAGGAGCAATATTACCGTCTTCGTCTGCCCACTCATCCATCATGTAGAATTTAACATTTCTCATGTTGACCTTCATCTGTTGCAACATGTATGCCACCTTACGGTAGGTAGGGCAGGGATTACACATAATCATGACGCACTTCTGATCCAGGCGGTCAGAATCCACGATACGCTTTACCATATCGGTGAGCATGATCATTTCAAATTCGTCGTTACGGATGACATCTAATTGGATATTGGGATTGGAAGGGTGCTTGCCGTTCATGGCAACGATGTCTTCCTTTGTGATTTTACGGACTCTGTCTATTTCGGATTGGTTTTTAAAAGGATACCAATCATGAGAAAAAGTTTCTTTAAACATAAGATTTCCCTTTCTGGTTTCTTTTCGAATATTTGTATAGATCTTTATTTTAATCCTCTGGCAATCTTCAAAGCCTTATTCATTAAGTCGATACCGAAGGTCTCGCTTAACATGGAGGTGTCGGTTTCATAGCCGCCGGTCACCAGGGATTCCGGTGTGTACATATAACCGGGGAGGCAACCATTGGTAAGTTCATTCACAATAACGGTGCCAAAGCCGGCCATAGCCTTCAGGTAAAGACCAAATTCTACAAAAGCTTCTCCGGGTACACCGATGACACAACAGCCACCCAGACGGAATGCCTGCACTTCTGCGGGACCCTCGTCATCCAACAACTCGATTTTTGTGCCGTTTTTCTGCATCACGATGTAGCCTAACTGATCTTCCGAACCCAACAACTTCAGGTTGGCATTCTGCCACAGATAGTACTCATCACGATTGGTGGAGTTGCCGTATTTTGCGAACAACTCCTTATAATTTGCTTCGTCTACTGCCACCTTGGCACGTAGTTCTTCTTCTGTACCAAAATCACGCAAATCCAATTCGTGGGAATCAGAAGCCACTGCGATACAGATATCGTCCTCCCACTGTGCCTTTTCTAATACTTTATGAGCTGCCTTGCCCAACAATCTGCCCACCCGTTCTGCTTCGTCGTAGCTTTCGCCCTGACGATAATAGCGGCTGGACTGGTTGCCGGAGGTACCCTGTGAAAAGCCTACAATCACGCCCGGTTCCAATTCTTCCAGTTGCAATTTAAGGTAGCAGGGATAGTCGGCGGTGCAGACCTCACTCCACTCGTGAATGAAAGTGGGGTGGAGGGTATAGTTCACCATCATACCGCGCACCTTTCCGGCAGCATCTTGAATCGCCATAACGCTCACCAACGGATCATGAGGACCGCCGGGAAGACGTCTGTTACCGCCCACACCGGATTCGGCACCACAGAGGGAGGTACCATAGGTAAATTTGGCGTCAAAGGCATCCTGTTTTGCTTCTGTCACGATTCCTACGATTTTTTCAATCAGGCTCTGTACATACTCATGGGGCTGTTCCTTGCCTGCCTCCAAGCTTTCGATGTCCAGTCGACCGGAAGCCCAAGGCCCGGAGTGGGTATGGCTACAGCTAATCATCACATGGTCGCCGGGAATACCGCAAGTGGTTTCGATGAGGTGGCGGGTCTTTGCAACATGTTTTTTGGAGAAGAACAGCAGGTCCAAAGTGACCATAACTACTTCTTCCGTACCATTATTTAAATACATACACGCAGCATATAAGGGGTCGTGTGCTCCCGTGTTATAACGGGGATAGTGGGGATATCCGGCCAATTCCAGACCGGTGGGGGGAGTGATATCCACCCGTTTCATAGCAGCTTTCAGCATATGTTTCTCATCCTTTCTTATCTTACTGAACGATTCCGTTCAGCATTACTTTTTTTATCTGTAAATCCGAATCTAAAAAGACCAGATTTGCTTTCTTGCCGGGACTAATAGAACCGATTTCTTTGTCCATACCAATGGCACGGGCGGGATTGTAGGAGGCCATACGAAAGGCCTGTACAATGCTGCAATCGGTGTGCTTCATTACATTGCGTACTGCGGCGTCCATGGTTAACCGGCTGCCGCAGAGATTGCCGTTGGAGTCAAAGGTCAAATCTGTCACGTGGGATAGATTTTCAGGCGGCTCGCCATCGCCGGCAAAACTGTCTGTTATGAGGATTACTTTATCGGTTCCCTTTACCTTCAATATCAATTTTTGAAGATGGGGATTGATATGTATTCCCATAGAGTCGGAGATGATTTCGGCATACATATCATCGTCCAGCAAGCACGCCTCATCGGGGCCACATCCTCTGGTGCCCAGCCAGTCACTGTTTTGACCGGTGGCATTCATACAATGGGTTTGTAGGGCAAGACCATAGGGCTTGAGGGCCGCAATCTGGTCAGGATTTGCTTCGCTGTGACCTACGGAGATGGCAGCGTCGGGGTAGACTTCTTTCGCATATTTGACAAAATCCTCAATGCCTTCCCGTTCCGGAGCCACTGCCCAAACCTTTGCGTCGGAACCGGCGCGGTCCACCAATTCGTGGTAGTCTTGGAGACGTATTTCGCCACTCCAGCAGTTCTTGTCCGCACAGGCACCATATTTGGGGTTCATATAGGGACCTTCCATATAAAAGCCCGCAATGCTTTCACCACCGGGTGACTTCATGGCGGATTGGATTCTGGCTATGGCTTCCAAAAACTCTGCCTTGGGTAAATCATAGTATAGGGTGGGCAAAACCGTGGTCTCACCATGCATCAGAAAATGCTTTGCAGTCCGCGTCGGAGCTTCAAAAAACATGGTGCCGTTGCCACCGTGCACATGAATATCCACAAAACCGGGACCAATATAAGCGCCTTCCGCATCTATGCACGGAGTGCCTGAAGGAATTGGTATGCTTTCTTCCGTGCCCACTTTTACAATGCGATCATCCTTTATCTGAAGGACGGCATTGTCAAGAATGCTGTCTTCTAACACTGCTTTTGCGTTTTTTATGTAAATCAAGGGTTAGCCCTCCTGCCAAAGTTTTTTTTCTATCTTACGGTAGTTCAGATATTTTTCCTCATATGCCAACCTGCGCGATGAGGGTTCATAGGTTTTGCTGATGGGCAGACCGGAAAGTGTGACGCCACAAGCGTTTGCAGCCAGTATGGCAGCTCCGGCTCCTGCGGCTTCCTCCGTCTTAGGTACGTGGATGGTTCTGCCTGTGATGTCCGCAATGATCTGACACCAGAGAGGACTCTTGGCTCCGCCACCGAAAAGTACCATGTGCTGTTGAGAACCATTCTCATCCATCGCTTCTAATAAAATGCGGGTTTGGAATGCAATGCCTTCCATCACTGCTGCCGCAAAATGCCCGCGTTTGGTCCCTAAGTGCATCCCGTAGAACACGCCTTGCGCATCCGGATAAAACTCCGGCCCGGAAGGTCCATTCATATAAGGATAGAAGAGGAGAGAAGCACCCTGTTCAAGGGCATCCTTTGCCTCTTTATTTATGGTGTCATAATCCTCTCCCGGGAAAAATATATCGCGCACCCATCTTAAGCAGGTACCTGCTGTATTGATGACTCCCTCTGTGACCCAGGCTCCCGGGCGTGTGTAACCACACCAACCTACCTTTGTGCATTGTTCAATGCATGGTGCGTCCCATAATTTCGTGATAGCGCCTGCTGTGCCTAAAGACAGCGTCAGGGTACCGGTTTGTAATCCGGCGCCAAGGGCGGCACATTTCTGGTCCTGTGCACCCACGGCCACGACGCAGTCCGGGGAAAGGCCCAATTCTGAGCAAACCTCCGCCGTCACTTTACCGGCGCATGTTCCACTATAGGCAATCTGTGGCAGCTTTTCTATGGGAACATTGTATTTATCTAAAATACCGCTGCTCCAGCAACAGTTACGAATGTCGTACATTAAGGTTCCGGAAGCCATGGAGTGGTCTGTGACGCAATTACCGGTGAATTTGGCAATCAGGTAATCCATGGGCATTAAGAATTTGTAAGTCTGCGCGAATACATCAGGATGGTTCTCCTGAAACCACATCAGCTTCGGTAAGGTATAGCATGCATCGTTGGGCTTACCTGTGTGCAGAAAGATATTTTCATCGCCAAGCTCTTCGGATAACTGTGCAGTTTGATTGGTTGCACGGGTATCCAGCCAGGAAATCGCGTGGTACAAAGGACGATACTCTCTGTCCACCGGGACAAAGGAAATGCCCTGAGAACTGATGGAGATAGCAGCAATGTCTGTGGGACGGATACCGGCATTTTGAATCGCGCCTTTGGCGGTATCCAAGGTCAGCTTCCACCAAAGCTCAGCGTCCTGTTCCACGAAGTCCTCCTGTGGTATAATCAGTCCGTATTCCTGATAAGAAGAACCTACAATATGAAGGGATTGGTCGAAAAGAATACTCCGACATCCCGTTGTACCTAAATCGATGGCAAGATAAATGGACATACTCCACCTCATTCTTTACAATAATATATAACAATTTTATCAAAATCTCTTTTTGGTTACAATTAGCATAGCGTCCACAGATTTTCACATATCGGTCAAGATATGATACAAAAAAAGCCATTGAAATAAGGATCAATGGCTTTTCGCAGTTTTTATGAAGTTCCTATTGTTTCCTGACCATTTTTGCGTAATCGGTAGGTGTTTCTCCGGTTTTATTGCGGAAGGTCCTGGAAAAATAATGGAGAGAGGAGAACCCTAATTGTTCTGCAACTTCTGTCATGCTGAGGTCTGTAGTTTGAATGAGGTTTTTGGCTTCCCTCATCCGTAATTCCTGGAAATAGGCGATGGGACCGCAACTTTTATATTTTTGCACCAGACGGCGTAAACTGGATTCACTGATCCAAAGGGCTGCCGTCATGTCTTTTATCGTAAGATTCTTGTCTAAGTTATCTAATAGGAAAGCAGTCAAATGCTCCATTTGCTGTTGGTAGAATCGACTGTGATTTGTCCCGTAATTCTGAGAACTTCTTTTTTCCTCTCCGTAGGAGAGTTCTATTAGAAATAATTCCAGAAGATTCTTTAGTTGTTGTGTTTCTCTGGGGTCTACGCTGTTCATGATAAACACTTTTTTGGTGGGACAACCGCCTTCGTCGGTTTGCAATAAGGACTGCCCCTTTGCAACCAAAGCCTCGAATCGTTCCCTTTGGCGTATGTTCAAACGGATAGGGCGGTTATACAGAGCACTCATCGCGGGGGCATCGGCTTCAAAACTGATGATGCCTACAATTCCACCGGGAATATACGCCTGTTCCTTGCCATGTAGAGTGTCGGGACCGTAGATAATCATACTTCCTTCATCCAAAGAGAATTCCTCGCCATTGACATATACCTTGCTGGAGCCCTGCTCCACATAGTATATCTCGGGGAAATCGTGGGATTCGTATGTTACCTGTGTATTTTTCAAGTCCAGATGATACACCGTGATAATGGATTGAACCGAAATCGCGCTATCAAGTTTGTGACGATGATAATTGGACATTTGTTCTCCTGTGCATTAATTGTAAATTGCTAAATTTTAATCTTAAATTGCTATTTTCATATTATCTTGTTGCACAAAAATACGCAATAAAAATACAGTATTTGAAACTTTTGGACAAATAAAAAGAAAGAATGTATAAATATTTACTCTTTGAATTATTTCTCGCGCTTTTCGGCAACGGCACGACTGTAGTCTGTGGGTGACATCCCTGTCTTGTCATGAAACAGACGGGAGAAGTAATGTATGGTAGAGAAGCCGAGCTTCTCCGAAATCTCCGTGATGCTTAAGGAAGTGGCTTGTATCAGGCGTTTGGCCTCCCGAATTTTCAACTCCTGGAAGTAGGCAACCGGTCCGCAACCCTTACAACGCTGTACCAACCGCCGTAAACTGGATTCACTTAACCACAAGGCGTCCTCCATTTGCTTTAACGATAGATTTTGGTCGATATTCTCCAACAGGAAGGTGGTCAGATGTTCCATTTGTTGTTCGTACAGCTGCTCCTGTCTGGAATAGGAGGTTAGACCATCCTTCTGGTCTGTACCCATGGAGATATCTAATAAAAACATCTCCAGCAGATTCTTAAGTTGCTGCACATCTCTGGGGTCGGCGCCGGAAATAAGATGCATTCCCCGTATGGACTCATCCTCTTCTGTGCGCTTAAATAGGGATTGTCCCCTGGCAACGATTGCTTCGAAGCGTTCCCGTTGTCTGGGATTTAGCTTAATAGGTCGGTTGTACAAGCGAGCCATGACGTCAGAATGGGTTTCAAAACTGATAATATTTACGATGCCGCCGGGGGTATAGGGCTGTTTTTTGCCGTGGAAGGTGTTGGGTCCGTAGATGACCAAACTGCCGGCAGATAGTGTCGCTTCGTTTCCATCGATAAACACCAGGCTCTGTCCCTGCTCCACATAAAATATCTCGGGAAAATCGTGGGATTCTCCGACTGTACTCGTATTTTGCAGGTCTGCACGGAATACCGTTATGATGGACCGAACGTCAATTACGTTACCTAGTTCATTTCGAATATATGTCGTCATATTTCCTCCTGTGCGTTGTAAGAATTGTATAAAATCCTGCTCGGTTTTCTTTAAATACAAAAAAACACAAAAAAAATATAATTTTCTCGTGATGTTCGATGTAAACGCATTCTATCACGGAAAGGAAAAATATGCAATGGACAAAATTAGACTAGGAATTATTGGATGTGGCGGCATGGCCGGAACCCATGCACAGGGAATTTTGAAATGTACAAACGAAGTGGAAATTACTGCAGTTTGCGATGTGATCGAGGAAAGAGCAACCAAGACTGCAGAGGCTGTAGCTGAATTGGGTAAAACGCCTTATGTGACCACGGACTACCGCACCATGGTAGATTTAGTAGACGCAGTGTTGGTGATTTTGCCCCATGACCTGCATTATGAATGCGGTATGTTCTTCGCAGATCACAAGAAGCATGTTTTGATGGAAAAACCTCTGTGTAATACAGAAGAAGAGTGTATCAGCCTGATAGAAAAATGTGAGCAGGAGAATGTAGTGCTGATGTGCGCATATCCGGTTCGCTTCTATCCCGGCATTTTGAAATTAAAGGAAATGGTGGACAGCGGTGACTTCGGTAAGATTATCCAGATGTCCGTTTGGACGGAGCAGCTGACTCCTGCAAATTGGGATGATTGGACCGGTACAGCCAGAATCGGTGGCGGACAGTTGTTCAGCCATGGTTGTCATTACATCGACGTTATGCTTTGGTTCCTGGGTAATCCTGTGACAGGTACTCATGTGGGAACGAGAGTGGGTACTCCCTGGCTTTTGAAGGAAGGTACCAGTGCTGTGGTTATGAAGTTTGAAAATGGTGCAGTTGGTTATCACGGTGGTACCTGGGGCGCACGCGGCACCCGTATGGGATATGATTTCCAGATTCAGACAGAAAAGGGTATGATCGAATACGATAGAAGCCACAAGGAAATTCGTGTTTACAGCGATAGTTTGGAGCACATTCCCGGTGAAGAGCATTCTGACCAGAAAATGAAGGTGGTATGGACGGAAGACGTGACAAGCAAGAATACGCAGTTTGAGCTGCTTCACTTTGTAGATTGCATTAAAACCGGCAAAAAGCCCATCACTGATGGCTGGTCCTCTTTGCAGAGTCTGCGCGTCATTTGGAAACTCTACGATGCAGAATTGCACAACACCATGGCAGACCTGCGCGGCTTAGGATTAGATAATGTAGACCACAATCCTATGAGTTATACATAACTATAATGAAGAAACGAATGAAATAGATGATGATAAAATCTCCTATGTGAATTGGATAGAATCCTTCACCTGGGAGATTTTTTATTGCCTGCTTTTTCAGTGTTCTTTACCTATGTTTGTGTTGCGGTATTGTTGGGGAGATAGCCCTTTCACACGCTTAAATACCGTGGAAAAATAATTGCTGTCGTTGTATCCACACTGTTGTGCGACTTCTGTAATGGATAAATCTGTTTCGCACAGCAGTTCCTCGGCTTTTGTAATACGTGCATAGGTGACGTATTCGCTAATACCAATGCCAATGGTATTTTTGAATTTCTTGGAAAGATAAAACTTGTTTGTGGAGAATTCCACGCTCAAAATCTCCAATGTAAGTGGCTGTTGTATGTGAGATGCAATGTATTTGGAAACATCGTACACCAGCCGGTCGGTTTGTGATAGCGTGGATTTGTTGTTTTGTTTGTGGCGGAAGAGAAGGAATAGTAATTCCCTAACACAAAGGATGCGCAGATTGGAGCTATAAGGAAGGTCCGGTTGAAGGGATTCTTGCTGAATTCGCAATAATACAGTTTCCAAATCCGGCAGTATAGCAGGGGGTACCTGTATCACGTGGTGATGGAGTAACTCTTCCTTGATTGCATGTAATTTTGCGTCAAAAACGGAGTCGTCCATATAGACATGCATACGTTCGCAAGATGTACTGTCTTCGTAATTTGTTTTGTGCAACACGCCCTTGGGGATAAAAATAAAATCCCCTTGCTGCAGACGATAGATTTTGTCCCCTACATAATAGGTGGTGCTCCCTGTTTTTAAATAATATAACTCGTGTTCATTATGGTAGTGAACATGGGGCATAGGTGACCTAGGGGGAGCTGCGACGTGAGTAAATGTCTCTTCTTTCTTTATGATGGACTTCATAGTTGTACTCCTGTTTCTGCGGTAGTTTTGTGCAAGGACCCGAAAGTATGCTGCAAGTCCCTGCATGGAACACTCGATGATACGTCTATATTACAATAATCTGCCCAAGAAAATCAAGATATTCGAAAAAAAAGTCAATATTATTAAGGAAACCTTAAAAAAATTGAACTATTCTAAAAGCAGGAAACTAGATGTTAATGTAAGGAGGGTAAAATTATGAAAATTTTTAGTAACAGGAAACTGGCACTGCTTCTTGTGCTAAGCTTGGTGCTGTCTGCTGTGCCTTTCCCGGGCAATGTGGAGACGGCATATGCTACGGAAGCAGAAGAACAGGTTGATACAGATTCTACTGCAGAGCCCACAGAGTCTGCTACAGAGTCCACTGAATCAAATCGCACTATCTATGTAGATGAAAACTACAATGATATGAATATTGGGGACAAATTGTCGGGAATAGTAACGGAAAAGTACAGCTGGACAGATCCTGCAACAAAAAATGTATCTCAGGTGGTATCCAAAGATGGCATTTTCGAGGG
>JAFQIE010000030.1 GCA_017397645.1 Lachnospiraceae bacterium | reverse complement strand
TGCCTTGCCACATTTTCTTGGAGTGGAAAAGAACGAATATACCAGTACAGCGATGCAGTTGTTTATGCTGGGTGCCATTCACAGAATCTTTCGCCCTGGATGCAAATTTGAAATGATGTTGTGTCTTGTGGGAGGGCAAGGCGCAGGTAAGTCCACATTCTTTCGTTTTCTTGCAATAAAAGATGAGTGGTTTACAGATGACTTAAAAAAGCTGGAGGATGACAATGTGTTCCGTAAAATGCAAGGGCATTGGATTGTGGAAATGTCGGAGATGATTGCCACAGCCAATGCAAAAAGCATTGAGGATATTAAATCGTTCCTCAGCCGCCAAAAGGAAACTTATAAAATTCCTTATGATAAGCAGCCGGATGACAGGCTTCGCCAGTGCGTGTTCGGTGGCACTTCCAATACATTGGATTTTCTGTCCCTTGACCGCACCGGAAATCGCAGATTTCTTCCTATTATGGTCTATCCGGAAAAGGCAGAGGTACACATTATGGAAGACGAAAAGGCATCCAGAGCCTATATCGAGCAGATGTGGGCAGAAGCTATGGTGATTTATCGAAGCAAAAAGTATCGGCTTTCCCTTTCAAAGGAAATGGAACAATATCTGAAAGAATTTCAGAAGCAGTTCATGCCGGAAGATACAAAAGCAGGCATGATTCAGGGATTCTTGGATAACTATAAGGGAAATATGGTTTGCTCGAAAATGCTTTACAAGGAAGCTCTGAATCATCCCTTTGATGAGCCGTAGCAATGGGAAATCCGTGAAATCAACGATATTATGAACAACTCCATTTTGGGATGGAAGCAGTTTACGAACCCAAGGCATTTTGCTGGATATGGTAGGCAAAAAGGCTGGGAGCGTGACAACCAGACCGTGGCAACTAAAACCAATTCTTTAGACGGGTTTGTGGAACTGACGGAGGAAGAAGCCAAACAGATGGAGCTGCCTTTTGGAAATACAGAGTAAATTGCCAGCTAAAATGCCGTCGGGTTGCGATTTGGTTGTCTGGAAAAATCCTTATTTTTCAAGGAATTTTCTACTTTGGCAACCAAAACAACTCATAATTATAAAAAGAATAGAAATATAGTTACAGAGCTTTGTGTTAGGATTTGGCAGTTTGTTAAGGTCGGTTGTCGAACTTCGTTGTCATTTCCTCTTGAAAGGCTCTTTTTACGGAGGTAAGCGAAAATGAACGTACGAAATGAAGTGAAATCACATCTTGTGTGCGAGGGAGTAACCATGCAGGATGTGTTGGGAAAATTGGAACAGCAGTATGGATGGAGCAGAAGTATTTCAAACCTATCGGGAAAGCTCCATCGAGAAACGCTGCGCTATAAGGAAGCCGTGGAACTGGCAGATGTGCTGGGCTATGAGATTGTGTGGAAAAAGAAGGGGTAAGTGCCTATGGTGAAAGAACAGAATCATAATGCAGATAAGTATAATATTCCTGTCTGGAGAAAATACACTCTGAGCGTGCAGGAAGCGGCAAAATATTTTCACATCGGAGATAAAAAGCTGCGAAAGCTGATTGATGAGAATCCCGATGCAGAGTTCATTCTCTGGAATGGTTCAAGACCTCAGATCAAGCGCAGGGTGTTTGAACAATATGTAGATGAAAAATTATCTGCCATATAAAAACGGCAAATACACGATAGATTCAGAGCCAAGTTTATGATATTATATGTATATCATAGCTTGGCTCTTTTCTATGACAGTTAGGTTGATAGAAAGGAGAACTGAATGTCAGAAGTAAGACGAGACAATAAAGGTCGCAAGTTATTTAATGGAGAGAGCCAGCGCAAAGACGGGAAATATGAATATAAGTATCATGATGCATGGGGCAAGAGAAAGACGGTGTACAGTTGGAAACTCACACCGACTGACCGAGTTCCGTCAGGAAAGCGTGATGATATTTCCCTGCGAGAAAAGATTAAGCAGATTCAAAAGGACTTAAACAGCAATATCACACCGGATGGCGGTAATTTCACAGTTCTGTAACTGGTGGAAAAGTATATTTCACAGAAAACTGGTGTCCGTCATAACACAAGGTCGCAAGGTCGAATTATAAATTTGTGGTCAATGTAATTAAGAAAGAAGCCTTTGGGCAGAAACGGATTGACAAGATTAAGGTATCCGATGCCAAGGAATGGTTGATAAAGATGCAGCAGATTGATGGGCGAGGTTACAGTTCCATCCATACAATCCGTGGTGTTGTAAGACCTGCCTTTCAGATGGCGGTAGATGATGATTTGCTGGTAAAGAATCCGTTTGAGTTCCAGCTGAACACTGTTGTTGTGAACGATAGTGTCACAAGAGAAGCTATCACACGACAGCAGGAAAGAGATTTTTTGGAGTTTGTGAAGAACGACAAGCATTTCTGCAAGTACTATGACGGTATCTATATCCTGTTTAAGACAGGACTCCGTATTTCTGAATTTGTTGGACTGACAAAGAAAAACCTTGATTTTGAGAACCGCAGAATCATCGTGGATCATCAGCTTCAAAGAACCAGAGATATGAAATATATTATTGAAGATACCAAGACAGAAAGTGACGAACGCATGGTGCCGATGACACCGGAAGTGAAGGAAGCATTTCAGCGTATTCTTGCCAACAGAAAGAACCCAAAGGTTGAGCCTATGGTAGATGGGTACAGCGGATTTCTGTTTCTGGACAAGAACGACAGACCGATGGTGGCACTTCACTGGGAGAAATATTTCAGCATATCCGTGAGAAGTACAACAAGATTTACAGAGTACAAATGCCGAAAGTTACTCCTCATGTTTGCAGGCATACTTTCTGTTCTAATATGGCGAAGTCCGGAATGAATCCGAAGACGCTTCAATATATTATGGGTCATAGTGACATCAGTGTAACGTTGAATGTTTACACCCACCTGAATTACGATGATGCAGAGGAAGAAATGCAGAAAGTAGTAGGTATCGCTTCTAAGAAATCGACAACGCACCGTAAAAGGTGCGTGTCGTAAATCTTTTGAATTTACGACAGAATTTACGACAAATGATGGCAAAAACAAGCCAAAATAGGCGTAGTTATACCAAGTTATGGTTGTGATGCCTCTGTCGTAGAAATGCCGAAAAGTAGCGTAAAATCAAGGAAAATCAGCATTTTCAAGGAGTTTTAGATATATGATAAAAGTATTATTCATCTGCCACGGCAACATCTGCCGTTCCACCATGGCTCAGTCCATTCTGACCCACCTGGTCAATCAACAGAATATATCCCATCTCTTCACCATCGATTCCGCGGCAACCAGCAGGGAGGAGATTGGCAATCCGCCCCATTACGGTACGGTGAATAAACTTCGGCAGGAAGGCATCCCTGTGGTCCCCCACAGAGCAGTGCAGATGACACCTGCAGACTATGAGACCTACGACTACCTTATTGGCATGGACAGCGCCAACATCCGCAACATGCAACGCATTGCAGGCGGAGATCCGGAGGGAAAGATGTACAAGTTATTATCCTTCGTCGGCAGTCAAAACGATGTAGCCGATCCCTGGTACACCGGTGATTTTGATGCAACTTATCGAGATGTTATGGTGGGATGTGAAGGATTTCTTGCATTTTTGAAGGACAACCACATCATATGATTTGACGAGAAATGAGACTGAAAAGGAGCAACTTTATATGACATCCATCACTAACCTCCAAGCCGTCATCTTCGACATGGACGGTACCCTATTAGATACCGAGAGAGTATATCAAAAATATTGGCTGCAAGCCACCAAAGAGCTGGGCATTCCCATGACCAAAGAACAGGCGCTTACTATGCGCAGTTTGGGCAAGCCCTTCGGGGAAGCACAAATCAAGGAATGGTTCGGTGAGGATGTAGATGTAAACGCCATTCGAGAGCGGCGCAACGCACTGATGGCGCCCTACTTTCAGGAGCACGGCATTCCTGTCAAACCCGGTGCATTGGAGACACTGGCAGAATTAAAACGGCGCGGACTAACCGTAGCGGTTGCTACCGCCACCAGGTTGGAAATTGCCGAACCGGAGCTGAAGGCGACGGGCCTTTATCCTTACTTAGACAAACTGGTCAGTGCCCATATGGTGGAGCGGGGGAAACCTGCACCGGATGTATATCTATACGCCTGTGAACAATTAGGCATAAAACCTGAGAACTGCATCGCCGTAGAAGATGCCCCCAATGGGGTGAAATCTGCCTATCGGGCAGGCTGCAATGTCATCATGGTGCCGGATTTGACGGAGCCTGATGAGGAATTGTCAAAATATTTGCACGCCCGTGTGGATTCTTTGGCGGACATATTGCAATTTCCCACCCGAAGTGCTACTATAAAGAACTAGATGGAATCCGTACACGGATTCTTCGCGTACGCGGTACTTACATCGAAAACTACCGCTTCGTGATAGAAAAAAAGACAAATCGCCACAGTGCATCCTATCTGTGAGCGGAAAGGAACCAAGATGAAATTTGAAGATATCATTGCAAAAGTACACAAATGCGGTAAGAAAACCGTGGCTGTGGCAGCAGCACAGGATTCCGCTGTTTTGGAAGCGGTAAGAGAAGCAAAGAAGAGAGGCATCGCAGATGCGATTCTGGTAGGCGACGAGCCCAAGATTCGCGAAATTGCAGCATCCCTGGAGATGGACCTCACAGATTATGAAATCATCCATGAGCCCGATATGGTGCAGGCAGCATTGACTGCAGTGAAACTGGCACACGATGGTAAAGTAGATATGTATATGAAGGGATTGGTAGACACCAAAAACTTCTTAAAGAGCGTATTGGACAAGGAAGTGGGCCTGCGTACCGGCAATCCTCTTTCCCATGTATGTGTGTTTGACATCCCTGGCATTGACCATTTGTTGTTCCTCACAGACGTGGCATTCATGACATACCCCACCCTGGAGGATAAGGTAAATATCATCAACAACACCATCCCCGTATGCAAGGCTTGTGGTGTGGATATGCCCAAGGTGGCTCCTCTGGCAGCAGTGGAAGTGGTGAATCCTAAGATGCCCGCTACCGTGGAAGCAGCAGAGCTTACCAAGATGAACGAGGAAGGACAGATTACAGACTGTATCATCGACGGACCTCTTTCCTTGGATTTGGCCATCGATCCCGAAGCAGCATTGCACAAGGGCGCTACCGACAGAAAGATTCAGGGCGATGCAGATGTGCTTCTGTTCCCTGACATTCACGCAGGAAATTTGGTGTACAAGGCCATCGTTCACATGACCGATATGAAGAATGGTTGTATCCTCACCGGTACCAAGGTGCCCGTGATTTTGACCAGCCGTTCCGACAGTTTCGAGACCAAAGTAAATTCCATCGCTTTGGCAGCAGTGGTAGCAAGTAATCAATAAAACGGAGGAAAAACATATGTCCATCAAAAGTTTAATCATCAACCCCGGTTCCACCTCCACCAAGATTGGTGTATTTGAGGATGAGACCTTACTGTTTGAGGAATCCCTGCGTCATAGCGCAGAGGAAATTGCACAATATGCAAGCATCGTAGACCAGAAGGATTTCCGTAAGCAGATTATTTTGGATTTGTTTGCTGAGAAAAACTTCGATATGAAGAGCCTGAATGTAGTGGTAGGCCGTGGCGGTATGTTGAAGCCCATCCCCGGCGGTACCTATGAAGTGACAGACGCCCTTCTTGCAGACCTGAAAAAAGGTGTGCAGGGACAGCATGCTTCTAACCTGGGTGGTATTTTGGCAAAAGAAATCGCAGACACCATTGGCGTACCTGCTTACATCGTAGACCCCGTGGTAGTAGATGAGTTGGCACCCGTTGCCAGAATCTCCGGTGTTCCTGAACTTCCCCGCGTGAGTATTTTCCATGCGCTGAATCAGAAGGCAGTGGCAAAGAGATATGCAAAAGAAATCGGCAAGCCCTACAACGAGCTTCGTCTCATCGTGGTTCACATGGGCGGTGGTGTTTCCGTAGGTGCTCATGAAGGTGGCAAGATTGTAGACGTATTCAACGCATTGGACGGCGACGGCGCATTTTCACCTGAGCGTGCGGGTGCAGTGCCCAGTGGTGCGTTGATTAAGATGTGCTTCTCCGGCAAATACACCGAGAAAGAAGTATACAGCAAAATCGTAGGAAAGGGTGGTATCAATGCTTACCTTGGCACCACAGATTTCCGCGAGGTGAGAAAGATGGCGGAAACAGACGAAAAGGCTGCAGCTGTCATGGAAGCATTCCTGTATCAGGTTTCCAAAGATATCGGTGCTATGTCCACTGTATTGAAGGGTAAAGTAGACCAGATCATCGTAACCGGTGGTATTGCATACAATGACGTAGTAATCGAAGGCTTGAAGGAACGTGCAGGATTCATCGCACCCTTCACCGTATATCCCGGCGAGGACGAACTGTTGGCTCTGACTCAGGGCGCCCTCCGCGTCATGAATGGCGAAGAGAAGGCCATGGAATATTAATTAGACAAGAACTAATTCATCCAACAAGATTTTTTCACAACGAAACAATATGTAAATCAAGAATGCCCGACCGCAAGGCCGGGCATCTATGACAAAACCCCAACCATAGTTGGCTGGGGTTTTCAATTTCAAATCATATTTTCAAAGTCGCATTTCCTAAATCTCAAACTTAAAATACTTCTTCGCATTGTAGTAAGAAATGTTCTTCACAATCTCACTCAGGATATCCATATCAGCGGGGAACTCGCCGTTCTCCACCCAGTTACCGATCAGGTTGCAGAGGATACGTCTGAAGTACTCATGTCTGGTGTAGGACAGGAAGCTTCTGGAGTCGGTTAACATTCCTACAAATCCGGACAGGTTTCCAAGATTTGCCAAGGAAATCATCTGGTCCTGCATGCCGGTCTTGTGATCGTTGAACCACCATGCGCTACCCTGCTGAATCTTTGCCACAGCAGTGGAATCCTGGAAACATCCGAGGATGGTGCCGATGGACTGATTGTCGTTAGGGTTCAAACTGTACAGAACAGTTCTGGGCAGCTCGTCGGTGATAATCAAAGCATTCAGGAAATCAGCCATCTGTGCGGAAGGTGCATAGTTGTTGATGCAGTCATAACCGGTATCGGGACCCAGTTTTTCATACATCAAAGTATTATTGTCGCGTTTGCAACCATAGTGTAACTGCATTGCCCAATCCAACTTATGATATTCCTTGCCTACAAAGAGCATGAATGCGGTCTTAAACTGCAATTCTTCTTCCTTGCTGATGTCCTTGCCCTTCAATCTCTTGGAGAAAATCTTCTCGATATCGTCCTCAGAAGCAGGAGCATACATCACATACTCCAAAGCGTGGTCGGACACATTACAACCCATGGAAGCGAAGAATGCCATACGGTCCTTCAGTGCTGCCTTCAAATCTTCGAAGGTCTTAATTTCTTCCATCCCTGCAGCGGCTGCCAATTTTGCCAAGTAATCCAAATATTCAGGCTTCTCGATGTTCATGGCCTTGTCAGGTCTCCATGCGGGAAGTACCTTCACTTCGAAACTGTCGTCCTCAGCAATCTTTTTATGCCATTCCAAGGTATCGATGGGGTCATCGGTGGTGCAGATCAAGGTCACATTGCTGCGACGGATTAGGTTGCGCACGCTCATGGAAGGGTCGGCCAATTTCTTGTTGCACAGATTCCATACTTCATCAGCGGTCTTGGCGCTGAGCACACCGTGGTAGCCGAAGTATCTCTGCAATTCCAAATGGCTCCAGTGGAAGAGGGGGTTGCCGATGGCTTTGCCCAGGCACTCTGCCCATTTACAGAATTTCTCGTAGTCGGAAGCGTCGCCGGTGATGTATTTTTCATCCACACCGTTGGAACGCATAAAACGCCATTTATAGTGATCGCCGCCCAGCCATACCTGAGTGATATTCTCGAACTGTCTGTCCTCGGCGATTTCTTTCGGGTTGATGTGGCAGTGGTAGTCCAGAATGGGAGTAACCTCTGCGTAATTGTGATACAGTTTTTTTGCGGTTTTGGTTTCCAACAGGAAATCCTTGTCCATGAATGCTTTCATTCTCCATCCTCCATGATATCGGTAGGGCGCAAGCCCTTTTTTACTGTTTATAGAACATATTTTGATTATAGAGTCAGAAGTATGGTTTTTCAAGCACAAATTGTTTGGAAGGTGCTTTTTTGCTTTAATTGTCATATATTTTGCTTGAATTGTGTTATTGACGAAAGCCCCCCTAAAGGGTACAATTGTATTTGTATAAATTTGCATTTTCGAAAGTGCAAACAGGGCGTCCAAAGAGGGTTGAAAAATAGGCGCCGTCCTGCGGATGAAAGCAGGCAGAAGGGAGAAAATATGCAGGTATTAAACAAAGAGATGACAGGGAAAAAGAATCGCCCCGTAAAAGTGGTTCAGTTTGGCGAGGGTAATTTCCTCCGCGCATTCGTAGACTATATGATTGACATTGCCAACGAGCAGGGCAAATTTGATGGTGACATCGTACTCATCAAGCCCATCGAGTTTGGCAATTTGGATAATTTCCATAAACAGGATTGCCAGTATACGGTATCCCTTCGCGGTATCGTGGACGGCGAAGCGAAGATTTTGAACAGACAGGTGACCAGCGTGGCAGATGCTGTGGACGCTTACAACGAGTATGAAAAATACATGGGATTGGCAGAAATCGACACCTTGAGATTCGTGGTTTCCAACACCACCGAGGCTGGTATCGTATTTGATGATACCGACAAGTTCGAGTTGAATCCTCCTAAGACCTTCCCCGGCAAGTTGACCAAGTTCTTGTATCACAGATTTGAGACCTTCGGCGGCGATATGGAAAAGGGTCTGGTGATGCTTCCCGTGGAGCTGATTGACGACAATGGTATTATGCTGAAGAAATGCGTGATGCAGTTGATTGACCTTTGGAATCTGGGCGATGCCTTCAAGAAGTGGGTGGATGAGGCTTGTATCTTTACCTCCACCTTGGTAGACCGCATTGTCACAGGTTATCCCCGTGACACCGAGGCACAGGAGTGGGAGGCATTCGGCTACGAAGACCGCATCATGGTCACCGGCGAACCTTTCGCTCTTTGGGTCATCGAAAGTGCCAAGGACATCAGCAAGGAGTTCCCTCTTCCTGAGGCTGGGCTTCCCGTGATTTTCACCGACAACCAGAAGCCTTATAAGCAGAGAAAGGTACGTATCCTGAATGGTGCTCATACTTCCTTCGTATTGGCTTCCTATCTGTGCGGCAACGATTTGGTAAAAGAGTCCATGGATGACGCAGATATCTGTAACTTCATGACCAAGACCATTTTTGACGAAGTGATTCCTACTTTGACTTTGCCCGAGGCAGAACTGAAGGAATTTGCAGAGGCAGTGATCACCCGTTTCAATAACCCTTACGTAAAGCATGCGCTTTTGTCCATCTCCCTAAACTCCGTTTCCAAGTGGAGAGCAAGATGTATGCCCAGCTTGTTGGGATATGTGGAGAAATTTGGCAAATTGCCTGAGCATATGACCTTCTCTCTGGCAGCATTGATGGCATTCTACACCGGCACGGAAATCTGCGATAAGGCTTTGATTGGCCACAGAGACGGACAAGAATACAACATCATGGACGATATGGCAGTGTTGGAATTCTTCCGTGACAATTGTGAAAAAGCAACCGCAGACTTTGTATCTGCATTCCTGGGCAACGAGACCTTCTTCGGTCAGAACTTAAACGAAGTGCCCGGCCTCACTCAGGCGGTGGTTGCTTATTTGGATGATATCAAAGCAAACGGGATGAGGACAGCAGTATGCAAACTTTCTTAAAGATCAACGACAACGACAACGTAGTGGTAGCACTTCAGACGATTCCTGCAGGGGAAGCGATTTCTGTAGAAGTGGACGGCACCACCCAGGAGATATCAGCAGCAGAAGAAATCCCTGCAGGTCACAAGATGGCCATTGCGCCTATCGCTAAAGGCGGAGAGGTCATCAAATACGGTTACCGCATTGGCAACGCCAAAGAGGATATTCAGGTAGGTCGTTGGATTCACACCCACAATGTAGGCACCGCTTTGGGCGATTTATTGGAGTATACCTATGAGCCTGTTGCCATCAACGAGACCACTACGGAAGATGTGACCTTTATGGGCTTCAACCGTCCCGACGGCAAGGTGGGCGTGCGCAATGAGATTTGGGTGATTCCCACCGTGGGTTGCGTGAACAATGTGGCAACAGCCATTGCAAAACAGGCCAATGCGTTTGTGAAAGGAAGCGTCAGCGAAGTAATCGCATTTCCCCATCCTTACGGCTGTTCCCAGATGGGCGACGACCAGGAATATACCCGTCAGATTTTGGCAGATTTGATAAACCATCCCAACGCAGGCGGTGTGCTTGTGCTGGGTCTTGGCTGTGAAAACAGTAATATTGATGTGTTGAAACCTTACATAGGAGCATATGACGAGAACCGTGTGAAGTTTTTGGTGGCACAGGAGTGCGAGGATGAAATCGCAGAATCCGTAGAGCTTATCAAGGGTCTGATCGACTATGCGGCAGGCTTTGAACGGGAGCCCATCAGTGTCAGCAAATTGATTATCGGTATGAAATGCGGCGGTAGTGATGGCCTTTCCGGCATCACTGCGAATCCTTTGGTAGGTCGTTTTTCCGACCTGTTGATTTCCAAGGGAGGTACCACCATTTTAACGGAAGTACCCGAAATGTTTGGTGCAGAGACCATTCTCATGAATCGTTGCGCCAACGAGGAATTATTTGATAAAACAGTGTGCCTGATCAATGACTTTAAGAATTATTTCAAGCGTCACGACCAGACCATCTATGAGAATCCTTCTCCCGGTAACAAAAAGGGAGGCATCTCCACTTTGGAGGACAAGTCCCTGGGATGCACCCAGAAATCCGGTAGCGCACCGGTGAAGGGTGTGTTGCAGTATGGCGAGCAGGTGACTACACCGGGCTTAAATCTGCTGAGTGCACCGGGCAACGACTTGGTGGCATCTACAGCACTGGCGGCAGCAGGTGCCCACATCGTTCTGTTTACCACAGGACGCGGAACCCCCTTCGCATCTCCCGTGCCCACCATGAAGATTTCCACCAATTCCAGACTGGCAAACAAGAAATCCAACTGGATTGACTTCAATGCAGGGGTGTTGGTAGAGGGTGAATCTATGGCGGAGCAGACCAAGAAATTCTTCGACTATGTGATAGAGGTGGCTTCCGGCAAGCAGGTTTGCAGTGAGGCGGCAGGTTTCCACGACATGGCGATTTTCAAGCAGGGCGTGACATTATAAAGATTGTGAGGTTTTAGAACAATGAGTTTAAACTTAGGCATTAGAATGCACGATATCGACCAACTCCCCACCTTTGAGGAGCGCATGGCAAAGATTAAGGAAGGTGGCTTCAAATGCGGACATCTGGCACTGAGTAAGATGTTTTCCGACATATCCACCGACAACGCAGCACTGACTCCCGGTTTTGCTATGTATCTGAAGGATATGTTTGCAAAATATGAGATCCAGCCTGCGGTACTTGGTTGTTATACTAATCTGGCTACGCCCAATGAAGAACAGTTGAAAGCCAATATGGAGCGTTTCAGAGCCCATATCCGTTTCGCTTCTTGGCTGGGAGTTGGTGTGGTTGGAACTGAGAGTTACATGCCCACCGAATCCGGTGCGTATTGTCCGGAAGGCCATACCCAGGAAGCTTTGGATTTGTTCATCGAAAGACTTCGTCCCATTGTTGCATACGCAGAGCAGATGGGAGTAGTTGTGGCAATAGAGCCTGCACATTTGCACATTGTAAGTAATCCCAAGCGTGCAAGATATATGTTAGATACCATCAATTCCCCGAACCTGATGATTATTTTTGATCCTGTAAACATGATTAATATTCCTGATTTCGAAAATCGTCAGTTGATTTTTGACGAGGTAATGGAGTTGCTTGGTCCCGATATTTGTATGATTCATTTCAAGGACGCCACCTTTGTGGACGGCCGTTGGAGTTGCCCTCCCGCAGGTTTCGGTGAGATGGACTACCTGCCCATCCTGAAATTCATCAAGGAGAAGAAACCCCATATTCATGTGACCTTGGAGAACACCAAGCCCGAGAATAACCAGCAGGCAAAGAACTATATCCTGCAGAAATACGAAGAGGCGTAAAGCAGACGACTACAAAAGATACCCCTTTCAGAGACCCTTCCTGATATGCGCAATGTGAGGAAGGCTTTGAAAGGGGATTTTTGATTCCTTTATGCTTTGTTCACAAAATGTTAAGTTCTTCTCCGACTGAAAAGGTTGAATATAACCCTCAAATCTGTTAAAATATTCTGTAGGTTTTGTGGAAAACCCAAGAAAGGTTATAGAAACGTGAAAATAGTAGACAAAATGTTTGGTACCTATAGTGAAAGAGAAGTGAAGCGCATCCTCCCCATCGTGGATAAGATCGAGGCGTTGCGTCCTGCCACGCAGGCTCTTTCCGATGAGGAATTAAAGGCAAAAACAGTAGAATATAAAAAACGTTTGGCAGAAGGAGAGACACTGGACGATTTGCTTCCCGAAGCATATGCCACCGTCCGCGAAGCGGCAAAGCGTGTGTTGAATATGGAGCACTACCGTGTACAGCTCATCGGTGGTGTTATCCTCCATCAGGGCCGTATCGCCGAGATGCGTACCGGTGAAGGTAAGACCTTGGTTTCCACCCTGCCTGCATATTTGAATGCGCTGGAAGGCAAAGGTGTGCATGTGGTAACCGTCAACGATTACCTGGCAAATCGAGATGCAGAATGGATGGGACAGGTACATGAATTCTTAGGCCTTTCCGTAGGCGTGGTGTTGAACAGCATGCCCTCCGAAGAGCGCCAGAAGGCATATCAGTGTGACATTACCTATGTGACTAACAACGAACTTGGTTTCGATTATCTGCGTGACAACATGGCTATTTACAAGGGTCAGTTGGTACTGCGCAATTTGAACTTCTGTATCATCGACGAGGTGGACTCCGTGCTCATCGACGAAGCCAGAACTCCCCTCATTATTTCCGGACAGAGTGGTAAATCCACCAGCATTTATCAGGCCTGCGATATGCTGGCCCGCACCATGAAGCGTGGTGCCGATATGAAGCAGATGTCCAAGATGGATGCCATCATGGGCGTGGTGCAGGAAGAGACCGGAGACTTTATCGTCAACGAAAAGGACAAGGTCATCAACCTGACGGCAGAAGGTGTGAAAAAGGTGGAGCAGTTCTTCCATTTGGAGAACTTTGCAGATGCAGAAAATATAGACCTCCAGCATACCATCATCTTAGCGTTGCGTGCACACAATTTGATGTTCCGCGACCAGGATTATGTGGTGAAAGACGGACAGGTACTGATTGTAGACGAGTTCACTGGACGTATTATGCCCGGCAGACGTTTTTCCGATGGTCTGCATCAGTCCATCGAAGCGAAGGAAAAGGTGGAGGTGAAGCGTGAAAGCAGAACCTTGGCGTCCATCACCTTCCAGAACTTCTTCAATCTCTTCACCAAGAGATGTGGTATGACCGGTACGGCGCTCACCGAGGACAAGGAGTTCCGTGAGATTTATGGCATGGACGTAGTGGAAGTACCTACCAACATGCCCGTTATCCGTCAGGATTTACAGGACGCCGTATACAAGTCCAAAGCAGAAAAATTAGAAGCCATCGTCAATGAGGTGGAAAAGGCACATGCCAAGGGACAACCGGTTTTGGTAGGTACCATCACCATCGAGGCCAGTGAGGAACTGAGCAAACTTTTGAAAAAACGAGGCATCCAGCACAATGTGTTGAATGCAAAATATCATGAAATGGAAGCGGAAATCGTTGCCAACGCAGGTCTCCAGGGAGCAGTTACCATCGCCACCAACATGGCCGGCCGTGGTACCGATATTAAATTGGATGAGGGCGCCAGAGCAGCCGGCGGATTGAAAATCATTGGTACAGAGCGTCATGAGTCCAGACGTATCGACAACCAGTTGCGTGGTCGTTCCGGTCGTCAAGGTGACCCCGGTGAATCCAAGTTCTACATTTCCTTGGAAGATGATTTGATGAGACTCTTTGGTTCCGAGCGTTTGATTGCCATGTTCAATGCCATGGGTGTTCCCCACGGTCAGGAAATTGAGCACAAGATGCTGACCAATGCCATCGAGTCCGCACAAAAGAAAATAGAGAATAATAACTTCGGTATCCGTAAGAATCTGTTGGAATATGACCGCGTTATGAGCGAGCAGAGAGAAATCATCTACGAAGAGCGTAACCGTGTTTTGAACGGTGAAAACATGCGTGACTTCATCTATAAGATGATTACTGACATTACAGAGAATTGTGTGGACATCAGCATCAACGATGATGCTGACCATTCCGAATGGAATTTCGAGGAATTAAACTCCCTCCTGTTGCCCACCATTCCTTTGGCACCTTTGTCTGCAGACAGAGTGAAGGCACAGAAAAAGAATGAATTGAAGCAGCAGTTGAAGGAAGAGGCTGTGAAACTCTATGAGTCCAAAGAGGCAGAGTTCCCCAACCCTGAAACCATCCGCGAAATCGAGCGTGTGATTCTGCTGAAATCCATCGACAGAAAGTGGATGTCCCACATCGACGATATGGATCAGTTGCGTCAGGGTATCGGTCTGCAGGCATACGGCAACCGTGATCCTTTGACTGAGTACAAAGTAGCCGGCTACAATATGTTTGAAGAAATGATTCAGAACATCCGCGTGGAGACTGTTCAGGTGCTTATGAGAATCAAAGTAGAGCAGAAGGTAGAACGTGAGCAGGTGGCAAAAGTGACCGGTACCAACAAGGATGACAGCCTTGGCAAGAAGCCCGTGAAGCGCGAAGATGCAAAGGTATATCCCAACGATCCCTGCCCTTGCGGAAGCGGTAAGAAGTACAAACATTGCTGCGGTAAGAAACATTAATCTTAATTTTTTATAGAAAGAAGGTGACGTTAGTTGGTAGAATTGGATCAGATGAAAACCGAGATTTTGACCTACGAGACACCATTAGCGGAAGTGAGGGATTCACTTTGACCTTGCTAACAAGGTAAAGAGAATCGAAGAGTTGGAGATGGAGATGGAAGCCCCCGGATTTTGGGACAATCCTGAAAAATCCAATCTCAAAATGAAAGAAGTAAAAAGCTTAAAAGATGTGGTAGGTGGTTGTGAAAAACTGCAGACCCAATATGAAGACATTCTCACCCTTATCGAAATGGGCTATGAGGAGAATGATGAGAGTTTGATTCCGGAGATTCGTGCAGAACTGGACGAATTCATCGAGGAATTCGAAAGCCTTCGTCTCAGTACATTGCTGTCAGGAGAGTATGATAAAAACAACGCCATCCTGAAATTAAACGCAGGTGCCGGCGGTACCGAGAGTTGTGACTGGTGTGGTATGCTCTATCGTATGTATACCCGCTACGCAGAGCGGAAGGGCTTTTCCATTGAAGTCTTGGATTATCTGGACGGAGATGAAGCGGGCGTGAAATCCGTGACCTTCCAGGTCAACGGTATCAATGCCTACGGCTATTTGAAATCCGAAAAAGGTGTCCACAGATTGGTGCGTATTTCCCCCTTCAATGCACAGGGAAAACGCCAGACTTCCTTTGTATCCCTGGATGTCATGCCAGAGATTGAAGAAGATGTGGATGTGGAAATCGACGAGAAGGATTTGCGTATCGATACCTACCGAAGCTCCGGTGCAGGTGGACAGCATATCAACAAGACCTCCTCGGCAATCCGAATCACCCACATTCCTACGGGAACTGTGGTTCAGTGCCAGAACGAGCGAAGCCAGTTCCAGAATAAGGACAAGGCAATGCAGATGTTGAAGGCGAAACTCTTCCTATTAAAACAGGAAGCCAATGTGGAGAAACTTTCCGACATCCGTGGCGAGGTAAAGGAAATCGGTTGGGGCAACCAAATCCGCTCCTATGTTTTACAACCCTACACCATGGTCAAGGACCACAGAACTGAAGTGGAAACCGGCAATACCGATGCGGTGCTGGATGGGGCTTTGGATATGTTCATCAATGGATTTTTGAAGTGGATTAACAGGAAAGACGAGAATATGAATTAAATAATCTGAGTTATAAATCACGGCAGGAAGATGCAAAATCGCATTTTCCTGCCGTGTTTCTATTCTGCGATTTTGGTAAAGTAACTAAAAATGAGAATATAAATAACCAGGGAAAATTGTAGTTGAATGATATATAATAATTCTGTATAATGATTTTAAGCATTATATTTCTAAATTCTTAAAGACGTTGACGTCTATCGATTATTCTATTTTTCAAAAGAAATCTCAATGCTTACATCCAATCAATCAAAGCAGAGAGGTTACTTTTGAAAGGTGTAGGGCCTCCTGCGAACTATCAAAAGGAGGAAAAGATATGACTACACACAAAGAAGAGCTGCTATTGCCGATTAAACGGGATTATAAGTCTAGAATGTTTACGATGATTTTCAGCAAAAAGGAAGAATTATTAGAACTGTATAATGCTGTTAGTGGGAAACATTACACAAATCCGGAAGCACTGACAATCAACACCCTAGAAAATGCAATCTATATGTCCATGAGCAATGATGTTTCATTTATCATAGACAGCAGATTGTCCCTGTACGAGCATCAGTCTACATACTGTCCGAACATTCCGATTAGGTTTTTTCAATACTTGTCGGACCTATATGCCTCTATGATAAAGGATAAGAATATCTACGGAACCAAGAAAATTATGGTGCCGGCTCCCCACTTTATTGTGTTCTACAATGGACTGGAGAAAAGAGAGGAGATAGAGGTCCTGAAACTGTCGGATTTATATGAAATTCAGGAAGAAGAGGTGGACCTGGAGCTTAAAGTGGTGATGATTAACATCAATCGTGGCAACAATCAGCAATTGATGGATACCTGCCGTACGCTTAAAGATTATGCGGAGTTTATATATCGCATGCGAGAGTATGCAAAAGAAACCTCCATAGAAGTGGCAGCGGAACGAACAATCACAGAGTGTATACAAGAGGGGATACTGAAGGAGTTTTTGGAGCAAAACAGAGCGGAGGCAATGGCTATGAGTATTTACGAATACGATGAAGAAAAACACATGAGAATGGAGCGTGAGGATGCTTATGCGGATGGCCGAAATTGTATGCTAACACTGATTCAAAAGATGACGGAAGACGGCATGGTTGAGAAGATACCACAGTTAACCACACCGGACTTCTTAGAGGAAATGCTAAAAAAATATGAATTGAATTAATGCAAGAATCCCGGGGATTATTCCTCGGGATTCATTAGATTCAGATAAAACTTTGTCTGTGCCATCTGCATGTACGGGCGTAACCACAAGAAACCGATACCAAAACTCAATACACAAAGAAGCATCAAGGGCAGGAAGCTTAACTCCAGTCGAAGGAGTCTAACTTTGTGCCCTTTCATTTTTTTCAGACACAGCACCATCACTTCTTTTGCACTCAGCTCCGGGAAGTCCCATATAAAGAAGTAGGAGAGTCCGAATGCCAAGGAAAAGGGCAGATAGATGATCAATCCGATACCCAACGCAATTGCCGCATAGAGTAAATATTTCTCAACCATCACGGCATCCACCATTTGTGTTCCTTGGGTCATACCTTGAATCAGAGCCATTTGTGCTTTGTTGATTAAGTACTGATAAGGCAGTAGGCAGATGGTCTGGACTGTGGTCAGTACAGCGGAGATTTGCAATACCTTTTTATTGTCTCCCCGATATCCAGCAAACAAATGTCCCATAGTGCCTGATTGACCACATGCTATATTTAGGAAGTATAGTGCGATACCCGCATTCAGTACATTCAATATAATATTTGCAGCCAATAGGATGACTTCCACCACGCCGCTGACAGCCAGGGTAGCCGCCTCACTACCGGACAACTGCATCATAGAGGTGGACACACCGCCCACGATGTTGGATATCCAGGAAATAATGGTGGTGATAATCAGGTTGCTCACCAGGATGACACCAATGGCACCGCTGTATTTACCGTCCAAGCTATCCTTGGCGGCATTTTTTATTTGATAAGTTTTAGCGTATTCTCTCATAGATAGTTACCTCCCGGCGTAGTTCCCGTTGGCAATTGGGGTGCCGTCCCGGCTGCGCCTCCTAGCAGTTCATTCCATAATTCGCTAAAGTCCATGCCGTACAGGCTTTGGGTCATGGCATCTAACTGTTGCATCAGCGCCTCATCCTGCATCACTTCCTGTACCAGTTCCGGTAGATTCATGATGACATATATGGTCATAATACAGGAGATAATCACTGCCGCTAAAGAGAGGACAAAACCCATGGGCATTTTGCTTTTCTTCTTTATATAAGTGCCGTCACTGGCAATCTGTGGTTTGTGCTTACGATAAACGAAGGAAGCAAAGAAAAGTCCCAATGCCCCCAAAGGAATCGCCAGGAAAGGAATTTGGCAGGTAGCCAAACTCAAGATACCACACACATTGGAAGCCGTGGCAAAGGATTGGCCGTAGGGCTTATGGGTGGGCTGATTGTAATAAGAACTGTCGTTGGGAGATGCGTTCCAACGGTCGCTGTATTGGTTGTCTTGATTGTAGTCTGTCATAAAAGTTCCTTTCAGTACACGTTTCATAATTACCTTTACTTTAGCACCTTTGAGAAAAAGTGTCAAAGAAAGACGGGGAATTTACAAAACTTTAATAGATAGTGACGAAATTGCATGCGGATGAATGTGTTTGAAGTTTTTAGTCCTGTGAAGTATAATGAGGGGGAGAAAAACGCCCGCAAAAAGCCGTTGTATGAGGAACAAAATGCACAGGCCTAAAAGGCGAACACAATAAAAGAAAAGGATGGAAACCTATGGATATTTGTCTAAAAATCAAAGAGGAATTACAGGTACAAAAATGGCAGGTGGAAGCTGCAGTCAAACTGATTGATGAAGGGAACACAATTCCCTTTATTTCCAGATACCGTAAGGAGGCAACCGGTGCGCTCAATGATGAGCAGCTGCGTACCCTCCACGAGAGATTACAGTATCTGCGTAATCTGGAAGAAAAGAAGGAACAGGTGCTGGGCAGCATCGAAGAACAGGGACTGCTCACCGATGAATTGAGAGAAAAGATTCTGGCAGCAGAAACCATGGTGCTTGTGGAGGATCTGTATCGTCCCTATCGCCCCAAGAGAAAAACCAGAGCCAGCGTGGCAAAAGCAAAGGGATTGCAGCCTTTGGCAGATTACATTTGCGAGCAGACAGCTACAGAACCCTTGCTGAATGAAGCCACAAAGTACGTGCATGACGGGGACAATCCTGTGGAGACCGCGGAAGAAGCACTGCAGGGGGCCATGGACATCATTGCTGAGAGCATTTCTGATAATGCTGACTACCGCAAGGATATCCGGGAAACCACCATGCGGGAAGGCGTAATTGCAAGTACCGCCAAAGACCCTGAGGCAACAAGTGTCTACGAAATGTACTATGCCTTTGAAGAGCCGGTGAAGAAGATTGCCGGACACAGAATTCTGGCCCTGAACCGTGGAGAGGCAGAAAAGATGCTCACCGTGAAGGTGGTGGCTCCCGTGGAAAAGATTCTTCTATATATAGAGAAGAAAACCATTTTGAACGAGAATCCGCACACCAAACCTGTGCTGCAGGAGACCATTGCAGACAGTTATGACCGATTGATTGCTCCTGCCATCGAGAGAGAAGTGCGTAACGAACTGACGGAAAAGGCAGAAGACGGCGCCATCGCAGTGTTTGGTAAAAATCTGGAACAATTGTTGTTGCAGCCCCCTATTGCAGGCAAGGTGGTGCTGGGTTGGGACCCTGCCTTCCGTACCGGATGTAAGCTGGCAGTGGTAGATGCCACAGGAAAAGTGTTGGACACCAAGGTAATATACCCCACCGCGCCCCAGAATAAGGTGCAGGAAGCCAAGGCGGAGCTGAAAAAACTGATAGACAAGTACAAAGTAGATGTGATTTCTGTGGGAAATGGTACTGCTTCCAGAGAATCCGAGCAGGTCATCGTGGAATTATTGAAAGAAATCTCCCGTCCGGTGCAGTATATTATCGTCAATGAGGCGGGCGCCAGCGTATATTCTGCAAGTAAACTTGCCACGGAAGAGTTCCCCAACTTTGATGTGGGACAGAGAGGTGCTGCATCCATTGCTAGAAGATTGCAGGACCCCTTGGCAGAGTTGGTAAAAATCGATCCGAAGTCCATCGGTGTAGGACAATACCAGCATGATATGAATCAAAAGAAGCTGGGAGAGGCGTTAAACGGCGTGGTGGAGGATAGTGTGAATCGTGTAGGCGTGGATTTGAACACTGCATCCGCTCCTTTATTGGAATATATCTCCGGAATCACAAAAACCATTGCGAAAAACATTGTAGATTACAGAGAAAAGAACGGAAAATTCAAAAATCGCGCCCAATTATTGCAGGTAGCCAAGCTTGGACCTAAGGCATATGAGCAATGTGCGGGCTTTATGAGGATTTCTGACGGCGATAATCCCTTGGATGCCACCAGTGTGCATCCCGAATCTTATGGGGCTGTTGAAAAACTGCTATCGAAATTGGGACTCAATAAAAATGACATTCGTGTCAATAATGTAGAAAAATCAAAAAATGACAGTGATAGCACCGTCGAAAAAGCCCAGAAAAATAAGGAAAATTCGGGTATGACATCAAAAATGACAGGCATCTCAAAAATGCTGTCGGTTTTGGATAAAAAATCACTGGCGGCAGAGTTGGGCATCGGCGAGATGACACTCACCGACATTCTGGAAGAATTGAAGAAGCCTGCCCGCGACCCCAGAGAGGACATGCCCAAGCCCATCCTTCGCAGCGACGTGTTAGAGATGAAGGATTTGAAACCCGGTATGATCCTCAAAGGTACCGTGCGCAATGTCATCGACTTTGGTGCCTTCGTAGACATAGGCGTACATCAGGATGGCTTGGTGCACATTTCTCAAATCACCGAGCGCTACATCAAGCATCCCTTGGAGGCAGTGCGACTGGGTGACATTGTGGATGTTCAGGTGCTTTCTGTGGATGAGGTCAAGAAGCGTATTAGTCTGACCATGAAAATCAGTGCACCCAATTAATGCGGAATGACGAAATTCCAGCAAAACCAACCGAGGATTATGCTTGTAAATAAAGATTCAGTAAGGTATAATCTTTTTATTCATAGAAGACATTTGCAGAACGAGCAAGAGATTTGCATGCAAGAGTTTTCTTATGGACAAAATCTTCAGGGACGGGTGAAATTCCCTACTGGCGGTATAGTCCGCGACCCATGTAAATTTGCTGCATGGCTGACCCGGTGAGACTCCGGGACCAACGGTACAGTCCGGATGGAAGGAGAGTACATATGAAAGAATTATTCCAAAAAGTAACTGAAAATGCGTCCTATGTGGCAGGTTTTTTTCTGGTGATTGTCGGCCTCTTTGTGGTGGCGGTGATTGCTGAAAAGCTTGTCCAAAAGAAAAAGGGTGTGAGGGAGCCACTGTTTTATACCAAAAAGACGGCAGTCATCGGCGTGTTCTCCGGCATTGCCATGCTTCTGATGTTGTTTGAGTTTCCGTTGCCTTTTGCACCTACATTTTATGAGTTGGATTTCAGCGAGGTACCCATTCTCATCGGCAGCTTCGCCTTTGGTCCTGCGGCAGGTGTGATGATGGAGTTTCTGAAGATTCTCCTGAAACTGTTTATCAAGGGCACCAGCACCGCATTCATTGGAGATTTAGCCAATTTTGTGGTGGGTTGCAGTTTTGTTTTGCCCGCAGCTATTGTCTACACATACAAAAAGACCAAAAAGACAGCCATCGCTGCCTGTGTAACGGGCACCTTGTTTTTGACTGTATTTGGCACTGCATTCAATGCCATTTATCTGTTGCCGGCATTTGCGGCTTTTTATGGTATGCCTTTGGACACGCTCATCGAGATGGGTATGAAAGTGAATCCCATGGTGCGGGAGGGCGATATTGTCAGTTTTGTAGTGGCTTGTGTGGCGCCTTTGAATTTACTAAAGGGTCTGCTGGTTTCTACCATTACCATGTTGGTGTATAAGCGGGTAAGCCCCATTATCAAATGAAACGGCGGAAGGTTTGGAAATGTATAGTAACAGTATCGACGAAATCAAAGCGGCTTTGGCTGCAGGAGAGAATATCATATGTGAGTCCGACTCCCCGGAAATGACCCGTCAGTTGGGTGTAGAATTAGCACGAATGAGCCGCCCCGGTCAGGTATATACTCTGGTGGGGGATTTGGGCGTGGGTAAGACGGTGTTTTCCCAAGGCTTCGCGGCAGGACTGGGGATTCCCGGGCCTGTAAACAGTCCCACCTTTACCATTGTGCAAGTGTATGAAGAGGGCCGGATTCCTTTTTACCATTTCGATGTCTATCGCATCGCGGATGTGGAGGAGATGGAAGAAATCGGCTACGAGGATATGTTTTATGGCGCAGGAGCCTGCCTCATCGAATGGGCGAATCTAATTGAAGAGATTTTGCCGGAATCCTACGTGGAGATTACCATAGAAAAGGATCCGGAAAAGGGCTTTGACTACCGGAAGGTGTCGATAAAGCATATATAAAGCATAAAAACTGTGAAACATACGCGCAGCAAACGAAAATGAAGTTCAGAAGTTTGCAAATGCAAAAAACGGAGAATACGATGAAAATATTAGGAATGGACAGCTCCGGTCTGGTGGCCAGCGTGGCCGTGGTGGAAGACGGAGTGCTTTTGGCAGAGTACACCACTGATTATAAAAAAACACATTCGCAGACATTGCTTCCTATGTTGGATGAAATCAAGCGGATGATAGATTTGGATATGGGTACCATCGATGCCATTGCCACATCTGCGGGGCCGGGATCTTTTACCGGCTTGCGTATCGGAGCGGCAACGGTCAAAGGATTGGGACTGGCACTAAATAAACCGATTGTGGAAGTATCCACCTTAGAGGGCCTGGCGTGGAATCTGTGGGGTACTGACAGAGTGGTTTGTCCTCTGATGGACGCCAGAAGAAATCAGGTGTATACGGCCGCCTACGAATTTGTGCCAACGGATAAGCCGGTGGGAAAAGCTTCTGTGGCAGGAGATGAGACCACACAAAGCGAGAAGAGCGCAGAGTTGAGCCTTTGTACTTTGATTCCACAGGAAGCCATGGATGTGGTGGAAATGATAGAAAAATTGAATGCGTTACAGCGGCCCGTTGTCTTTTTGGGAGATGGTGTCCCTGTGTATGAAGGGCTCATCAAAACCCATTGTAAAGTGCCCTATCTCTTTGCACCGGCAGGCAAGAACCGCCAGCGTGCGGCCTCCGTGGCAGCGTTGGGGGCAGTGTACTATGCCCATGGTCAGAAGGTGACAGCGGCCGAGCACCAACCCATCTATTTGAGAAAAAGTCAGGCGGAACGTGAGGCGGAAGCAAAGGCATAATGTTGTTTCGGCGACGCCTATAAATGCGGACAGAATACACGGACAAAGGGGAAAACGAAACAAAATGGAGTTGACGATAAGAAGAATTCGGCCCTGTGACATAGAGGCGCTGGTAGAATTGCAAAACGAGAATTTCACCCAGCCTTGGTCCGAGCATCATTTTCAGGATTTGTTGCACAAGGACTACTGCCATTATCTGGTGGCACTTGTGGGGGAACAGGTGGTAGGCTTTGCCGGCTTTGCGGACATATGCATGGAGGGCAATATTGACAACGTGGTGGTGGCAAAAGAATACCGCAGGCAGGGGATTGCCAAGAGACTTTTGGTGGAATTGATGGCCCATGGAGCAGATTTTGGAGTGTCAATCTTCACTCTGGAAGTACGGGTGAGCAATCAGGCTGCCATTGCACTCTATGAGTCCCTGGGGTTTGTGTCCGAGGGGATTCGCCCCGGGTTCTATGACAAACCCAAGGAAGATGCCATGATTATGTGGTTGCGATAAGTTGTGCACCTGCGGTGCGCTTGCCGGTAGAAGTGGCGAAGAATAGCCCAAGAATTACCAAGGCCGATGGTCCCTTTTTCTTGTATAATGAGTGTGGACCCCTATCGTCCCGAGCAAAGTGAGCAAGGAAGCCTTATCTGAGACTGCAAAAAGAGGGGCCCTCGAAGGGAGAAAGATATGCGAAGATACAGGGAAGAAACAGGCGCAGAATTGGCGCAGTTGGTTTGCAATAAATGTGGGAAAGAACTGAAAATAGAAAATGGGATTCTGAAAGAAGGAGTTTTTTCGGTGAAAGCGGAGTTTGGATACTTTAGCCGGAAAGACGGGCGTGTGCACGAGTTTGACCTGTGTGAGGATTGCTATGACCAGATGGTAGCGCATTTTGCCGTTCCGGTAGAGGAAACGGAAAATCCCGAATTGATGTGATGATACAAAAAGCATGTAAGGAAATATAAATTCCACAAAAGAAATCATTTTGAAACAAAGAGGAAGTAGTAATGTTGGATGTAAGTCTTTTGGGCACCGGTGGCATGATGCCCCTGCCTTATCGTTGGCTGACCTCGCTGATGTTAAGGTACAACGGAAAAAGCATATTGATAGATTGTGGGGAAGGGACCCAAATTGCCCTGCGTGAGCGGGGATGGAGTCCCAATCCCATTGATGTGATTTGTTTTACCCATTATCATGCGGACCATATCAGCGGTCTGCCGGGGATGTTGCTCACCATGGGCAATGCAGAGCGTAAGGAACCCTTACTTTTGATTGGCCCTAAGGGACTGATCAAGACCGTGAATGCCCTACGTACCATTGCACCGGAGTTGCCCTTTGAAATCGAATGCTTGGAAATCGCAGAGCGGGAGCAGGAGATAGCTTTTGACGGTTTCCGTATCAAGGCATTCCGTGTGAATCACAGTGTCACTTGTTATGGCTATAGCCTGATAGTAGACCGTGGCGGTAAATTTGACAAAGACAGGGCCCTGGCGCAAGACATTCCCTTGAAACTGTGGAGTCGCCTGCAGAAGGGCGAAACCATAGAACAGGATGGACGCATCTATACGCCGGATATGGTTATCGGCGCACCCAGAAAAGGTTTGAAGGTGACCTACTGTACGGATACCCGACCGACAGAGCAAATCGTAGAAAATGCAGTTGGTTCTGACCTTCTGATACTGGAAGGCATGTATGGGGAGCCGGATAAATGGGTGAAAGCAAAGGAAAACCGTCATATGACCATGCAGGAAGCGGCGGAGATTGCAAAACGTGCGGAAGTTCCGGAACTATGGTTGACCCATTACAGCCCGGCATTGCTTCATCCGGAAGAGTTTATCGGTGAAGTGCGTAAAATATTCCCTAATACCGTGGCTGCCAGGGATGGTAGAACGGTAGAGTTAAAATTCGAGGAAGATGAATCATGAACGAATGTAAACAGACATCAACAGAAGATGTTTTGATATTAGCCATAGAGAGTTCCTGTGACGAGACAGCAGCTGCGGTGGTAAAAAATGGCAGGGAAGTGCTTTCCAATGTAATATACAGCCAGATTGCATTGCACACCGTTTATGGTGGTGTTGTACCCGAAATCGCCTCCCGCAAGCATGTGGAGAAAATCAATCAGGTGATTGAAAGTGCTCTGGAGCAGGCCGGCGTGACATTGCAGGAGATTTCTGCCATCGCAGTGACCTACGGTCCGGGTTTGGTGGGTGCGCTCTTGGTAGGGGTATCGGAAGCCAAAGCCATCAGCTTTGCCACCGGGATTCCTTTGGTGGGAGTACACCATATCAGCGGGCATATCAGTGCCAATTACATAGAACATCAGGAATTGAAACCGCCCTTTGCCTGCCTGGTGGCAAGCGGGGGACATTCCCATTTGGTAGTTGTTAAAGATTACGGTCAATATGAAATTATTGGCAGAACCAGGGACGACGCCGCAGGCGAGGCCTTTGATAAAGTGGCGAGAGCCATCGGACTGGGATATCCCGGTGGACCGAAGATTGACAAATTGTCCAAAGAGGGCAATCCTGATGCCATTGCCTTCCCTCGTGCAAAGGTGGCGGAAAGCGAATATGACTTTAGTTTCAGCGGTTTGAAAAGCGCGGTCTTGAATTATTTGAATTCCTGCCAGATGAAAGGCGAGGAAGTGAATCAGGCCGATGTAGCGGCTTCTTTCCAAAAGGCCGTGATTGACGTACTGGTGGAACATTCCATTCATGCGGTCAAGGAATTCGGCTTCGATAAATTTGCCATTGCCGGTGGCGTGGCATCCAATGCCTCATTGCGGGCGGCACTGCAGGAAGCTTGTGATAGGGAGGGGATTACTTTTTATCATCCTTCCCCTGCACTTTGCACAGACAACGCCGCAATGATTGGTGCAGCAGGCTATTATGAGTTTATCAAGGGTGTCCGCCATGGATATGATTTGAACGCGGTACCGAATTTGAAACTGGACGAGGCGTAAGGGGACTATATGAAGGTAGTGATTGCAATCGATTCTTTTAAGGGAAGCATGACCTCGATGGAGGCAGGAAACGCGGCGAAAAGCGGCGTTTTAAGGGCATGTCCCAGCGCAACGGTGATAGTAAAACCCTTAGCCGATGGAGGAGAGGGTACCACGGAGGCCATGATGGAAGGCTTTGGCGGGGAGGAACACTTATTGCAAGTGACAGGACCTATGGGAAATCCCGTCACGGCCATGTATGCTTATCTGTCGAGCGAGCAAACCGTCATCATGGAAATGGCCTCGGCAGCAGGTATCACCTTAATTCCCGGTGAGAAGAACCCCCTGAAGGCTACCACTTACGGCGTGGGCGAAATGATAAGAGATGCCATTGAAAAGGGCTATCGCAAATTCATTGTGGGCATCGGCGGCAGCGCCACCAACGATGGTGGAATGGGCATGCTGCAAGCTTTAGGATATGAATTTTTAGATGAAAATGGTGTCGCATTGGGATTAGGTGCGGAAGCACTTTTCCGTGTGGCAAAAATAGATGGCAGCAAGGTGCTGCCGGAACTGAAGGATTGTTCCTTTAGAGTGGCGTGTGATGTGAAGAATCCCCTCTGCGGTCCTCGGGGAGCCACCTATGTATTTGGCCCCCAAAAGGGTGTGACAGAAGAAATGCGTGCGGATTTGGACGCAGCCATGGCACGATACGCGCGGATTGTGGAGGAATATCTTGGTGGGGGAGCGGCAGGTCTATCCACGATTCCCGGTACGGGAGCGGCAGGTGGTTTGGGATTTGCTTTTCTTGCTTTCTTGCATGCGCAGCTTACGCCCGGCATTGCGTTGATTCTGGATGCCATTCAATTGGAAGAAGAATTAAAGGACGCTGATTACGTGCTCACCGGAGAGGGACGATTGGATGGACAGACTGCTATGGGGAAGGTGCCCGTAGGTGTGGCTAAACTTGCCAAAAAATACGGTTGCAAGGTACTTGCCTTTGCAGGCGCTGTAACACCGGAAGCAAAAGAATGTAACGATCAAGGCATCGATGCGTTCTTCCCTATTGTAAGAGGCGTGACCACTTTGGAGCAGGCAATGAACACGACAAATGCCGTACAAAATATGACCGACACAGTGGAGCAGGTGTTCCGCCTGCTGTAATTCGTTTATGTTTGCTGGATTTACAGACAATATTTGATTGAGAACGTGTTTCGACTGTAGTATGGTTACTTAGTATGCGGTTGGATTTGACTGAATACATATTGCGACTGTAGTAATTCTAAATGTTATACGGTTGTCTATTAAGAAAGTTACATACAAACCGTAATTATTGGACCAGACATACGACCTACAATCGGGAAATTGGAAAATAAACCGTAATCCCGGCTAGTCTTTGCGGTTGAAATTTAAGCAACATGATATTTAACTGTAATAGGTTCCGGTTTTGTGCGGTTGAATATAGAGTAAATGTGTAAGTAACCGTGCGTATCATCTAATTCAAGCAAAAAATGAGTTGGTGTGACCCGACTTGACCATGAACTCTTTGTGAAAGGAAAGTGTAAGATGGAAAAAGCGCACTGCACTGCCATTGTCTTGGCAGCAGGAAGTGGTAAGCGAATGAACAGCGCCACGGCAAAACAATATATTTTATTAGAAGGAAAGCCGATTATCTGGTATTCTCTGAATGCAGTGGAAGAGTCGCAGGTAATAGATGATTGTATTTTGGTGGCGTCCTCTGATGATATTGAATATGTGCAAGAAGAGATTGTAGAAAAGTATGGACTTCAAAAGGTGAAAGCTGTAGTGCCGGGAGGTAAGGAACGATATGAGTCTGTGCATAACGCTTTACAAGCCATAAAAGATAGGATACCTACATCAAAATATGTCTTTATCCATGATGGTGCCCGTCCCTTTTTAACAGAAAAGATTTTGCTGGACACCTATCGGGCGGTGGTGGAGTATAAAGCTTGTGTGGCGGCCATGCCTGTCAAGGACACCATTAAAATAAGTGATGAAAATGGATTCATCGCGCAGACGCCAAATCGAAATTTGGTGTGGGCAGTACAGACGCCGCAAGTATTCGAGAGAGATTTGATTACAGATAGTTATGAAAAACTAATGTCAGAGATAGAAGAACTAACCAAACAGGGCATTGCAGTGACCGACGACACCTTTGTGGCACAGATGTATGCGAAGATTGATGTAAAACTGGTAGAAGCGTCTTATGAAAATATCAAAATTACCACTCCGGAAGATTTGAAAATAGCAGCAGGATTCTTGAACAAATAATGTACGAAACGCGCCGTTTTTTGGGAACAAAAGAGGGCGCGAATTTTTTACAAAAAATTAAAAATAATTATTGACATAGCATTCCCTTTTTGTTATTATAAACCTTGCCGTCTGATGTACGGTACACTTTGGAGAGATATCGAAGTGGTCATAACGAGGCGGTCTTGAAAACCGTTTGTCCGCAAGGGCGCGTGGGTTCGAATCCCACTCTCTCCGCTCGGGGCGCGACAGACCGACCCCATTCATATAGAGGTAAAATTCTACTTACTTGGAGAAGTACCCAAGAGGTCGAAGGGACACCCCTGGAAAGGGTGCAGGTCGTTAATAGCGGCGCGAGGGTTCAAATCCCTCCTTCTCCGTTCGTGGTGAAAACCACAAGAACCTTGACAAATAAACAATAATGCAACCTTGAAAATTCCAGATTAAGATTCCGAAGCACGCAGTGCTAGGGACAAATGGAAGAGAC
>JAFQIE010000029.1 GCA_017397645.1 Lachnospiraceae bacterium | reverse complement strand
CACACCGCCGCCTGCACCGAATACGATATCACCGGGAAGTACAATCGCATTACCGATTCTGGTGGGTGTATTGAATCCTGTCATAATGAAGTCACGGATAGGTGTGGGGTCAATACCACGATAGTACACCTGAACATCTTCCACTTTCTTCATCTGTTCCACATCTCTTACACCACCCCAGATAACGCCACCACCGGTCTTTGTCTTTGCCTTGATGGCCGTGGTCAGGTTTCCGCCTAAAAAGGTTCCCTTATAGATTTTGTCATACATATCGGCAACCACCACGTCACCTTCTACCAGGCTGTCGATAACCCACTGGTTGTAGTTACCCTTTCTGCCTTCCTCCATACCGATACCGAACATGGTCTCATGCAGGTCCGGTCTGGTGGGTGCAAAGGTAGCGGTAACAGCCCGGCCGATCAATTTTCTTCCATCGTCGTGGAGGGTATGTAATCTTCCTTCAAACTGGCTTTCATAGCCCTTTACAAATATGGGCTTCCACACCTCTTCCAGTGTAAGGTTTCTAAGCGCTTTTAAGTATTTATCTTCTACTTTCGGTCTTCCATCAGGGAATCTCTCTCCCTTCCACTGGGGTGTGAGTGCGATAATATCTTCCTTCACATTAAAATGCATGTCGTTTCCTCCTTAGAATTGGCATCTGGAAAGATGTCTGTCCGTGTCAGGTCTTTCACCGTTCATTGCTTCAAACTCAAGGTTTTTCCATCTTTCATGATAGAACGCAACCTTTTCCTCATCCAGTTCTACACCAAGACCGGGTGCATCGGGAACCAGCATCTTGCCGTTCACATATTTGTGCTTACCGCCCTTGATAATGTCGTCCAATTCGTGATGGTAATGTCCATCGATAGAGTAGTTAATCTGAGGTGTGGATGCTGCTAAGTGGATATTCACTGCAGTAGAAACACCAACCTCTGCTCCGGCATGCATACTCATACCCAAATGGAATGCTTCACATACAGCCGCCAATTTCTTGGTTACCCAGATACCGCCCCACTTATGGGCATCTGCCAGGATAATATCGCAGGCATTTTCTCTGATACCTACGGGAAGTGTGTCGAAGTTCACAACGCACATATTGGTTGCAATGGGAATATGGATATCCTTTCTCACTCTCGACATACCCTCGATACCCCAGCAGGGATCCTCCAGGTATTCAAGACCGATTTCATCCAGTTCCTGTGCGTACTTGATAGCTGTCTGAGGACTCCAGCAACCATTGGGGTCAATTCTCAACTTGAACTTAGGACCGAAATGATTTCTGAGTGCTCTCAGCACTTCGATTTCATGAGCAGGATTATGTGCGCCGCCCTTCAGTTTCAGACAGTCAAAGCCGTGCTCTGCCACTGCCTTCTCACAGAACTTGATAATCTCTTCAGGGGTCTTCTCACCGCCCGCACCGGTCTCTTCGTCCTTTAGTCTGAAGAATACATATCCGGAGAAAGGAACCTCCTTGCGATACATACCACCAATCATTTCACAAAGGGGCCTATCTGCCTTCTTTGCAATGATGTCCCAAAGGGCGATTTCGATTCCAGCGATGGCACTCAAGCCAAAGTAGCCATGGAAATATGCTTTCATGTGGAATCTTTCCAAAATGGTTTCAATATTAAAAGGATCCTCACCGATGAGTTTCTTGGACATTTCACGGATCATCTCTTCGATACCGTTATCGCCTCTGGTCTCACCAATACCGGTGATACCTTCGTCGGTGTAAACCTTAACCAACGTTCTCGTGGTGGAGTTTCTGTATCCCTGTGACCAAAGAATCGGTGCCTCAAAAGGAATATTCACTCTGATTGTTTCGATTTTTTCAATTCTCATATTGTTCCTCCATATATTTAAATTTAAATACTTATCCGTTGTTAAACACCCGGTAAAAGTTGGGCATCCGCCCCGCCATCCACGGTCAGTGTGGTACCCGTTACATTCTTCGACATATCTGTAGCTAAAAACCATGCCGCATTTGCAATATCTTCAAAATCCGCAAAGTCATTGATGGGAACTCTTTTCTTTTTTTCCTCCTGTTGCTCTGCAGAAAGAGCATCAAAGCGACTGGTCTTTATGGACCCGGACACCAACGTGTTGACTCTGATTCCATACTCTCCAAGCTCCACAGCCAATGCCTTCGCCAAGGAAATAATGCCTCCCTTGGACGCGATGTATGCGCTTCTGTTTTTAATGGCTCTATTCGCCGTATTGGACCCAACAAAAACAATGGAACCTCCGGCCTTAGTCATTAATCTCGCTGCTCTTTGTGTGATTTTGAAATTCCAGCCCAGATTCGTAGTTATAACACGCATCCAATCGTCAATATCCGTTGTAAGTACGGGCATGTTCATGCCCAAATCTGCGGCATTTAAAACAAGCGAACTCAGATAATACCCGGACTTTTCTACTTCATCAAAAGCCTCATCCACTTCTACCATAGAGTCGGAAGATATCTGTAATCCCTTTGCATAAACACCATATGTTTGCCGAATCACTTCCGCCGACTTTTCAGCATCGTCTCCATTTCGGCTGGTGATAAAAACAGCATATCCTTCTTTGGCAAATCTTTCTGCAATGCAAAATCCTGTGCCTGATGCGGCACCTGTAATCAAAACTGCTCTCTTCATCTTTACACTCTTTCCAATGTGTGGTTTATATATCAAACGCCCGATAAATTTCCGGCACAATTTTAGGCTCATATTCAAAGTCACGCCCATTAATATCATCAAACATTCCGCAGTGTACAGGAATGGCTGTGGCATCAATCTTCTCACAAAACTTTTTTGCCTGTATCATGTTCATATTGTTGCCATATCCGTTGACGGGCAAAAACACGTAATCTATTTTTGAGGGTAGGTCCTCAAAAATATCCGTGTTATATAGGGTGTCTCCCGTAATGTAATAGATCTTATCCTCTGCTTCAAGGATGATTCCTATGGAAAATTCATCAGAATGCTCCGCCTTAACCGCCTTGATGGTAATATCGTCCTGTGTCCATTCGGTATGACGGTTAAACATAATGTAGTTGTGCTTACCTTTCAATTGACGGACATGATTCCACGCATTCTTTGATGCCAATACCACTACCTGACCATCCCCTGTCAGATAATGACGCAACGTTTCCATATCTGTATGGTCTGCATGATCATGCGTTAGGATAATTATGTCAGGTGTTAAATCGAGAAAGGTCTCCTCCACCGGCACCCTTCTTGTATGCTGCGGGTTAATCGCAGCCACGCTATCCGACAAGTACGGGTCGATTAAAATTGTTTTATTTTTCACCTCAAACAGCAGACCTGCTTGACCCAACCATGTAACTTTCATAGCATTCCTTCTGTCAACATTTGTTTTCGTTGGACCTAGGTTGACATTCTTGCAACTTGATTCTATAATAAGAAACCACACGTATCAATTCCTGATAGCAACCATAAATTGCACATTCTTAACTTTTTGTATATAGAAAGGAAAATTATGACATACAGTCCGGGAATAGGTTTAAAAATCAAACGCGCCATTTTCGTGCAGGAGCATCCTTGTTTTAAAGACACAGTTATTACCAAGGAGCGCACCGTCACACGTTTTGAACTGGTTTTGTTTTTGAAAGATGGGGGATACTCTGTTATCAATGGAAAGAAGCATATTATACATGCCGGATCTGTTAGATTTCATCGTCCCGGAGATAAAGTGTATAGTTATCGTTTTAACGAAGTTTATGTAGTGCATTTTCAAGTGGACAATGTTGAAATTGGACGGGAAATGTTTAAGAATATTCCTTCTTTTATTACGATACCAAATGTCGACAAGGAAATTTCTATTCTAAAGAAACTCATTGTCGCTTATATCGCGCAAGACGGATTTGAATGTATGAACAGCCTCTGGTATTTATTAGGAAGAATTAAAGAACAATATCAGATGCAAGAAAGAAATAATAAGACCAAGACCATCACACAAATTAAGAATTACATTGACGAAAATTATCGCAGGCAGATTACTTTAGAAGATATTGCCCAAGCCATTCATATGCATCCGGTCTATATCCAGCGGAAATTCAAAAAAGAGGCCGGCATATCGCCGGCCGAATATCAAAAAAATGTACGATTGTCTAACGCTATCATCTACCTGCGCACCACCAATTTAAGCATTGAAGATATTGCCGATTTATGTGGGTTTAGTAATTCCTCACATTTTATCAGGGCTTTCAAGGCAAGGGAGCAGATAACTCCCTTGCAATATAGGCAGCGAAATAATGTGTTAGACATTCTTTCTTAAAGGCGGATGAAACAGCGCACCCTTTTGCAGAATCTGTCTGCTTATACAAGTTTGTCCAACTCTGCCGCCAACTGATTCTTAGCGGTGAATCCCACAAACTGTTTTACCACCTGTCCTTTATCGAAAAGAAGGATGGTCGGTATACTCACTACTCTGAATTTGGATGCCAGTTCCATCTGTTCATCCACATTTGCCTTGGCAATCTTTGCCTTTCCCTCATATTCCTCTGCTAACTGGGCAATCACGGGTCCCAACATCTTGCAAGGTCCACACCAGTCTGCGTAAAAGTCTACCAATACAGGGACTTCTGCTTCCATTACCTCTGCCATAAAGTTCTCGCTTGTCAATTTGATTTCTGCCATGTTCTTTTCTCCTTTCTTAATCACAATTGTATCTATGTTATCAGTGATTCACTCGCACCGAGTTCTTCTGATAATATTCAGCTACTTTTTGGTTTGTGGGTTCCTCCGGATCACAGGAAAAATCACCCACATAAAGCATAACGGGCCGGTTCTTGTAGGGTTGCAGTATCACTTCCTGTATATTGTCATTCTCCCATATTTCTACGCGGTTTTGGTATTCTTCTTCGTAGCCTGCCGCTTCATCGCTTACCAGAGAATCCACCGCCATTGCCATAGAGGTTTCTGCTCCGGCACCTCGCACCAGCTGCAATGCAAGCAAGACTATAAGGATTGCCATCCACACATAGTTTCCCTTAATTTTGTATTTTCTATCCGCTTTTTTTTGGACTTTACCGCTGTTTCTCTCGCAATATAAAATCCATCTTGTTTTTATCCCAGCCAGTATCCAGACATATCCACATAAAGAAGATAAAACGTAACCATAATACACAATTGCCACTGCCCTGGCCGGACCGGTGGAATTCATGGTGTAAAAGGTAGGACAGGACATACTGCAGAACACGCCATATCCGTATCCCAATGCCCCAAGCCAGTACCATCTTGTTTTTATCCTCGGCAAATACTTCCACAAAAACGGAGTCAACAGGATGGCCGCCATCCACCACCACAGTGAGGTCCATGCAGTCATGTAACGAACGCCCTGCATCAAGGATTTCAGGACCGCCTTCCAGGCTGGTATCTGCCACATGCCATCTTGTCTCAACTGATTTCCCGGTGCCATGGCACTGATGAGGAGACCAACGACTAACGAAAGCAGCAGAAGCAGACTACCTATGAAGCGTCTGTCTCTTCGATACAATAACACGCCCAAAACCGCTGCCACTGTCAACACCATGGGCAATAAAGATACGTAGTTCCCTCCGGCGAACAGAAGGCCTAATGCCACCATTGCTACAACCTTACCCTTGCCGCCGCGATACAGCCATCTTACAAACAACCCAAGTATATACAGCCCCAAGGCAAAGAAGCCGGTGTAGTACATGGCACCATTGTACCAGTAAAAGGTTTCTCCCCGGGTAGGAACGGTCTGCACCGCAAGCATAGAAGCCACGGAAGACGTCGCAAGCCACAGCCATTTGCTTCCCTGTAATATCTGACACATAAGCGGCTTGCACAGATAGAAAATACCTCCCACCAAGGTCAGCAACAAAATCGTCGGGAATAAGCGATACGCCCAATCTCCAAACAGTTGCGGGGGCAAATGCATGAAAAACATTGCGGAATAGGTCCCCTGCCAACGCTGATACTGTACACCTACCCCTCTCGCCGCCTCCGCTATAGTGGCGGTCAAGCTACCTGTTTCTTCTAACACATTTTTGGTGGCTGCGCCATAGTAATAATCATCCCCTGTGGGATGATTGAAACGACCCAAATACATCACCGGAATGAGACTCAACACCAAAAGGAGCAGTATGCCATATGAAATTATTCTTTCCGTTTTCTCACTCATAGTCACAACACACTCTTTAGGTCTTCTCACAAATCCCGTCAACCAAAGAACAAAGACCCCAACCGTCCGGTTGGGCGTCGGGGTCCTTTGAACACTTTATATTACAGATTACGGTTCTTCTCTACTTCCAGAAGGGCAATCAACACAATACCTGTTCCGTGGGTATCGTTGGTCACACACGCCAAGTCATGCTTGTAATAATCCAAGCGGAAGGAGTATCCGGAACCACGGCATACGCCGTAAATATTACCTTCGTCATCAATGCAATACTTCTTCAGAGCCTCTACGCTTCGCTCACTGGATGCTTTATAACCTTCTTCCGGGAGCAGTCCCATGCGCACACCTCTTGCAAATGCTGCTGCGCACATTGCAGTACCGGATGCTTCCTCGAAGGAATCCTTATCCCAAATCACCTGATGGATGATGCCTTCCTCATCGACATTACTCAAGAAGCCTTCTGCCAATTCCAGGAAGAATGTCTTAATCTCTCCGTACTTCTCATGATCCTTAGGCAATACTGCCAAAAGCTCAGTCAGGGAGAACAATACCCAACCATTGCCGCGTCCCCAAGGCACTCTGGTGCACTTCTGATGTCTTAAACTATATACATGACCAAGCAATTTGTGCTCAGGCATATATAGTTTCTCTTTGTAGCAGAGGAACTGATTTACGACATCCTCCAGCACTTCCTTCTTGCCGGTCATCTGTGCGTATCGCATCATGAAAGGTGTAGACATGTAGATGTCATCCGCCCAAATAGTTTGCTGCTGGTATTTACCTTCAGCAATTCTGTAGAACATACCATTCTCCAGACGTTCCTGCTGGTTCAAAATATAATCCGCAATGAACTCCGCATAGAATTTGATTCTTTCATCCTTGTGGTATTTCAGATAATCTTCCAACACCATTGCGGAGAAGGAACCACAGTCGTCCAAGAAAGTGATGTCCATCAGTTTATGGTCCACACATGCCCATCCGAATTTCTCTCTTTCCCAAAGAGCTAACTCCAAAGGTCCATAACAAGTCTGAATGTGGGCGTGTGCATATTCTAAAACATCTTCATCCTGCAGGAAATTTCCCGACTCTAACAATCCGTACATTACCACACCGTTGGGATAGGTCAATCTACCAAATTGCTTTGACTCGATGATAGGTCTCAAGTAGGTATTCTCACCACACATAAAGTAAGTCTTCTCACCTGCATATCCATCATAAAGCTGATATTTGTTAAAACCTGCCTTTGCTCTCTCATCCGCGCTGTCCAAGTACAACCATTGTCCCTTTACATCTCTTGTGCAGTCAGGCAATGCCAGTACTGCGCCGTCAGCAGTCGCACTAAAAGTTGCATCTGCTGCTTTGTTGAACAGACGAACGGAAACTGCATGAGTTCCCTTCGCTAAGTTCAATTTTGCACACAATTTATCTTTACCCTGGCCGTTTAGAGCTCCATCTATGTACAGTTCCATATCTGCTGCCGCCTCAGCGCAGAAGGAAACTTCACCGTCCTTGTCGCACACAAGAGTGCTTACCGCATACATCTCGGTATGTCCCGGGAAGGAAGGCATCTTTGCCTCATAAGGCTGGGGATACCAATGTGCCTCCATGGAAGGATTTCCACTCAAAGGCTCTTTATAAATATCCTCCCTAAAAGGACCACAGTAGTTCCAGCCCAACTCGCCGGCATTTTCGGCAAAGGCTTTATAGAACTCAATGCCATTTCCCTTATGATTCATGGCGCCAAAGCGGAAACCGAATCCCAGGGAACCTTTTTTACATTTGATCATGATGGTGTTATATCCGGGTTTGGACGGAATATGTACCAGTTTGTCTTCCTCCAAAAGTTCCGTAAATATATCCGTCTTGGTGACTTTCTCCCCATTGACATAAACCACAGTCTCATCCTGTGCACCGAAATAAAAATGGGGGTCATATCCGTCTACATTATACTGTGCGTATGCATATGCATAATCTCCAAATTCTGCCTCTGGGAAAATTTGGTTGAAATCAACAGCAAAAATTCCTGAGCGCTCCCGCCTCAATCCGTCATCGGTATATGCCCTGTAATATAGGGTCTCTTCCGGATTCGCCTTGATATATCTGTTCAGCAACTTTCTCATTACTTGCTCGGTGTTACCTGTAACACCCTTCTTGTCCTCTGGATAATATGGTTTCATCCCTTCCACCTCTCGTTCGCATTATTCAGGCAGTTTTACCTGCCCCTTAAGTATATAGAAATTTCCACTTTTTGTCTATAATAAAAAGCATAAAATACAACTACTTTTCTATATTTTGGGGCAACATCAGTACCTCGGTCATGTCCTTTAGCAATTCTTCTGTCAAAGACAACAGTTTCTCCCCCTCAGTCTCCACCAGCCCAGTGCGCTTATACCGATAGGTAAAATAGGGATTCCCGTATGCGGTAAATGCCAGCCGATCGCCGTACTTTTGCAAAAGCTGTGGAATTCCCGCCGGATTTACCTTGGCATCCGGACGGAACTGGAATGTAATCCTATCGTTTTTGCCTTTCACCTCTGTGATGTATAAGTTGTGCGCTGACATACGGATGAGTGCAATACGAAGCAGGTTTTCCGCAGACTTCGGTATTTCCCCAAAACGGTCCAACAACTCATCCCGCATGTCGTCCCGCTCCCTGTCACTTTCGATACTTGCAATACGCTTATAGATGTCCAGCTTTTGCACCTCGTTCACGATGTAGGTGGCAGGAATGTAGGCATCCACATCCAAATCAACCACCGTGGAAAAATCTTCTGCCACAGAAAGACCTTTCTGCTTCTTCACTTCCTCGTCCAGCATTTTGCAGTACATATCATAGCCCACAGCTTCCATATGTCCATGCTGGCGCATACCCAAAAGGTTGCCGGCACCTCGAATTTCCAAATCCCGCATGGCAATCTTAAAACCACTGCCCAAATCCGTGAATTCACGGATGGCTGTCAGGCGCTTTTCTGCCACTTCCGTTAGCATCCTATCCCGCTTATACATGAGGAAGGCATAGGCGGTACGGTTGGAACGGCCCACCCGACCTCTCAACTGATAAAGTTGGGACAATCCGAAGGTATCGGAATCATGAATAATAATGGTATTTACATTGGGAATATCCAATCCTGTTTCTATGATGGTGGTGGACACAAGCACATCGATTTCGCCATTGACAAAATCGAACATAATGCGCTCCAGCTCCTGCTCCTTCATCTGGCCATGGGCGTATGCAACATGAGCCTCGGGTATCAGCGCACTGATGCGCTCCGTCACATCTGCGATGTTGTTGACCCTATTGTACACATAATACACCTGTCCGCCTCGGGTCATTTCTCTGGAAATCGCCTCGCGCACCATTTCCTCGTTGTATTCACATACAAAGGTCTGAATGGGTAAACGGTCTCCCGGGGGTTCCTCCAAAAGGCTCATATCCCGAATCCCAATCAAGCTCATATGCAAGGTTCTTGGAATGGGCGTCGCCGTCAACGTGAGCACGTCCACATTTTCTTTTAATTTCTTTATCTTTTCTTTGTGAGTAACGCCGAAACGCTGTTCCTCGTCAATGATAAGCAAACCCAAATCCTTAAATTTAACATCCTCGGACAATACCCTGTGGGTACCGATCACGATGTCCACCAACCCTTTTTGCAAATCGGTCACGGTCTTTTTGATTTCCTTCGGGCTGCGGAAACGACTCATCAGGTCCACCCGCACGGGAAAATCTTTCATTCTCTGGGCAAAGGTAGCATAATGCTGTTGCGCTAAGATGGTAGTGGGCACCAGGTATACCACTTGTTTTCCCTCTTGCACAGCCTTAAAAGCCGCACGGATGGCAATCTCCGTCTTCCCATATCCCACGTCACCGCAGATTAGACGGTCCATGATTTTCGTGCTTTCCATATCCGCCTTGGTGTCGATAATAGCGTTCATTTGGTCCTCTGTCTCTTCATAGAGGAACATCTCTTCAAATTCTTTTTGCCATACAGTGTCTTTGCCGTATTGGTAACCTGCCGTCTGCTGGCGGGTAGCGTATAATTGCACCAGGTCCTTCGCCACTTCGCTGACTGCGCTGCGGACCTTGGTTTTGGTTTTCTCCCACTCTTTTCCGCCTAATTTATTGAGTTTGGGCTTCTTGGCATCCGCCGTGGCATATTTTTGGATCACATCCAAACCGGTGGCAAGCACATACAAATTGCCACCCTCCCGGTATTCTATCTTCATATAATCCTTTACCACACCGTCCATGGCCACTTTTTCAATGCCACGATAGATGCCTACGCCATGGCTGACATGTACCACATAGTCACCCACCCGCAGGTCGTTGAAATCTTTAATCTGTTGGCCATGGTATTTCTTTTTGGCTTTTTTCTTTTTTTCGCCACCGAAAATATCCGTGTCGGAAACCACCACGAATTTTAAGTTGGGGTACTCGAATCCCCGTCTCACCTGTCCGTAGTAGGTCACCACTTCCCCGGGCTGCACCACCCGGAAAGGATCTTCTGTATAAAGAGCCGTCAGTTCATGGTCTCTTAAGTCCTCCGCCAGGCGTTTGGCCCTGGTTCTTGAGCCGGACACCAAAAGGACCCGATAGCCGTTCTTACTCCACTGCTTCAAATCCTTTACCAGAGCCTCAAAGCTATGGTTATAAGAAGCTATATTTCGAGCCCCAATGTCTACCTTTTTAGCCGGTTTGAAGTAACTACCCTTCATGTCAATGGTGGACAGCGTCAGATGTGGAACAGATGCAATCTTGGCTGCCACCTGTTCTCCGCTATACAGAAGGTTCATCTGTCCGGGCAGCATATATCCCTTGCTGACACGCTGCTCGCAACTCTCCGAAAACTCCATTTCAATTGCCTGTGCCTGCTCCCGCAGTCTGGCCGGTTCATCCAGGAAAAAGATTAGTTTCCTGCCACTATTTTCACGTCCTTTATAAAGGTTTATCAAGATTTCCGGCAAACAAAAGGTTTCCTGATAAAAGTATGACAGATAACTTTCGATGTTTACTTTGCTCTTAAACTCTAGGAGTTGTTCTTTTAACTCCTTCACCTGCACACTGATACGATGTGCTTCCTCGGTTAGAAACGCCTCCCGAAGGATTTTTTCCTGTTTTGCCGCTTCCCTTTCAATCTTTTCAATTCCCAGTCTGATACGGGATTCCTCTAACACGAACTCCGTGGCTGGAAAAACAGAAATACTTTCCAGTTTTTCAATGGAACGCTGGCTGAGCACATCAAAACTGCGGATGGAGTCAATCTCGTCTCCCCACAGTTCTATTCTGTAGGGGTTTTCCTCCGTCAAATCAAAGACATCCACGATACCACCACGGACAGAAAACTGTCCGGGACTATCCACCTGATGGGTCTTCTCATATCCCATGTCCACCAGTCTGTAACTCAAATCCTGCTCCGAAATCACATCCCCCCGCTCCAAATGTATGACATCTTTTTCGATATCCCACATGGCCTGATGGGTCATCAGTGCAGCGTAAGTGGTGACGATTGTCACCGGCTTTCCTTCCAACAATCTTCTGAGTGTTCTAATTCGCTCACGGATCAACTGATTGCCGTGAATATCCGCCTGAAAGAAAATCAGATCCTTAGCAGGATAAAACATGACATTCCTGTCATAAAATTTATATTCCTCATAAATCTCTTTTGCCTTCAAGTCACTATAAGTAGCGATGACTTTCGTTTGAAAGCCATCGCTAAATCCGCACATCATATGCAGTTTTTGAGAGTCTACGCAGCCGGTAAGCGCCGCGCTACGCCCCTCTTTTTGCAGAATCTTTTTGAGTTCATCGAATTCTGCCAATTCCTGAATCGGTTTCAGTAAAACTTGCATACCTCTTCAGCCCTCTTTTTCTATAGGTCTTACGCGTTGTACAAATTCATCGCTTCGTCCGGACCCTTTTCCATGATAGTGCATATCGCCTTTGCAGCCTGCTTTGCACTGTCTGCCAGTACCTCCCGCTCCGGTCCGGAGATTCTTCCCAGCACATAATCTGCAAGGTCCCATCCGGCAGGCTTCTCGCCCACGCCCATCCTCACCCGGATAAAATTCTCATGACCAAGGTGCAGGATAATGTTACGAAGTCCGTTGTGTCCTCCGGCGCTACCTTTTTTGCGGATACGGATTCGTCCCACGTCCAGGCTCACATCATCGGAGATCACAATCAATTCGCACTCTTCGTCAATTTTGTAATAATCCACCATTTCCCGTACGGCTTCGCCGCTTAGGTTCATATAGGTGGTGGGTTTGGCAAGAATACATTTCTGCCCTCCGAGAATGCCTTTCCCAATGATGGATTTATGCTTTTTTTCTATGACGGGGATATTTGCCTGATCGGCCAGTGCATCAATCACCTCATATCCCACATTGTGTCTGGTATTTTGATACTCCCGTCCGGGATTTCCCAATCCTACTATAATATACATGGATATGGTTCCTCTTTCTTACTTTTCGCCTTTCGCGAAAGGCTTTTACATATCGTATCTGTCGTTTCGTTCCAACACGATACGGATTTTACCATCTTCTCCCACATATCGGGAGCCGGCTTTGATGGTATCCCTGCTCTCAACGATGCAGTTTTCAATATAACAATCGTCGCCGATATAAACATCATTCAAGATAATAGAATTCTTAATGACGCAATTGTTGCCAATATAACTCTTCTTGAATACGACAGAGTCCTCTACCACACCATTCACGATACATCCGCTGGAAATCAGACTATTGCGTACACTTGCACCGTAATTATACTTCGCAGGTGGCAAATCGTCTACCTTGGAATAGATATCCGGGTACTGACGGAAGAAATAATCCCGTACCTCCGGTTTCAAAAAGTCCATATTGGTGCCGAAATAATCCTCTACCGAAGCAATGTTGCGCCAATACTCCTTCATATTATATCCACAAAACTTTTTCACATCCTTGTAGCGCATCAGAATATCCCGCACAAAATCATATCGTTCTTCCTGTGCGGACAGTTCAATCATCTCAATCAAGAATCTGCGGCGCACCACATAAATACCACAGGATACCAAATTCGTCTTTGCCTGCAGGGGTTTCTCGTCAAACTCTACGATTCTTCCGTCATCATCTAACGCCAAAATACCGTAACGCTCCACGTCAATGCCCTGCTCTACCTCATGGCAAACCACCGTAATATCCGCATTGTTTTCCACATGATAGGCAATCACCTTATTAAAGTTCAATTTATAAACACAGTCTGCCGGAGCGATGACCACATAGGGCTCGTGGCTCTTCTTTAAGAAATCAATGTTTTGATAAATGGCGTCAATGGTTCCTCTGTACCAGCTGCTTCTATCTGCATTGACCACCGGGGCGAGAACACTAAGTCCGCCCTGTTTTCGACCAAAATCCCACCATTTGGAGGAATTCAAATGTTCGTTCAAACTTCTGGCATTATATTGGGTCAGCACAGCCACTTTATGAATGTGAGAGTTGGACATGTTACTGAGGGTAAAGTCAATGCTCCGGTAACTGCCCGCGATAGGCATGGCACCTATGGCCCGCTTCTTAGAGAGTTCCTGCATCCGATAGTTTTTTCCGCCTGCTAGAATTAATCCTATTGCCTTCACTGTTATTCACCTGCCTTCACCAAAGTTCTGCCACCGGGAAGATAGAAGTTGTCATAGTCCGATTCCTCTGTGCAGCCATATATCACTGTATTTTTGCCGACTTTCACACCACTGGGTATAGAACTCTTTTCTCCCACCGTCACAAGCCCCTGATTATAAATATGGGGTGCGGTTTCATTGGGCACTTCATCCCCGATACCCAATGCCACATTGTCACCGATGGTCACATCTTCTGCAACAATGGCTTTGTAAATCTCACAATTCTCGCCTAATTTGGTATTGCTCATAATGATGGAATCCCGCACCACCGTGCCTTTTCCAATCTCCACACCACATCCGATAACGGAATTGTAGACCTGTCCATAGACATTGGTACCTTCACCGATGATACTTCTTTCCACCACACTGTCCGATGAGAAATACTGAGGCGGCTGAATCTCGCTCTTGGTATAGATTTTCCAATATTCTTCATACAAATTGAATTCTGGTACCAGATCAATGAGTTCCATATTGGCTTCCCAATAGGAACTGAGTGTACCTACATCCTTCCAATAGCCATTGAATTCGTAGGCATACAAAGGTGCCCCTTTCTGATGACAATGGGGAATCACATGCTTGCCAAAATCCAAAGCAGGCTCCTGGGCCATCTCAATAAGAGCGTCTTTTAAAGTCTTCCAATTAAAAATGTAAATACCCATACTTGCCAGATTACTTCTGGGCTGAGCGGGTTTTTCTTCAAATTCTGTAATTCTCCGGTTTTCATCGGTAATCATAATACCGAAGCGGCTGGCTTCCTCCATGGGCACCGGCATAACAGCTATGGTAACTTCCGCGCCGTTTGTTTTATGGAAGTCCAACATCAGTTCATAATCCATCTTGTAGATGTGGTCTCCGGACAGAATCAGCACATATTCCGGATGAAAACTCTCCATATATTCTATATTTTGGTAAATTGCGTTGGCCGTACCGGTATACCATTCACTGTTTTCACTCTTCTCATAGGGCGGCAATACAGTAACACCACCGATATTGCGGTCCAAATCCCAGGGAATACCGATACCAATATGCGAATTCAAACGCAAAGGACGATACTGTGTCAGTACGCCCACCGTATCAACACCTGAGTTAATACAGTTAGATAAAGGGAAATCGATTATGCGGTATTTTCCCCCGAAAGCTACCGCGGGCTTCGCCACCTTGTTAGTCAGGACACCGAGTCTGCTTCCCTGTCCGCCTGCCAACAGCATGGCAATCATTTCTTTTCTAGCCATTTGCTCACCACCCCTTGTTTTTTTGTCACTGCGACGACACTTTACATCATCGTAGTTTCTGTAAATTGATTATACCACACCCGAAAACAAAACTACAATTGTCTTTTTGGCCGTTTACGCTTATAATATATCATAACAACCCATAGAAAAGGATGTCACACTTATGTATGAAATAGATTTCACCAATCCTTCCTCCATATATTTTGTAGGAATCGGCGGTGTCAGCATGTGCGGACTCGCACAATTGCTTGCCCATGTGGGATGCAAGGTATCCGGCTCCGACCGCTCTCCCAGTCCCTTGACACGTACTTTAGAGGAAAAAGGGATTACTGTATTTTATGGACAACGCTATGAAAATATAACCGACGATTTGGATTGTGTGGTTTTTACCAGTGCCATCCATCCCGATAATCCGGAATACATTGCTGCACATGAGAAAAATATCCCCTGCCTGACCAGAGGCGAATTGATGGGACAGGTGATGAAACAATATGATAGCCCTATTGCTATCAGCGGTACACATGGGAAAACCACAACTACTTCCATGATTAGCCAGATTCTGCTGGAGGCAGATACGGATCCCACATTGTTCATTGGCGGCACTCTGAAAACCATTCAGGGTAATGTACGCATCGGTTCTTCCGAATATTTTGTCACTGAAGCCTGTGAATATACCAACAGTTTTTTAAGTTTTTTCCCTCGTATCGGAATCATACTTAACATAGAAGAAGACCATCTGGATTTCTTCAAAGACCTGGATGACATTAGAGCGTCCTTCCGTCGTTTTGCACAGTTACTGCCAGCCAACGGGTTGCTGGTGATTAACGCTGACATCCCTAACTATCAGGAATTGATCACCGGCCTGCCCTGTCAGGTGGTGACATTTGGTATCAAGCAGCCGGCCGATTACCGCTGTGATGAAATATCCTATAATCGCATGGGATGTGCGAGCTTTACCCTGCATTCCCCCCATCGGACTGACCGTCAGATTAACCTGTCCGTACCCGGAGAGCACAATTTGGCCAATGCTCTGGCAGCCATTGTGACAGCAGACTACTTGGGCATTTCCGACAAATGCATTCAGACAGCCTTACTTGAATTTGCAGGACCCGACCGGCGTTTCGAATACAAGGGAGCCATCGGCGGCGTCACCATCATTGATGACTATGCCCACCACCCTACAGAAATCCGTTCCTGCCTGGAAGCCGCGGGGGGTATTGAACACAAAACCCTATGGTGCGTATTCCAGCCCCACACCTACACCCGCACGAAATCCTTCTTAAAAGAATTTGCTCAGGCACTTGCTTTGGCAGACCATGTGGTTTTGGCAGATATCTTTGCAGCCAGAGAGACCAACACCTGTGGAATATCCAGTGAGGATTTGCAAAAAGAGATTCTTAAGTTAGGTAAAAAATGTGATTATTTTCCAAGTTTTGATGAGATAGAAAATTTCCTATTGGAAAATTGCACAAAAGACGATTTGTTGATAACTATGGGGGCGGGAGATGTCCATAAAATCGGGGAAAATCTCCTTGGAATCTAGTTTGTCCACATTATCCACAGACAAGAATTGATTATTTTCGATTTATGCCTGTGGATATTTTTTTGTGTTTTGTGGATAACATTATTTTTGCCATAAGCTCCTAATTCCAGTGTTTATTTGTGCTTTTAAAGAATTCATTTTTTCTTATCCACAATATCCACAATATCCACAATTTTCCACAAAAAACGATGTCAAAAATTATTGTCAAATATTCGTAATTTTGCCTATATCTTTTTAAAATTTCATATGCTATACTTTGCCTACTGTCTCTATGCTTAGACAGATTATGTTAGGAAGCGAAGTACCAATCATGACCCACTTTAATATTTACAAAAACTCAAGTTCCGTGGATTCCACCGCAATCTCCAACCTTTTTATAGATGAATATATGACCGGTGCCAACGACGCCCAGTTGAAGGTTTATTTGTACCTTCTGCGCATGATGAGCGCCCATGAAGCCACCAGTGTATCTGATATTGCGGACAAATTTAACCACACGGAGAAAGAGGTTCTTCGCGCCCTGAAATATTGGGAGAAGCAAGGGCTGCTCTCTCTGGATTTTGACGTGAATAAAAACTTGGTGGGCATTAACATCGTAGACATTACCGCCCGTGGCAGGAAACCTATGGCCACAGCCATTGTCCCTACTTTAGTCAGTCCTACCCACACTACTCCTCTTCGGACAGTAACCCTACAGCAACCAATGGCAGAGGATTTGACCGGGGAAGAAACAGGTGAAGAGACAGACCCTTACGCGAAACCCACCTACACCACGGCACAGTTAAAGAGTTTCAAAGAACAGGAAAACACGGCACAGCTGTTCTTCATCGCCGAATCTTATCTTGGCAAACCCTTGACCCCTTCCGAGATGAAAAGTATTTTGTATTTCACCGATGTCCTGAATTTTTCAGATGACTTGATTGATTACCTGATTCAGTACTGTGTGGACAGGGGCAAAAAAGATTTCAGATATATCGAAAAGGTTGCCGTCAGTTGGGCGACCGCCGGAATTACAACGCCAAAACAGGCACAGAAAAATGCCACCAAGTACGACCAAAATGTGTACACTATTATGAATGGTCTTGGCAAATCCGGCTCTCCTACCACCAAAGAGATGGAGTACATTTCCCGTTGGACAAAGGAGTACGGTTTCTCCACCGATGTGATTTTAGAAGCTTGCGGCCGTACAGTTCTGGCCACAGACAGGCAACGCTTTGCCTACGCTGAGAAGATTCTGTGCAATTGGCACGAGCAAAAGGTGCACCACATATCCGACATCGAAAAGATGGATGATATGCACAGACAGTCCAAAAAACCTGCTTCTGTTACACCCAAGAGTGCAAACCAATTTAATCGTTTTGCACAAAATACATATGACTTCACTTTATTGGAAGAAGAACTATTAAGCAATTAATCCCCTGATTATATGGAAAGGATATCACTATGGCCCTGACCAATTCCCAATACGACAGTATTATGAAACAATATCAACTGACACAGGCCTCCAATCGTTTGACACTCGAGGCAAGGAAGCAAGAAGTTTATAAATGCATTCCCTTGTATCAGGAGTTGGAAGCTGCCGTCAGTCAACTATCATTAGAATATACCAAATATAACCTTTCCGACCAAATCTCCCTGATGGAGACTACGCGCGAAAAACTATCCGAAACAATTCAAAAAAAAGAAGAAGCTTTGATGGCGGGCGGATTCCCTGCAGATTACCTGGCGCCCATCTATACCTGTCCTGATTGTCAGGACACCGGGTATATGACGAATCCCGCGGGCGGAAAAGAGAAATGCCATTGTTTCCTAAATCAGGAATTAAGTATTCTGTACAAGCAGTCTAACATTCAGGAAATGCTTGCCACTGAGAACTTTTCCACCCTTTCTGACAGGTATTATGAGGGTGAAGATTTGGTGCGCTTCCAAAATACTGTAGAAATAAGCAAAAAATTTGTACAAAACTTCGAACAAGTCTACCAAAATCTTTTCTTTTATGGTACAGTGGGTACTGGGAAAAGTTTTTTGTCCGGTTGCATCGCAAACGAGCTTTTGAGAGAGGGCAAATCCGTTATTTATTTCAGTGCTTCCGCGCTGTTTGATTCTCTTGCAGAGTACGCCTTTCACTCTAAATCAAAGGACTCCCTGACAAATCCTTTTGATGATATCGTTCGTTGCGATTTGTTGATTATTGATGATTTGGGCACCGAGATGACAAATAGCTTTGTAACCACCCAACTTTTTGCTTGTTTGAACGAGCGCCACTTGGCAAAGAAATCTACTATCATATCTACCAATATTAACCTGGAAGAACTGCGGGACCGCTATTCCGAGCGGATTTTCTCAAGAATTATGAGTAATTATACGCTGTGTAAACTTTCAGGACCTGACATTCGTATATTAAAGAAACGTATGGCAAATCAGGCCAACTAACGTTTCCTTTAAAATATTCTACTACAGAAAGGATCATCTCATGGGTAACCGCGAAGAAAAAAGAAATTTGGAAACCATTCCTGTTGGTTCTTTAGGAATGATTGCTCTGGAAGGTTGTAAAATTCTGGGCGAAAAAGTAGACAAGTATCTGGTAAAATGGAGGGCAGAGCGTGAAAGCGAGCACAAAGACTCTCTTGCATTTGCGGGTTATCAGCGCGACAGCTATATGCTGAGTGCCAAAGTACCCCGCTTTGGCTCCGGCGAAGCAAAGGGTATGATTCTGGAATCCGTAAGAGGTACCGACCTTTATTTGTTGGTGGATGTATGTAACTATTCCCTCACCTACTCCTTGAGCGGACATCGCAATCATATGTCTCCCGATGATCACTATCAGGATTTGAAGCGTATCATCGCTGCAGTAGGTGGTAAGGCACGTCGTATCACTGTAATTATGCCTTTCCTCTACGAAGGCCGTCAGCACCGCAGAACAGCCAGAGAATCTTTGGACTGCGCACTGGCATTACAAGAATTAGTACAGATGGGTGTGGACAATATCATCACCTTTGACGCACATGATCCCCGTGTGCAGAACGCAATTCCTCTACATGGATTTGAAACCGTACAGCCCGTATATCAGTTCATCAAGGGTCTGTTGAAAAACGAAAAGAGTCTTACCATCGATTCTGACCATATGATGGTAATCAGCCCTGACGAAGGTGGTATGGGACGAGCTATCTATATTGCCAACGTACTCGGTTTGGATATGGGTATGTTCTACAAGAGACGCGATTATACTACTATTGTTAACGGACGTAATCCCATTGTGGCTCACGAGTTTTTGGGAAGCAATGTAGAAGGCAAGGACATGATTATCGTGGACGATATGATTTCCTCCGGCGAAAGCATGTTGGAAGTTGCCGCAGAGCTCAAGAAACGCAAAGCGAATAAGATTTTCGTCTTCTCCACCTTCGGCCTGTTTACCAACGGATTGGAGAAATTCGACAAAGCTTACGAGAATGGTATGATAGACCGGGTTCTTACTACTAATTTGATCTATCAGACTCCTGAATTGTTAAACAGAGAATGGTATATCAACTGTGATATGAGTAAGTATATCGCATATATTATTGATACATTGAACCACGATTCCTCTATCAATGATTTGTTGAATCCCAACGAGAGAATCCAGAATATTGTTGCAAGATACAAAAGGGGCGAGCTGTAAAGCCCCCCTTTTTTTGGAGAAAGTACATGAACAGCGAAACGCCTGCTATCAAAAGAAAATATAATCTATCATCTCTGGTACTGGTTGGTGCCATGGCGGCTATTATGTGTCTCATTAGCCCAATTATGGTGAGCCTTCCTGTAAGCCCGGTTCCGATTTCCCTCGGCACTCTCGCGGTGACTTTTGCAGTTACCTTACTGGGTACTAAAAAGGGAGTTATCACTGTGTGTATTTATATTTTACTTGGTTTGGTAGGGCTTCCTGTATATGCCGGCTTTATGTCAGGCGCAGGGACACTGCTTGGCTCCACCGGAGGTTACATCATCGGATACCTACCATTTGCTGCCATCTATGGTTTCTGTAGCGCCAAAGGAAAGCACCGGTTGCTTCCATCTCTTATGGGGTTATTGCTTGGCACCCTTAGTTGCTACGTATTCGGCTGTTTGTGGCTTTCTTTCCATCATGCACTGACATTTTCAGAAACCATTGTCGTTGGTGTGCTTCCCTATATCCCCGGAGATGCGATAAAGGCAATTATCGCTCTAGCATTAGGGCGTCAGTTACGCCTACGCCTTGGCAAAGTCATATCCTAAAGAATTCCTTGTCGGAATCTTAATAATGGTCAGTTCGAAACCTTCCTGACCCTAAACAAAACTAAAGGAGACTGTATTATGAACAACAAAACATCTTTTCTTTCCCATGCGGCAATCATCGCCGCTCTGTACATCGTACTGACATTTCTTGCCAATGCCTTTGGTCTGGCTTCCGGCGTCATACAAATCCGCTTTTCCGAAGCACTTACCATACTGCCTTTTTTTACGCCTGCTGCCATTCCGGGATTATTTACCGGATGCTTGCTTGCCAATATACTCACCGGTTGTGCCGTTCCCGACGTTCTGGTGGGTTCCTTTGCTACCCTAATGGGCGCCCTTTTCACTTACAAATTCCGTAAATATAAATGGATGGCACCGGTTCCACCCATTGTGTCCAATGCCATCCTGATTCCTCTTGTTTTATATTATGTTTACGATATGCGTCCCCTATGGTTCGCTTTTGTAACGGTGACCATCGGCGAGATTCTCTCCTGCGGTGTACTCGGCATGTTACTGTTGCATACCCTGCTAAAACACGCGGGTAGACTATTTAATGACGCATATAGGTAATGAAGGTGTTTCCGTTTTCCTCAAACCATTTCGCCGCTTCGGTCTTTGTAATCTTGTACAAGCCACCCGTTGACGGCTCCATAATCACTACCTGCTGCTCATTGAATCCTGTAAGCACAACCGCTTCGCCATTGTTCAGCAGTACGAGAACAGGAATATCCATATTCAGATAATATAACATAGCATCCAAATTGGTGCCTGACAAATCCAAAACTGTATCATCCGAAAGGTTCTCGGTTAGTATCTGCAGCGCTGTTTTCCCCTGGCTTAAGCGGATTTCAGAAGGTCTTACCATGCCCTCAAATTCAGATATAGTATCCAGACACTTCGCCAGGCTCTTGCCCGGTGCCGTTTTTTCCGGCTCTTTTATGGCCATAATTTGATTCTTGGAAACAAGGTTTCCTTTTTCCCAAATCACGCGTCCACGGCCATCCAAAACAGTTCCGGCACTACCGTGCGCCAAGCGAACGGCGGCTGCGGGTTGGCGGAAGATGCCTTCCACGCTATCTCCACGATACACATAATATCTGCCATCCTCCCCTCTCTCAGGTAAGGTCAGATTTCTTTCTCCCTCCATTGCCACTTCCTTAGGTGTGGTAATCGCCAATGTGTCTTCGTCTATCTTCTTGGAAACCTGAATCTGTACATATTCTTTGTATCTGTCAATCACCGCTACTGTGATAGGGTTCTTCCCCTGCCCATCTTCGTTATTATTCATAATATGGTCGTCAGCAATTTTCAGATAGGAACCATCCGCCTTTTTTTCTACCCGGTGCAATGTGATATGATTGTCTACCGTCTCCATACCGGTGATATAGACGCCTTCCTGCTGATATTCCTTCAGCAATTCGCCCTGGGCATCTGTGATGGTAACCTTGTACATGGGATAAAACTTTCCGCCGGATTTTTCCGTTACGATATCCTGTTTCCATGTGACACCGCAGATAATATCGTTCTCCATAAACCCAAGAGGTACCACCACTTCTCCTTCACCAATCTCTAAATTGTAGGAGGTATTTGTGGCAAAATTATATACCTTCACTCCCGGCACGTCCTTGCCTTCTCTGGGATACTGCCACATAGCGATTTCGTGGTTATCGGATACCATAAATCCGGATTCCTGGGCATATTCTAGTATTACTTCAAAAATACGCTCCGAAAGACTTATTCTGACAACCCGGTTGTTCAAAAGCAGGTAAATATCATTTGTATCATTCAGACTAATCAATTGATCCATCTCCGCTTCCAGCAAAGCATAGGACCTGTCATAAGGAATGAACAGCATTTCCTCCAAGGTATTCAGTGCACTTTGGTATGCATAAATTGCGATGCCCATCTGTCCTTCATGTCTTCCACGATTCATATATCCATACACGGCAAACTGCACATCGCCCGTATCATTCACATTCAAAATCCGGATATTATGATGATTATTTAAGGTTCTGATGTCCTGTACTTTTTCTTCATAAAAACTAAACAACAGGGCAAGCTTATTGTCGCTTACATTATAAGAAAACAGTCGGTTAGCACTCACAAAAGCTACCGTTTTGCCATCCGGACTTTCCTTTTTATGGATGTCCGTCCCGGTGATACCCAGTGCGATTTTGTCATTGGTGCACATGAAGCTTCCCACCGGAATCTGAGTGGTAGTACGCTCATAATCCAAAAGATAAATCCTATCCTTAGTATACCGGATGTAGAAGTATTCCTGAGCAAGATAGTATGTATCTTTTTCATCTTGTGTGCTGCTAATCACATAGTCCACCATAATCGTGGCCATTTGTTCGGATATTTCTGCCAGGCGTACCTTCGGCTCCGACACTTCCTTCACACCCAGTTGATCCCATGTAATTTGACGAAAACTACTGTGTATATTTACTTTATGGAAGGAACGATTGTCTTCCAAAGAATAGTTGGTCTCTAAATACTTGGTTAAATCCTTGGCTGCTATCGGGTCGTAGAGTTTATTGTGAAAGTCTATCACATACTGTAACTTTTCTTTGGCATACAGAGAATCACTCCAAATACCTCTGGTATAGTATCTGACTTCTCTATCACCATCTATCTCCAGTACAATTACCAAAGAATACACTGTATCTCTTTCCAACAAATCTTTCAGAGATATTTTCCCTTCTATAGACATTCCGCTTCTATGATAATCTGTCACTTCAGAGTTCTCTATCAATCGGGATCCGTCCTCACTACGCACCTCCACCCGAATGCCGGATACATTGGCACCATAGGTCTGCACCGTAAAATCCGCTTCCCTATTCTCACCCAATATGGTGATGGAGTCTCTTTGAAAAGCAATCTCCACAGGCTCCGTATATCCATATAACTGGTTGTAGGGGATATTATCTAATTCCATGGTCAGCAAAGGCAGAGATGGAACTTCCATCTCTGTGGTCATATTATCCCTATTCTTATTCATAAACTGATTCGCTATAAAGCTTGTAAGGATAAATACCGCTACAAATACCCCTATCTTTACCAATGTTTTTTTCATATAAGCTCCCTTAATGTAGGCTTCACTTGCAATTCTTCCATCAATTGCGTCACTTTATCCGTCTTTTTAGTGGGACGTATGCCCTCTCTCTTCACACCTCTAATCATTAGATTTTTCGGTGTGTGCTCCATATCAATAAATTCCAAAATCTGCGTGCTGTATCCTTGTTCCTCCAACAGATTCGCGCGTAGTGCATCTGTCAGAAGGGCTGCCATTCTCTCCTTGATGACGCCATATTTAAGGACCGGCTGCAGCATATCATTTTTAATCTGGCCATTCAACTCATGGTGACAACAGGGTACTGCCATAATCACTTTCGCTCCCCATTTCACCGCCTTCTCCAAAGCATAGTCCGTGGCTTTGTCGCAGGCATGAAGGCTTACCACCATGTCCACGTCATCCTTATCATCACAATCACTGATATCTCCCTGCCGGAAGCTTAAATTCTTGTAATCAAGTTGCTGCGCCAAGGCATTGCATTTTTTGATGACATCCTCTTTTAAGTCATACCCTATCACTTCTATATCTCTTCCCTGTCGCTTATGCAAATAATAATACATGGCAAAAGTCAGGTAGGACTTCCCACAGCCAAAATCCACGATTTTGATGGTTCTGTCTGCAGGAAGCTGCTCCAATATATCCTCTATAAATTCCAAATAGCGGTTGATTTGTCGAAATTTGTCATATCTGGTCTTAGCAATTCTGCCATCCGGAGTCTGCACCCCCAAACCAATCAAAAAGTCCACCGGATCTCCCTCCGGTAAAATATACTGTTTTGTGCGATTGTGTTCCAAGGGTTCTGCATTTGTTCGACCGTTGCCGGTCTCTGCATTTCTCAAATCCCCAGCGGTATCGCTCTCTTTTCTTTTACTTTTGATGGTTACGGTCCCTTTCTTAGATATCAGTACGGTACATTCCCGGTGCAATGTGGTAATCTGCACCTGACGAAAGACCTGTTCCATCAAATCACATACTTCGTCCACCATATCGGATGCGGACTTATTCACATGAAACACTTGGGTTCCCCGATACAAAGTCTCCTGAAAGCAAAGCTCCCCCTTCAATAGTACCGGGCGTACTTTCACCTTGGTACCAATCCCAGGGTTTTTACTGTTGCTTAACACCATCTGTTGCAACTCTTTGTTCATGCAGTTTTCCAGAAGTTCATGTAGTTTTTCCATATGCAATCCTTTGTCGAAACCATCCGTGACCAATCTAAAAATATCTTTTTCCACGCTGCTGCCTATGCCGGCGCTTGTAAATCTCATTGAATAACAGCACCTGAACCAAATCTTCCCCAGGTGCGTCCTCTTCTTCTTTTTGCAAAACCAACAGCATGGTTTTTGCCATTGACCTTAAACTATATCTGTCCGGGTACTCGTCATAAACAAAACTTCCCTCATAATCCGCCTTATCTAACATTTCAGAAATGCGTTTCTGAAATCTTCGCACATCCTTCGGATACATCTGCTGTAAGTATTCCATATCCTTCAGCATATCCTTTTCCCGATTGGGTGCAATATACTCCGGATATGTCATATAAAAAGGAAGCGGTCCCTTCCAATTTATTCCCTGATAGTCCATACCAATCTCCACAGCCTTTTTTACAGAATATGCTTCTTCGCCTTTGGCTGTGAATGGAAAAAAGCACGTATCTGTGCTTTCTCCATAAATGTGTGTAAATCAATAGAAAATATGTCCGCCAATCTGTATACCTGTCAGTCCGGGAATCGGAGTTCTGAAAAACACACAAGTACCTACATTCGTAATCCCTTTCATGGCTTCCTCCGCCGCCTTATAGCAACTGACCGTAGCCTTGTTTGCCGCCATAGCCAAATCCAAACGTCCGCTGGTCACCGGTGCAAACTGGTTTTTCTGATAGATTACTCCGGCCAAAGTATCCGGAAATTTTGAACTTAACACACGGTTGATTACCACAGCTCCTACAGCCAACTGCCCTACATAGGGCTCTCCTCCGGCTTCGCAGTAAATCAAATTTGCCAAGAGATACAAATCATTCTCTGCAAAACTCACCTGGGAAATATCCCGCCAGGTAGCATTTTGTGCCGCTTGCGAAAAAGCCATTTCCTGCGCCAGTTTAATCTTTAACTGTGCCAAGGTACTCTCTTTTTCACGGATGGCCTTTTCAAACTCCAGTGCTTTCTTTTCCGCCGCTTCCAACTGGTCCTTGTACTTGGCAATGGAACTTTGCGTGTCCGCAATCAACTTTGATAATTTGTTCCGCTCATCTTCTGCCAAGGCCTGCAATACCTGCAATTGATTCTTCTCTTCCTGAAGTTTAGCTTCTTCCACTTCTATCTGTTGACGGATGGCAATGAAATTTTCCAATTGCTCTTTATCATACTCCATCACACGCTCAATGTAATAAGCCATGTTCAGCATTTTTGCCATACTTCCGGAGGATATCAGCAGTTTTAAATAACTGTCATCCTTTCGCTCGTACATACATCGTACTTGCATTTCCATAGTTTCTTTCTGCCACTGTTCCGTGGCTTTAGCCTCCTCCAACTCTTTCAAGGCTTCGGAGATTTCGTCCTCTTTTGCGTGAATCTTAGCCTCTAAATCCGCCAGGTTATCCAACACCTTTTGCCTCTCGGTGTTTAGAGTATTCAGTTCCTTCATCAGCTGGTTTTGTTCACCTTCCAGCGTCTGGATATTCTGTTGTTCCTGCTGCAACTGTTGTTGCAATGCATTCTTATCCTTTTGTGTTTGGTCAATCTGACTTTGGGTGGAAGTAGCGTGCACGACAAATGAACCGGATGCTTCACTCAGCAGTCCGGTCATTATTATCACGCTCATTATGGCTGCAGTTGCTTTACAAACGCTTTTCCACCTCAAGCATTCACCCTCATCAAACCTTAATATGTATTTGGCGTCCACTTCCGGAATAGGGAATATACTCTATTCCAGCCGCGTCAAACATCCTTTTGCAGGCAATATTCCCGGGGGTACCGTTATATTTGTCACTATCGTATACCACTCTTTTGATGCCCGCCTGAATGATGGCCTTGGCACACTCATTGCAGGGGAAAAGAGAAACATACACAGTGGTCCCCTCCAAAGAACCTCCGCGATAGTTCAAAATCGCATTCAACTCTGCGTGGGTTACGTAAGGGTATTTGGTTTCTGTCTCCTCACCCTCCCGTGCCCAGGGAAAATCCTCATCAGAGCAACCGGCGGGAAACCCGTTATATCCCATAGAAAGGATTTTATTATCATCACTGACAATGCATGCACCCACCTGTGTATTGGGGTCTTTAGAACGCATACCTGCCAACTGGGCTACACCCATAAAATACTCGCTCCAACTAATATAGTCCTGTCTTTTGCCGCTCATAATATACCTTTCTTATTTGGTACCGAAAATACGGTCGCCTGCATCACCCAAACCGGGAACGATATAGCCATGGTCGTTCAGTTTCTCGTCCAGCGCACCAATGTACATATCCACATCGGGATGTGCTGCCTCCATTGCTGCCACACCTTCAGGTGCTGCAATGATACACATGAAATGAATCTTCTTACAACCTTTATCCTTCAACATCTGAATGGCTGCGATGGATGAACCACCGGTTGCCAACATAGGATCCACTACGAAAACTTCTCTATCTGCGCAGTCTGCGGGCAGTTTGCAATAATACTCAACAGGCATCAAGGTCTCAGGGTCTCTATATAGACCGATATGTCCAATCTTTGCTGCAGGAATCATGGAAAGCATACCATCCACCATACCTAAACCTGCGCGAAGAATAGGTACAATCGCCAACTTCTTGCCGCTAAGTTTTTTTACTGTGGTTTTGCAGATGGGAGTTTCAATCTCTTCGTCCGCTAATTTCAAATCTCTGGTTGCTTCATAGCAGATAAGCATTGCAATCTCACTGATGGTCTGTCTGAAATCCTTTGTTCCTGTGTCTGTTCTGCGGATAAATCCGATTTTGTGCTGAATCAGGGGATGATCCATAACTACTACTTTTGCCATAATAACCTCCTTTGGTAAATACACTTTTGTTTTTTCTTTTTATTATTTGCATTTAATAGTTGTCTTTACAACTAAATACTTTCTATCAAATCAATTCTTCTTTGATGTCTTTCTTCACCGGAAAATTCCGTGCCCAAGAACACATCCACGATTTCCAGTGCCAGATTTCCACCTACAATTCCTGCTCCCATGGCAAGCACGTTGGCATCATTGTGCAGTCTTGTCATTTTTGCCGAGAAAGAATCTCCGCAAAGTGCGCACCGCACACCCTTTATCTTATTGGCAGAAATGCTGATGCCGATACCTGTGGTACAGATTACGATGCCTTTTTCGCACTCGCCTGCCGCCACAGCTTTTCCAACAGCATGTCCCATGGCAGGATAATCCACGCTGTCCTTGCTGTAACAGCCCACATCCTTCACCTCATAACCATTTTTCTGAAGGTGAGCCACCACCATTTCTTTCAATTCATAACCGCCATGGTCACATCCAATTGCTATCATATTTTTTCCCTTCCTTTTGTCCCATCCGGGATTATTTCTTTTGTCGCCACGATACATAAAACAGTCCGTATCGTTTATACCTGTATTCTTTTGTGTCCCGCTGCCTTTAACAGACGGTTCATAATGGCTTGTCCCAATCCATCGGTGTCAAAGCCCTCTGAATAGATGCAGTCTACCCCCGCATCATCAAACTCCCGCAAAACGCGAAATAAATTTCTTGCTATGGTTTCCTGATCTCCTCTGAAGCCCACATCCTTTATCACATCTGCTTCATAGGAATCACAGGTTTCTCCGGTGGCAATAATGCCCACCTTTTTGCCCTGTTGACGGTCTGTTTTCGAGCGCCGATTGATATACGCCACCACCGCCTCCAATGAACCTTCAACAATGAGGAGGTCTGCTTTTGGTGCATAATGCCTGTATTTCATTCCGGGTGCTTTGGGCGCTTCTTTGGTATCTTCCCGAAGTGTGGTGCGGTCTATTTCTACCTCTCCTAACAATTCTTCCAGCATCTGTTGCGTCACATATCCGGGACGAAGAATCTGGGGCGGTGTTACAGTCAAATCAAGAATGGTAGATTCCAAACCTATGCCCACATCTCCACCATCGATGATGGCATCGATTCGGCCCCTCATATCTTCTATTACATATTTTGCCCCGGTAGGACTGGGTTTGCCGGATAAGTTGGCGCTGGGTGCTGCCACAAATCCACCGCTATACTCAATCAGTTTTTGCGCTATTTTGTGTGACGGGAATCTAACCGCCACGGTGTTCAGACCACCTGTGGTTTGGGTAGGTACAATATCCGCCTTTTCCATAATCATGGTAAGCGGTCCGGGCCAAAATGCCTTCGCTATTTTGTAGGCCACTTCCGGAACATCTTTCACGATTCCCCTCAGATCTTCTATTCGACAAATATGGATAATCAGGGGATTGTCCGACGGGCGGCCTTTTGCTGCGTATATCTTTTCAGAAGAAGAAGCATTCAACGCATCTCCCCCCAAGCCATACACTGTCTCGGTGGGAAAGGCCACCAGACCTCCCTGCCTGATGATTGCTCCTGCACGTTGTAAAAGCTCGTCCGCATCCGGAGTCAGATGCTCCCCTGCACTTTCTATTCTTAGGATTTCTGTATCCATAGCGGTACACCTTTCTTGATTACATCTTCTCAATCAGGCGAAGAAACGAATCGCCTTCTGCAATATATTCTGTGGATACATCTTCAACATTTACGCCGAAATTGTGTTTATCAAACACCCCAACAGTAGGGAAACCTGCGTCAGAGGCCGTCCGCAGAGAAACCGCCGAATCCTCAAACACCCATGTGTTCTCCCTAGACGTGCCCAAATAATTCTGGGCAGCAATGAATACATCCGGGTGTGACTTTCCTTTGCCCACTTCTGCGCAAGAAATAATTTTCGGTACATAGTCATCTAACCCGAACCGGTCAAAAATTACACGTAGCAAATCCGGCATAGAAGCACTTGCGACGCACATCTTTATCTCACGGGATTTCATGTAATCCAAAAGTTCTTTCGCTCCCGGTTTAAAGGTTGCTTCCTTTTGATATATCTCCACGCAAAAATCATGCATCAGGGTGTAGATTTCCTCAGGAGTGCCGAATCCGTATTTCCCATGGATCATTTCTGAAGCATCCACGAAGGTCACGGTGCGCACTGCCTTCTGCATATCTAATTCCGGCAAAAAGTTTTTATCGCCAAGATATTTCTCTCCCAGTTTCTCCCAAAATCTTTCCCAGAAGAACAGGGAGTTAATCAACGTTCCGTCCAGGTCAAAGATAGCACCTTTTATCTCCATCGTAGGATTCCTCCGTCGAATTTTCCGTCCTTTCCATTATAGCGCAAAAATACCGCCACTGCAACATTAACCAGCGTTCAAATATTGTAGGATTCCCACTGCTATTGCCCACGCCATTCTATCTTGATATTCTTCTGTGCAAAGTTTTTCTGCTTCTTTCCAATTCGACAAAAATCCGCACTCTACGATAACAATGGGTGCACTGGTTTTTTTCAACAGATAATAACTGTCGTTTGGCTTGATTTGTCTCGTATTCCCCACGTCCGCATACCTTGTGATTGTACCCTGTACCCGGGCAGCTAACTTTTGTCCGTTGCCACTTCCGGTATAATAGAATACCTGAGCACCATGCACAGACTCCTGTGGAAAACTATTTTGATGGATGCTCACCACCACATCAGGACGTTCACCCTCTACCACTTCTACCCGTTTGCGCATATCCTGTACTTTTTTATTTTTCCCGGTTCCATCGCCCAGATTCTCATCCGCTTCCCTGGTTAATACCACCTTCACATCCGACGCTTCCAGATAGTTTTTTACTTTTTGCGTGATTGCCAAATTGATGTGTTTTTCCTCCACTCCGTTGACCCCCACCTTGCCGGGATCTATACCACCATGCCCGGCATCCAGCACCACACATTTTTCTGCCCTCTTTACGCTGTCGGACCATGTGAGTATTGCAGCTTCTTTGCCTAAAAAGAAGCTTGACACTAATAGTATGGCGGTCATTGCCATGGACAATATCCGATATTGATTTTCACTCATTTTGATCTCAATTTTCCCAATTTTTACCTCTTAATATGTATATTCGGTGACTTTTAGGGGCATTACATACATTTTTTTGGTTATTTTTTGTCTAAAAGCGAGAAAAAAGTTGCATTATCTGAAATTTTCTACTAATATTAAGAGTAGGAATTAAAATTGAATAATGAGGTTTTTTATGGTTATGAATGAAAGAAAGAGCAAAAAGAATTTTTTCTCAAAGTTTTTACTGATTATTGCGATTCTTTGTTTTCTGGCAGCCGGCGCTTTAGCAGTCCTCTACGTGCGCGACTATCTTGCCACCAACCGGTTGATTGACGGCCTGAAGCCTTCCAACGACGATGGTTACGTGGAGGTTGTTCCCGAGGTTATGCCTACCGCTACGCCGGGGCCTACATTAGAACCTACGCCGGAGCCTACACCCGAACCGGTAGAACATCCTTATAAGGAAGCCTTTCTGCAAAATGCAGACACCGCAGCCTGGATTCAGGTTCCCGGAACGGTGATTGACTATCCCGTTATGTGGACTCCCGCTGATGAGGAATACTACCTGTACCGAGGTTTTGACAAAAAGAAGAATCAAAACGGTTGCCTGATTTTAGACACAGACAGCTGCACCAACCCTCTGTCCACGAATTTGATTATTCACGGACATAATATGAAGTCCGGTGCTATGTTCGGCTCTTTGTTGAAATATGACAGCGTAGACTATTACAACGAGCATAAAAACATCATACTATATACAGAAGATGTGCAACGCAATTACGAAATTGTTGCAGTATTCCGTTCCCAGATTTATAAAACTACAGATCAGGTGTTTAAGTTCTACAAATTCTTTAACGCGACCACGCAAGAGGAATTTGATGACTTTTACAACAACATCAAGGCAATGTCCTTGTACGACACCGGCGTGACTGCCGAGTTCGGAGACAACTTCATCACCCTTGCCACATGTACTTACCATGTGACCAACGGAAGATTCGTTGTCGTAGCAAAAGAAGTGAGCCAGGGTGACCGATATTTACCCATAACTCAATAGAGCAAGTAAAATCAAGGAGGTTTTTTTCATGAAAAGAATCAAAGCAATTGTAACACTGTTTGCTGTACTCGCAATGTTTTTGTTGCCCACAGCAGGACTTACTGCTGAGGCATCAAACCCTGTTACCTACTCTGTAAAGTGTTTAGGTAATCAGTGGCGTTATCAGGCAAACACTTCCAAGTTCGATGAAGGCTATCCTCACAGAGAAGTATACTACATGCTTCAGGAAATGAAGGACGGCGATATCGTTGTTGTTTACAGCGAATCCGATAGCGCACCTGATTTGAATTTAGGAAGCATCAAGTTGTCCAACTTAACCGTTGTTACCACCGCAAAGCATACCATCATCTTCTCCGGTGATATTACAGACGCTTTTATCTTGGGCAACACTTCTGTATCCCTTAACTGTAATGTAACAAACGGCCATGTATATGATCCCGCTGTAGCAAGTTTCAACGGAAATGTACAGAACCTGACCCTTTACAAAGATGGACACAATGCTAATACCAACATCAGTTGTGCCGGCGTTGTTGACCAGTATCGTTTGGCTTCTATGGATGGTAGCTATACCTACTTCCAGATTTACAACTTCCATGAAGGTAAATTCCAAGTTATGAACGGTAATGTAACCACTCCTGATTGGGCATTCTCTTGGAACGCACCTGCAGCAGCCGCTCCTACACAGGCTCCTGCAGCAGCTCCCGCTCCTCAGCCCCAGCAGCCCGCACAGAGCGCAGGTCAGTATGACAGCGTTCCTAAGACCGGCGACAGCAGCATGATGATCGCTCTGCTTAGCGCAGCATCTCTTTGCATGGCTGGTAGCTTCACTTTGAAGAGAAAAGCAAACTAATTATAATTGATTTAAAATATGCATAAAAAAGCCTCTGCAGCTCGCAGAGGCTTTTTTATGTCTTTCATCGTTCTTTGTTTACTTTACAAATCCTTATACACCTTCATAAGTTCCCATGCTGTTTTGGAACCATAATCCAGTCTCCAAACTGCCACACCGGCAATGTCCTTGGAATGCATTACATTAATCTTTACCTTTAGGGAGTCCGCATCCTCCAACCATATCTGATATCTTGCAGAACCGCTTGTCCACTCTGCGTAATTCTGACAGGTTTCTTCATCCCATACGGGCTTAATCTTAGTTCTCTTCAGAAAATCATCTAAATTCTTCAATGTTATATATTCGTCTGTTACCTTGGCGCCCTCCGTCTTCCATAGGATGGTATAGAATGCCAACGCGTTGATCACTCTCTCCTTGGGCACCTGCTCCAGGGTCTTGTCAATACCATTGGACACATAACCGATACTTGCCACGCTTCCGGGGTCTCCACTGCCATGATAATGCTCGTCATATCCCATGATGATGACATAGTCTGCAATTTCACCTTGAATATCTAAGCGATAGAAGTTATTGAAATTAAACGGTACGTAATTGGCTACGGATAGAATCAAACCTTCCTTACGACATTCCACTGATAACTCTCTCAAAAACTGAATGAAATGAGGCCCACAGTCTGCCGTCAATCCTTCGTAATCGATATTGATGCCGTCCACACCCACTTCCTTGGAGGAAGCAATCATATTCTTTACCAGACGTTGTCTCTTGGTGGTAGAAGAAAGCACTGCGTAGGTACTGATATCTGCATTCCGTTCATTCTTGTAATTGAAATTATCCCAGGAGCCCCAAACCTGCAGGCCCTTGCTGTGTGCTTTTTCCACATAATCCGCGTCCGAAAAATCACGGTAATTACCATCGTTGTCGATTAGGCTGTACCAGGTAGGTGCAATGACATTCATGCCAACGCCCTCTTTAATCATAGCATCCAGCGTCTTGTTGCCACCTTTTCCACCAATGTAGTGCCAGCCCATGCTAATCTTTTCCTGCTTAGGGAATTTGGTGAATCCGTATTCCTCTTCCACGTAATTTGCCGGCATGGTTCTCACTTGGTCGGAATACCCGGTCAGGCATTTGTTTTCCACATAGCCTACCACCATGTCTGTGGTTCGAACTTTGCTCCATTTATCCATGGATTCGATGACTTCCACAGAATCTTTTTTTGACACATCTGTCAGAATTGGGCTCTTGGTGCCACCCTTTTCCCTTACCTTGGTATTCTTCTTAAGCACCGCCAAAGTATACGGTGTCTCCTCGGTATACAGCCACACGCCTCTGTCATTCTGCGTGTAAGTAAAATTGGCATATCCTTCCAAGTATTCTGCCGCCAGCCAAACCTGATCTTCCTTCATCAGGCAAGGCACGTAGTCCAGCTCATGCTTTCCTTCGGCATCAGTATAGGCTGTGTCGGCAAACATAATCGTTGTAGTATCCGTAGGACCGGTGTAAAGAAGTTTTTCTTCTTCCACGTCGGCGTAAAATCCTTCATTCAAAAATTTCTTCACCGTATCTATGGTAAAATACAACCGTCCTTCTATGACTTTCGCCTTGTCTTCCTGTAACTCGTCCTGATAAATCACAGAAAGCAGGTCCGGCTGCACCTGATAATATTCATCCATATAGGTGGGCAAATCCACCCTTTCGCTTCCGTAGAATATCTTGCTGAATGCAAGTTTCCCAAGTAGCACGATTACGGCTATCAGCACCACAGCTGCGATACCGATAATCGGGAACATTTTACGCATGTCCATCCCGGTATTTCCCCTACGGAACCCTCTCTCGTAAGAATCGTCAAAATCTTCCATATTGTTTCGCATTTTGTTTCTCCATATCTTTTGTTGTTGGTATCTATTATTCAAAAAGTGCAAAGCCGGTTATAAATCCAATGTTGGCTTTACACTTCACTTTTCATTTGTATATTAAAACGCTTGTCCTTATCTTTTTTATACTCACTCTTTAGTACTCGAACTGTGAAATATCAACACTATAATTGGACAACTTCGCCCTTGTTGCCTTGATTTGATACTCCAGTTCTTCATTTTCCTCTTTTTGAAATCTTTTGATTCTCATGAGGTTGATGTAATTGTCGATCAAAACCATTTTCTGTTCCTCTAAAGTCATTGTTTGTTCCATCCTTTCACCACCTTTCTTCTTCAGATTTGACTTTACATTTCCATTATAAGGTGGATTGATTCTTGTGTAAAGTCTTTATCTGCTCGTAATCAATGATTTTTTTTGTGAAGTCAGGCCGCCCCAAGCAACACGAGAGGCAATCCCATTTTCCCTTGTGGCGGCCTTTTCTTTGTAGAATAGTCGGCACCTATAACTAACGGCGTGTCACTCGGTCAAACCGTACCTCCGTTACCGCACCATGGGAATCCAGCACATAATCAGCCATGTAAGGGCTGTTCTCTCTCACTGCTTTCGCCACCACTTCTTCGGGACGAACCGCACGATTATCAACGAAAAGTTCGACGCCCTGATTGTACATTTCCTCTAATTCAGAACGCACTTTCGTCCTCAGCCTTTCCATCTCCTGTGCTTTCCTTTCTGTTTCCCGCACGAAATAAATCCCCCTTTCACGGGCATCTTACCAAAAGGACATATGTGATGAATAAAGACACCCTTTTCATCTTGAAATGATGCAAACGACTCCGGCGGTACGAATCTTACATTCAGCTGCTTTGAATTAAAATCATAATCGTGAAAAACTTTGTGAATAACATTGATTTGCAGGTAAGAATTCCTAAATTACCTGTAAGACATCCTTAGATTTAATTTCTTAGAAATAATTAGAGATTAAATTATTGAAACTACATACAATAATATAAATTGTAAAAATAGGATGATTTGGAACGACCGTTCCGGATTATGCTGAATCAACCGATTTTAGAACTTGCCTCCCTCCCGTACACAAAGTACCGAAGGCATTTGCAAAATTCATTATAGACCATTCCGTAAATCTATGCAAGTGCGAACCTGCGGAATATTAAATTTTCTTAAACTTCGACACAAACCTTGACGAAAATCTCGGGAAAGTATATTATGACATCACAAAGTAAACACTAGGCAAAGAATTGCAGAAAGGATGGTGTCTTATGAAAATTGAAAAAGTAAATGAGAACCAGATTCGCTGCACTCTGACCCGTGAGGATTTGGCCAGCCGACATATTCGCATCAGCGAATTGGCTTACGGCACCGAAAAGGCAAAATCCTTGTTTCGTGATATGATGAAGCAGGCCAACCATGAATTTGGTTTTGAAGCAGAGGACATTCCTCTTATGATAGAAGCAATCCCAATGAATTCCGACTCTCTCGTGTTAATTATCACGAAGGTAGAGGATCCCGAAGAACTGGACACCCGTTTCGCCCGTTTTTCCCCCTCTATCCTGGAGGAACAAGAGCTGCAGGCAGAAGATTTGGATGAGATTGCACTGGGCGTATCCGATTTGTTCAGACACGTACAGGAGGTCGCAACAGACGGAAAGATAGAAACTTCTAAAAAGCAGGACCCCCGGTCCCGGATGTTTGCCTTTTCTACTCTGTCTCACGTTATGGATGCGGCAGCAATCATGGTCCGCGGTTATTCCGGAGAAAGTGCGCTTTACAAGGATTCTTCCGGACATTTCCTTCTCTCCTTAACACAGGGAGCATGTAGCGACGATATATTTGACCGGGCTTGCAACATCGCATCCGAATACGGATCTATACAGCGTAATCTTAGTGGAAGCATTGCATTTCTAACAGAGCATTGCGAAACATTGATTGCCTCCAAGGCAATCCACGCCATCAGCGATATCGCTGAAGTATAAAGCTTCATAGTATAAATAGTATAATATAAAACGAAACAAAAAGAGGGTATGCCATAAGTCACAACCAAAGACTTACGGAATACCCTCTTTCTTACGGACTCAATAATTATTCTACCGCCGCAATTGCTGCCATCAAAGCATCAATATCCAAGCCATGTACCATTGCAGCTTCCTCTAAAGACTCTCCCTGTGCGGAAGGGCAACCCAGGCAATGCATTCCTGCTTCCAAAAGAACAGGTGCAACATTGGGGTTTGCACGCAAAATCTCGCCAATTGTCATTTCCTTTGTAACTTGTGCCATATCTGTATCCTCCTTATATCCACCATAATAGTTGCTTTATTGCTATCTCATTATAATTCTTTATATGTGCACACGCAAGGGGTTCTTTTAGATTTGTACGGGAAAAAGTACACTCCTGATTATTGACTGAAACTTACGTTTTACATATAATGAAATTGAAAGTTAGAAGTTTTATTTTTTAATTTTTATACTAATTTATTTTTTACAGGAGGTATTTCGAAATGAGACCAGAATGGACCGATTTCGTAGCCGGCAAATGGGAAAGTGAAATCAACGTACGTGATTTCATCCAGAAAAACTATCATCCTTATGATGGAGATGAAAGTTTCCTTGCTGAAGCTACACAGAACACAAAAGACTTATGGGCACAGGTACTTGAGCTTCAGAAGGCAGAGAGAGAAGCAGGCGGCGTTCTCGATATGGACACCAAGGTTGTTTCTACTATCACTTCTCATGGCCCCGGTTACTTGGACAAGAGCAAAGAAACCATCGTTGGTTTCCAGACTGACAAGCCCTTCAAGCGTTCCTTGCAGCCTTACGGCGGTATCCGTATGGCAGAGAAGGCTTGCTCCGACAACGGATATGAGGTAGATCCCGAGATTTCCGAGTTCTTCTCTACTCACAGAAAGACACACAACGCAGGTTGTTTCGACGCTTACAATGCAGAGATGAGAGCTTGCCGTTCTTCCCACATCATTACCGGTCTTCCTGATGCTTATGGCCGTGGCCGTATCATCGGTGACTACAGACGTATCGCTCTGTACGGTATTGACAGATTGATCGAGGACAAATTGACCCAGAAGGATTCTACCGGCAAGGTAATGACTGATGACGTTATCCGTCTTCGCGAAGAAATCTCTGAGCAGATCGTTGCTTTGAAGATGATGAAGGAAATGGCTGCTACCTATGGTTGCGATATTTCCAAGCCCGCAGCAAACGTAAAAGAAGCTATTCAGTGGACCTACTTCGGTTACCTTTGCGCAGTAAAAGAACAGAACGGTGCTGCTATGTCCCTTGGACGTACTTCCACCTTCCTTGACTGCTACGCAGAGAGAGACTTGAAGAACGGTACCTTTACCGAGCAGGAGATTCAGGAATTTGTTGACCACTTCATCATGAAGCTGAGAATGATCAAATTCGCTCGTACTCCTGAATACAACCAGATTTTTGCAGGCGATCCCGTATGGGTTACCGAGTCTTTGGCTGGGGTTGGCGTAGACGGCAGACCTATGGTTACCAGAATGAGTTTCCGTTATCTGCACACCTTGACAAACCTTGGTGCATCTCCCGAGCCTAACCTGACTGTACTTTGGTCTCCCAGACTTCCTGAAGCTTGGAAGAAGTACTGCGCAAAGATGTCCATCCTGACCTCTTCCATCCAGTACGAGAACGACGAGTTGATGAGACCTGATCACGGCGACGACTATGGTATCGCATGTTGCGTATCTTCCATGGTAATCGGTAAGGAAATGCAGTTCTTTGGTGCTCGTGCAAACCTTGCAAAATGTTTGCTTTACGCTTTGAACGGTGGTGTTGACGAAGTTTCCAAGAAGCAGGTTGGTCCTAAGTATCGTCCTGTAGAAGGCGACGTTCTTGACTTCGACGATGTAATGGATAAATTCGTAGACATGATCGAGTGGCAGGCAGATGTTTATGTAAACACCTTGAACATCATCCACTATATGCATGACAAGTACTGCTACGAGAGAGCAGAGATGGCTCTTCATGACAGAGATGTTAAGAGATACTTCGCAACCGGTGTTGCAGGTCTTTCCATCGTAGCTGACTCCTTGTCCGCTATTAAGTACGCTAAGGTAGAAGTTGTTCGTGACGAAGACGGCGTAATCGTTGACTTCAAGACCACCGGCGACTTCCCTAAATATGGTAACGACGATGACCGCGTAGACTCTATTGCACAGGATATCGTTCATAAGTTTATGACCGCTATCAGAAGACATCACACCTACAGAAATGGTGTTCCCACCACTTCTATCCTTACCATTACTTCCAACGTAACCTATGGTAAGGCAACCGGTAACACGCCCGACGGACGTAAGAAAGGCCAGCCTTTTGCTCCCGGTGCTAACCCCATGCACGGACGTGATACTCATGGTGCAGTAGCAAGCTTGTCTTCCGTTTCTAAGCTTCCTTTCGTAGATGCTCAGGACGGTATCTCCAATACCTTCACCATCATTCCCGGTGCTCTTGGTAAGGAAGACCAAATCTTCGCTGGCGACATCGAGTTAGACTTGAATAAATAATCTAAATAAAATTCCTGAAAGGAGGAGGCACTATGGATCAGAAGATGATGATTGACGACTTGGTGAAAATGTTAGACGCAGGCATGACAGACGGCGTAGGCCACATCAATGTGGAATGTACCGACGATGCTGAGAAATCCAGAGAGGTACAGACTCTGGGATGCACCGATTGTTCCAGAACTCCACTGGCTTGTAGTGTCCCCACCCTGGAACAAGGTTTGGATGACTTTAAGTAATCTAATAATTAAATAAAAATCAAGGAGGATAAAATCATGACAGTTAATTCCGCACAGGTTGATAATCTTGTAAACTTGTTAGATGGATATAGCCAGAAGGGCGGCCATCATTTGAACGTAAACGTATTGAATAGAGAAACTCTGTTGGACGCTCAGCAGCATCCTGAGAAATATCCCCAGCTGACCATCCGTGTATCCGGATACGCAGTTAACTTCATTAAGTTGACTCCCGAACAGCAGGCAGATGTTATTTCTCGTACCTTCCACGAGTCCATCTAATCTTAAGTTCGATTCAGTTTAGTCAAAAGCGGGAAGTTATCTTCCCGCTTTTTTTGAAAGGATTTAAAAATGCAAGGTAGAATTCACTCATTAGAAAGTTTTGGTACAGTAGACGGTCCCGGCACTCGCTTTGTGGTGTTTACCCAGGGTTGCCCCATGCGTTGTGCGTACTGCCACAATCCCGACACCTGGGATGTGAAAGGTGGTAAACTCATGGAACCGGCCTACATCATAGAACAATACGAAAGAAACAAACCCTTCTACGCCAACGGTGGCGGTCTTACGGTAACCGGCGGAGAACCTTTGATGCAGGTGGATTTCCTGATCGAATTGTTTTCGTTGGCGAAGGAAAAGGGCATTCACACATGCATTGACAGTTCCGGTATTATGTATAACCCCGAGAACCCCTACTTCATGGAAAAGTTAGATAAGCTAATGCCTTTGACAGACCTGGTGATGCTCGACATCAAGCATATTGATCCTGAAAAGCACAAAGAACTTACCCAGCATCCCAACCACAATATTCTGAAATTTGCAGAATATCTGAATGAAAAAAATGTGGATATGTGGATTCGCCACGTAGTAGTACCCGGTCTTACAGATGACGAAAAATACTTGTATGATTTGGGCTACTTTATAGGAGCACTGCACAACCTGAAAGCCTTGGATGTTTTACCCTACCACACTATGGGAGAAAAGAAGTATGAAGCTCTCGGAATGGAATACAAATTAAAGGGTGTGCCTCCTATGGATAAAGAACTCTTATTAGATAAGAAGCAGGCAATTCTTAATGGTATTCGTGCAAGAAGGGCGGAAATGGAAGCGAAATAAAGAATTCCACAATTTCTCTCTTGTATTCGCGAAAGGTTTATATTAAAATATACTTAATTGATTTGCTTTGTATACAAAAGGAGGATTAGACTATGGCATTCGTTATCAACGATACTTGTGTAGCATGTGGTGCTTGTGAAGCACAGTGCCCCGTAGGCGCTATCAGCATGGGCGATGGTAAATTTGAAATCGATCCCGACAAGTGCATCAGTTGTGGTGCTTGTGCAGGTCAGTGCCCTGTAGGTGCTATCGAAGAAGAATAATCACAAAAAGATGAGAGACATTTTCGCTTGAAAATGTCTCTCTTTTTTTCATTTCTATGTTTTCTTTCTGCTTTACTCTTCCCTTCTTTTGGGCTCGAGATTCGCAAACTTGGTAAACTCCGGCAACCACGCCAATTCAATGGGACCAACCGGACCATTACGCTGTTTTGCAATGATAATCTCGGAGATTCCTTTTTTGTCCGTATCCTTCTTGTAATAATCATCTCTATAGATAAACATTACCACATCGGCATCCTGCTCGATTGCTCCCGATTCTCTAAGGTCAGAAAGCATAGGTCTCTTATCCTCTCGCTTTTCCACTTCACGGGACAACTGCGACAGGGCGATCACCGGCACATTTAGTTCTCTCGCCAACGCCTTCAAAGAACGGGATATTTCAGATACTTCCTGCTGTCTGGAATCACTCTTGCCGCTTCCGGACATCAACTGGATATAGTCGATCATAATCGCCGACAAATTGTGTTCTAATTTATACTTACGGCATTTAGAGCGCAACTCGCCAATGCTGATACCGGGTGTATCGTCAATGATTAGATTGGACTTTCCAATAATCCCGGCACCTTCTATGAGTTTTTCCCATTCATTGTCGCTGAGTTGTCCTGTTCTAAGCTTCTGTGCATCTACATTCGATTCCAGAGAGAATAGACGGTTCACCAACTGCTCCTTACTCATTTCCAGACTGAAAATAGCAACGGTCAAATCTTTTCTAAAGGCCATGTACTGAGCAATATTCAACACAAACGCTGTTTTACCCATAGACGGTCTGGCTGCAATCAGAATCAGGTCAGACGGCTGCATTCCGGCCGTTTTATAATCTAACTCCGTAAATCCGGTAGGAATACCTGTAACGCCCCCTTTGTTTCTCGAAGCCTTATCAATCCTCTCCATAGCATTCATCACTACCTGGCGGATAGGCACAAAATCTTCGGAGGTTCGGCTTTGTACTACCTTAAAGACTTTTTTCTCCGTTTCGTCCAAAATGGTTTCCACACTTTCCTTCGGATCATAACACTCATTGGCAATCTGTTCCGTTGTTTTAATCAAACGGCGCAGAGTCGCCTTCTGTGCCACAATATTCGCATAATGCTTAATATTTGCAGACGTAGGCACGGCGGTGATGATATCACGGACAAACTCTAAACTGCTCACCTCAGGAGGTACATTCTTTTCACGCAATTTATTCTGGAGAGTAACCAAATCCACAGGACTTCCGTTCTCGTTTAGTTCCACCATGGTCTCAAATAGAACGCCATACATTTTATTGTAAAAATCGTCCCCGGTTATCATCTCCGAAGCCACCACGATAGCATCTCTATCCATAATCATGGAACCAATAACCGATTGCTCTGCCTCATCAGAGTGGGGCAATACCCTCTTTAATACATTTTCTTCCATCTAATTCTTCCTCTTCCAAACAATCAGGGCCGGATTTATGCTTCCTGTACCTTTACAGTCAACTTCCCGGTTACCTGAGGATGCAATTTAATGCTGACTTCGTAGGCTCCAAAGTTCTTTAAACTTTCTGCCAACTGAATCTTCTTTTTATCAATCTCAATTCCTGTCTGCTCCTTGCACGCTACTGCAATTTCCTTAGAAGAAACAGAACCAAAGGCTCTACCACCTTCCCCGGCCTTGATTTTGACTACTACCTGTTTCGTTTCCAAATCAGCTGCGAGTTTTTGCGCAGCCTCCAAATTCTCTTGTGCAACCTTTTCCTGGTTGGCCTTTTGCAATTTCAAGTCGTTCAGATTCTTTGGGGTAGCCTCCACACCTATCTTTTTGGGCAAAATATAGTTTCTTGCATAGCCCTCGCTAGCTTCTATAATCTCCCCTTTTTTTCCAAGTTTCTTTTCGTCCTGCAATAATATAATCTTCATATAGGAATCCCTTTCTAAATCTCATTATTTTCCAACATGCTGTCGATGGTCTTTTTCAAGGTGGCTACCACATCTTCCACCTTTGCCTCTTTGATTTGGCATGCTGCATTGTTCAAGTGACCGCCGCCACCCATTTTTTCCATAATCAACTGTACGTTAACCTCGTCGATAGAGCGGGCACTGATGTTCACCTGTCCTTGATAATCCGTCAGAACGAAGCTTGCCTTTACTCCACGAATATTCAAAAGTTCGTCTGCCGCCTGGGCACCTAACACCAAGGGGCTGGAAAGCCCTTCTGCCTTACACTCTGAGATGGCAAACTGCTTGTATATTTCCGCATGGCTAACTACATCCGCTCTGGATTTGTATTCCAACACATCTTCTCTAAACAACTTTCTTACACGGGATGCATCTGCTCCGTTTCTACGCAAAAAAGCTGCTGACTCAAAGGTTCGTACTCCGGTTTTTGCCATGAAGTTATTGGTATCCACCATAATGCCGGCATACATACAATCTGCCTCTTCAGGACGCATCTTGATATTGTCGTGTGTGTATTGCAAAATTTCAGATACCAACTCACAGGCACTGGATGCGTATGGCTCTACATAGGAAAGTGTTGCATTATCTATAGTTTCCTCGCCCTGCCTATGGTGGTCTAATACTACTACCGTCTTACATGCCCGCAACAATTCCGGATACTCCGTAAGTGAAGGCTTATTCACATCCACTACCACAAGTACTGTGCCTCCGCCAGCCATATCCATTGCCTGCTGCCCGTTGATGATGATACCCTCTTCATACTCAGGATGATTCTTAAACATATCAAGCATAGGCTGTATTGCTGTGGGTGGATTGTCCATCACAATGTGTGCTTTTCTGCCGAGTGTCTGCGCTACACGATAAATACCCATAGACGCACCAAAACAATCCGGGTCAGCACCTCTGTGTCCCATCACAAGCACCTGGTCCTTACCATTGATAATTTCTCTCAATGCATGTGCTTTTACACGGGCTTTTACGCGGGTGTTTTTCTCTACATGCTGGCTCTTTCCGCCATAATATGTAATGCTATCCTTCGCCTTGACTACTGTCTGGTCTCCGCCACGTCCCAGAGCTAAATCGATGGCGTTACGTGCAAACTCATAATTCTGCGCATAGGACAGGCCATCCAGTCCTACGCCAATACTAATCGTTACCGCCATCTCATTTCCTATGTTCAGGCCCTTGATCTCTTCCAAAATCTCGAATCTGGTCTGCCTTAACTGGGATAGAGAACGCTTTCTTAAGACAATCAGATACTTGTCTTTCTCCAACTTCTTACAAATACCATCTACAGATGAAATGTACTTATTGATTCGTCGGTCAATCACCGCTGTCAGGAGGGAACGGCGAACCTCTTCCACGCTCTTCATGGCTTCGTCGTAATTGTCGATATAAATCAGGCCAACCGCAAGACTCTGGTCGTCCACTTCCTGCAAAGCAAGGTGCAATGCGGTCTCATCAAACAGATACATTGCAATCAGGTAATTACCCTCTTCTCCCTCCAGCATCTCCTGTGGATCGGTCATATTCTTTAAGAATAGAGTCTTGAATTTCGCTTGATAATTGCTTCCCTCATGCTCTATTTTATATTGGGCTTGCATCTCACCGGTTGCGTCAGGCAATTTGTCTTTTGTAATGGTGGGAAAGAGCGCGGTGATAGACTTACGGTATCCCTTGGGCTCATGCACGACCTCTTCAAATGCTTCATTGGTCCACAAAACCTTACCGGTCTCGTCCAACAACGCATGTGGCAAATCCAGTTCACGCAGTAACTGTCCCTGAATCTGACCATATTCCGTAGCGAAGCTTATCATTTCATTCATCACAATGCTTCGGTTATGAAAATACAAAAGCAATGTCACAGCATAATAAAAGATCAAGTAGAAGAGCAAAAACACAGCTGCTTTTGCATCAAACGCAAACATCGCTGCATCCAACAGGGTCAGCAATATGCCAAGGTAAATACTATACTGTAAATACGCTTTCATTCGTCTGTTTAATCTTGTTTTTTCATTCATATGCATACCTCTTTTTCAGACGCACATTAATATACTATTTTATATTACCACACTTTTATTTGGTATGCCACTATTTAATTTAACCTAACATCTATTTGATATATCTCAAATCAATATACCAAACACAATCAAAAAGGACATCTTCCATACGGAAAATGTCCTTTCATTTTACATTTCAAGATATTTATTACTTGTTCCGAAAATTAATCCTGAACATAAGGCATCAATGCAACGTGACGTGCTCTCTTGATAGCAGAGGTCAATGCTCTCTGATGCTTTGCACAGTTGCCGGTAATACGACGAGGAAGGATTTTACCTCTCTCAGATACGTACTTTCTCAACTTTGCTGTATCCTTATAGCTAATTACATTGTCCTTACCGCAGAAAACGCAAACTTTCTTTCTTCTACGAATGCCAGCTTTCTTTCTCATCGGAGCATCGGACTTATCATTCTTTACAAAAGCCATTTTAAGTGCCTCCTATTCTACATAATCAAACTTAGATAAACGGCAGGTCTTCTTCAATACCATCAGGAAGGTTCATAAAACCATCTCCTGCATCGGATGCGGGTGCGCTGTTGCCACCGAATCCTCCATTGAACCCTGCATTGTTGTAACCACCATCATTTCCGGCAGAAGCGTTCTTGCTCTCAGCAAACTCAATCTCATCTACCATGACACGAACACTGTATACCATCTGTCCGTCCTTGTTGGTGTAGTTGTCATTCTGAAGTCTACCACTCAGAACGACCTTGGTACCCTTGCGAAGATACTTCTCGATAAACTCAGCCTGCTTGCCAAAGCAAGTACAGTTGAAGAAATCTGCGTCGGGCTCGCCGTCACGCTTAAATCTTCTGTCAACTGCAACAGAAAATCTACCGATTGCAGTCTGATTTGCTCCCTGTGAGTATCTAATCTCGGGGTCCCTGGTTAATCTTCCCATAAGAATTACTTTATTCATATTTACATCTCGCTTTCTAATTAAGCCTCATCCTGTCGAACAACCAAGTATCTGATTACGTTTTCCATAATACGAACACGGCTCTCGATTTCAGCGGGTGCAGTACTCTCAGCGTCAAACTTGATGAAATAATAAAAAGCTTCATTCATCTTCTGGACTTCGTAAGCAAGTCTCTTCTTGCCCCAATCATCCACTTCTGTGATGGCACCGCCAAATCTTTCAATCAGAGCCTTGCACTTATCAACAACTGCTGCTCTTTCTTCGTCCTCGATCTTAGCGGACACAACTACGGCTAATTCATACTTGTTCATGCTTGTTACCTCCTTTTGGTCTCTGGCCCACATCTAAAGTGTGAGCAAGGAATTTATTCATCACGAGTAGATATGATATCATAAACCCCCAGACATTTCAAGGGTTTTTATCATTTTTTTGACAATTTTTCGTACATTTATGAGGGCGAAATTTCCTTTATGTTCTTCTCAAGCATTTTACGGGCAATCATAATCTGATGTCCACACCCTTTGCACTTCAGCCGGAAGTCCGCACCTACACGCAACACTTCCCATTCCTTACTGCCACAGGGGTGTTGCTTCTTTAGTTTTAATACATCTCCTACATTGATATCCATTTTTACCTCCTATAGGTTACCAAACAGCCAATCCTTCATGACACCGACAAACTCCCGCAACAGATTGTTGGGCAAAAAACCAACCACCGATTTCGCCGACAATCCCTGCACGTTGCCATAACCCTGCTTTTCAGCAATTCTCAAGGCACGAAACATATGGAAATTGTTCGTTACTATGACCACGCAGTCCTTCTCTTTGTCTAAAAATTCCGCACTGAATGTCAGGTTTTCATAAGTATTTGAAGATTTATTTTCCGTGATAATTCTATTTGCTCCAACACCTGCTTTCAACAGGTACTCCCTCATTCCATCCGCCTCTGCCATAGGCTCGTTATATCCCTTGCCACCGGACACAATCACCTTTGTCTCCGGGTTCTCTTGCAGATAGCTGACCGCCTCATCCAAACGGTATTTTAACACAGTGCTGGGGCCGTTTTTCTTCCACTGGGCGCCCAAAATGATGCAGTAATCAGCACCCGTATCCGGAATTGCAGAAAAATGTGTCAGCACCATACCTTCCACAATGATAAAGATAAGAAGTCCCACGCCTATAATAATACCCGTGGCGGCTTTTACATATATGGGAATCCGATGCCACAAAACAGGATCCCAAAATAAATACGCCATTGCAAAAAGCACCATGCCGATTGCAACCCATATCAAAAAGAAATAGGTGCCAAATCCCGCAAAAGAAATACCGACGCAGTATAAAACTGATAATATGCCTAAAATGAAAGAAATGATACCTAGGGTTTTTCGCATAGCACTCCTATCTTGTACACTTTTCTCTGTTAGTATCATATTAACTATACCAAAAAGGCCCTCTTTTCTCAATAAAAAACATGATCTAAGCCCATATTGCAGATAGAATTTTAACGAATTGGGTGGTAAAATTGTAACAGATGACAGAAGGAGGTTTTCTACGAATATGCAAGAAAGAATTCAAAATCTAAAAGAGATTATAGAAAAATATGACAACATCGTGTTTTTCGGCGGTGCAGGAGTATCTACAGAAAGTGGTATCCCTGATTTCAGAAGTGTGGACGGCCTTTATCACCAACAATATGATTATCCGCCGGAGGCAATTCTAAGTCATTCCTTCTACCGTCGAAAACCAGAGGAATTTTACCGCTTTTATCGCAATAAGATGTATTTTCCAAATGCCAAACAAAACAGCGCTCATCTGGGTCTTGCCGAGTTGGAACAGGCCGGGAAACTGAAAGCTGTTATCACACAAAATATCGATGGTTTGCATCAGGCAGCCGGAAGCAAAAATGTGCTGGAATTACACGGCTCCACGTTGCGCAATTATTGCGAGAATTGCGGGCATTTCCACACCTTAGAATATATTGTAAGAGCAGATGGTGTTCCAAAATGCGAAAATTGCGGTGGCCCTGTCAAACCGGATGTAGTGCTTTATGAAGAAGCCCTAAACGAGGAAACTATCACTAAATCTATACAATATATACGTACCTGCGACGTGTTAATTATCGGCGGAACTTCTCTTTCCGTTTATCCTGCCGCAGGATTGATTGATTACTTCAACGGAGACAAATTAGTAGTTATCAATAAGGCTTCCACGCCAAGAGATGCAAAAGCTGATTTACTGATACAGGCACCCATTGGAGAGGTGTTTCGTAATCTTAAACTCAAAACATGTTAGTCCTTTCCTTCCTTATCTGCGTTGGCGTAAGGGAGGTATGGCTTTTTAGTATCTTTCGAAAATAAGATGTGGAAGAAAACCCCAGCGTATCACTGATTTCCTGCACGGGCCGGTCAGTGGTGGAGAGTAGCAAAACCGCCCTTTGGACCAAAATTTCCTGTCGGATAGTATTGGGCGTTTTCCCGCAAACCTTTCTGTACATGGAATATAAGGTAGAATCGCTGACATGACATTCCCGGGCAATATCGCTGATGGTTAGGTCCAGGTGTTTTTCCATCAGTGCCTTGGATTTTCGAAAGATACCCTCCTCGTTGGTTTTCTCGTCCACCGCCATTTGGGGGATTAACTTGGCAAGAACACCATAGAAGTCAGCCAAAGTCCGGCTGGTGACACCGACGGATGTGGGCAGGGCAATGAGTTCTTCCTTCAGTCCATCATCACAGTCTATTTTCTGAATTTTATAATCCATGTGCTCTGCTTCCGGAAAATAAGAAAATCCATAGGAATACCATTCGATCTCACTGCCGGACCAAAAAGATTCATAAGGAATGTCTTTAGGAATGTAAAACACATCGCCCGGGGAAAGACGAATGGTTTCTCCCATACTCCGTATTCTTGCACTTCCCTTCATCAATCTTGCCACATAGTGAAAAGGAGCTCCTTTTCTGCTGTCTGTATACTGTTTTTTCGTAAGGCTTATCTTTAAAAAGCAACATTCATCGAATAAAAATGTGTAATTCATGCGAAATCACCACCTATAATCACAGAATTTTACCTCTTTTCTAAAAGAATAGCATATTGTTTCCGATAGGTCAACGCACTACAATCATAGTAAAACATGATAGAACAATTTGAACGCAACCATCGAAACAATACAAATTTGAAAGGAGTTTTCAGATGAAAAGCAGAAATATCTTATTTACAGGACCTTCTGTGGCCGCTCTCGTGGAAGATGAAATCGGAGCCCCTAAGGCGAACGAGGTACAGGTACGCCTAACCATGTCCACCGTCAGCAGTGGAACGGAACGGGCAAATTTAGTGGGTGACCCCAATGTTTCCATGGGCACCGGCAATCAGGTCATCTGGCCAAGAGCATTAGGATATAGCAGCTGCGGTGTCATTGAAGCCATAGGCTCCGATGTGACCGATTTGAAAGTAGGCGACAGGGTGGCCATGGCCTGGACCACCCACCGGGAGCTGATCAACATTAACCATACCGATATTTATGAACGGGCACATGTATATCCCGTCAGCAACAAAATTTCCGATGAGAATGCGGCGCTGTTCCAGATTGGAACCTTCCCATTAGCTGCCATCAGAAAATGTGGTCTGGAAATCGGCGAAAGTGCCATTGTTATGGGCATGGGTATTTTAGGCTTGTTTGCCATACCCCTGCTGAAGGCTGCAGGAGCGGCACCCGTGATTGCAGTTGACCCCGTACCTGAAAAGCGTGAAAAAGCCCTTGCCTCGGGCGCAGACTTTGCTTTCGACCCTTACGATCCTAACTTTGCAAAACAGGTAAAGGAAGTCACCGGTGGTGGCGCCAATGTGGGAATCGAAGTTACCGGTGTAGGTGCCGGCCTGGACGGTATCTTAGACTGTATGGCCCCCTTTGGACGAGTGGCCTTGTTGGGATGCACCAGGAACAAAAACTTCACCATTGATTACTACGGCAAGGTACACTGCCCCGGCATTACATTGATAGGTGCCCACACCATGGCAAGACCCAAATTTGAGTCTTCTAAGGGCTGGTGGACACAAAAAGACGATATTCAGGCTTTGATAAAACTGACCGAAATGGGAAGAATCAATTTGGCCTCTCTGGTGGATGAGATACATTCTCCCGCAGAAGCACCGGACGTCTACACAAGGCTGGCCAACGAAAAATCCTTCCCCATTGTTCAATTTGACTGGAGGTTATTATGAGAAAAATCAGAGTAGCACAGATAGGCACGAATTTTTATAGTCACGGACCTTTTGTCTGGGACACCATGAAGGCCCTGACAGACACTTATGAGTTGGTTGGCTATGCTCTGCCGGAAAGGGAACGGGAGCGATTGCCACAACAGGTGAAGCACCTTGACGGGTACCCGGAGTTTTCTGTGGAGGAATTGTTAAACGACCCTACCATCGATGCAATTATCGTAGAAACAGATGAAATCTATTTGACCAAATACGCGTTGATGGCGGCCAAAGCCGGCAAACACATCCATATGGAAAAGCCCGGCAGTCCCAATCTCCCGGAATTTGAAGAATTGATTGCAACCGTGAAGAAAAACAACCTGGTTTTCCACACCGGATATATGTACCGCTACAACCCTTGTGTGGTGGAGCTGCTGAAACAGATCAAAGCAGGTGAATTGGGCGAAATTTTCAGCGTAGAAGCCCAGATGAACTGTACGCACCCTAAGGAAGTCAGGGAATGGCTGCATGAGCTACCCTCCGGCATGCTCTTCTTCCTTGGTTGTCACCTGATTGATATGATTTATTCCATCCAGGGAAAACCGGAGGAAATCATCCCCCTCAGCTGTTCTACCGGATTAGAAGGGGTCACCTCTAAGGACTTCGGCATGGTGGTAATGAAATATCCCCACGGTGTGTCGATGGCGAAAACCACCGACGCCCAGGTCGGCGGGTTTGCGAGACGCTCCCTGGTTGTCACCGGCAGTAAAAAAACCGTAGAAATCTGCCCCTTGGAAATGTTTGGGGAAGGAGAGCTGCAATTTGCTACCATGACCACCTACGCAAAAGAAAATTGGGATGACAGAGGGCAAACCACCGAAAGTGAACAGTTTGGCCGATATGATGCCATGATGGAAGGGTTCGCTTCCTTTGTGAGAGGAGAAAAAGAAAATCCCTATACCTGCGATTATGAATTGGAGTTATACAAAATACTGCTTCAGTGTTGTGAAGTATAAATAATGAATTCGCAAGAACACCCCCTTCTTATCGTATAATCCGATAGGAAGGGGGCGTTCTTTATGAAACATTAACAATTCTTTTCTTTTTCCCGTCATAGAGAATAATTCCGTAACCGTATCCAAAATCACCGCCGGAATTGATATACTCAATAAAATTTCGTCTCAAAGTGGTATCAGCGGGCAAGTCTTTCGTTGAGTCTTTGTAACTTCTGTGAAACACTCTCCAACTGTCATAAAAATCATTGTCAACAATGTAATTATCTATGTTGTCAAATAATTTCGCAAACCGCTTCAGATTAGAACCTTCCGGAAAGACCTTATCAATGTATGGCTGATACAACAGCCATGTATCACTGATGATGGGAATAATATCCCCTAAATAATGCGGTTTGAAGAATTCATACGCCTTTTGAAATGACTCCATACACATATCATAAGTAAGCTTTCCGCTGGAGGGGATATGGCAAAAATAAACTCTGTCACCTTTTTTCAACTGAATATCTTCATAGGTATATGTGTCGTAATCAAAGTGGTATGCCTCGTACTGAAGCCTTCCTAAGGAAAACTCCTTAAGTTCAAAAAATAAGAAAAACCAATTCACAAACACCCCTAAGACGCCATAAACCATCTTGCATTCCTTTGCCTTATAGGAAAAATCCTTCATGGACTCGTAGAAGATATCGTCGCTGATGCCAAACTGTGTATACGTGTCGTGAAGGTACGGAATACAATTAAGCCAAGCCAAAAGATTCAATACATACGCATTCTCTTCAGGAATTTTTTCCTGCACTTGTTGGGCAAACTGATTGGCTCTTTGCAAGGACAGGGACCTCCCTTTTCCTTCATACGGAACATAAGGCGTCTGGTCTAATCCGGATACATATTCCTTCACAATCGGCATAATCTCATCTGTATACATTTGGTTTTTTTCTAATATAAAGTCTATGTCATCAAAATCAAATCCGATTCTTTCCAAAAGCTCTTTCGTCAGCATGTAATTTCTCCTTTTCATAGAACCTGCATCTTATTCAAATTCCACTTCCACAATGGCAGCCCCCATAAGCGGCACTAAAACCGAAAAGGTGTCCTCGTTCACATGCGTATTATATCCTCTCACCTTAGTTATGTCTGTTGCTGACTTGATGGTTCTGCCTGTGTGAACCACAGGACGCGTATAATAATATTCATCATTTGTTACGATATAGCGCGAGGTTTTTTCTCCTGTCACAATTTCCTGCACTCGGCATGCTTCTTTTTCGTCCGAGATATAACAAAGGCCCTCATTGATCTCATTGACGCAATTGATTAGCGTATCCTCCGATGCATCGGCATAATACAATGGGTACGGGAATCCCACACCAGACGGATTAAATTCTGCAGAATAATATGTTTCCACTTTATCCGCCGATAAATATATGATTCTTCCGTCTGTATAATTCTTTATCTTTTCAAGTTCGTCTTCGGGCAAGAGATGAGGATTTGTAACAAGAATGTCCCCTTTTACACATTCCAGATTGTCAATATGCGCGGTCTTAAATACAGCAGCACCTCTTCTTAAGATAAGCGTCAAAAGTCTGTGAGTAGAAGGTGTTCTGTGAGAAATCAATTCTGCTATTTCCTTCTTGTTTCTTTCATCAGACCATATGATTGTGGCTCCCGGTATACCACTTACTTTTTCTACATAGGCGTTATCCGCACACAGACGCAGGTATCTCCAGTTATCCGCACTGAGACCATCCCCAAGACAGAAAGTATTTCCCGAAATTATCGGAACCAATCCCTCCTTGCGCCACTCAAAACTTGAAAAAATCGCCGCACTGTGTTTGGGAAGTGCTGTTGGCAGATGATGAACCACGTCGTATTGCTCCAGAGTATCCCGCACCGGGTAAAGCGGAACAAGTTTCATATCTTGCATACATACCCCTATGAGCATTAATGACGCGCGGAAAGCGTGATGGACTGTCTTGCGCTCTTCATAGCTTTGTTTGTAGCCTGCGTTGGAAGGGGTATCTATCATACAAATGGTTGGTGCACCATTTTCGGCAACACATAAATCGATAGGCAGCGTTGAAAGCATTTTATAGTCAACACCATAGCGGTATTCGGCTTCCATGGGATCCTTTGTCCATGTACTGTTGACAGCAACCTTAAAGCCTGCCTCGTGGATTCCGCACACCACTTTCTTCAAATACTGCCCCCAACGCAAGGTACAGAATGTAATCCATTCGTTTCTTTTATTCTTTGCAATGAAATTTGCCCTATCTTCGCCGTCAGGGATGGTGATTCCTGCCTGCGCAAGCATATCATCTGACATATCTGCCCACTGAAGCGGGTAACGCGGCCGACATACCCCATCTGCAAGATGAATGCCGTCGAATCCATAGTCGCCTAAAAGTTTTATAGCGGATGCCAAAAAGAAGTCCTCATAGAAACTGCCATCTGAAAAACGCTTGGTCATATACACGCAACTTTGGGACTCTGCTTTTCCATCCAGCCACGCAGTTGTATAAATCTCGGTATGGGGAAACTCTTTTTTCGGGCTGACAAAATCAAAGATGCTGATATAACTTTCTATACCGTGTTTACGCAACGCGCTCACAAGCTTTTTCAGCTGATAGTTTGTCCAACGCTGTCTGGCGCGTTCATCATTATACGGATGACCTGCATACGAGCAAAAAAATTCGTCCAACTCGTATTCATGATTCAGACCTTGGTGCGTGTTGATGATGTCAATGCTTGTCACAAGCAAGAATATACCCGCAGGGACAAAACCCGCTGTGGCCAAAAAATCTTCCACACCGCAGTCGTCCTTTTCATTGTCAAACCCTATCAGCTCCATCCAGATATAATTACCGAATTCTTTTGGCATTTTATGAAAGAAAGCGCCCTCTTTCCCGTACATTGCACCAATGTTGTTCATAGATAATTCCTCCTTGTCAGCCTGATAATCCAATACAAACATGCCAATTAATAGGACAAAAATCTTTTCGGGTTTTCTGTCAATAGTGCGTCATACACCCTTCTATCAATTCCTTCTTCTATCGCCATATCCCTAACAGTCCGAAGAATATGCGCGTAACCATTGCCACCATATGTTTTCCACATGGTTTTCAGGCAGATGTCATTGCAAATGAGAATCTGACTTGCGTACCCTTCCTTTATCAAGGTTGATAGCAATTGTACTCTTTCCAAATCATAAGCAAAACGCCTATTTTTCGAAACATAAAACTCCTTGCCAAAGTTGTCAAATTCCACATAAACACCTTTGTCCAAAAGCCCTCTGATATAATCAGGACGAAGCCAAACATCCACATGATCAATGCAAATTTTATCAGGCCTCGCTCCTTCGCGGGTCAGTATGTCGATGACCTCAAATCCGTTCTCTGTATACAAATCCGTATGCACATGAATGGCTCTTCCTGTCTCTGCACCCACCATGCCAGCTGCTCTAAGCACCTTTTTTTCCCTGTCGCTTATCACAGCACTGGTGCCAATTTCACCGATGATTCCGGCCTTGATTTCTGTCCTTCCGATTCCGGAAAGAAGGTCTTTTCGCATCTCATCGGCAAGATCCCGGACACTTGCCATTTCCACGTATGCGTCGTGGGCCTTATGATAATAGTGCCCACAGCCAAGGATAATATTAACACCCGTGCGCTGTGATACCTCTCTTAAGGCAACGGGGTCCCTTCCTATTTCATCCAAGGTACAGTCTACAATTGTCTGCCCGCCCCATTGCTTGAAATAATCTAGTTCCTCTACTGCCACTTCCAAACCTTCCAGTAGGGCATTATCCAATATGGCATAGGGGGCAGCAAATACCTCCGCCCGATTTTCGACACTAATCTTATCATAAAAGCAATTTGCTTCATCACCCGTGATATCTACGCATTTCCGCATATCAATAAAAATATGCTCGTGAGGGGAAGTGACACCAAGTTTATCCTCTGAAATCTCTCCTAAAACTGTAGTAATCATAAATTGAACAGCCTCACTTTCTCAAACCGAAGATTTTGTTAAAAAGCATATCCTTCTACGCTATAGTAAGCCATATTGGGCTGTCTTACATCCAGTCGTCCAAAACATGCGCAAATGGGGGTATCGCTTTTCACCCAAACGGTATACTGAACAGATTCTCCGAGTTGGAATTCTTTTTCTCCCATGGGTTTATCCAAACGAATGCAAGTAGTCCTCATGCCATCAAGTTCTACATAGATTCCTTCTTCCGGTTCTCTGTCTTCAAAAATAAATACCAACTCAATCGTTGCCTTTTCTTTATTCAGATTGGTTAACATCAAAGCCTCATGGCCTTCGAACTCCGGATTATCACCGTTGGGAGGAAGATATCCGTCACAAAAAACCCAGTTTTTCTTTCCTTTTTCCATCATTCGTGCTCCTTTTATCCGAAAATCTCCGGAATCGCTTTATCATTGTATGTGGTCATGCGCTGTGCGCCCTTGTCCGTGATTAAATAACAATCTTCCACACGGAAGGAGCCCCACTCCATACCCTTGAAATATGCATCGATACAAATCGCCATATTCTCTTCGATTACCCGCTTATTGCCCACAGTAAACACCGGGGCCTCACACTCCAACATACCGGTGCTGTGCAGACTTCCATAAGGGCAATAATCAATGTAACCATATTTCGTCAGGTATTCGGTATACGCATTCAGCACCACATCGCAGGGCGTGCCGGGAATCATTTTCGCTGACGCATAATTTAGTGCATCATAGGCACACATTACCGCATCCTTTATCTTCTGCGGGATTTTGCCCAAAACCAGCGGACTGCAGATGATACCATTATAGCCTTCATAGCAGACACCTGCTGCAATGTTGATAATTTCACTTTCGCCTATCTGACGCATGGTATTTCTGCACATACTGATGTATGAATTCTGCGATCCTGTAGCCACCATCGGTGCAAATGCCTGAACATAGCTTTCCGCACCCAGGCGCATCATTTCCGCTTCAAACATACCTTCCACATGTCTCTCCGTCATGCCAACCTGAATCTTAGGCATTACATTTTCAAACATAGTGGATACCATACTCCAGTTTTCTTTTAATAGCTCAATTTCAGCGGAGCTTTTGCGGATTCTCTGCTCGTAATGCACATCATCAAAATCCACTATTTCAGCATCGGAAAAAACCTTTTTTAACTTGCCCATAATAATGGAAGGGAAGATCAATCTGCCGATAAAGCCAATTCTCTTTACATTCGGGTGTGCCGCCTTCACTTCCTTAAATAATTCCTCAAATTCTAACTGGCCCTCTGTATCATACTCAAATCCACTGACCTCGCCGATTTCAGGGAGTATCGCAATGCGGCTATCCGGCAAGGCATTCTGCACGAGGCAATAATCGTAGGATGCCTGCCCACTGCAGACAATCACTTCCCCCTCTGCGGGAATAACAATGGCGGAGCTTTCATTTACCGGTGCAAACCCACAATAATAACGGACAATTGCTATTTCAAGCAAATTGGAAAAACCAACCACCAAATCCACATTTGCTTCTGCCATTTTTGCCCGAAGCGCCTTTACTCTCTGAAGATATTCTTTTGCTTCAATTCTTTGACAACTCATACCGTGCCTCCTGATTTCTGTGATTTGTTGTAAGCTTACGAAAGGTCACAGGTGAAGTTCCTGTATGTTTTTTGAAAATAGTGTCAAAATATTTCACTTCCCGATACCCACAAAGATCCGCAATATGCGATACAGAATGTGTGCTTTCCGTTAACAGTCTCTTGGCCTCTTCGACTTTCAGGGAATTAAAATACGCGATTACCGTCACACCTTTTTCCTTCTTGAAAATCTTGCATATAAAGGACTTTGAGTAATTGAACTTCGTGCAAATTTCGTCCAGTGTTATCTTTTGAGACACATTTTCACGAAGAAACCTGGCAATGGCATTGACCAGATCCACATAGAAGTTTTCATCACTGAAAAATACAATATCAGAGTTTTTTTCGACGCTCATTCTGCGAACCAGACCAATCAACAAATACTCCAACTGTAACAACAGCACCTGCTGGCCTCCAAAACGCGGTGCGTCCAAAACCTCTAAGTGTTCCTTATCGTTCATGTGAAAGGTTGTTGCACTTTCTTCCATAATCTTTTCCATGCACCCATACTGTAAGCTGTCCTCTGCAAAAACATGATCGCTTATGGCGTTAAGTGCTTGGGAAAAACTGTCAAAGCAAACGACAAAGGCCTGATTTTCATTCCCTTTTTCAGAATAATAAGAATGCTTTCTATTGGGAGAAACAAGCACCAATTCATGCTCTCTGACAGTCACCTCTTTTTCATCCAAAAAAAGCGTAATTTCGCCCTTGGTCACATAACAAATTTCCCAAAAGTCATGCGTCTCCACATAATTCCGGTATTTCCCTTCAAAATCCAGAAGTTCCAAAGCAATCAACTCTTTCACATCAATGACATTGCTGATTCGATGCCGAAGATAGGTCTTCATCGCTTACCTCCACCTTACCTTACAATTTGATTATAAAAAACGCATCTTTGCGTGTAAATCTGTAATGTTTTTCATCAATACCAAAATATTCTTCAACAAGAATTTTGTGGTATTTATTGTAATTGTACTTGTACTAAAAATTGAAGTCAATACAGTCAATAATATTTAGGTAAAATAAAAAATCCCGAGTGTATTTACACTCGAGATTTTAGAGGTACGAGCCGGATTTGAACCGGCGAATAACGGTGTTGCAGACCGGGGCCTTACCACTTGGCTATCGTACCATATTATTTAGAAATGACTCCAACGGGAATCGAACCCGTGTTACCGCCGTGAAAGGGCGATGTCTTAACCGCTTGACCATGGAGCCGCATTCGCCTTCCAGGCTAACTCCCCCTGTTGGACTTGAACCAACGACGCCCTGATTAACAGTCAGGTGCTCTACCGACTGAGCTAAGGAGGAATGAAGTTTGTACCTTCAAAACCGAACACGAAACTACTCTCTTTGACTTCCTTGTCCTCTTTCTTGGTTAAGCTTTTGACCGATTAGTAAGTGTCAGCTGAACACATTGCTGTGCTTACACCTCACTCCTATCTACCTCGTCGTCTTCAAGGGGTCTTATTGGATATCTCATCTTGAGGGGGGCTTCACGCTTAGAT
>JAFQIE010000028.1 GCA_017397645.1 Lachnospiraceae bacterium | reverse complement strand
TTATCTTCTTAAAGCTGCTTTCGTCCTTCTCGGTACTATCACCACTGTATATACTTGTGGCTACCAGCTCGTTATTCCAATAATAACTACAACTCTTCTCGTCCGTTCCTCGATTAATTACAACCTTGAAATTCACAAACTCACCCTTTGTAATGGACGGTCCACTATAGTATGTTGATGAACTACTATCGGAGAATCTACGCGTCATGACATCATTTAAAATGTCGAATCTCAGGAATGACGTTGAAGCCGAATTACGGAACTCGAAATCTGCTGCTTCCGCATCAATGCCTTCTCCTTTAAGGGCTACATCCATTTCAATTACAAGGTTGCTATTGCTAAGGTCTGCATTCTCAAGTTCAATCGCTTGGGTCAAATCCAGTCTGTAGGATCCCGCTGTTGAAGCACTGCTGCCAAGCCACAACACCTTATCCGCGGAATCATTTTCATTCCCAGTAATATCGGATTTTACCTTTATTGCTGAGCGTACCTTTGTACCTGTAAGTGTCCAGCTATACGCATCCCCCGTCACTATATCTGTAAGTGCTTTCTCTGGTTCGAAATCATCAAAGTCTTCATTTACACTATAATCACGGTTCGCATCTGCAGGATCTTCTGTAGGTGCAGGTGCTTCGGTAGGCGCTGCAGTGGGTGCCTCGGTAGGCGCTGCAGTGGGTGCCTCGGTAGGCTCTGCAGGTGTAGCTGTAGGCGCAGGCCCCTCGGTATAAATCTTCAAATCGTCGATAAACACTGCAACATCTTCACCTTCATCGCACTTCGGTACCTGAATCTTAAACTCATCAAACTCAACTATGCTTTTCCCATTATATTTTTTGAAGCTACTCGCTGCTGCCTTGCTCTTTTGAGACGTATTCTGAAAATAGATGGTCTCCTCTACCAGCTGGTCGTTCCAATAGTAACTACAACTGGTACTTGTACTGGTTCCTCCACGATTAACCACCATTTTCAATGTACCAAACACACCTTTATCAATAGACGGACCCACATAGCTGAGTGCACCACTATAGATTCTCATCCATCGATCGGCATAAGTACTACTAACTGCGTTATTCGTAGCATTGAATTGAAGCAATGTTTCATTCGTTCCGCCATTATCAGCAAGTACGAAAGAAGCAGCATTGCCTACCATGGTGCCTACAAAAGCCACATCTACTTCCACTACCAAATTACTTTCGCTGTACTCACTGTTTTCAAGTGCAATAGCCTCATCAATACGCAAAATATATTCATTTTTTTCTCCGTTAACGGTACTGGGAAGCTTGACGCAGTAATCGTTTGCATCTCCGCCGATGGCGTCTGCCTTAGATACCACAACTGCTTCCTCTGTTTCGCCTGCCAACGTCCACGTATAACCGTTTTCCGCTGTATCGGCCAATCCACTTCCAGCCTTGGAATTATAGTCTTCGTTTACCACGTATGTATTAACCATACTGCTTTCAGCTACTGCCTCTGTGGCGTGAACTACATACGCCGGTTCTGAGAACGGCAGTGCAGATAGCAATAAACTAATCGCAACAAACAAAGCCAGTTTCCTGTTACCAAAGATTTTCATAACATACCCCTCCTTACATTTGTGGTCGTGCTACATTTACTCTGTGGGCAAACCTAATCCTCTTAAGTCTGCCATGGTTTCATGATTCTCTGCGTCATAAAGTTTCCAAATGACGCGCAAACTCTGCAGCGCAGAGCGTCCGTCTGTAATGGGTTTTTTACCTGTCTGAATACAGTCTACAAAGTGCAACAGCTCAAACTGGGTATTCTTGGATGTTTCATCCTCACGCCATACCACTTCCACGCTTTGCTGAGATTTTTCCTGACCGGATACATGCTCAAATGCCTTGCTGTATACACGAATCTCCTTATTTGCTCTATCGTAGTTTAACAGAGCTTTTTCAGTCATTACCTGATAGTCATACTGCATCTTGGTGCCACGTGCGCCCCAAGTAGCTCCATGGTAGCCGATGGCTCCATTTTCAAAAAGCATGGTAACTGCACTGGTTCCTTCTCTCATCATCCAGGGTGTACCTACCTTTGTTCCAATATGAGAGCCTACAACAGGGTTACCCAAGAACCAAAGCAATACATCGATGTAATGGCAACCGTGGCTAAACAACTGACCGCCTCCGATTCTGGAAGTTCCGATCCATCTGTTGTAATCCACCTTTACCAACTGCTCTGTCCAAATAGACATCTGCATTACCTTACCATACTCGCCACTGTCAATCATTTCCTTCAGTTTCAAAAGTCCGGGATAGAAACGAACAGGGTATGCACACATCAATACCACATTCTGCTCTTCACATTTTTCAATCAATGCAAGGCATTCTTCCTCAGAGTTACACAGAGGTTTTTCCATCAAAATGTGTTTGCCATGGTCTGCAAAGAACATACCGCATTCAAAATGCAAGTCATGAGGCAAAATTACAAGCACTGCATCTACGTAATCTACCATTGTTTTGAAATCGGTTGTTACATAAGGGTTGCTGTCCAACCCATCGGCTGTATTTTGTGCCCTTTCCCTGATAATGTCGCAAACTGCTGTGATTTCAACCGCATCTGTACATTTTGCAATTCCCTGTGCATGTGTTCTGGACATGCCTCCACATCCAATAATACCTAATCTAATTCTTTTCATAATAGTTTTCTCCTTCTACACTTAGTTTTGTATCCTTTTCATAGGAATAATTAACTCCATTTATTAGAACTTCACTAGGTCATCGATTTTGATTGGCATACCGCCGGCGGCAATCGACTTATTCGCCGCAACACCGGTCAGAATGGACATCGCGCCATCCACATGGTTTGCAGATCTGTGGAACTTATCCTCTACAGGGGTTCCAAAAATGTCATTCAAAAGAAGGGGATCACCACCACCGTGACCGCCTGCTGCCTCCTCAATAGGCACCTCGTAGAACTCCTTTGAATGCATAGGGAAAATGGTAATTCTCTTTTTCTTTAAAGCACCTTCCTTGGAACTGTCGCTGCTGGCATTGGTATAAGTACCCTCTAATACCTCAACCTCCATACGTCCCTTGCTACCATTAAATACGACACGGAATCCTTCCTTGGGAATATAAGCATTCAAGGAATAGGTCATTAACACGTTGTTCTTATAGCGCACGAGAACCGCCATCGTATCTTCAATACTGATTTCCTCAGAGAACACACTCTTATCTCTGATGTAACCATCCTCATGTTCAGCGTCCAGATACAAAGCCTTTTGT
>JAFQIE010000004.1 GCA_017397645.1 Lachnospiraceae bacterium | reverse complement strand
GGCATTGCTTCTTATAGCCTGTTTTTTTGTTAAGTGCGTTTGTGCCGTACTTTCCGTCACCCAGCAGGGTGTGGCCGATTGAAGCAAAGTGTCTGTCATTTTGAATAATTCTTACTGTTTATGAGAAATCGTAGAGTGTTGGATGTTTTATTTTACTTCGCAACATTCTAGCAATATTCTGTATAATTCCAACTCGTAATCATAGGTGTAAGGATTTTCTCTATCTCCTCTAACAAAAGATGCAAATGCTTCCATCATAGCGTCATATCGACCGAATTGTTCGCTCTCAATGGTTTGACCTCTGTCGCCCCAATCGCCGGATTGATAGGTTGTCATGGTAGAAAACTGCAATTCTCCCTCTCCGTACATCTCCAAGGGACAGATTTCAACGGTTTTTTTGCTGCCGGTAACCACCAAAGTACGACGGGCGAATCCGCCTATCTGGGTGTCATTTGTTTTTGCCACGGACACGCCGTTGGGATATTTCATGGCCACCATGCCGAAATCTTTGGAGGTGACACCTTCCAAGCGGGTGGAGCAGCTGAGAGGAATGATTTCTTCCGGCTTGCCCTGGATGGTATAAATCAAGTCAATCAAATGACAGCCCAAGAAGAAAAGCATTCCTGAGGGAAGCCCGTGTAGCCACTCCCGAACAGCTTTGGGGTGAGCGCAGTTCATCTGTGCTTCCACACTGATGATTTCGCCTAGTTCTCCTGCTTTAACTTGCCGGAGCAATTCCATAACATAAGGGTTGTAACGGTACATATATCCTGTGTGGAAAACCAAATTGTTTTTCTTTACAGTGGAAATCAATTCCTCGAATTCTGCCAAATTCGGACTGCCGGGCTTTTCCATATGGACATGTTTTCCGGCTTTTGCTGCCATTAGCGCATATTTGGTTAAGTAGATTTCATCGGTCTCTACAATGATTGCATCGATGGAAGGGTTGTTCAGTAATTCTTCCACGGAGAATTCGGGATACCCGTCAAAGTGCTTTACCTGTTTCGGTAAACGCTCTCGTTCGTTTTCCGGTAGCGCAAAGCCTACCAATTCATAGATATCGGACTGTGTCTTCATGGTGTCCCAGATGAAAGGTCCGTGACTGTAAAAATTTGTGCCAATCTGTGCTACTCTGATTCTTTTCATAACAATCTCCAATCAAATTGAACAATGGGAAAGGATTTTTCGTTGGCCAGTCTGGTGTAGACTTCCGGTGCTTCTGTCGGAGAGTGTACCTCGTCTACCAGGGAAGATAAATCGATTCTTCCCATTTCGGTCAACCTTATGAGAGTATGAATATCATCTCTTTGGGTCCACCATCCCCTTGAAGACTCAAATTTTGGCCTTGCCATAGTATGCGCCCCTACTAATGTAATGCCGGGAGAATGTACCTTGCCATAGTAATCAATGGTAAAGTTTTTATTTCTGGTGCAACCAAGCAGGGCCACCCGTCCAAAGGGTGCCATACAATCCAAAATGCCGTCAAGCCCCGCGCCCACGCCGGTTACCTCAATGCCTACATTTGCACCGCCACCGGTAACTTCTTTTACTCGTTTTGCAAAATCGGGGTCGTAAGGGTCAAAAGCAAAGTCCGCTCCTGCGGAAAGTGCTTTCTGCCTTTTTTCAGGTACCGGGTCTACCGCAATTACCGGTGCGGCTCCGGCTGCTTTTAAAAGAGGGATGGCAAAAAGCCCCAAGATGCCCATGCCCATGACGATGGCGCTTTCTCCGATTTCCAGTCCGCATTTACGAATGGCTGCCAAAGGGAAAGTACCGATTTGGAACAGAGCGGCATTCTCAAAAGAGACCTTTTCACTGATGGGGTAAACATTTGCCCGATTGTGAATATCGGTATGATTGATGTTGATAAATTCCTGGTGCGTGGTCCAAGCCATGGCTACTCTGTCGCCAACTTTAAGGTCTGTTACTTCATTTCCGACGGCTTCAACCACACCGGCACTGCTATAACCAAGCTGTCTGGGCCATACCACTGCACCACCGCCCCCCATATTGACATTGGGGTCACCCACTAAGTTTGCTCTCTCGGTTCCGCTACTAATCGTGGATACAGCCAGGCGGACCTGTACTTCATTTGCTTTGGGAGCACCGATTTCATCTTCTACGATGGCGGCTACAGAAGGACCTGTGAATAAGATATTCCTATTTTTCATCTTTGTGTTCCTTTTCTATTCGTAGTGTAAGACAAGTGTCTTAATACTATTGTAGTGAGTTGACCCGGCCCGGACAATATGCTATTCTTTTAGAAAAGAGGTAAAAATCTTCATAAATAAAAGGAAAATATAAATGAATCACACATTTTTATCCAATGAATGCTGTTTTATGAAAATCAATTTCACAAAAAAGCATTACACCGACAATAGAAAGGGTTCGCCTTATCATTACATTGCCTTGCTCAAGAAGGGCAAAGGGAGACTACGATGCGAAGGTGAAACCATCTGTTTGGCTGCCGGAGATGTTTTTTATATTCCGCTAAACATTGCCTACGAATCTTTTTGGAGCGGTGCGGAAATAGAGTGGTATTCCTATGGTTTTTCCTATTTCCCGGAAACAGAACACATGGAGTATAAAATACAGAAAATAAATTGCGATGCTTGGTTAAAGGAAGAACTCATTTCGTTGCCTACGTCCGTCGACGTAACCAGCGAGGCTTTGGCGGGCTTCTATAGGATTCTTGCCAAGTTGATACCGTTGATGTCCACCGACGAAAGAAATAGTGAGGAGAGAATTTTTCGCAGGTCCAAGGTGCTTATGGAACATCACACAGACTGGAGTATCGGCAAAATTGCGGAGGAGTGTCATGTCAGCTATTCTACGCTATACTCCATATATAAAAAGGTTTGTGGTAAAACTCCCAATACTGTTCATCAGGAGATTTTGGTTCAAAAGGCTGTTTTCCTACTTTCCACTACCGATCGTTCAGTACAGGAAATCAGCGATGCATTAGGTTTTTCCTCTACTTCCTACTTTAGAAAAGTGCTGCACCAATATACTTCCTGTACTCCCACCAAAATCAGGAGAAATAGAAAGAATATGCTTTGACTTTCCCTCCAAGATGTAATAAAATTAAGGTACATAAATTCAAGGCACTCTTGGTGCGGAAGGAGACATATATGGATAAAAAAATCACAGGTATCGTTGCATATCTTACATGGGTTGGGTTGATTATTGCGTACTTCGCAGGAGACAAAGAGGGAGCTAAATTCCACATCAATCAGGCGTTGGTGATTTGGTTGGCGTCTGTTGTTGCAGGATTGCTTGATTTCATCCCCTTTGTAGGTGGCATTTTATCCGGCATTGCAGGAATCTTTTGTTTTGTATGTTTCATCATGGGATTGATTTACGCATGCAAGGAAGAAGAAAAAGAAGTTCCGGTGCTTGGACAGATTAAAATATTGAATTAATGGTAATAATATAAGCAGGAATAAGGAGGATATTAAAATGGGAGAAAACAAATACGCTGGTACTCAGACAGAGAAGAATTTGATGGCCGCTTTTTCCGGCGAGTCCGAGGCAAGAAACAAATACACTTATTTTGCATCTGTTGCAAAGAAAGAAGGATATGAGCAGATTTCAGCTTTGTTCTTAAAGACCGCAGATAACGAGAAAGAGCATGCCAAGCTGTGGTTCAAGGAGTTGGCCGGCATCGGTAATACCGCAGAGAATCTGGTATCCGCTGCAAATGGCGAAAACTACGAGTGGACCGATATGTATGCAGGTTTTGCAAAGACTGCAGAGGAAGAAGGTTTTACGGATTTGGCGGCGAAGTTCCGTTTAGTGGCAGAAGTAGAGAAACATCACGAGGAAAGATATCGCGCACTTTTGAAGAACGTAGAAATGCAGCAGGTATTTGAGAAGAGCGAAGTGAAGGTTTGGGAATGCCGCAACTGTGGTCACATTGTAGTTGGCACCAAGTCACCTCAGGTATGTCCTACCTGTAACCATCCTCAGAGTTACTTTGAAATTCACGCAGAGAATTATTAATACATCAGTTGTTTTATAGAAAATGTAATATTGATCAATCTAGAAGCCGTACTTGCGAACAGTACGGCTTCTTATAGTACGTGGTCTGTGGGCACATAGAAAACGTTTTTCAAAAGAGGAAAACTATGATAAACTACATGTAATGTGTCAACAGTAGTTCAGACGGAAGGGATACAGATGAATAGGGTATCGAAGGGAGAAGAATTACATATCGGGAAGGGACTAATTCGCATCTCGGAATGGACCATTACGGTGTTGCTTACTGTGATAGCGTTGTTTCTTACCATTACGTCCTATGTGTATTATATCGACAAAGAAGATATGTCGCAGCACATAGACACGTGGGGAGTATTGCTTGTCGTTTCTGCAATTGCTATATTGCTTGTGAACTGTTTGGCAAAATGGATTTCCGGACGAAACAATCCAATCATGGCAAATCACATTTTGTTTTTTTCAATATTTGCCTTAATTATGGTTGCAAGTGCGTGGTGGATTGCGAATGCCAGGAGTCTGGCACAGGGCGACGCGGCGAGCCTCCATCAAATGGCACTGTCTATCATTCGCGATAAGGACTATTCGATGATAACACCCAGGGGATCCTATCTATCCCTGTGGCCTTTTCAAACGGGGTTGCTTCTTTATTACGAAGGGATTCTCCGGATTGTACCCGATTTCAATGTGGTGCCCATGCAAATTCTAAATTGGGCATACTTGGGTGTGGGGCTGGTTTCCGGCTATTTTTTGGTGAGAAAATGGTTTGATGACGAGCGGGTAACCGCTTGCTTTTCCGTGCTTCTTTTGTTTTGTTGGCCTTGGTACTTTTATGTGAATTTTGCATATGGTGAAATTCCCAGCATATCTGCCATGTTGTTCGTGACGTGGATGGTAACCTTGTATCTCGAGAATAAAAGAAAAAGGTATTTGAGTTTTGCGCTGTTGGCGCTTACTTTCGGTTTACTGCTTCGCAAGAACCTAAGCATTTTTGTGGTGGCGTCCGTGCTGGTGTTGATAGTGTCCATGCTACAAGGTTATAAAAAGCATTACCTATACGCAATAGTAGGAATAGTTACCGTGACCATCATTGTCAATTGGTTGCCTACGAAAATATACGAATTTCGTGCAAACAGTGAGTTGGGGAAGGGCGTTTCAGCATATAATTACATCGCCATGGGTCTGCAGGAGACGGAAGGAATTGCCCCGGGGTGGAACAATGGTTACCACAGTCAAGTTCTAATCGACAATGACTACAATGCGGAAGATGCAAATGAAGTCAGCAAGGCATCTATCAGAAAATCGCTTGCGGCCATGGCAGAAAAGCCCAGATACGCTTTTGGCTTTTTCCACAGAAAATTGGTGCCGGAATGGTGCGACCCTAACTTTTCTTGCTTTTATTCTACACAGTTGATTTATCATAACCGAACGAAGAGTGCATGGAACATTTACGATGGTGCTTGGACCAATACCATATTACAAATCATGAATGGATATCAAAGCCTGCTATATACCGGACTTTTGTTGTATTGTGTAGCAAATTTAGTTAAATTGGTTAGAAGGAAAAAGGGGAAGGCCGGTGACGGAAAATATAATCTTTGGCAGCAGGTTTTAACTGTAACCATCATTGGAGGATTTCTCTTTTACATGTTCTGGGAGGGTGGCTCCCGCTATACATTACCCTATATGGTGTGCATGTTGCCTTATGCAGCAAAAGGAATTGCGCGATTTTGCCTCCCTGCAAAGTAAAAAATAGGTTATCTCAAAATTAAACTTGGTCATTTTCACGAAAAATCTTGAAAGTGACCAGGTTTTTTCGTATAATTAACTATGTATGCGATAAGTTTTAGGCAGAACAAAAACGGATATTAGTGAAGCGAAAAGAGGAGAGATTATGAGAAAACGAATTGCAGCGATACTATGTGTCGCAATGGTATTCGGTATGTTTCCCATGCAAACATTTGCAACAGGCAATGCAGATGCGGGAAATGTGGTAGCAGAGACTCCGGCGGAAGAAAATGAGGCATCCCCGGCATCTGTTACAGAAGCAACATCTGAAGCAGAGGTAGCAACTACTTCAGAAAACATTACCAGATTGGATGCCTTGATTGGACATATGGAGACCGCTATGAAATACGGTCGAAATATGGAAGGCGCGAAGTATGCCAACCTGTTTGTGGATGGCTTGAACGTGGATACTTTCGAGCCCACTACCTGGAATAAAGGTTCCATTCGTGAAACGGTGCAGTCCAACCCTTATGCACAGTCTAATCTGCTGAAGGCATTGGACGGTATGACATTACTTACAGGAGATGCAAAGTATTCTGAGGTTGCGTTAGACCAGTACAGAACCCGTTTTGACAGCACGGATTTGGTAGATAACAGCGGTTTGCTCTATGCCGGCGGACACAGTTTGGTGGACGTAATGACCGGTGAGTTCAGAGGACTTGCTTATCATGAGGTAAAAGATAACCAACTTCCTTATGAATTGATGTACAAAGCAGATCCGGAAGGAACCAAGCGCTTTATTACCGCGTTGTGGAATGCGCATATTTATGATTGGTCTAATCTGATTATGAACCGTCATGGATATTGGGATACCCCTGTGACTTCCGCATGGAACACAGCATATACAGATGATGATCCCTGGGTGGAAGCAGATACCTGTCCTTTCTTGTGTACCGGTGATGATTTGATGGAAGCTGCGTGGTTTTTGTCCGACAAGACAGGTGACCCGAAATATGCGGTATGGGCAGAACGCATGCTGGATAAATACATAGGTGTACAACACCCTGAGACCGGTTTGATAGGTGGCCAGTACGGCACCATGGCTAAGGATACCCAATATGGTGGAGACCGTCTGTTATACTCTGCAATCGGTGCAGATTTCACTACCAATAGTGGATATAGTTATAAAGATGCTACGATGGATGATTACAAAACTCTCGGTGCCAATACATTGATTCAGAAGACATCAACAAAAAGTTCTACCGCATATGGTGCGGAAGATTTGGTTGAAGTGTACCGATATACCGGTAATGAAAAAATATATGAATTTCTGAAGAGCAATTTGCTTTCTTGGGCAAGATACATCTATGATCAGGACAACCATGTATACAAAACCCCTATTTTATGGGATGGTACTGATTTGAATGCCGGTACAGATTCTCCTCAGTTGATTGCGCAGAAAACAGGTTATTATATGACCGTAGGTCAGCCCTTCCCGGAAAATGAACCCATTTGGGGTGGTGTTTTGTCCGGCGCTGTTGATGTATGTTCTATTCTCAAATCGGAAGACGCAGATGCTTATGCAGAGATTTGGGAGGCGGCTCGTGCGTTTGGTAGAAATATCGGACTGGGTGATATCGGTACCTCCATGGGACAGAACCTGAATCTGAAGATGAACACGACAGAAGTTGCGCCTCAGTATATTCAGGCAGTGTTAAAGATGTTCAAATATACCGGAAATTATGACTACTTGGAGCAGGCAAAGCGAATGGCAGATTTGGTGGTACAGAACACCTATGATTCGGAAAAGGGCCTGTTTGTCACGAACAAAAATTCTGCATATGTAGCATTGTCTACAGAGCAGATGTATGCTGTATTTATGGTGGAAGCAGCAGCACAGAATCCGGAATATTTGAACCAAATCAACTTGGATTTGAGTCATGGCGGAACTGATGTGCCTCATGAGGGTAAGGGACAGGTGACTTCAGGTGAGTTATGGTTCGAAAAGACCAAGGTTCCTGTGGAAAGCATTACGCTGACAAAAGACGCGTATACTTTGACCGAGCAGGGCAATTCTGTGTCAGATTGCACTGATTTGACAGGCGCTGAGAACCTTTCTGCTATTTACCGCATGGCATCTCTTGGTGTTGTAGGGGCAGAGGCTGATGGAACATTCCAACCTGAAAAAACAATTACCCGTGGGGAATTGGTGCAGATGGTTGCCGCACTGTTTGGCCTTGATGATTATAGTGTCCCGGAAGACTTCTCTTATACAGATGTGGATAGCAATGCTTCTTATTACAACGCGTTGGTTGCTGCAGTGAATGCAGGTATTTTGGATGAGAATTTGGGCACAACCGATTTTCTGCCTAATCAGGAAGTGACCCGCGTAGAGATGGCTTCTGTCATCGTGAAGGCATTGATGAATTGCACAGACAGAGACTGGACAACTTCCAATGTATTCTATCGTATTGAAGATGTGTCTGATATTCCTACATGGGCAGAAGATTACGCAGATATCGCAGCAAACTATCGTTTGATGATGGATTTGGAGGACACCAATTTTACTCCGAATGCTGTTGTGACCAAGGATATGGCAGCGGGCATTTTGGCAGAAGTTGCTTCCTATATGGAACTTCCCAAACTGCAAAAAGTGAGCGCTACAGTTCTGCCCTATGATGCAGATTCCGGTAAACTGTACTTTGAAAGTTTGGATGCTTCTGTTGCAGAAGTAGACGAACATGGTAGATTATATCCGGTGAGCACAGGTACTACTACCGTGCGTGTGACCAGCGATGGAAAGACTGCAGATTTGACCGTTGCTGTGGTTGCGAATGAAGACTGGATGATTAGAAACATCTATATCGACGGTGTGGCTTATGAGTATTTTAATCCCGGTACGATGAATTACACCATTAATCTAAACAAGGGTGTAACGACAGCACCTGCCATCACTGCAGAGAGCTTCAGTGGTGCAGAAGTGGTGGTGGAATTGCCGGCAAGCTTACCCGGTGAAGCAGAGATTTATGTAACAGGAGCTACAGAGAAGTATACTATCCAAATTAACAACGATTTCATCGACTATATTGTGGATGAAGACTTTAACCAAGGTCTTGATACTCCTTTGGAGAGCATAACTACTGACAGATTTAACTGGTTTATCAATGGTACCACCATCGCTTACAAGGACAGATGGGTGACGGTATCCAAAAACTGGAACGACCCTGAAGATGCAACTGACACCGCTATGGTTTTCCCTTATGATCATAAGAAGAATCTGACCGGTGTAGTCTACATGACTCTTTGTGAGGAAGACATTCAGCTGACCGGTGAGAATGCGGATGATATGCTGATGGTCTTCGATATGGATCTCGCTGCGAAAAATATGGAAGGCAAGAAGAATGGTTATGATTTGTGGTTTATGGAAAGATTTGGCACAACTTACCTTTCCGCGGCGCATTTCCAGATTGATCATCACGGTATTTCCAGAGAAACACAGAATTACATGCCGGACCGTGCTCACAGAAGACAATTGCCGGACGGCGAATTTGTGAACTTTAAGATTGTTATCGACAAAAAGAATAAGGTGTTCCATTATTACTTGGGCGGAGAATTAATTGATAAAGACGTGGCATTTTACCATGAAGGCACACCCAATATTTATGCAATGTGTCTTAAAACCGCACAGGAAAGCGAAGCATGTGATGCAGAATTGTATATGGATAACCTGAAGGTGTATCAGTTGACTCATGTTGCATTTGAGGAAATGATGACCCAGACGGAAGCTCCTACTCCCACACCCAATGCGGCGTGGTTGTCCAATCCCATTGATGAGGATTTTGATGAGTACAAATCGGGCTATTCCTTCCAGAAAACGGCAAAAGATCCGTATACAGCATCTTTGAATGTAGGACAGTATAGAGATAATGGTACGGTAGTAGCTAAAAATACCGTTGACGGTAGTGCCGATGCTTCTGATATGTGCTTGGAGATGAAGTACCAATCCAACGCTACAGCCGGTGCAGATTTTATGTACAGTATTGATAGTTATTACGCTCCGGTATTAGGCGATACAGCAGAAAATGAAAATATAGTTGTTGAGATGGATTTGGCTCTTGGCGGAGAGGGCACCAAGCCCTCAGGATACATGGTGGGCGTCGGAGCGAGAGAGAATTATACCCGTGTCGCAAGATTTAGTATTAAAGGCGATGAAATTAGTCGCGTGATAGACACCAACGATACTTTGGTAGATTCCTCTCTGCGTACAGTCATTGAAAAGAACAAATTCTATCACCTGAAGATAGTCATCAATAAACAGACAAGAAATTACAGTTACTATGTGGATGGCATTTTGGTAGAAAAGGGAATTTCTGCAATTTATAATTCGGCCAACCTTGGAGCAATCAGATTCTCCGTGCTTCAAGAGGAAGCGGGCGAGATTGACAGTAAATTGTACCTGGATAATATCAAGATGTATGTGGCAGATGTGACAACAGAACCCACCCCCAGACCCACCAGCGGTCCCAGACCTACGGCAACGCCGGCACCTACAGCGACACCGGTACCTACAGCGACACCGGAGCCTACGGCAACACCCGGACCTACGGCAACACCCGGACCGACACCTACACCCAGACCTACGGCGACTCCCATGCCTTCACCGGGACCGACCCGTACGCCTTGTGTAGCAGACCCTATTATCCATGAGGAATTTAACGACTTTGAGGTCGGTACGCAAGCCAGATATTTGACCGGAGAGAACTGGAGCGCAACCTGGAATTTGAGTTATCATCATAGCAGAGCAACCATTGTATCTACGACCTCTACCATGGACGAGAATGCAAATGATTCCGATAAATGCATTGAGTTTGTTCCGGTACCTTCGGGAGATCCAAATCATTATGATCTGCCGATGCGCATGAATATTGCAGAGGAAAAACAATATGCTCTTGGAAGTGAAATGACCGGCGACGCATATCTCGTAGTAGAGATGGATGTGGCTATGACGGGCGAAGATCTCTTTGATAGTCCTGTAGGCATCCGAATGGGCGGTATTAGCAACTATGCGTTAACAAACTTCAAGTTATACAGTACTTATATGGGACGCCACATAGACTCTGAGAAAATAACAGGAGCCGGTACAAATAATCTCTACTCTCACGGCGATATCGGACATCTGAAATGGGTTCTTGACCGTTACACTAAGACATATACCTGGTACTGGAATGGCATAATGATAGAGGATGAAATCAGAGCACAGTTTCCGGACGATGACCAAACACCGGCATTGAAGTACCTTCAGTTTTCCGTACCGCCTGTTACGATGGCTGAGGGAAAAGACACCTTAGATGCAAAGTTCTATGTGGATAATGTAATGGTTTACACGACGGACGATAATGAGATGCCGTCACCTACCGCAATGCCTACGCCGATGCCTATCGCGACACCGTCACCGACCGCAAAACCTACGGCAGATCCTAACTTTGAACCAGAACTTCCCTTTGACTTTGGTCCCACTGCAGCGCCCACGCCTACAGTGACACCGATTCCTACGGAAACACCTGCACCTACGGCAGAGCCTACCGCGGCACCTACAGAGGTACCCGAGCATACGCATGAAGCGGATGAAAAGGGATATTGTACGGTTTGTGGAGAAATCGCTAACGGCAAAGTGGCAGTAGCTGGTAGAACGCTGATTCTAAACGATGATATCGGCGTAACCTTCTATCTGGAGTTTACGGAGGCGGTCAATAAGGATGATGTGAAAGTGAAGTTTACATTGACCAATGGTAAGACTTCACAGGTTGCCTTTGTAGATTCTATTGTGAAAACCAATACCCCTGCCCAGGGACGTACATCCTACGGATTCTTGTGCGGATTGTTCGCGTATGAAATGAACCAGATAATTACTGCACAGGTTTATGAGGGTGAGGAATTGCTTGAAACATACACCTATTCCGTAGAGGAATACTGTGATACCCAACTGGATCCTGAGGCCGGAAATACCCAGGAAACCGTAGATATCATCAATGCGATGCTGACATACGGAGAGATGTCCCAAGTATTCTTTGGCAAGGATACCAATGATTTGGTAACAGATGGTATGGCGATACCTACTATGGAGCCCTTGACAGTGGAAGAGAAGGAAGCAATCCAAAGCTATCCTAAGACCATTGTGCAAGAACCCGAAGCAAAGAACGTAGTTAGTGTACAGGGTATGACTTTGGTATTGTTTGCAGAAACCGCACTTCGTGCAGGATTCAACTTTAGTACAAATCCTGACACCGGCAAACCGTATGTATTGGCGGACTTTACCTACGAGGCATACAAGGTGGATGCATCGGGCAATGTACTTGCTACCATCACGGACGGATACACCGGTATCTACCAGGGAGTAAGTTACTTTGATATTCCTAATATCAGCCCGGCAGAGTTGGATGATCTGTTCAACATCGTGGTGAAGAAGGACGGCGTGAAGATGTTAGACATCACTTATAGCCCCTTCACTTACATCAAGAACAAGATGAATTCTGACGATCCTAAATTGGTTGATTTGGTAACAGCTATGTATCGTTATAACGAAGCTGCAAATGCACTTGAAGCAAAATAACATAAAAAAAGGAGCCTGCGGGCTCCTTTTTTTAATATCAATTTATAAAATTCTTAATCCGTAAAATTATCGAAATATCCCTGGATGTGCACAATGGGTGTACCCTTGTCACCGGAACCGCTGGTCAGGTCGCAGAGGGAACCGATCAGGTCGGTAAGTTGTCTGGGTGTGGTACCCTGGGAAGCCATGTTGCCTACCAGGTTGTCAGCCTTGGACTTGATGCTCTTGGAAATTGCTTCCTTCAACTCTGCACCGCTCAAGTTCTTGAACTCGTTGTCAGCCAGGTATTTTAATTTGATTTCGTTGGGAGTACCTACCAGGCCTGCGGTAAATGCAGGGGATACAACGGGGTCAGCCAACTCCCAGATTTTACCTTGAGGATCCTTGAAGGCGCCATCGCCGTATACCATAACTTCCACATGTTTGCCGGTCTTTTGCAAGAACTGCTCCTGGATTGCTTCTACCAAGTCCTGGCATTCTCTGGGGAACAGTTTTACGGTATCTTCGGTGGATTTGTTAGAACCCAACAAGCCGTAACGTGCATTGTAGCCGCTGCCGTTTACGGGTGCACTCAGAATATCGTCCAAACCACAAACCGCCTTTGCTCCGGCTGCCAGCAACAAGCGTTTGCTTCTTGCTCTGGTATGGATGTCACAGGTCAATACGCAATCAGTATATTCCAAAATGGTAGTAGGATTGTTTGCAAAAATGATTTCGACTTCAGCACCTGCTTCGGTGATCAGTTCGGTGTAGTACTGCACATAGTCCACACCGGTGAAGATGTGCTTGTTCTCGCCAAACAAATCTCTGTACTGCTTCAGGGTCAGTACATCGGTGTAAGGATTGATGCCTGCTGCCTCTACCTGATCCATAGTTAACAGGGAGTTGCCCACTTCGTCGGTGGGATAACCCAGCATCAGTACGATTTTCTTGGCGCCCATAGCAATACCCTTCAAACAAATGGAGAAACGGTTACGGGAGAGGATGGGTAGAATAACGCCGATGGTTCCTCCGCCTAATTTTGCTTTTACATCTGCAGCGATGTCATAAATGGTAGCGAAGTTGCCTTGTGCACGCGCTACGATGGACTCTGTCATGGATACTACGTCGCGATCACGCATTTCATAGCCTTCGCTTTCGGCTGCTTCCAATACACTGTTTACGGTGATTTCCACCAAGTCATCCCCCGGTCTGATGATGGGACAACGAATACCTCTTGAAATAGTTCCTACTTTTCTTTCCACAATTCCTACCTACTCTTTCTATGAAAATTTTATTGTCATAACACCCATTTATGGGGGTTATTAGTGGCTGTTATGGAGTTTTCTCCCAGCCCGCGTGTATTATACACATGCCCTACATCCTTTGCAAGTAGAAATTTAAAGTTTAAAAATAAAATTTGATATAATTCGAATGTGAAATAGATTTGCAAACGAACCTCCTTGTGATACAATCATAACAGTACGAAAAAAGTGAGGCGAATGACATATGAAAAAAGCAAATTTTAGAGCACTATTACCTATTGGCGTGTTTTTGGTGCTCTATTTGGGACTCGGTTTGGTATTCGAGTATGCATTGGATATTTCTATGGGATTCTACAATATTCCTATTGTGGTGGTATTTCTGATAGCTCTGATTGTCGCATGTGTGCAAAACAAGGCATTGAGTCTGGATGACAAAATCGGATTGATGTCCAAAGGCATCGGAGACAAGAATATTGTAACCATGCTCTTTATCTTTTTGTTGGCAGGTGCCTTTGTAGGTGTGCTGGGACGCAGCAGTGCGGAAAGTGTAGCATACTTTGTACTGTCCTTTATTCCTGCCCAGTATGCGGTTTTAGTGTTGTTTGTGGTAAGTGCCTTTGTTTCATTGGCGATGGGTACTTCCGTGGGTACCATTACTTTGATTGCACCTATTAGTATAGCGGTGGCCAATGCGTCCGGATTTGCACCGGCATTGTGTCTGGGAATTGTCGTGGGCGGTGCCATGTTTGGCGACAACCTATCCTTTATTTCTGATACTACTATCGCGGCCTGCAACGGTCAGGGGTGTCAGATGAAGGACAAATTCAGAGAGAACTTCGGTATTGCTCTTCCTGCGGCGTTAGCGACTATAGTTCTATTGCTAGTTCGGACCTTAGGCAATGATGTGGGAGAAGCGGTAGTAAAAGAATATAATCTGGTGCAGATTATTCCGTACCTGTTGGTGCTCGCAGGCGGTATTATTGGAATTAACGTTTTTGTAGTGCTGATCGTGGGTATTGTCAGCGGCGCTATCATTATGTTGGCTACGGGAGCTACTGCACCCACCGATATTTTAGCCAATATGGGTTCCGGTGTGTCCGGCATGTTTGAGACTTCCATGGTGGCGATTTTGGTAGCTGCCATTTGCGCGCTGATTGAGGAGTATGGTGGCTTCGCGGCACTTCTACAGTTAATTAAGAAGGTATTCCGCGGAAAACGCGGCGGACAGTTGGGTATGGGCCTGTTGGTAGGTGCCATGGACATTGCTACGGCAAATAATACAGTTGCTATCGTCATGGCGAACCCCATTGCCAAGGAAATGTCTGAGAATTATGGAATTTCGCCGAGGAAGGCAGCGTCCCTGCTAGATACATTTTCCTGTATTTTCCAAGGAGTTTTGCCCTACGGTGCCCAGATGCTGGTGGCACTTTCTGTTGCCACAGAGCTTGGGGTGGATGTTACTGCTTTTGACTTGATTCCCAACCTGATTTATCCGATGATGTTGTTGATTAGTTCTTTGATATTCATATTTGTGCTTCCTGAAAGAGCAAAGAAGGGGTGAGAAAATGATTATTACTGTATTTGTAGCATTTGTCTGTATTTATACCGCGGCAAAGATATGGATTAGCGAGGAGCGCACCACGGTTTTTAACAAAAAGAAAATAGAAGTAAAAGATGTGAAAAAGTACAATCGGACGTGTGCTTATCTGGTGCTGGGCTTTGGTTTTGCCGCAGAGATTCCCCTGGTGGTTATGGGATGGTTTGGTGCAAACATATGGCTGAGCATTGCGATGTTGGTACTGCTGATTGTAGAGGCATACTTGGTTACTGTGGTATATTCGAAAATAGAAAAAAGCATGATCAAACAATACGACGAAAGAGGATGATGGTTTATGAGCATAAAGAATGTGGTTTTAGATGCCTTTGAAAAAGAATTTGGCGATTCCGTAGGCGCAAAAGTATACTTTGCTCCCGGTCGTGTGAACTTGATTGGGGAGCACACGGACTATAACGGGGGCCATGTTTTTCCCTGCGCGTTGAGCATAGGCACTTACGGCGTGGCCGGTCGCAGAGACGATAGAAAGTTGCGTTTTTATTCTGTTAACTTTCCTCATCTTGGCGTAATTGAGTCGTCCTTGGAGGATTTAGTGCCCGACCCTAAAGCGGATTGGACCAATTATCCCAAGGGCGTGATGTGGGCCTTCGGGCAGAAGGGGATGGAGATGCCGGCAGGTCTGGATTTGGTGCTGTACGGCAACATTCCTAACGGATCCGGGCTTTCTTCTTCCGCGTCCGTGGAAGTGTTGACGGGATTTATTCTCCGTGATTTGTTTGGTTTTGACGTGACCAATCAGGATTTGGCATTGATTGGTCAGTTTGCGGAGAACCAATATAATAAAGTGAATTGTGGTATTATGGATCAGTTTGCCATTGCTATGGGCAAAAAGGATCACGCAATCTTCTTGGACACCGCAGATTTAAGTTACGAATATGCGCCTATTAAATTAGAAGGGGCCAAAATTGTCATTGCCTGCAGCAATAAAAAGCGTGGCTTGGCAGATTCTAAATATAATGAACGTCGTAGCGAGTGCGAGGAGGCTTTGGCAGAGCTTCAAACGCAGGTTGCAGCGAAGAGTTTGGGTGATTTGGATGAGGAAACCTTCGAAAAATATAGTTTCGCTATCGGTAGTGATATCCGAAGGAAACGTGCCAAGCATGCCGTGTATGAAAATCGCAGGACGGTGCGCGCGGTGGAAGCGCTGAAGGCGGGAGATGTAGCCGCATTCGGAAAGTTGATGAATGCGTCCCATGTATCGTTAAGGGATGATTATGAAGTAACCGGTGTGGAATTAGACACATTGGTTGAAGAAGCATGGAAGGTTGAAGGCGTCATCGGTTCCCGTATGACAGGTGCCGGTTTTGGCGGGTGCACAGTTAGTATCGTAAAAGATGAAGCCGTAGATGAGTTTATTGCTAAAGTAGGAGAGGCGTATCTTGCGAAAATCGGTTACGCAGCAGATTTCTATGTGGTAGAAATCGGAGACGGACCCTGTGCGTTATAATCCGTTGCGATGGGAATACGAAAGAAAGGTTGTCTATGAAGTTTTTATTAGTTGCCATTAACGCGAAGTATATCCACTCGAATCCCGCGATATATAGTCTTCGGGCATATGCGGGAGCGGAGTATACTTCGCATATCGAATTGGCAGAATACACAATCAATCAACAGTTAGACGAAATACTTGCGGATATTTACAAAAGAAAGCCCACTGTCGTGGGTTTTTCTTGCTATATTTGGAATTGGCGCATGGTACAAGAGTTGATGGCAGAAGTGCATGCCCTGATGCCTGAAGTACACCTTTGGTTAGGTGGACCGGAAGTGTCCTACGATGCTCCGGAGGTTTTAAAGGATTATCCGTTTTTGACGGGTGTGATGATTGGCGAAGGAGAAGCTACCTTCCGCGACTTGATGGTGTACTACGCTCATTGTGATAGTGGAGGCATTGCTACCGTGAGTTCAGAGGAAGATTCCGTGGAAGGAGCCTTTTCTCATATTCCCGGCTTGTGTTTGCCCTCCGGATATACAGACATTCGTCCCTTGACAGATATGAGCAGCATCCCGTTTTTATATGAGGATTTGACAGGTTTTGAGCACCGTATCGTGTACTATGAGAGCAGCAGAGGCTGTCCCTTTCGGTGTAGTTATTGCCTGTCTTCCGTGGATAAAACAGTGCGCTTGCGTAATATAGATATTGTCAAAAAAGAGTTGCAGTATTTTCTGGATAGACGCGTGGCACAGGTGAAATTCATTGATCGCACGTTTAATTGTAATCACGCGCATACTGTGGAAATCTGGACGTATATCCAAGAAAATGACAATGGTGTCACAAATTTCCATTTTGAAGTGTCTGCAGATATTCTTCAAGAAGATGAAATAGAATTACTACAGAGTATGCGTCCCGGATTGGTGCAATTGGAAGTGGGTGTACAAACCGTAAACGATTGTGCACTGCAACATATCCACCGCCATATGAATGTGGATAAACTAACGCAGAAAATCACACAACTTCAGCAGAACCGAAATATTCATCTGCACTTGGACCTGATTGCCGGTTTGCCGGAGGAAGGTTTGGATAGTTTCAAACATTCCTTCAACAGGGTTTACAGCATGCGTCCGGAACAGTTGCAATTGGGCTTTTTGAAGGTGCTGAAGGGCACCGAAATGTGGGAGCGCGCGGAGGAATTTGGCATCCGTTATCACAAACAGCCTCCCTATGAGGTGTTGTCCACCAATTGGCTTTCGTATGGGGAAATCTGCCGATTGAAGGACGTAGAACAAATGGTGGAACTGTATTATAACAGCGGACAGTTTAGACATACCTTGAGTTTTTTGGAGACTGTGTTTAAAACACCATTTGATATGTATGAGGCACTGGCAATCTACTATAGAGAGCATGAATATTTTACAAATAGCCCGTCCAGGATATACCGCTATCAAGTGCTACTTATGTTTGCCACAGAAGTGGATGGGGCGCGTGAAGACATCTATCGGGAATTGCTCACCTACGATATGTATTTGAGAGAGAATTTAAAGAGTAGACCTCCTTTTTCCGCAGATATTTTCCCTCACAGGGATAATATTGTGGCGTTTTACCGGCGTGAAGAAACAGAACGGGAATATCTGAAGGGGTATGAGGGTTATGATTGGAAGCAAATGAGCAAGATGACTCATCTGGAGCCATTTCACTATCCGGTGTGGGCTACCGGTGCGGATATCCTGACAGATAGTGTTGATAACAGCGAGGTGAGTCATACAAAGACGACCTATGTATTATTTGATTATCAGGAGAGAAATCCGTTGACAGACAATGCGCGGACAGTGATATTGCCACCGGTGGATGGAAGGAATTGATATGTTGAATTCTTATGTGTGTGTGGATTTGGAAACCACGGGATTGCATCCTAAAACGGACAAAATCATTGAAATTGGCGCGGTGAAGGTGATAGAAGGAGTAGTCGTGAATACCTTCTCTACGCTTGTAAACCCCGGCAGATGCTTGGAAGAACGGGTGATATCCCTCACCGGGCTAAGAGACGAAGAATTGTCAGGGGCGCCGTATATTGAAGGGGTTTTGCCAAAGTTTATGGAGTTTATGGAAGACTTACCATTACTGGGGCACAACATACAGTTTGATTTTTCTTTTCTGAAAAAAGCAGCAGTAAATATGGGGATGAAGATGGAATGTCAAGGCATAGATACCTTGCGTATTGCCAGAGTGCATTTGGCTTCTTTGGAAAAGAAAACATTAGAATTTTTGTGTGATTACTATCAAATATCTTATCAGGCACATAGGGCTTATGGGGATGCCCATGCTACCCATCTTTTGTATCAAAAATTAGCGGAAGCATTCTATAATCCGGAGGATTCGGTGTTTCAACCTAAGATACTGGTCTATCAGGCAAAAAAAGATGGACCGGCTACAAATAGTCAGAAAGAGCGGTTATATCGTTTGGCGGACAGGCATAAACTGGTTCTGAATGTGGATATTGAAAAATTAACCAAGAGCGAGGCCAGCCGCATGGCAGATGTGTTGCGCTCCAAGGGGTATTTATAAGTGCTGTATACCATCCAAATATTGGACAAAAATGGCCTTTTGTAGTTCTTGCAAAGAGGGCATAAATATCTTATTATTAGGAAGAGAAGTACATTTCAAAATAGTGTGAAAAGGTCTACGGACGAGAGGTGTTAAATATGTTTAATCTAAATTCTAAGAAGAGTAAGAAGACAATTTCAGCAGTGATTATTGTGATTTTGGTTCTGGCAATGATTGTTCCTACCTTGTCTTATTTGATTTATTAGGAGAAAAACTATGTTTTATGCGTTGTTGTTGGCCTGCGTGCTGATGTTTGGACAGACAAGCGTTGCCACTGCGCAGGAGGAGTTGACAGTTAGAGAAGGAGTATATGCGGGAGAAATCTCTCTGGGTGGGTTGACGGCAGAAGAAGCCACGGCAAAAATAGAAGAATATATCGATGATTTGGGTGATACGGAAATTACCCTTTTGGCTGCAAATGAAACCCCGGTAGAAATAACGGCGGGGGATTTGGGGTTGTACCATTCCAACGAGAACCTGGTGGAAGATGCGCTGAAACTTGGCAACCGGGGAAATGTCATCGAGCGATATAAAGCCCTGAAGACCATGGAAAATGAGGGCATTGTTCTTCCTATCGAGATCGATTTCGATTGGGAAGAAATCGGTAAGACCATCGTAGACCAATGTACGGATTACGATGTGGAGCCCCAAAATGTGACACTGCGCCGGGAAGGTGGCAGTTTTCAGATTACAGAAGGTCGCACAGGAATGTCTGTGGATGTGCCGGATTCTACCGATGTGGTCTACGAATATATGGCACGGGAATGGGACAGAACTCCTGTTACAATTGGTTTGGTGATCGATGAAACGGAGTATCAGGGGTCTGCGGAAGAGTTGGCCAAGGTTCAGGACGTGTTAGGTAGTTATACCACCGGTTATCACACTTCAGGTGCTGCCAGAAGCGGAAATGTGGAGAATGGATGTCGCTTGATTGACGGTGTTGTGTTGTATCCCGGCGAGGAATTCTCTGCGCTGGAACTGGTAACGCCGTTTACGGAAGCAAATGGATATTTTCCTGCAGGATCTTATCTCAATGGACAAGTGGTGGATAGTTTGGGTGGAGGCATCTGTCAGGTGACAACCACCCTTTATAACGCGGTGCTCTTGGCAGAATTGGAAGTGACCCAACGTTACAACCATTCCATGACGGTGGGATATGTGAATTTATCCGCCGATGCCGCCATTGCGGAGAGTGCCGGCAAGGACTTTAAATTTGTGAATAATACCAATGCCCCCATCTACATCGAGGGCCTGACTAAAAATAAGCATGTGACATTTAATATTTATGGACAAGAAACCCGTAGTCCCAACCGTCAGGTGATTTACGAATCGGTGATGGTGGAGACCATAGAAAAAGGTCCTGACAGCATTGTGGCTAAAACGGATCAGCCGTTGGGATATTTTAAGCTACACAGTGGCTACACCGGATACAAATCCCAACTTTGGAAAGTGGTTATTGAAAATGGCCAGGAAGTCAGCCGCAGTAGAGTGAACAGCAGCAACTATAAGATGGTTAATACTGTGGCGGAGGTAGGCGTGGTGACCGAAAATGCAGAAGCCTACAACGAGATTATGGCGGCTATTGGCACTGCGAATATTGCCCATGTGCAGAATGTAATCGCACAATTAACAGCAGCACAACCGGTTCAATGAGATGGATATAAGATAAGAACAGATAAAGGAAAGATTGTATGAAAGCAGGCAAAATATCAGAGAATATTTTGAAGCGTTCTGTGCTCAGACAAATCAAATCAAAACAAAAGGAAGTAATCAGTGGTGCAGGCCTTGGAAAGGACTGTGCCCTTTTCTCATTAGGTGCTGATACGGTGGTTTGCGTGCAGGAAGCTATGATTGCATGTACAGAGCAAGATTTGGTGAAAGCTGTAGGCGCAGAGCCCTATATGAGCATAGCCCACCTGATACAAAAGACGGCAAACAATCTGTCCGCATCCGGTGCTACACCCATTGCTTGTATGCTGGCGATTGTGTTGCCTGTAGACACAGAGGAATCTTTGTTGAAAGCCTTGATGTGTCAGGCGGAAGAAAAATGCAAAGAATTGTCAATGGATATTGCAGGTGGCCAGACCAGAGTGTCAGAAGGCGTCAGAATCCCCTTTGTCACCGTTACCGGCATAGGAAAGATGGCTAAGAACAACGACGGTTTGGTGAAAAAGCCTTTTGGTGAAACAAAGTGTGAAGGCATCCTGTCTCCTCAGGATATCGTGGTTACTAAGTGGATTGGTTTGCAGGGGACGGCCATTTTGGCCAAGCGGAATGCTGAAAAACTGATGGAGCGTTATCCTGCGTATATGATAGAAGAAGCTCAAGGTTTTGATAAATATTTGTCTGTGTTGCCGGAGGCAAAGATAGCTATGGAGTTCGGAGTGACACAGATGCGTGACGTTTCTGAAGGCGGTATTTTCGCAGCCTTGTGGGAGTTGGCAGAGCGCACAGAGGTGGGCATGACTGTGGATATGAAGAAACTTCCCTTGCGACAGGAAACCGTAGAGGTATGCGAACAATGTGATGCAAATCCCTACGAGTTGTTGTCGGGCGGCAGTTTGGTTATTTTCACTGTCAATGGAGAAGAACTGGTAGAACTGCTATGCGAGCAGGGGATTCCCGCATGCGTGGTGGGACAGACCAATCAGACCAAGGACAGAATCCTTACCAATCAGGAAGAAATCCGTTATATGGACAAACCCAAGCAGGACGCCATCTACGGGAACCGGAGCTAAAAAGCAGCAAAAAGGCTAAGGCAGGCAAAGAGAACCGGCGTGTAGACGGTATTAGAGATAGAAAAGTACGAGGAAGACAAAATGCATATAATATTACATCAACCTGAAATACCGGGAAATACCGGGAATATAGGAAGAACTTGCGTAGCTACCGGTACGCCGTTACATCTGATAGAACCCTTGGGATTCCGTATAGATGAAAAGCAAATCAAGAGAGCGGGAATGGATTACTGGAAAGATTTGGAACTTCACCGTTATGTGAATTTTGAAGAATTCAAGGAAAAGAATCCAAACGCAAAAATATGGATGGCCACCACCAAGGCGAAGCATACTTATACAGAAGTGTCGTTTGGACCCGATGATTATCTGATGTTTGGTAAAGAAAGTGCAGGTATTCCGGAGGAAATCCTAGTAGATTACGAGGAAACGGCCATTCGTATTCCCATGTTGTCGGCAATACGTTCTTTGAATTTATCCAATGCGGCTGCCATAGTGCTCTATGAAGCTCTTCGTCAAAATGGGTTTGAGAATATGCAGAAAGAAGGGGAACTTCACCGACTTCACTGGAATGAGAATTAAATAGAATCCGCATAAAATCTTCGCAAAATGTAATGCTATAAAAAACAGCTTGCGGAGGTTTTTTTATGGAAAAAACAGTGCGCCCTTTTGGTATTAAGGATAAATTGGGCTATATGTTCGGAGATTTTGGTAACGATTTCAGTTTTATTTTTGCAGGTAGTTATCTAATGATTTTCTATACCAAGGTACTTGGGTTTAGCGGTACTGTGGTGGGAACATTATTTCTATGTGCCCGTGTGATAGATGCGTTCACGGATATTACGATGGGAAGAATCGTAGACAAGGTGCAGCCTGCCAAAGACGGAAGATTTCGTCCTTGGATTCGTCGCATGAGTATCCCTGTAGTGGTAAGTAGTAGTCTGATGTATCTGTATTTTGTGAAGGACTGGCCTTATCCGGGAAAACTGGCATATGCTGTCATCACATATATTTTATGGAGTTGTTTTTGTTACACGGGGATTAACATTCCATACGGCTCTATGGCATCGGCTCTAAGTCCCAACGCTTCCGACCGTGCGGCTCTTTCCACCTTCCGTAGTGTTGGTGCATGTTTGGCAGGTGTATTTATCGGTGTCGTGGCCCCTTTAATTATCTATCAAACAGATGCTCAGGGAAATCAGGTGGTAAATCCGGTGAATCTGACCTTGACTGTCGTGGTTCTCAGTGTGCTGGCTCTCATTTGCTTTGCGCTCTGTTATTTTCTGTGTGTGGAGCGTGTATCCTTTGATAAAAGTCAGTCGCAGAGAATTGGATTCCGAGTAATGTTTCGGGGTATTGCTGAGAATAAGGCGTTGCTGGCACTGGTGGCGTCGGCGCTGCTTTTGTTGTTGGCCAGTATGCTGGGTCAAACCATGAACAATTACCTGTTTTTTGACTATTTTAAGAATGCCAGACTATTGGCCATTGTGAATGTGATTGGCGTGGCGGGTGTTTTGATTTTGGCACCGTTTTCCTCGAAGATTACAGGTAAGTACGGCAAGAAAGAGGTGGGAGCAGCTGGTATGCTGTTGGCAGGTGTGATTTATCTTGTGTTGTTTTTCTTGCGTGTCCGTTCTGTACCTGTGTTCATTGCATTTTTTTTAGTCGGAACCATTGGCATGGGAGCGTTCAATCTGGTGATTTGGGCGTATATTACGGACATTATTGACTATCAGGAAATACGTACCGGGCGAAGAGAAGATGGCACGATTTACGCTGTATATTCTTTTTCGCGCAAACTGGGGCAGGCACTGGCCGGAGGTCTGGGCGGTTTTGTGCTGACTGCCATCGGTTATGTGTCGGAGGCGTCCTCTCAGACGGAGATTGTGTCAGAGCGAATCTATACCATTTCCACGTTGGTACCGGGAGTATGTTATTTGCTGGTATTTCTGGTCATGTGGTTTTTTTATCCGCTCTCTAAGCGAGTGGTGGAGGAAAACGCGGAGATTCTACGAAGAAAAAGAGAGTAGTTACGCAAAATGAGAAAACCTGTCTAAACTAACTTAAGACAACTGCATCAACCCCAATTGAAAAAGTCTGCATATTATGATAATATAAATGTGCAAAGATAGAGTGAAGCATACGGGTAGGTGCATGTATGAGGATAGAAAGAATAGACGATAAAACCGTAAAATGCTATTTGTCCATAGAGGACTTAGAAGAATTTGATATAGACTACAAGGATTTTATTTTAAGAAATGACAAGGCCCGGGAAGTGGTCCATGAGATTTTTACCCAGGCGGCTGAGGAAGTGGGATACAAGCCTCCGCAGGTGGCCTTTGACTTACAGATTATGCTGTTGCCGGATAAAGGATTACTTTTGACCTTCTCCGAGAGAGATCCGAATACGGACGATGAAAAGCAGTTCCTGGCTTGCCTAAATGAGATGAAAAAAATGTTTCAACAGGTGAAAGAGTCCGTAGAGAAAAACGAAGGTCATCCGGCGACGGAAGAAGCGGCTCCTGTTGTTCCGCGCGATAAAGAGGGTAAGCCGGAATTTGCAGTATTTGCATTCTCAAGTTTGCGCAAGGTGATGGAATTTGCATCTGCGTTGCCGGCGAATATACGTGTGGAAAGTGCTTTATACTTGTATGAAGGATACTATTATCTGTATTTTATGAAGGGGCACGCGTCCTATGAGAGGTACAGCAGGGCGTGCATTCAGGCGCTGGAATTTGCCGCGCTTTACACCGCGGAGGAAGCGCATGCGTCTCATATCAAGGAGCATGGAGAATGTCTGATTGCTGAAAAGGCAATCAAAAACTTAAGAGGCTGAAAATGAAAAGAATTCCTTGGAAAGTTCATCTTTTGAAGAGTTTCAAAATAGCGGTGGCAGCAGTTTTGGCCATTGTTGTGGCAGAGGAAATCGGGTTGAAGTTCCCTGTCACTGCGGGTATTATTACGGTGCTGACCATTCGAAATACCAAAAAAGACACAATGCGCAGCTTATGCAGCCGCGCATTGTCCTATTTATGGGCACTTGTGATTGCAGGTGCGCTCTTTGGTCTGCTTGGTTTTACCTTGTGGAGCTTTGCTCTCTATTTGTTAATCTACGGCATGCTTTGTCTTTGTATGGGCAAAGGTGAGAATATTGTGCCGGTTTCTGTGTTGATTGCCCATTTCCTAAGTGAGGGCAATATGGGGTATGAAATGCTGGCCAATGAAAGTCTATTGCTGTTGATTGGTAGTTTCTTTGGGTTTTTGAGCAATCTCCATTTGCATAAAAGAGAGTCGGAGTTTGAACGGTTGGCCACAGAGGTGGATATGCAGATAAAAGGGATTCTCCACCGTATGTCTGTCTGGCTACCCAAGGAGGACAAGCGTGACTACAAGGGGGATTGTTTTATCGGACTGGAAGAGGCGCTGGCTGCGGCAAAAGCATGCGCTGTGGAAAACTACGAGAACGAACTGTTTGGTGGGGACCGGTTTGCGCTGGAGTACATCTCTATGAGGGAACGCCAGAGTGTTATTTTGAAGGAAATTTATGAAAATATCGTGGGCATCAGCTTTTTGCCGCGTCAGGCACTACAGGTAGCCGGGATTTTGGATGAGATAGAACAGGCGTATCACAGAGACAATACCGTAGAGGAATTACTTCAAAAAATGGACGGTCTTTTGTTGGATATGCATAAGCAACCTCTACCCGTAAACAGGGAAGAATTTGAGGCCCGTGCAATTCTCTTTTATATATTGAAGCAAATTCGCAATGTTTTACAAATAAAGAGGGACTTCGTCTTGACAAATCCCGCATATAAGCAATACAATCATATACAAGTTGAAACTCGCAAACTAAAGGAGAAAAACGATGGCAGATAAGAAGATGGTAGAAGAAATTACTTCTATGGACGTGGATTTTGCCCAGTGGTATACCGATGTAGTGAAGAAGGCAGAATTAATTGATTATACTTCCGTGAAAGGATGTATGGTAATTAAGCCGGCAGGCTATGCGATTTGGGAACTTATCCAGAAGCAGTTGGACGCAAGATTTAAGGAGACGGGCGTGGAGAATGTATATCTTCCCATGTTTATTCCTGAGTCCCTTTTGCAGAAGGAAAAGGACCATGTGGAAGGATTTGCGCCGGAAGTAGCATGGGTAACCCATGGCGGGCTGCAACCATTGGCAGAGAGAATGTGTGTGCGTCCTACCTCTGAGACCCTGTTCTGCGATTTTTATAAAAATGATATTCATTCTTACAGAGACTTGCCTAAGGTGTATAACCAGTGGTGCTCTGTAGTTCGTTGGGAAAAAGAAACCAGACCCTTCCTCCGCTCCAGAGAGTTTTTGTGGCAGGAAGGACATACCGCACATGCTACTGCACAGGAGGCAGAGGAAAGAACCATCCAGATGTTGAATGTGTATGCGGATTTCTGTGAGCAGGTTTTGGCAATTCCTGTGGTCAAAGGACAGAAAACCGATAAAGAGAAATTTGCCGGTGCGGTAGCTACTTATACCATTGAAGCCCTGATGCACGATGGCAAGGCGTTACAGTCCGGTACCAGCCACAATTTTGGCGACGGATTTGCAAAGGCTTTTGAGATTCAGTTTGCGGACAAAGATAATACATTGAAGCATGTTCATCAGACCTCCTGGGGTATGACCACCAGACTCATTGGTGCGATTATCATGGTACACGGTGACAATGAAGGCCTGGTATTGCCTCCCAGAGTGGCACCCACCCAGGTTTGCATTGTTCCTATTATGCAGAAAAAGGAAGGTGTATTGGATAAAGCGTACGAGTTAAAAGAAGTCCTGTCCAAGAACTTCCGGGTGAAAGTGGACGATTCCGATAAATCTCCGGGATGGAAATTTGCAGAAGCGGAAATGAGAGGTTATCCCATCCGTGTTGAAATCGGTCCCCGAGACATTGAAGAAGGTAAATGCCTGATTTGCCGTCGCGACACCAGAGAAAAGATAGAAGTTTCTCTGGATGAGTTGGAAACAAAGGTTGGAGAACTTTTGGAAACCATTCAGGTGGAGATGTTGGAGAGAGCCAGAGCCCACAGAGAAGAACACACCTATGTTGCAAAAGACTTTGATGAGTTCATGAAGACATTCAATGAAAAAGCCGGCTTCGTGAAGGCGATGTGGTGTGGTGACCGCTCTTGTGAGGACACAATCAAAGAAAAATTAAGTGTAACCAGCCGTTGTATGCCTTTTGAACAGGAGCATATCACAGACACTTGTGTATGCTGCGGCAAGCCTGCCAAGAAGATGGTATACTGGGGACGTGCATATTAAGATAAAATAAAGGAGAAATAGTATCATGTTGCACAAAGACATTCCGATTCAGGTAGAAGGTTCACAAGATTACGCCCGCTTGACCACTTACATTCAAAATAATTATGAGGGAATTGAACTCACCATGCCACCCAGACCTTTGGTGATTCTCTGTCCCGGAGGTGGATATCAGCACCTTTCCAACAGAGAGGCTGAGATTATGGCTACCCAGTTCTTGGCAATGGGGTATCATGCGGCAGTGCTTTGGTATTCTGTCCACCCCGCGAAATATCCCACGGCACTGACAGAATTGGCAACCGCCGTTTTGACGGTGCGTCAGCATGCGGAAGAATGGTATGTGAATCCGGAGCAGATTTTTGTGCTGGGTTGTTCTGCCGGCGGACATTTGGCTGCATCCATGGGTATCTTGTGGCAGGAAAGATTTTTAGGAGAGGCATTGGGCCTTAGTGAATCAGAACAAAAATTGATTCGTCCCGATGGAATGATTCTTAGTTATCCCGTCATCACTTCCGGTGAGTTCGCACACAGAGGGTCCTTCCAGCATTTATTGGGCGAAAAGGAAGCGGAATTAGGAGCGTCTCTTTCTTTGGAAAACCGTGTTACAGATCAGACCCCTCCGGCATTCATTTGGCACACCTTTGCAGATGGCTCTGTGCCGGTAGAGAATTCCTTGTTGCTTGCAACCAGCTTGCGTCGTGCGGGCGTTCCTTTTGAATTGCATATTTATCCTAAAGGAGTGCACGGACTTGCCCTGGGCAATCGTTTGACGCGTGTTGGCGGTACCGGTAGACAGGACGAGGTCAATACATGGATTCCTTTGGTACATACGTGGATCGAGAAGCAGTTTGTCAAAATAGATTAAAACGATTTAGAAGGATTATATGAATTATATTGTATTTGATTTAGAATGGAATCAAGGAAATTCAAGAATTGAAAGGGAAGTGGCGACACTTCCCTTTGAGATTATAGAAATGGGAGCTGTTAAGCTGAGCCCTTCCGGAGAGGATATGGGCGAATTCAGCCAACTCATCCGCCCTCAAGTTTATAAGGAAATGCACCGAATCACCGGTGAATTAATTCATTTACGGATGAAGGAATTGAAAAATGGAAAGGCTTTTTTCCAAGTGGCAGAAGAATTCCTTCGCTGGTGTGGAGAGGATTATATTTTCTGTACCTGGGGAAGTGCTGATTTGACGGAGCTTCAGCGCAATCTGGAGTTCTATGACATGCATGTTTTCGCGGATGGTCCTATTTCGTTCTATGATGTGCAGAAACTTTTCAGTTTGGCGTTTGAAGATGGTAAATCCAGAAAGTCGCTGGAGTACGCAGTGGATTTTCTGGGCATAGAGAAAAACAGACCCTTTCATAGGGCGTTGGAGGATGCTTTTTATACCGGGCAGGTATTTCGGAGAATCATAGAGGAACATGCGGAAGTGTTGGCTAAAATTTCATATGATACCTATCATCCTCCGATAAATAGAAAAGCGGAGATAAAGATACAGTTTGACACCTACATGAAGTATATATCCAGAGAATTCGCGGATAAGGAAGAAATGTTTGCTGACAGAGAGGTGATTTCCAGTAAATGTTATCTTTGCCATCGCAACTTAAGAAAGAAAATCAAGTGGTTTACGCCCAATGGAAAAAACTATTATTGTCTGGCGTACTGTCATAAGCATGGCTATCTAAAGGGAAAAATCCGGGTCCGGAAAGGGCCGGGAGGAGGGTGCTTTGCGGTGAAGACGACGAAATTGACAGACGAGAAGGAAGCGCAGGCACTGGAGCAACGAAAGCAACATGTGAAAGATATGAGGAAGAAACATCAATAATCTAATATGCCCCCTGTCGTTTGGACAGGGGGCATGTCATTTTAATATCTGCGTCTTCTTCTGCGATTTTGCCGTCTCCAACGGCGACGGCTACTGGTTCTGATGCGGGACTCCCGATAATTCTTTAGAGCGGCGCGGAAAAAGACAACTACGAAGCCCAGTACTCCAAGTCCCAAGATAATTAAGACAAGAGTGAGTATATTAATGGGGATAAAGGAGGTCCTCTCCGGCGAGGGAACAGGACGGACATTTTCGGATGTCTCACCATCCTCGTGAGAAAGATGGTTCACAGCGGAAGTGAAATGTACTTTCACATCGCCTAACTGCATACCGCCATAGGTATAGGAAATGGTGGCGGCCGTGTTTTCTTCTTCCGTATAAGTCACACTACTTTCTAACTGATCTAAGGTAAGCGTTGTGGGCAGTATGATTACATCATCCTTGTTCAGAGAAAGCAGGGGTTGGGAACTGGCAAAAATATCAATGCCGTAATGGAACATTTCCCCACCCGACAAATCGAATTTTGTTTCTTGTTCAGAGATATTTATCTTTTGAAAATTCGAAAATCCATAGTTAAACAGGGAAATGGTATCTTCGTACTGATACGGATTTTCATCATTCATGACCACGCAAATCAGTTTCAAATCGCCCTTCTGGGCACAGGAAACCAAACTATATCTCGCAGTTTCGGTAAAACCTGTTTTACATCCCACCAAATGTTCATAAGAATACTTTTTGCCGGGAATGATTTGCATGGCATTCATTTCCAATTTGCTTTGGGGTACCGTGTCTGAAGCGGGGATTTCCAATCTTCTGGACATGGTGATTTTGCATAACATCTCGTTGGCAAAAAAGGCCTTACCTATCATTGCCATATCGTAGCAGGTGGTGTAATGGTCATCGTCCGGCAAACCATTGGGATTCACAAAGTGCGTGTTGAGACATCCCAGCTCTTCTGCGCGCTTATTCATTAAATCAGCAAAAACAGACCAGTCCGTACTGCCGCTGATATGCTCGGCTGCAGCAAAGGCTACTTCGTTGGCGGAACGGATTAATATAGCATTCAAACATTGTTCTATGGTAAGTGCCTGCCCCACATCCATGGCAATGTGATTGCTGTCTCTGGGAGTATCAAACACTGCATCGTGGGAGAAGGTAACCATCTCATCCAATTCGCACATTTCCGTCATCATTAAGGTGGTTAGTATTTTCGTAATGCTGGCGGGAAATTGTTTCTGATGGATATTCTTAGCATATAGAATCGCACCTGTTTCAGCCTCCATGAGAATGGCGGATTCCGCACCCACGATTGGTCCGGCAGGCCAGTTTGTAATCTCGTTGGTCTGAACGGGCATGGATTGATGTTGTCTTACGCGCGCTTCTTCCTCGGCAGTCAGGGGTGCAGCGGTAACCGACAGGGATGAAGCCAACAGTAGTGTGGCAGCCAACATGCCGGAAAGAATCGTTCTATATCGTTTCGTAAAATAAAATTTCGGTGATTTTCGGCAGAACATAGAATACCTCTCTTGTATGTATGAAACTATTATACACGATTTCTTGAAAAAAACCATAGGGGTGTGCTATACTTTCACAAGGATATTATGAAAAAGAGGTTGAATATATGCGTTTACGAAATATAAGAGGTTCCAGAGAGATAATTGCAGAAAGCAAATTCGTGGTACAGGAGGAGGTACAACCTCAGTGCCCCGGTACTTGGAAAGAGATTTTTGGAAATGAGAATCCCGTCCATATCGAGATCGGCATGGGAAAGGGACAGTTTATCCACCAAATGGCGAAGTTAAATCCCGGGATTAATTATGTAGGTGTGGAAAAGTATTCCAGCGTGTTGCTCCGTGCAATACAAAAAATGGAAGCGGAGGAGCTGCCCAACCTGAAATTCCTGCGCATGGACGCAGAGGACGTGACTAAAGTATTTGGTGCCGGTGAAGTGGACAAAATATATTTGAATTTTTCGGATCCATGGCCTAAAGACAGACATGCCAAAAGAAGATTGCCCTCCAGAGAATTCTTGGGCCGCTACAACGTGATTTTGAAGCCCCAAGGCAGGTTGGAGTTCAAGACTGACAACCGCCCCTTGTTTGACTTTGCGGTGGAAGAATTAGAACCTGCCGGCTGGAAGGCGGAAGTGATTACCTATGACCTACATGCTGACGCGAAGCTGGTAGAGGGAAATGTAATGACAGAATATGAGGAGAAGTTTTCTTCCATGGGAAATCCTATTTGTAAATATATTATTTATAGGTAAGTTTGTATTACAGTCTAATACGATTTTCTGGTATTCTCTACAGGTTCGCAGGTCACATCTACGCCCAGTTTCTTGTAAATCTTACAATCCACTTCGGAAATCATTACGGAAGTGTGCGCCTGACACCCCTTTAGGTTGGGCAACTGTTCCAGGGAACGCTTGGCGTTTTCGTCCGTGCACGCCGCCAAAGTCAGCGCAATCAGCACTTCGTCCGTGTGTAGACGGGGATTCTTTCCGCCTAAATAGCGGACTTTTAAATCTTGAATAGGTTCAATGGCCTCCGGCTTGATGAGCTTTGTATCATGGTCCACACCGGCCAAATATTTTAGGGCATTCAAAAGTAATGCTGCTGATGCACCTAAGAAATCTGTGGTTTTTGCGGTGATAATGTGGCCGTCGGGAAGTTCTATTGCAGCAGTGGGAACTCCTAACTTTTCTGCCCGTTGTTTTGCTGCTACGGTAACTTTTCTATCTGCAGAAGAAATCTTGGCCTGATTCATAATCAGTTCGATTTTATATACTTCATTTTCTGCAGAGTCGCCTTTTGCTACCTTATTCAGCGCTGTGTAATAACGGCGGATGATTTCCATATGGGAAGCTTCGCAGCAGGCATCATCGTCAATGATACAATTGCCGGCCATATTAACGCCCATATCGGTGGGGGATTTGTAGGGATTCTTTCCATAGATGCCCTCGAAGATGGCATTCATCACGGGGAAAATCTCGATATCACGGTTATAGTTCACTGCGGTTTCGCCATACGCCTCCAAATGATAGGGATCAATCATATTCACATCATCAATGTTTGCGGTGGCCGCCTCGTAAGCAAGGTTGATAGGATGCTTCAAGGGTATATTCCAAATAGGGAAAGTCTCGAATTTTGCATATCCGGCCTTAATCCCCCGCAGATTGTCATGATATAACTGGGACAGACAGGTGGCCATTTTACCGCTGCCTGCGCCGGGGGCGGTAACTACCACCAAGGGACGGCTGGTTTCAATATATTCGTTCTTGCCATAGCCCTGATCGCTGACAATCAGGGGAACATTTGAAGGATAGCCTTCGATAATATAGTGCAAGTATACTTTGATGTTTTGTTTTTCCAGTTTGGCTTTAAACTGGTCGGCACTGTTCTGACCTGAGTAGTGGGTGATCACCACACTGCCCACATACAGACCTTTTTTCAAATACTCGTCGCGGACGCGGAGCACGTCCACATCATAGGTGATGCCTAAATCGCCACGGACTTTATTCCTTTCAATATCATGTGCACTGATGACAATTACAATCTCCGCATAGTCGGACAATTGCATCAGCATCTGAAGCTTTGCGTCGGGGGCAAAGCCGGGAAGTACACGAGAGGCGTGGTAATCATCAAAGAGTTTTCCGCCAAATTCCAGATACAATTTATTGCCGAATTGGTCGATTCTTTCTTTGATGTTTTCAGATTGTAATCGTAAGTATTTTTCGTTATCAAATCCGATTCTCATAAATCTCCTCATTTCTATCATGTAAAAAGCACATAATAATAAAACCACCCAATCATTTTAACACAATTTTTGCCCGTTGGGAATGCAAATATTTTAGAAATCTTTAAGAGATGACACCTTTTTTTCACATTTCAAGTATTGATTTATCAAAATGGAATCCATATAATAGAAGAAACAATTTTACTACAACAGACATTGATCGAGAGGAAAAATATGAATCAACAAGGGAATCAGGGAAAAGGGCCGGGAGCGCCTAAAAAACCCAGTTTAATGACATTATTGCTGGCAGGTCTTGGGATGCTGCTGTTTATTTTTATGCTGTGGAACACCTTTTTCGGTGGAAACAACGTTGCAGAAGAAGTTAGTTACACAGAATTCTTAAGTTTAATTGAGCAGGAAAAAGTGGAAGAGGTGGAGGTCCAAAGTAGCGGACAGATACTCTTCACCTTAAAAGAGACGGAGGAAGAAAAGAAGGAACCGTTTATTTCACCCTATGCTTTTTTGACCCAGTCCAAGGAGATGTATTCCACTAACCTGATGGAAGAATTGGATACCCTCACCGCACGCTTGGAGAAAAAGGGCATCGAGGGAAGCCGCAACATCAATGAAGGTTCCAATATTCTACTGGATGTTTTATTATATTTGATTTTGCCTGTTCTTTTGATGTGGTTGTTGCTTGGCGGTCTGTTCCGGAAAATGGGCGGCGGAGCCGGTGGCCCTATGGGCGTGGGCAAAAGTACCGCAAAGGTATATGTGCAGAAGGAAACAGGTGTGACCTTTAAGGATGTGGCAGGAGAAGAAGAAGCAAAAGAATCCTTGGTGGAAATCGTGGATTTCCTGCATAATCCCGGAAAGTATACCGGTATTGGAGCGAAACTTCCCAAGGGCGCTCTGTTGGTGGGGCCTCCCGGAACCGGTAAGACCTTGCTTGCAAGGGCTGTAGCGGGCGAAGCACATGTACCCTTTTTCTCGCTGACGGGTTCTGATTTTGTGGAGATGTTTGTGGGTGTGGGTGCATCCAGAGTTCGTGACCTGTTTAAGGAAGCTAATAAAATGGCACCCTGCATAATTTTTATATATGAGATTGATGCCATTGGCCGTAGACGCGATTCTAAGTATGGCGGAGGCAACGAGGAAATAGAGCAGACCTTGAATCAGCTTCTGTCGGAGATGGATGGTTTCGACAGTTCCAAGGGTATTTTGATTTTGGCGGCAACCAACCGTCCTGAAATTTTAGATAAGGCGTTGCTTCGCCCCGGTCGTTTTGATCGAAGAATTATTGTGGATAAGCCTGATTTGAAGGGGCGTGTGGAGATTCTCAAAGTGCATGCCAAAGATGTCAAAATGGATGAAACCGTGGATTTGGATGCCATCGCATTGGCTACCAGTGGTGCGGTGGGCTCCGATTTGGCAAACATGATCAATGAAGCTGCCATCAATGCAGTGAAAGAGGGCAGAGAGTATGTAAGCCAGAAAGATCTGTTTAACGCAGTGGAAGTGGTATTGGTAGGCAAGGAAAAGAAGGACCGCATCATGAGCAAGGAGGAGAGAAGAATTGTCTCCTATCATGAGGTAGGCCATGCTCTCATCTCTGCTTTACAGAAAAATTCCGAACCAGTACAAAAAATCACCATTGTGCCCCGTACCATGGGTGCACTGGGATATGTAATGCACGTGCCGGAGGAAGAAAAATATCTAAATACAGAAGCAGAACTTCGTGACCTTTTGGTTAGTCTTCTTGGCGGACGTGCGGCGGAGGAAATTGTATTCGACACCGTGACCACAGGTGCTGCCAATGATATTGAGAAGGCTACCTCCATTGCCCGTAATATGGTAACCCGCTTTGGTATGAGTAAGAAATTTGGTCTGATTGGACTTGCAACAGTGGAAAGCCAGTATCTGGAAGGCAGAATGGCGTTGAACTGTAGTGATGTTACTGCCGCAGGAATCGATGAAGAGATCATCGGGATTCTCAAAGAAAGTTATGAAAAGGCAGTGGAGCTTCTGCGTGGCAACCGGGAATTGATGGATAAACTGGCAGAGTACCTTATAGAAAAGGAGACCATCACCGGCAAGGAATTTATGACTATTTTCCGCAAAGAAAAAGGGATTCCTGAACCGGCGGAAGAGGTTGCTGAGCCTATAAAAAATCAAGAGGCGTTCGTGGAAGATGCACCTGTAGAAATAGAGGCCCCCGCAGAGCGGGAAGACAGGGCTGTGGAAAATACGCCTGCCGAAGCAGAAAACTCTGCAGACAGCGAAGCACCAGCTGAAGACGATGGCCCCGTAGGCAGATTTTCAAAAGGTAAAATGTGAGGTACACTATGAGATACAAAATAGAGAATGAATATATTGCCGTAGAGGCAATCACCAAAGGGGCTGAGGCAAAGTCCATGGTGATGAAAGAGACCGGACAGGAATACTTGTGGCCCGGAGACGAGGAAAACTGGGGCAGAAGTACGCCGCTTTTGTTTCCAATTGTAGGTAGAATGCATGAGAAGCATTTCAAACACAAAGGACAGAAGTACTTCTTGAAGTATCACGGATTTGCCAGGGAGAGCGTCTACGATGTGCAGACCATAGAGTCCAATAAAATCGTATTCACCTTGACGGATACGCCGGAGAGGTTAGAAGTATATCCATTCAAGTTTCTGCTTGAAGTGATTTATGAACTCCCTCAAGGAGAAAAATGCCTTAAGGTAACCTGGCGTGTACACAATAAATCCGACGAGGAAATGTATTTTTCTATTGGTGGACATCCCGGATTTCTATTTCCAAATGGAGACATGGATGGCTGCAAGATTGCATATTTGGACAGGGACGGAGCGGTGCTTGAACATCTTCAGAGCATTGTCAGTCTGGTCATTAATGCGGACGGATTGTTGGCTGGTGAGACTGTGGATATCCCTATGACAAATGGTATTATGCCTGCTGTGGAGAATACCGAAAAGTACGATACTATTTTGGTGAATGATAAGGAAATCGGCGGTCTCGGGTTATGTGACCGGGATGGTAATATTGTAGCAAAAGTATTGTCAGATGCGCCCTACTGGGGCATATGGCGTGAGCATACACCGGGATCTCAGTTTTTGTGTTACGAGCCCTGGTTTGGAGTGTGCGGAGAGGTTGGTTTTTGCGGTGAGATCAAAGACAAACTTGCCATTGAGCGGATTCCTGTTGGGGGATGCTGGGAAAATGGTTTTGAAATTGAATTATAATATGAAAAGGCGGGCAGATTTCTCTTGTGTCCGCCTTGTTAAATGTGTATAATAAAGTAGTATTATTGCGCAAATATGTACAAAAACAGAATGTGGAGTAAAAAGAGATGAAGCGTTCCAAAAGATTTGAAACATTGGCAGAGCGTCCCGTCAACAAAGACGGTTTCATAGAGGAATGGCCTGAGAGAGGTTTTGTGGCAATGCACAGCCCTTACGACCCTAAGCCTTCCATCAAGATTCAAAACGGCAAGGTTATGGAATTGGACGGAGTTCCCAGAGAAAAATTTGATTTCATTGACCAATTCATTGCCGATTACGTGATTCGACCGGACCGGGCAGAGAAGTCTATGGCTATGGACTCCTTGGAGATTGCCAGAAAAATTGTAGATATTAATGTTCCCCGTAAGGAGATTCTGAAAATATGTAGTGGTATCACCCCCGCAAAATTGGCTGAGATTATCTGCCATATGAATGTGGTGGAGTTGATGATGGCCATGCAGAAAATGCGTGCCAGAAAGATGCCCGGTAATCAGGCGCATGTTACCAACCTGAAGGATGATCCCGTACAGTTGGCGGCAGATGCGGCAGAGTGTGCATTGCGTGGGTTCAGTGAAGAAGAGACCACCATGGGTGTGGCAAGATATGCTCCTTTTTCTGCTATGGCGCTATTAATTGGATCTCAGGTGGGCAGAAGAGGCGTCTTGACGCAGTGTTCTGCGGAAGAAGCCACAGAACTTGAGTTGGGTATCCGAGGTTTGACAACCTATGCGGAGACCTTGTCAGTATATGGTACGGAGCAGGTGTTTGTAGATGGTGATGATACCCCCTATTCCAAATCGTTCCTGAATGCAGCTTATGCTTCCCGTGGTTTGAAGGTGCGCTTCACCTCCGGTGCCGGTAGTGAAGTGTTGATGGGACAGGCAGAGAAAAAATCCATGTTATATCTGGAGTGCAGATGTCTGTTTGTGACTAAGGGCGCAGGTGCCCAGGGTACCCAGAATGGTTCCGTGAGTTGTATCGGTATTGCGGCCAGTGTGCCTGCGGGACTGCGTGAAGTGTTGGGCGAAAATGTGGCGGCAACCTTGCTTGGTTTGGAATGTTGTTCTTCCAATGACCAGAGTTTCTCCCATTCCCCCATGAGAAGAACTGCCAGAACTATGCTTCAGTTCTTCCCGGGAACTGATTACATATTCTCCGGTTATGCAGGAGAAGATAATTACGATAATCTGTTTGCGGGCTCTAATTTCGACGCAAATGATTTTGACGATTATAATATCATGCAGAGAGATATGCAGGTAGACGGAGGACTTCGTCCCGTCCGCGAAGAAGAGGTCATTGAGGTTCGTCGAAAAGCTGCTAAGGCAGTGCAGGTGGTCTTTAAGAGACTGGGACTGTCGGAGGTTACCGATGAGCAGGTGGAAGCTGTTGTCTACGCCCACGGTAGCAAGGATACTCTAAACCGCGATGTGGCAGGAGACCTTGTGGCAGCCGAGGATATGATGAAGCGAGGTATCACCGGTATCGATGTAGTACGCGCTTTGGCAGAAGGCGGATTTGAGGACGTGGCAGACAGCGTGCTGAATATGTTAAAACAACGCGTGGTGGGAGACTATCTCCAAACTTCCGCAATCCTGGATGAGAACTTCAATGTGCTTTCCGGTGTTAATACGCCCAATGATTATATGGGTCCCGGCACCGGTTACAGAGTGGAAGGAAAACGCTGGGATGAAATCAAGGCAGTGGATAATCTAATCCGTCCGGAAGATTTCTAATTTAGGCAGTTATAGTATTCTGAGTGGAACAAATACAGATGGCAGGAGAAAAAGCCGTGAAATATAATGAACAAGTAATAGAAGAAGTGGTAGCGCAAGTCATCAAAGAGGTGATGAAGCAAAGAGGCGTGGAACAAACCACACAGGGTAAAAAGGAGGATTACTCCGATGCTAAGGTAGCCACCAAGGGCACGGATCCCAAGGAAGTGGTGATTGGTGTGGGCCCTGCTTTTCAGACCCAAATACATAGAACCATCAATGGCTTGGACCTTGGGCAGGTGTTGGATGAAGTGAAGGCAGGCATTGAGGAAGAGGGCATGCACCCCAGAGTAGTGAAGATTCTGAAGACTTCAGATGTGTGCTTCATGGGCTTGGAAGCTGCGAAATTAAGTGGCTCCGGTATCGGCATCGGCATACAGTCTAAGGGAACTACCGTCATTCATCAGAAAGATTTGTATCCGCTTTCCAATTTGGAATTGTTTCCCCAGGCACCATTGATGTCGTTGGAAACGTATCGTAAAGTGGGTAAAAACAGCGCAAAGTATGTGAAGGGTGAGAGAGTGACCCCTATCACGGTGGAAAATGACCCCATGACAAGACCGAAATATCAGGTAAAGGCTGCTCTGATGCACATCAAAGAGACCGAATGCCTGGATGAGAAGATTCCCTATATTGAGTGGAATGCGTAGAAAGGGAGAATGACATGAATTATCCTTTGGGTGAATACGAAAAAGACACAATTACCTCCAAAAGTGGTAAGAAATTAAAAGATATCACATTACAGGAAGTAAAAAATGGTAATGTAACGGCTGAAGATATTAAGATTTCTAAGGAGACCTTGATGAAGCAGGGACAGGTGTGCCGTGAGAATGACAACCCCATTATGGCGGAGAACATGGAGCGCGCGTCAGAACTGGTTGATGTGCCGGATGATGTTATCTTGAAGATGTATAACAAACTTCGCCCCAACAGATCCACGTATGAGGAGTTGGTACTGATGGCGCAGGAATTATTAGAAAAGTATCATGCCCCCAGATGTGCCAAAATGGTGCTGGAGGCAGCTGAAATATACAAAAAAAGAGGAGTAGTACTTTGAGTTTAGTTGCCGGAGTTGACATAGGAAATTCTACAACTGAAGTATGTATCGGACGCATAGAGGGAGGAGACATCCGTTTCTTGAGCAGTGCCACCCATGCCACCACCGGCATTAAGGGCACGGTAGATAATATTCCCGGTATTGTGTCAGCATTGGAGGAAGCCATGGGCAAGGTGCGCCTGTCGACTTCCGACTTAGAGTATATAAGATTAAATGAGTCAGCCCCTGTTATTGGCGATACCGCCATGGAAACCATCACGGAAACCATCATCACCGATTCTTCCATGATTGGACACAATCCCTCCACCCCGGCGGGTGTGGGAACCGCAGTGGGCTATACCATACATATAGAAAACTTGTCCAAAATGGTAGCGGACCGTCCTTATATTTTAGTAGTAGGTAAGGAATACGGATACGAAAAAGTAGCCGAGGTTGTGAATAGTTTAGGCGGCTATATAAAAATTGTGGGATTGATTTTACAGGCAGACGAGGCAGTGCTTGTGTGGAATCGTTTGGATAAAAAGATTCCCATCGTGGATGAAGTGCTTCGTATCGACAAAATTCCCGATGAAAAAATGGCAGCCATCGAGGTGGCTATGTCAGGACAGGTCATTAGACAATTATCCAACCCCTACGGTATCGCCACCTTGCTTGGATTGAATGCAGAGGAAACCAGACTGGTAACCCCTATTGCCAAGAGCTTGATAGGCAAAAAAAGTGCGGTGGTTATCAAAACCCTGCACGGCTATATCGCAGAAAATGTATTGCCTGCGGGAGAACTATATTTGAAAGGCGAGGACGGCAAGGAATATGCCGTGAACGTGGATGCAGGCGCGGAGAAAATTATGGCGCTGTCTAACGTGGCCGGTCGTCTTTCGGATGTACAGGGACAAAAAAACACCAATGTGGGCAATATGTTTGACCGCATGAAGGACAGCATGAGCCGTTTGACAGGCGAAACGAAAGAATCCATTCACATCACAGATGTGTTAGCCATTGATACCTTGGCACCGGTACAGATAGCAGGCGCTTTGGCAGGAGAAACCTGTATGGAGAAGGCGGTTGGTATTGCTGCCATGGTGAAAACACAGCAGCTTCCCATGCGGAAAATCGCAGAGGAACTACAAAGGCAGTTGAATGTTGATGTGGCTGTGGCAGGCGTGGAAGCGGCTATGGCGTTGCTTGGAGCATGTACTACACCCGGTACCAGATTGCCCCTGGCAATCATTGATATGGGTGGTGGCTCCACAGATGCAGCTATGATGGACGACGCGGGCAATATGCGCATGACCCATAAGGCGGGTGCCGGTGAGTTGGTGACGCTTTTGATACAGACAGAATTAGGATTAAAAGACAGAAACGAGGCGGAGCTTCTCAAGAAGTACCCGCTTGCAAAAGTGGAAAGTCTTTATCATATGCGACTGGAAAGCGGGGAGATGCAGTTTTTCGCAGAATCCATTGATCCCCGATATTATGGGTGTGTGGTGATGCTTGCACCGGACCGCATGATTCGTGTAGAGGAAGATATTCCCATGGAGCGAATTGTGGAAGTGAGACGGGATGCTAAGCGGAAAGTATTTGTGAAAAATGTGGTTCGTGCTCTGCAGGAAGTGGCAGAAAACGGCGATTTGAAAAGAATCCCCAATGTGGTGTTGGTGGGTGGTTCGGCAGAGGACTTTGAAGTGCCGGAAATGCTGACAGAAAGCCTGTCCCAGTACAGAATCGTCTGCGGACGAGGAAACATTCGAGCTACGGAAGGACCCAGAAATGCAGTGGCAACAGGTTTGGTTATGTCGGGAACTTCCGCAAAGAGGTAAAAAATGGTCGCAAAGAAACCGGAAATCGTACTCCTGACCATGCAGGCCGGAGAGGAATTTATCAAGAAAATTTGTGCAGGTATAGAAGAAGAGGGATTGTTATACCGTTGTGAGGCTTTTTCCCCCGCAGAACGTACTAACATATCAGCGGGAGCTCTGGCATACAGGGCTGCAATGGAGTCCACCTTAGGCGTTGGCATCGGTGTGTGTGGTGATAAGGCCACCCTTACCCATGAAAGTTTGGGAGAGACCAAGGCTCTGTGTAGTGCAGTGTCGGATGAGGCAATTTCTGTGCAGGATACGTGGACAGTGGTAACGCCTAAGATGTTAGGCCAGAACGCCGCACGTTTTGTAAAAAAACAACCCTTTCTATCATAAGTAGTATTTATCATTGAAGCGAGGAATCAAACGTGGAGAATAAGATTTACACCAAAACAGGAGACAAATTGACCACTTCCCTGCCAAACAGAGGTAGGGTTTCTAAGGGAGATGACATTCTCCAGCTTTTGGGTGCCATGGATGAATTGAACAGTCAGTTGGGCGTGGTACGGGCAGAGTGCGAATGCCCTGATTTGGCGCGTTTTATTTTGAGAATTCAGGAAAACATATTGAAGATCAGCGGTGCCATTGCCTGTAACTTCCGGCAGGGTCCCGGTGTGGAAGAAAAAGAAGTACTTCTTTTGGAAAAAGCCATCGATAATGTAGAGATGACTTTTGTCAGAGAAAAAAGGTTCCACTGTCCCGGAGAAACACTGCGGGGTGCACATATGGATGTGGCACGTACCGTGGCGCGTCGGGCTGAGCGGCTGATGGCGGTTTGCGACAGAAAAATTACTTTTTCCGCACAAACACTTCAGTACATCAACAGACTGTCGGATTATTTGTATGTACTTGCAAGACAGACGGATTCTGTGAGTAAATAAAGCGGGGTGAAAAAATGATTTCAAACCAAAACATTCAGATTAGTATAGATGAATTAAAAGCAATTACAAAGGTGGACCTGTGTGTATTTGATGCATATGGTAAATTACATGCTTCCACTTGGGATGCGGAAGAAATAGATAGTGACGTGGTAACTGCTTTTGCCACATCTCCCGCAGACAGTCAGGTGATGGGGCCACACCATTTGATCAAAGTTATGGACCGGGAGGAGGTTCTTTTCGTGGTGGTGACCACCGGTACAGGCGAGGAGAAATACACGGTTGGCAGAATTGCGGCAAGTCAGTTAAAAAATCTGGCGGCTGCATACAAGGACAGATTTGACCGGAATGGTTTTTTTCAAAATTTGCTGATGGACAATCTGTTATTGGTGGATATTTACAATAAGGCGAAGCGACTTCATGTGGAGGATGCAGTATCCAGAGCAATTTTCCTAATAGAGCCTCAAGGGGAAAATGATCCCATGGTGACAGAACTTCTGAAGGGAATGTTCTCTGATGTCTCCGGAGATTATGTGACTGCTGTGGACGAAAATAGTGTCATCTTGATTAAGACCATTGAAAATCCCCGGAATGCGGAGGAAATAAACTCTATTGCCCAAACAATCGTTGCCATGATGAATGTGGAGGCAATGCGAAATGTAAAAGTGGCTGTGGGTACGGTGGTTGATGAACTGAAAAGCTTATCCAAGTCCTATAAAGAAGCCAAGATGGCATTGGATGTTGGGAAAATCTTCTATGCACAGAAAGATGTTATCACCTATGGTGCGTTGGGTATTGGCCGATTGATTTACCAGTTGCCGGTGAATCTCTGCAAGATTTTCATTCAAGAGGTTTTCCCCGATGGTGTGCCCGAGGAATTAGACGACGAGACTTTGTCTACCATCAATACCTTCTTTGATAATAACTTAAATGTGTCTGAAACCTCCAGACAGCTGTTTCTGCACAGAAATACCTTGGTGTACAGAATTGAAAAATTGCAGAAGGCATTGGGCTTGGATTTGAGAAATTTTGATGACGCATTGACATTCAAGATCGCGCTGATGGTGGTAAATTACATTACGTTCCTGGAAGAAAACAGATAATGAAGCACAGTGCCCCAAAACTGACTGGACACAGGTTGTACGAATGAACAGACAACCCTCTGAATACATTATATTAGTTTACTGATATCATGTGTTTAGGGGGTATTTTTATGTCATATCATAGAACGATTAAGTATTTGGATTATTGCGAATCGGGGGAGCGGATCAAAGGCGGTGGTGTTTGGAAGGTTGAGGCGCGGGACGGCAATATCTCAATGGAGATAGTACTTCGGGATGTACCATGTGCGAATAAAGTGCAAAGAGATGTAATTCTTCAAACGGCAGGACAAGAATACTTTTTAGGTAAAATTCAGATGGACAATGGAAGTGGTACCTTTTCTTGTCAGTGGGACGGAGTCCCTGTTGAGGAATGGGAAAAAATTGTGATACCGCTTAGGGAAGATACCTTTGTAGTGGGTATATGGCAGGTGCAAGGTCAGACGCCCAAAGAGGAAGATAGCGAAGCCCCTGATTCGGATCTTAATCAAGCGGATTTTGTGGATGTGGATCATATCTCTGACAAGCAGGAACCGGGTGTGGCGGCAGATAGGAATAGAATTGCCGAGGAAAAATGGCAGCATCTGTGGAACATTTATCCCCACATCAAGCCATATGGAGACCATAGAGAGTTTCTATCCGTTCGCCCTGCGGACTTTCTTATCTTTAGAGAAGAATCCTATAAGAAGGTAAACAATAGTTTCCTGCTTCATGGGTATTACAATTATGGTCATTTGATTTTAGCAAGAGTACGTAGACAGGCGGAGTATGCCTATTATGTGGGCACACCGGGCAGCTTTTTTGAAAGAGAAAAACAGGTTGCAATTATGTTCGGATTTGAAAGTTTTGAGTGCGAAAAAGAACCCGCGCAGGCGGGAGATTTCGGATATTATATGATGCGCGTGCACTTATAATCCTTCTCCGTCAAACGCGGGAATAAAACTTTCATCAGCCGTTTCGCCTTCCTGGATAAATGCATTTTCAATGCCGATGTTTTCTGCGAATCGTATGATTTTTTCGTATTCTGCTTCTGTAATCTTGCGACTTAACTCGGGATATTCCTTTGCATGAGGCAAGGGAGTGTATTGATTCATGATACTAATATAAATGTTGTTTCCGTAAGTGTCATGCAGGTAACGTAAAATCCGTTTGGAGTCCCCACTTTGCCCGGGAAGCAGTAGGTGTCTTACCAACATACCCTGACGCATTAACCCGGATGCTGTGTCAATTATCGCAGGACCAACCTGACGATACATTTCGGACAAGGCAGCCGTTGCCTTCTCAAAATAATCGGGGGCAAAGGAGTAGCGGGTGGAAATGCTTGAATCATAATACTTTAAGTCGGGCAGATAGATGTCAACCAAACCTTCTAATAGTTTTAAGGAGGCTACTTCTTCGTATCCGGAACTGTTATACACTACCGGTATTGCAAGTCCCATGGACTTTGCTTCCTGTAGGGCCAAGGTGATTTGCGGGATGAAGTGTGCACCTGTCACCAGGTTGATATTGGCTGCGCCTTTTTCCTGTAATTCTAAAAAGATTTCGGACAATCGGTGAATGCCAATTGGTTTACCCCATGTGCCGGCGGCAATCTGATGATTTTGACAAAAAACACATTTTAGATTACACCCGGTGAAAAATACCGTGCCGGAGCCGGGACAAGCCTCTCCGTAAGCGCCGCTGATGCAGGGCTCTTCCCAAAAGTGTAGGGCGGCACGGGCGGCGGTGAGGTCCGCTCCCTGACCACAAAAGCCGACATTTCCATCAAAACGGTTTGCACCGCATTTTCTGGGACAGAGAACGCAGTGTTTCATGTAATTGTCTATCGCTATTTTTGTAATCGTCATTACAATTCCTTCCGTTGCGTTTGGATGGCTATCGGAAATCAACTATGTCCGTTATTCATACGAATACAAAGGCCGTACATCCCCAAGATGTAACAACTCCACCCGGTTGCCTCACGGCACATGAAAGATTCCACTTAGTGCTGCTTTGTTCCCAACCTGACACGGTTCGTAGATTTCCATTGCGTGAGACCGAATTTCATCATTGTTTCCCTCAAAAATATACGGCTTTTTTAGTTTATCGGGTTTGCATTTGTTTGTCAAGGGAAGAGGGACCCGAAATAGTAAAATTGTGCACGAAACCGAAAAGTAAAAATTGTTTGCTAAGCAAAGGCAGACAAGGTACAATGAAATAGAAGTCTATTCAGATACGCATGAGGGTTTACGGATGAAGATTAAGGCGAAAAATAAGGCATATGCTTATGTCACGGCGCTACCGAAACAAAAAAGACAGCAGCCGGCGAGACCTATGTGGTTGCTTGCATTTGTGATACGGGTGATTTCCATCTTCGATTTGTGGGCGGTAGGGTTTACTTACCGCAAAATCGGTATGGAAAAACTGGGCAAGAAAGAGCCTTGCCTGGTCCTGATGAATCATTCCAGCTTTATTGATTTGAAGATTGCCAACCGGATTCTGTTTCCAAGAAAATATAACATTGTTTGTACCTCGGACGGGTTTGTGGGTAAGAATCTTCTGATGCGATTGATCGGCTGTATTCCCACACAGAAGTTTGTGACGGATTTGGCCTTGGTGAAGGATATGAGTTATGCGTTGAGTAAGTTAGGCAGTTCCATTCTCATGTATCCGGAAGCAAGCTATAGTTTTGATGGTACTGCCACACCCTTACCGGAAAGCTTGGGGAAATGCCTGAAACTATTGAAGGTGCCGGTGGTGATGATTCAAACCTACGGTGCGTTTGCGCTGGATCCTTTGTATAATGGATTACAGAGGAGAAAGGTGAAGGTATCTGCAGATGTGGAATATTTATTGTCTGCAGAGGATATCGCTGCGAAATCCGTAGAGGAATTGAATGCCATTTTACAAGAGCAGTTTTCTTTTGATAATTTCAAGTGGCAGCAGGAGAATCAAGTGTCTGTTTCCGAAAAGTTCAGAACAGATTTCTTAAACCGTGTACTCTACAAATGTCCTCATTGCAAAGTCGAGGGGCAGATGGTTGGGAAAGGGATTTATTTGACCTGTGAGCACTGTGGAAAAACATACGAACTGACAGAATACGGACGGATGAAAGCCACAGAGGGAACAACGGAATTTGCCCATATCCCGGATTGGTATCGCTGGCAGAGAGACTGTGTGCGGGAAGAACTGACCACCGATATGTACGAATTGGAAGTTCCGGTGGATATCTGCATGCTGGTAAACACAAAATGCATTTATCGTGTCGGGAAAGGTGTTTTGAAACATTCCAAGGAGGGATTTCACCTGACAGGTTGTGACGGACAATTGGATTATGTGCAGAAGCCTTCTGCTTCCTACAGCCTGTATTCAGATTATTACTGGTATGAATTGGGTGACATGATTTGTATTGGAAACACAGAGGTGTTGTATTATTGCTTCCCGACGAATGGAGGGGATGTGGTGGCAAAAACAAGACTTGCCACAGAAGAGTTGTACAAGCTTACAAAGAAGTAGCCTCTTTTTCCGCTTTGTTGCGGATACGAAGCTCGGTGAAAAATAGCTTTAGCATTTTGCTGCATTCCTGTTCCAAGACACCTCGGGTGACATCCACCTGATGGTTAAACTGGGGCATTTCCAATATATTCAAAACAGAGCCGGCACATCCGGCTTTAGGATTCATACACCCCATTACCACTTGGGGGATGCGGGCCTGCACAATGGCACCTGCACACATCTGGCAAGGTTCCAAGGTGACATAGAGGGTACATTCCTCCAGACGCCAGTCACCGATTTTTTTGCTGGCTTTGTTGATGGCAGTGATTTCTGCGTGGGCCAGAGTATTTTTGTCGGTGTTGCGGCGATTGTAGCCTCGACCAATGATTTTATCCTGATATACAATCACACAGCCGATGGGGACTTCGCCCAAGGCATATGCCTTTTTTGCCTGTTTCAGGGCTTCCTTCATGTATTTTTCTGTGACGCTTTTGATGAGTGTCATGGGGTACCTTCCTTTGTTACATCATGGTAACTAAAGTATAATACAAAATGTAAATAGAATCAAATGTATATAAAAGAGAAAGGGTACTGTAAATGAAGATCCACGGATTTCAAAAATTAACCTTATTAGATTATCCGGAACATTTGGCGGCCACTGTATTTACAGGCGGCTGTAATTTCCGATGTCCTTTTTGCCATAATAGTGATCTGCTTTGTCCCGGGGGCGATGCGCCTATCGTGTCCGAGGAGGAAGTGTTCTCCCATTTAAAGAAACGCAAAGGCATGTTGCAGGGCGTGTGTATCACCGGAGGAGAACCAACTCTACAGGTTGATTTAGCGGATTTCGTCTGTAAAGTAAAAGATTTGGGGTATTTAGTGAAATTAGATACCAATGGATTCCGTCCGGATGTGGTGGAGTCTCTGATTGAAAAGAACCTTTTGGATTATGTGGCCATGGACATAAAGGCCGCACCGGAGAATTATGCTTTGGCCACAGGTGTGCCGGGAATCGACATAATGCCCATCTGCAGGACGGTGGAACTCTTGAAGCAGGGAAATATTCCTTATGAGTTCCGTACCACGGTGGTAAAAGGCATTCATACGACAGAAGAATTTGAGACCATTGGGAAATGGTTGGAGGGCAGTGATGCCTATTATATCCAAAGTTATAAGCACAGCGAAAACGTGCTTACTCCCCGGGTGTGTGGAGAATACACCCGTGGGGAGTTAGAGCAGATGGCTTCTATTATGAGAAGATATGTGAATAGGGTTCTGCTTCGTGGAATAGAGTAGTTCATCCGATAGCTAAAAAGGTTTCACCACACCACTCTTATAGTCCATGGCATTTTGCAGTGTGGTATGGGCGATAGCCTCTAATGCTTCTTTGGTGAAGAAGCCCTGATGGGACGTGATGACCACATTGGGAAAGGACAAAAGTCTGGCTGTGGTGGAATGCTCCAAGATCTCATCAGAACGGTCTTCAAATACATTGTCCGTTTCTTCTTCATATACATCTAATCCTACGCCTGCAAATTTGCGCATGCGAATACCATCAATCAAATCCTGTGTCTTTACCAAAGCACCACGGGAAGTGTTGACGAAAATCACACCGTCTTTCATCTGAGAGATGGTGTTTTTGTTTATCATGTGACGGGTCGAATCCATCAGCGGACAGTGCAAAGAAATGACATCGCTGTCAGAAAGCAGTTGTTCTAAGGAAACATATTCCACAAAAGATTTCAAGTCTGGGTTTTCATAGATATCATATGCAATGACCCGCATGCCGAATCCATGACAGATACGGCACATGGCAGCACCAATTTTACCGGTACCGATGATGCCTGCGGTTTTCTGGTAGAAATTCATTCCCATCAGACCGTTTAGGCTGAAATCGTTTTCCCTCACCCGTACATAGGCTTTATGAATACGGCGATTGCAAGCCAGCGCCAAGGCCATAGCATGTTCTGCTACAGCTTCGGGAGAGTATCCCGGCACGCGCATTACCTGAATGCCGTACTTTTCGGCAACTTCCATATCCACATTGTTAAAGCCGGCGCAGCGCATTAGAACAAGTCCCACACCCAGTTGATGTAATACTTCCAGGGTCGGGGCACTTACGTCAGAACTGACAAAGGCACACACTGCGTCATATCCCTGTGCCAGAGAAGCGGTGATGGGATCCAGGTCCGAGGACGTAAAATCTATGGAAACTTCAGGAAACTTTTCCAATGTCTGCTCAAAACTTTGGCGGTCGTATTTTTTGGTGTCGTAAAATAAAATTTTCATGGGATGCCTCCTACTTAGGTGTTTTGTTATTAAAAGTATCGCCTGTTACGGTAATTCTATGCGTTTCTCTTCTTATACATTTCTATAATGGGATGGCGTGATGCCAAAATGTTTTTTGAAATAGCCGGAGAAATAAGCCACATCGCAAAAGCCACAGGTCAAGGCAATTTCGCTGATGCTTAAACCGGTGTTTTCCAATAAGTTGGCCGCGTTCATCAGACGGATGTGAATGATATACTGATGAAGAGGCATGCCTGTCAGTCGCTTCATCAAAGCACTGACATAATTGGCGTGATAGCCGAATGTTTGACCGACGGAATGGTTGGTCAGATTCTCGGCATAGTGTTCATGGATATAGGCAAGGATTTGGTGGGAGGATTCTTTTTCTAAAGAAGTACTTCCCAGTTCCCGATACCGCAGACAATCAGCAATGCATTCCGCCAACAGGTGACTGCATTTCTGCTCATGGTATAAAAGTTTCTGCGTGTACTCCCGCACCAGTAAAGATAATCGTTTTTGTAGAATCTCAAAACTTTTCACATAAAGTACATCCTGTAAAACGGTGGGCTCTTCCACTATGGTCTTATCCGGTAGAAGGCTATTTTCATACTCCTCCGGCAAAACCGGCTTGATAGGAATCGTGTGCCGGGCAGCATTCTGGCTATAGTCGAAATTGATGGCGATATAGTTTACAGAATGCTCCGGAGTCAGAATGTGATAGGGAATTCCTGCGCAGATAATGAGCAAATCTCCGGTGGCCATTTCATATTCTGTATCAGAAATCTTTATTTTACCATACCCATTCAAGCAATAGAAGAAGCGGCTGTCCAGCCCGACAACTTCGTTATAATAGGAATTTTCACTTAAATTCAGATATCTTGCGTACCTGACAAAGGGAGTAATCTCTGAAAATAGCATAGTGCCTCCGAATCTTTGCTTTACACAAATTATTGTTTGCTTTGCACCTTGATTATAGCATGTGGAAATGATAAAACCAAGATATAAAGTGATACGTAAGTGGTTGCAGGACAGAAATGCCCCGGCAAATCGTAAGGAGAGACGAAGATGATTGAAAGAAAGAAGAAGCGGACGGCGCGTATTGGTGTGTTTGCTGTGGCTCATGCCACCTATTTCGACCAATTTGAAGGCTTATATGAGAATCTGTGTGGATATCACAAAGATTTGTGTGACATGACAGCGGAGAATGAAGTGGAAATCATTGACTTTGGTATGATAGACACTTCAGAAAAAGCATATGCGGCAGCGCAACAGATGCAGGCAGCTAATGTGGATTTGATTTTCTGCAACATGATTACTTACGCCACATCCAGTGTGTTTGCACCTATCATCAGGGAAGTAAATCGTCCTATGGTACTGGTGGCGTTACAGCCCAGGGCGGCGCTGGACTACACCAAGGCCAATACCTTTATGCAGTTGGAAAACGACAATATCTGTTCTGTTCCTGAGTTTATCGGCGTGGCCAATCGTTTGGGTAGGAAGATTAGCGACTGCATCATCGGCACCCTATACGGGGATGAAGAGGCTAACAAGGAAATTGCCAAATGGTGCGACATTGCTAAGGTGCTGCATGATTTGAGAGGCGCCAGAATGGGGCTCATGGGACACACCATGGAGGCTATGTACGATATGCATGCGGATCCCACGGCGATTTCGGCGGCATTTGGTCTTCACGTGCCCCTTCTGGAAGTGGACGATGTACTGGAACTATACAACGAAGTGACAGAAGAAGAAATTCAGGCAAAGATTCGTGTGATTGACCAGGAGTTCGATATGCCCGAGCCCAAGTCAGATCCTGTGACTTCGAAACTGACAGATGCAGATAAATACCAGGCGGCAAAATCTGCTGTGGCATTGGATAAATTCGTAGAGAAATACAACCTCACCGGTTTGGCTTACTACTATGAGGGCGGTGCCGACAGTCTGCATAGAAAAGTGGCAACTACTTTCATCGTAGGTAACTCCATTCTCAATGCGCAGGGCATTCCTATGTGCGGTGAGTATGATATCAAGACCTGTATTGCCATGTTAATTATGGACCGACTAAATATCGGCGGAAGTTTTGCAGAATTTCATCCCTTTGACTTTGCAGAGGATTTTATTCTGGTAGGACACGATGGTCCTCATCATCTGGCAATTGCTGAGGGAAAGCCGGTGCTACGCAGCTTGAAGAAGTATCACGGCAAACCCGGCAGTGGTGCCAGTGTGGAGTTTAAGATTAAGGAAGGCCCTATCACTATGTTGGGTATTACCCAGACGGCAGAGAACAAATTCAAATTCGTGATTGGAGAAGGTATTTCCAAGGAAGGGCCCATCCCTCCTACCGGTAACACCAATACCCGCGGCTTCTTTGCTCCCACCACGAAGGAATTTGTGAAGAAATGGGTGATGGAAGGTCCCACCCACCATTACGCATTGGGTGTAGGACACCATGCGGATACCATTGCAAAGATTGCAGAGATTCTCGGCATTGAGTATGTCATTGTGAGATAAGAAAGGATTGAAATTATGTATAATGTAAAGTTGCACTCCTATGTACCTAAGCCCCAACCCGCCACCTCTGATCGTATTGTGGCAGCCCATTACTATGCGGCATGGAAAAAGGGGGCAGCAGGCATCCATGAAGGATTCAATGATTTGGCAGAAGAGTACCCGGACAGGACCCCTCTAATGGGTTACTATGATGAGGAAAACCCGGAAGTCTGCGACTGGGAGATTAAATGGGCATTGGAGCATGGTATCAACTGCTTTATCTACTGTTGGTATCGCTATCTGGAATATCTGGGTAAGCCCATCCAAATGGACTATTTGAGATGTGCCCACGGTATTCACGAAGCATTTTTCAACGCCAAATATCAGGATATGATGAAATTTGCCATCATGTTCGAGGCGTCTCCCCGCTGGTGCGGTACCGATGAGAAAGACATGGTGGAAAACCTAATGCCTTTTTGGATGGAAAACTATTTCAAGAGGGACAATTATCTGGTCATCGACAACAAGCCCGTGCTTTTCGTGTGGGCCCAGTTCCGCCTCAACGAGTGCTTCGAAAGTGCAGAAAGCCAGAAGAGAACCTTCGATGCCTGCCGCGAATATGCGAAGAAATTCGGTTTCGACGGCATGACCTTTGCGGTTTGCAATATTACACCCGAAAAAGAAGTGTTCGACGATATGATGGCCAGAGGATATGATTTCCGTTTTGGATATAATGCGGGATATAATTCCCCCTACGATTTTTATCCTGACGAAGAAGATATTATGAACCGGCAATGTGGCAAGTTGGAAAAGAATCTGGCCTTTGACCCCACAAAGTTTGTGGCAACTGCCTCCTGCTTCTCTGACCCCACACCCAGATTCAGCCAGAAGTGGAATGATTTGGGCTATCGTTTCCGAGAAGAATCCAATATTTGGTATCTGAGTCCAGAAAAGTACCGAGAAGTTCTCCGCAGAATGAAACAAATCTCCGACGCTACGCCGGAGGATTCTTGGGCAAGAAAGATTATCATGATTGATAACTGGAACGAGTGGGACGAGGGTCACTTCGTAGCCCCCAGCCACAAGTTCGGTTACAAATACTTACAAGCTATTCGTGAAGCACTCACGGAATGCGACAACCTGCCTGATTATATCGCACCCCACGACCAGGGATTTGAGGGCTATAATAAATCATGGAAGACGCCGGATTTTAAGGAGTTCTGTGAAAAACAATTAAAGAGTGAAAATATTTGACATATTAGTGGTTAAATGGTACTATAATTATGTAAAAAGTGCTACCGATAGACGGTTAGCCCTAATAAAAGTGATGATCAAAATGACCGCCAGGTTTTCTCAGGACAGGGCGGTTATTTTTGTGTCTTGCTATTTCGACCATGCGAATAGCCAAGACTGAAGAAAGTAGCACATAAGCTAATAACAGCAATCAAGTCTTCGATGGTTAACATGAGCAATACCTCCATTTTGAGATTTCCAAAAATGGATTTCTATGTAAACAGAGGTCACAGTCCTCTGGAAGAAGGACTAACCGCCTACCGTTATGGTAGCACCTATAATTATGATAACAAACATATGTTCGAAAGTCAAGAGGTCATTAACATGTCTATTTCCTCAAACATAAACTGCATCTTATCAATTTTCTTAATTGTATGATAATGTCCACAATACCATTTGGAATATTCTATTTTATCTTCGATGGTGTCCAGCCATCGCTCTGTCGAATTGTCCACCGTGCTCTGATCAATCATCGACAAGAAAACCTCAATGGGCTCATATTTTAGAGGGCAGGTGTGGGACAACACAATATCTATTTTGTTATTACGGGAAGCTAACCGCCTTTCTACATATTCTTTTATTTCGGCAGAAGGCTGCTCGTTTTCAAACCATTTCCAGCCACGTGTAAGGCGATAATGTTTATCAACACTGTAGGCTCCGCCGATGACGATGCAAGAAAGTCCATCAAATTCAAATATTTCTCCGTCCTTTGCAAACAGAATATTCGGAAATTCCTCTTCGAACCAAACTTTTCCACAGCAAAACTCTTTGACCTTATAACTGGCTATATCAAAGGGGCGCATTTCATGATTTCCATGGATGCAGAATGTGATAAACGGAAAACTATTTACAAATCTTTTTCGTGCCGCATCTCTATCGTCTCCGTAATAATTTAATCCGGCATCGCCAAGCACAATCATCACATCATTATCGGTGGGCTGCATCTTGTTTGTGAATTCTAAGTATCTTTCAAAGTCTCCGTGGGTGTCTCCGGTTAGGTATATCATCTTGTTCCTCCTTACATTTAGACAACAAAAGCCAGCGGCTATTTACGCCACTGGCTTTATCTTAGCGGAGATGGTGGGATTCGAACCCACGTGCCGGCTCAACACCGACAAAACGATTTCGAGTCGTTCTCGTTACGACCACTTCGATACATCTCCTTGGTAGTTGCCTACTCATTTTATAGCACCAAAACTTTTTTTGCAAGAGGATGTATTTGTTTTTTTATTATGGTTGCAAATTTGCGCTGAAAAGGGTAATATTTTATATGATGGTTGTTAAATAGTAGCGAGGAATTTTTAAGATGTCTTATACCGCTTTATACAGAAAGTTCCGCCCGGCTACATTCGCAGATGTGAAGGGGCAGGACCACATTGTATCGACGCTGAAAAACCAAATAAAAGCAAGTAGAATCGGGCACGCCTATCTGTTCACGGGCACCAGGGGTACCGGCAAAACCACGGTGGCGAAAATTCTTGCCAGAGCTGTGAACTGTGAACATCCCACCGAGGATGGTCCTTGTGGTGAGTGCCATATCTGCCGTGCCATTGCGGCGGGTGCCAGCATGAATGTGATTGAGATTGATGCAGCTTCTAATAACGGCGTTGACAATATCCGTGAGATTGTAGAGGAGGTATCCTTCTCCCCTGCAGAGGGCAAGTACAAAGTGTACATCATCGACGAGGTACATATGCTTTCCATCGGCGCATTCAATGCGTTGCTGAAGACTTTGGAAGAGCCCCCTTCTTATGTGATATTTATTTTGGCTACCACAGAGGTGCATAAATTGCCCATTACCATACTGTCCCGTTGCCAGAGATATGATTTCAAGCGTATTTCCATCGACACCATTACGGACAGAATGCGGGATTTGGTTGCTGCAGAACAGGTACAGATAGAGGACAAAGCGTTGCGTTATATTGCCAAGGTGGCAGATGGTTCCATGCGAGATGCGTTGAGTCTGTTGGATCAATGTATTGCATTCCATTTGGACGACACCCTGACTTTGGATAAGGTATTGGATGTGTTGGGTGCTGTGGACACAGAGGTGTTCAGCCGGCTCCTCCGCCATATTGTAGATAAAGATGTGTTGGGATGTATTGAGATTTTGGAGGAAGTGACCGGACAGGGCAGGGAAATGACCCAGTTCGTGACGGATATCATATGGTATCTGCGTAACCTGATGCTGGTGCAGGCTTCCGACAATTTAGAGGATGTCATAGATATGTCCAGCGATAACCTAGCCAGATTAAAAGAAGAAGCTAAGCTTCTGGATATGAACGCCATTGTACGGTATATCCGTATTTTTTCAGAGTTGTCCAATCAGATGAAATATGCTTCGCAGAAGCGGATTTTACTGGAAGTGGCCCTGATTAAGATTTGCAAACCTCAGATGGAAGCGAATCAGGAAGCGTTGATTGACCGCATCCGTCAGGTGGAAGACAAGGTGGAGAATGGTGTTTTCGTGGCAGAGGGTGAAGCCCCCGCAAGACCTACTGCAGTGAAGAAGCAGGAAAAGCCCCAGTTACCCAAAGCCATCCCCGACGATGTAAAACAAATTGTGTCTAGCTGGCCCACTATTGTGGGAAGTGCCAGCAACTTGATGAAAGCATATATCAAGGGTGCCAAATTAAGCCTGGGTGGAGACAATCGTCTGGTGGTTGTGTTGGAAGACGGTCCCGCATCCGATTATTTTGTTCACAATACGTCCAATAAGGAAGCCTTGGAAAACCATATCTCGGAATTTATAGGCAAAGAAGTGAGCGTGGACGTCCAGGTCATCGGAAATGTGGTTGAATTCCGTGATAAATATGTAGATTTAGCGCAGATTGTGCGCATGGAAATTGAGGAGGAATAGAAATGGCAAAAAGAGGTGGATTCCCCGGAGGGGCAATGCCCGGAAATATGAGTAATTTGATGAAGCAGGCTCAGAGAATGCAGCGTCAGATGGAGGAGGGTCAGAAGGAACTGGAGACCAAAGAATTCACTGCGGCAGCAGGCGGCGGTGCTGTAGAAGTGACTGTGAACGGTAAAAAAGAAGTTGTGGCTGTGAAGCTTTCTGAAGAAGTGGTAGATCCTGATGATGTGGAGATGCTGCAGGATTTGATTGTGGCGGCCACCAATGAGGCACTCCGTAAGGCGGACGAGGCCAGTGCCAACCTGATGGGCAAAATGACCGGCGGATTGGGAGGCTTTCCCTTCTAATGGAGCTTTATAGTGGACATATCAATAAATTAATAGAAGAGTTGGCAGCCCTGCCGGGTATCGGCAGCAAGTCTGCGCAGAGACTGGCATTTCACCTGATTAACATGCCGGAGGCAAAGGTGCAGCGCCTGACTAAGACTATTTTGGACGCCAAAGAAAACATCTGTTATTGTAAAGAGTGTTATACTCTGACAGATAAGGAAGTGTGCCCTGTGTGTGCCAGCGAACGTCGCAACCACAAATTGATTATGGTGGTGGAAAATGCCAGAGATTTAGCGGCTTACGAAAAGACGGGCAGATACGAGGGTGTATACCATGTGTTGCATGGCGCTATTTCACCTATGCTGGGCGTGGGACCGGGTGATATCAAGCTAAAGGAATTGATTGAACGCCTTCACGGAGACGTGGAAGAAGTGATTATCGCCACCAACTCCAGTTTGGAAGGTGAAACCACGGCCATGTACATCAGCAAGATGATCAAACCTTCCGGTATCAAAGTGACCAGAATTGCCAGCGGTGTGCCTGTGGGCGGCGACCTGGAATACATTGATGAAGTGACACTCCTGCGTGCGTTAGAGGGTCGCGTGGAGTTGTAATCGCAGGACAAAAAAGGTCGAAAACTTTTCATAATACGACAACAAAGAATGCTAAAATACCTCCCATACCAATGCTATGATGAAGCAAAACGGTATGGGAGGTGCTTTTATGGAATTACCAAAAAATATCACACAGATGGGCGAAAATACCGGTCAATGCAAAATCTATGTTGAAGACTACGTATTTTCCTACATAAAACAAATCAATCAAACGGCGATGGACAAGTCCAAGGCCATTGCACTATATGGTGTAAAGAAGCAGGAAAACGAATTTACTTACCTTTTTTTATATGGAGCGTCTGTTATCCATTCGCTGGAAAAAGAGAATCGGCACCTATCCCAAGCCGTTATGCAAGAAATAGAGAAACAGCGCAAGCTACATTTCTTTTCCTATGATTTTTTGGCCTATTGTATTTTGCAGGGAGATTGGCCGGAAGGCTTTTACGTCTATGAACAAGGAATATGCAGACCGGTGAATGGGTATGCACGTTTCTATGAAAAAAACGACGCTATGCTTTCCTTCATGGTGGAAAAGCAGGAGGAAAAAGAACCTACCGAGGCGATAGACAATTCCAAGTACAATGTGGTCCGCAAGAAACAGGAGGAGATTCGGGAGGCGCGGGCGAGACAGCCTCAGCAGTCTAACGAGCCTTCACCTCAGTATCATCGGATGAAGTGGGCCATGACGCTAATGTTTCTGGCACTATGTGCGGTAGGAATATATTCTATTAAGGGTGAAAATACAAGCGAGGAATTACAACTTGCTATGGGTAGGTTTTGGGAAGCAGTGACGGAACAGCAGATTCCGGATATGTTGGAGGCAGGCGCTGATAAAGTGGTGGCAAATTTTTCTGAAGATCAAGCGGTTGCCACATCGGTACCTACTGAAGTGCCCCGGCCAACACCCACTATACAACCTATTGCCACACCCGCACCCACGCCGGAGCCCACATTAGAACCAACTCCGGAGCCCACACCTGCACCCACGGAAGCTCCGGCACCGACGGAGACGCCGAAAACCTATGAGAGTTATACGGTGAAAAGGGGAGATACATTATTGGAAATCAGCATTCGGGAGTACGGCACCAAGAGTAAGGTGTCCGCAATATGTGAATTGAACAAAATCAAGGACCCTGACAATATAAAAATCGGGCAGAAAATTTTATTACCATAATACAAGGAAACTGTGTTATACTTGACATACACATAACGAATCGTTTGCGGAGGTACTATGGCAAATCGCAAAGAACATATGGAAAAAGAAAATACAAGGGAACGGAACAGACAGGACTATAAGGAAAAATTGGCTCAACATAGATTATCCAGATTATATCGGATTCTTGTGTTGGCCGGTTGCTTTTTGCTGTTTGTTTTAGCATTTGCGTTGCAGTTTGGCAGACATGTTTATACCAGTTATGATGTGATGGAGTCTGTTGTAGTGGATAAGGTTGCCAACGCTACAGATGTGCCCCTGGGGGAAGGTATTCTTACCTATAGTAAGGATGGTGCGCATTACAATACCATGAAGGGTGAAGAAATCTGGAATCAGACCTACGAGATGCAAGAGGTAATTCTTGCCAACTGCAGGGATGTGGCAGCACTTGGTGCATACAATGGCAGAACCATATATTTGACTAACACAAAGGAAATAATGGGAACCATCTCCACGAATATGCCCATACGTAACCTGACGGTATCCCAAACAGGCCTAGTGACAGCTGTTCTGACAGATGCGGAGGTTACCTGGATTAATACATACGACAAAAAAGGCCAGTTGTTATACAAGGGTCAGGCAGCAATGGATGCTTCCGGCTATCCTATTTCCATCAGTCTCTCCCCTTCCGGCGAGCTGCTTTGTGTTTCCTACTTATATGTAGATGCGGGATTAATGAAGACAAATGTTGTTTTCTATAACTTCGGTGAAATTGGAGCGAACTATAACGATCACCTGACCGGGGGATATATATATAATGATGTGATGGTGCCCTATGTGCAATTCATGGACGATGAAATCTGTTTTGCTGTGGGAGACGGCCGCCTTGTGTTCTATAAGGGGGCTCATGCGCCCGAAGAGCTGGCTTCCTATCTATATGATGGGGAAGTGCAATCTGTATTTCATAATGAAGAATATGTGGGATTGGTATTTATATCAGATGATGTGAATACCAAATATGAAATGATTGTATATGATAAAGATGGCGAACAAGTAGGGAATTATCGTTTCGACATTGAATACACAGACATTTTCTTCACATCTAATGGCTTCGTAGCATATAATGAAACAGAGTGCCTGATTATGACCATGCGAGGACGGGAGAAGTTCAATGGCCAGTTTAACCGGCCGGTAAACTTTATGTTCCCTGCCAGCGGAGCGTACCGATATACACTGGTAACAGATGACGGCATAGAGATAATCCAATTAAAATAACGAAGGAGAAAATACATGCAGATGAATATAATGACGGCGATTGTCCTTATCGTGGCATTTTTGAAGATGATTTCCGGATACAAGAAGGGCATGGTAAAAGAATTGGTTTCGACCATTACCTTAATAATATTGTGTATCGTGCTGGGAGCTTTAGCCTACGGAATAAGAAGTTATCTGGATGGGCAACTTATAAGTGTTGTAGTGGCTGTGATTATCATTGCTTTGTTTAGCGTAATTCATCATTTTATCAATGTGGTCCTGTTCCCCGCAAAACTATTGGCGAAGCTTCCGATCATAAAATTCGTCGACAAATTGATGGGGATTATTCTTGGAGTGATTGAGGTAGTATTTATCCTGTGGGCAGTCTACGCATTGCTCTCAGTATTTGACATTGGCGCAATAGAAGACAAGATTCGCATGTATACACAGGAAAATGAGATTTTGTCATGGATTTACCAAAACAACTATCTATTGACCTGGGTGAATCAGTTAATTGCGAAAATTGGCGTATAAACACGAACAAAAATCGTTGACAACATACGAAAACATGTGCTACCATAAAAATCCACCCCATCAAGGCGGTGGGTTTTTGTAGTTTCGCTACAAAACAGATAGAAAGCCCGAAAATTCATTAAAAAATTCATAAAAATGTGTTGACAATGAATTGTGGCTGTGATATTCTATCAAAGTTGCCGCTAAGAAAAGCGGTGCAGAACCTTGACAAATAAACAATAATGCAACCTTGAAAATTCCAGATTAAGATTCCGAAGCACGCAGTGCTAGGGACAAATG
>JAFQIE010000027.1 GCA_017397645.1 Lachnospiraceae bacterium | reverse complement strand
TGTTTCCCGCTGACAGCATTATACAACTCTAATAATTCTTCCTTTTTACTGAATATCATCGTAAACATCCTGGACTTATAGTCCCGTTTAATCGGTAACAACAGTTCTTCTTTTTGTGTAGTCATATTTATACCTCCTTTTAATTGTTCACAGGAGGCTCTACACTTTTCAAAATTCACCTCGCTGCTTTGAATGATTGGATACAAGCATTGAGATTTCTTTTGAAAAATAGAATGATAGATAGACGGAAAGTCTTTCAGAATTTAGAAATATAATGCTTTGAGATTATTATATAAGATTGTGTATTATAATTCCAGCAGAATTTATAAATTCTTATACACATATTACAGCTATCGTCCTGTAATTGGTAGTGACGCTTAATCGAACAAAACAAGCCTGTCTCCAATGGTATCCGAATCAAACGGCACATATTCTATTTATTCTGCTCTATCGCAGTAAATCTGAATTGCATTATCTACGAACTCTGCGGTACCTTCACCACCATACTCATCGATATTCTTTGTAAAATCACCGCCACCGGAATACATCCTTCCTAAACCTCTCAGAATCTTGTTAGTGCAAGTGTACAGGTTTTCGGTTATATAATCCTGTATCCTTTTCACGAGTTCCTGCGCCTCAGGTGATGCCGGATCCGTATTTTTCATCTCCCCAGCCTCCATGAAAAGAAGCATGAATCTATCAGCCAAAAGTTGATCCTCTTCCACAGTCCGATTCTTCTGTTTTTCTTCCATTTCCCTATATTCTGGAGTATTTCCATAAAGTTCTTTCGCTCTTTTAGAATACGCATCCAACTTACTTCGGTCAAAAGCCTTAAAATCCATATGCTTTACTCCTAACATTTTTATTCCAAGCGCAAAGTTCATCAGATTTTCAATATGCTCTTTCTTTAACTGAAGCAACTCTATCTGTTGTTCTAATGCTTTGCTTCTGTCGAAATCCGAGCTGTTTATGATTGCCTTGATATCTTTCAAAGGAAACTCCAACTCACGAAACAGTAAGATGTGCTGAAGGCGTTCCAGGTCAGTATCGTCATACAACCTGTAACCCGCGTCTGTGTATCCCGTCGGATGCAAAAGACCAATCTTGTCATAATATTGCAGAGTGCGTATACTCACCCCGGCAAGTTTGCTCACCTCATGTACTGTCATCATTGGCATATCCTCCATTCGCTTGGTAATGTTAATATAAACCATTACGTAACGTAGGAGTCAACACTTTTTTGAAAATTCTGTTGAACGAATATTATCTCATAAGATCATTGACCTTTCTTTACACCTCGTCGAAGTCATATTCTGCCGCACACTGCACCTTATATTAATATAACGCCGGTAGGATTTTGTTCCTCACAAATGAAAAGGGCCCTGCCCAAGCAAGACCTTTCTTCACATATACACCGCTATCTCCAACGCCAATTTCCCTTTTCTGGTTTCCCTCGGTTCTCCCGCCACAGTAAACTTGCCAAATCCTCTGGCATTTACGGTATCGCCCAACTTCAATAACTTAGAATTGTTTTCACACAGGCGGCCATTTACATAGACTTTGCCTGCCACGAAAAGGGCGAGGCTTTTTTCACGGGATAAATTGTAGGTTTTTGCCAGTACTGCGTCCACGCGCAGTCCGCTGACTTGAACCGATACCATCTTTGGTTTTTCTTCCGGAATGTCTGCCACATTCTCTGTCACGACACATTTTACAGGGGTGTGTTTCACCTGGTTTAGGTTTTCACAAATAAACTCTGCAATGGACTAATATGTATGCACACAATGGGGAAGGGAACCTCATATCCTAAGTCTGCCTCTTTTCCGAAGCGCGCTACCACGCGTGTGGCGTTTTCCGTTCCACCATACAGAGTAAATCCTGCATGGCGTACATCTGCCTCACATTGCCAAAAGGTATCCTGCTCGGATAGTCCCAAAAAAGAGGTAAAAGTATAAATCCCCTGATTGTAGGATTTGTCCGCCAGTTCCCGGAATCTGTTCTTTAGTTGTTGTGTATCTTTATCAAACAAAACTAATAACCTCTTCCTTCGGCGCCTTGGTTTTCACTACGCTAACGGCATGAAGTACCGGTCCCTGTCCCTGATATCCTTCCCAGAACTCTCTGGTAACTGTAGCTGTTACCTTCACCCATTCTTTCTGTTTCAAACTTCCTGCGGCTGCGTATTTACATACATATCCTAAGAAAGCCATATCATCGGCACAGCAGGTCATCGCCATCCTGCCGGGTACGAAGCAATCCTTGGGTCCGTTCTCCGGTAGTAAAACCTGGGCTACAAAAGAAATCTTTTTACCAAGGTAACGGTCCAAATGGTCCATGGAGTCCAAAAACCAAATCCCGTATCCCTGGTTGTCCAGTTCGATAGTCTCCTGATTGATATCATAGGGCAAATCTTCCTCGAAGATTTCGTCTATTTCACCATTGCTATCCTCAAACACAATTTCCGCGGCGGCATTTACCGCTTTGATATTGCGTCTGTAATTGCCCAGTTGTTCCCTCGCATCATCACAACGATTGAAAATAATCAGTTCTGACTTACGCACCATTTCTGCCAAAAGAGAGCGCATGTTGGTGTAATACATAGGAAAAGTAGAAGCATCAATGGTGGTAATCTGCTGCTCTATTTTCCAATACCAAGGCAATTTGATATTCTTATAATTCCACATACCGTTGAACTCAATGATAATACGCTCCGGCTTATGCTTCTTCTCTAATTCGGTTAGAACAGTGGCGTTGAAGTCTTCTTCGTCATCAATCACTTCCATCACTGTATTGGTCTTAGCCAGAAGTTCTGCCTCATATTCAATTTCACCTTCTTCGCATACGATCAACAGGGTCTTCCCCTTGATGCGAAAATATGGTTGCGCTAAAGTATAGCGGATGAATTCCGTCTTACCACTCTCTAAAAATCCATTGATTACATATACCGGTTTCATAGGAATACCCCTTTTATTTCAATCCATTCTTACAGCTCTGATCCCATATCGGGCATTAAAACAGTTCGTCCAACTTCTCTTCCTTCAGGTTAGCACCAATCACGCAAAGCTTACCTGTTACCTGAGGATTGCCCTTCCTGATTTCATGCTCTGCGGGCACATAGTCAAAATAGATCCAAGTGCCGTCCTCTGCAGGTACCATACCTTTGGCACGCAGCACCGTGCCATACTCTCCACTATCCAGAGCCTCCAAAATCTCCACAATTTGACCTTCGCTAAACTTCTTGGGCGTCTCTTTCCCCCAGCTGGTGAACACTTCATCTGCGTGATGATGTCCGTGGTCATGTCCGCAACAGCACTGCCCGTCTTCGTGGTGGTGGTGCTTGTGATGGTCATGATCGTGACCACAGCAGCACTCGCCGTCTTCGTGGTGATGATGGTGCTCGTCATGGTCATGGTCGTGTCCACAACAGCACTCTCCCTCTTCGTGATGATGGTGCTCATGGTGGCAGTGTTCATCATGGTCATGGTGGCAGTGTTCGTCGTGGTCATGATGGTGATGCTCCTCCACCTGGGAAATCATAGTTTCCAGAGTATCCTTGCCTTCTATGGTTTCCAAAATCATTGCACCGTTTAAATCCGCCAAAGGAGTGGTGATGATGG
>JAFQIE010000026.1 GCA_017397645.1 Lachnospiraceae bacterium | reverse complement strand
TCCTGTTTTAGTGGCAGGGGATTTGAACAGTACGGATGCCACCAACCTTACTCTGGCAGGATATGAGGAAATGATAAGTCACGGGATGAAGGATGTGCGGAAACTGGCAAGAAAAACCTGTGATACATACACTTTCCACAGCAATCCCCAGCATGACGGAAATGGCACCTATATCTATTCAGAAGGCCCTTACATGACGCTGGACTATGTGTTTGTATCAGATGAAACCAAGATAGATGCGAAAAGATTCGAGATATTGGTGGATGAGAGGGCGTTGATTAGTTCAGATCATTGCCCGGTGATTGTGGAGTTTTTAACCATGTAAGGAAAGGCGACAAAAAACACAGGGTACGAATTAATATACGTACTCTGCGGTTTTTGCGTTTACTCTATATTTCATAGATTCGATTGGTAGTGGCGTATTCTGTTGGAGACATACCCGTTTTGCTGCGAAAGATTCTGCAAAAATGATACAGACTGGAAAAACCGCATTGTTCTGCAATTGCAGTGACTGTGTATGCAGTATTTGTTAACAGATGCTTTGCCTTCTGAATGCGCATGTTTAGGATATATTGTTTGGGCGATGTGTCATAAAATGTAGAAAACAATTTTCGCAGGTACACCTCGCTGATGTATGATTGGGTTGCGATCTCTGCATTTGACAAATCGGGTGACGATATATGGTTCTCTATATATTGAATAATGGAGGCCATACGTTTCGACTGGGGCAGGGACTCATAAGTGAGTTTATCTAATAGGTCATAAAAGGTACTGTATATTTTGAGATGGCTCTTGTTACTTATGAACAGATTGTTTAAAGTCTCAAAATCCTTTATGCAGGATTGGGGGTGCTGTAAAGATAAGACGATAATATCGTCGCACTTTAAATTTGTACTTGTGAAGTTGATTACAGGAAACCACCCCGTACTGTCGCCAATAAGCTCATACGCCCCACCTTGAGGCAGTAAGAGTGCTGTGCCGGGATGGGAAACGTACTTCTTGCCATTCATCGTGTAGGTGATTTGTCCACTACGACAAAAGGTTAAAGCGAAGGTAAGTCGGTGAGAGGTTTTATAAACACGGTTCTTTTCCGAGTACACTGTATAAGGAGGGTGGATTTCATCGATAATTGCGTTTCTTAAACTATTCATATTTATCACCTCACCACAATTTTACACGCTATTTCATAAAAAAACAAGAGGTTTGACAATTATACAGAAAATAGGGAATATTTTATACAGTATCAAAAAAGTTAAAGTGTTATCGATTTAGGTATTGATGACACGGTTCGTGTGAATTAAAATGATATCAGTATAAAGGAGGATACAACAATGGATTTTACAGGAAAAGTTGCAATTTCTACAGGTGCAGCATCAGGAATGGGCTTGCTTTTTGCTCAAAATTTCGCAGCGCTTGGCGGAAATGTTTTATTATGTGATGTGAATGAAACGGTTTTACAGGAAAAGGTGGCAGAGATCAATGCCAAGGATGGCGGTAGAGCAGTAGGCGTTATTTGTGATGTACGTGACTATGCACAGGTGTGTGCTGCTCGTGACAGAGCGGTGTCTGAGTGGGGGCGCATCGATTTGGTTGTGAATTTTGCGGGTGGTACCGCATACAGAATGCGGGGCGTAGACAGGGAGAAATACTCTGAATTTCCGGATGTGCCCATTGATGTGTTTGATTGGGGATTGGATGTGAATTTGAAGGGACCCTTCTATTTTGCCCATGCTGTTTTAAAACAGATGCGGGAGCAGAAGGAAGGCCTTATTGTGAATATCGGCTCCATTATGGGTGTGGAAGGTGAAGGTTACGGAATGGAATATCCCACTGCAAAGGCAGGAGTTATGTATGGCTTAACCAAATGCATTGCGCAGTATGGTGCTGCTTATGGTATCCGTTGCGTATGCGTATCTCCGGGACCGGTTCTTACCAGACCTAATATGGCAAGTATGCCTACTTTGTTGGGAAGAGCGGGACAGCCCCAGGAAGTTGTGGATTTGGTGTTGTTCATAGCATCAGACAAGGGGCAGTTTATCAATGGAGATAATATTATGATAGACGGCGGACGAAGCGCTATGCCGAGGGAGTGGAGCTAATGGATATGACATTTTTGAATCATGAAAGATCATTACTGACGGTGATGTTGGAGAATGAAACTCCAGAAGACATTATTCGGAAGATACGGAATGCCAATTGCCAGGGAGCAGAGGCATATGGATTGCAGGTGGAGGCGATAAAGCCGGAGTACCACAATCCCGATACATATCGTAGGATTATTGGTGAGATGCAGGGAAGACCGGCCTATGTAACTAACTATAGGTTTAAGTACAATACCGGTCAGTCAGACGAAGAACTGGCACAGGGTATGTTGGAGATCGCGAAAAGCGGAGCAACTCTGTGTGATGTGATGGGAGATATCTTTTGCAAGCACCCTGAGGAACTTACAGATGATTCGGTGGCAATCAAAAAACAGATGGAATACATAGATGAACTTCACGGAATGGGTGTAGAGGTCATTATGTCTTCTCATCTTTATAAATTTGCTCCCGCAGAGCGTGTGCTGGAGATTGCCAAGGAGCAGAAGCGTAGGGGAGCAGATATCATTAAGATTGTAACCGGCGCGGATACCATGGAGCAGCAACTGGAAAATCTCAGGATTACCAATCTGCTAAAGCAGGAATTGAATGCTCCTTTCTTGTTTTTGTCCGGTGGAGAAAGCAAACTGCACAGAAGACTTGGTATCGCATTGGGTTGTTGTATGAGCCTTTGTGTATATGAGCATGATGCATTGTCTCATCCACCTCAGCCGTTGCTTTCTACTATGAAAACCATAAGAGATGAGATTGATTTTTAGTTTTTGAAGGAGATGGAGAAGTGAATTTTAAGAATAAAACAGCAATCATTACAGGTGCGGCAGTTGGTATTGGTAGAGCAGTTGCTTTGCAGTTAGCGGAGGGTTGAACGAGTAGCCAAATAGTTTGGTGTGAAAAAGGGTTTGAAAAATCAAACCCTTTTATATTGCATATCAGCGAAATATTGACGAGCCAACAAGATGCGATTATAATTTAGTAGTCTTATTTTTTATCGGAATGAGGGAGATAGCATGAAAATCACCACTGTATTATTCGATCTTGACGGGACATTGCTACCTATGGATATGGACGCTTTTATCAAGGCTTATTTCGGCGCACTTGCGACAAAACTGGCACCTTACGGGTATGACCCTGAGAAACTGATATCGGCCATTTGGGCGGGAACGTCAGAGATGATAAAGAACACCGGGGAGCGAACCAATGAAAAGGCTTTTTGGAAAAAGTTCTGCGAGATTTTCGGACAGGATGCCCTCAAAGACGAGCCCATATTCGAAGAGTTTTATAGAACGGATTTTTCCAAAGTCGAAGAGGTGTGCGGATATAATGCATTGGCGACTAAGGTGACTGTCTGTTAAATAAGTCCGGACGGGATATATCCGAATACCCTCACGGCGATATGGAGCAACTGATAGAATTTGTGAACGCACTTTAAGGAGAAAGATTTAGATGAATGATGTAAAATCAGCCATTGCAAAAAATATTGTAGAACTCAGGCGGCAGAAAGGAATGACCCAGTTGGAACTGGCAGAGAAGCTGAATTATTCCGATAAGGCGGTTTCTAAGTGGGAGCATGGGGAGTCTTTGCCGGATGTGACAGTGCTGGTGGAGATTGCTGAATTGTTTGAAGTAACCTTAGACGAATTGGTTAGGCCGCAGTCTGAGAAGGTCAAGGTAGAGACGGGCAAGCGTACGGTACGATACAGCAAAAAGGCGATTACGGCAATCGTTATGATGCTGGTGGCGCTGATTGCTACTTTTGTATATGTGATGCTTTCTATTTTGTGGAAGGGGCCGTCCAATCATTGGTTATGCTTTGTGTATGCGTTGCCTGTGGAGTGCATCATTTGGTTAGTGTTCAACAGCCTTTGGTTCAATCCAAAGCGCAATTATTGGATTGTATCTTTGTTGATGTGGTCGGTGCTTTTGTGTGTCCATGTCTCACTTTTGTTGTTCCACATTAATATTTCCATGATTTATTTACTGGGCGTTCCCGGACAGCTGATTATCCTGTTTTGGCGGCTGATGAGACGCCCGAAACATACCGAAGAAGCCTGATTTTACGTGGTATTCCACTGACAGTAGAGTGAACGGTAGAGAAACTCTACACCCCAAAAACCTAAGAGTAGAGCGGTAGAGAAGCCGCGTAGATTGAACAAGGGACGAAGCGACGTCATAATAAAGGGAAAGAAAAAGCAAGGAGAATTTCAGTGATGAGAGAGATACCTATCTTCTTTTCCATTGACGACGGCTTCGCCCCTTTTTTGTCTGCGGCACTGGCATCGGCGGTGGAAAATTGTTCCAAAGACAGAGAGTATAAAGCTATTGTATTACATCAAGGCGTCAGCGAAAAAAATAAGGCAAGGCTTTCGGCACTTGCCACAGATAACTTTCAGATAGAGTTTGTGGAAATGCAAAAAGGATTAGAAAGCATTACCAACAGAAGTTCCAACTGCATGCGCTTCGATTTTTTTACACTGACTATTTATTTCAGATTGTTCATTGCCTCCATGTTTCCGGAGTATGACAAGGGAATCTATATTGACAGTGATGTGGTGGTGCTGGGAGATTTGGCACAGCTGTTTGATATGAATTTGGGCGAGAACCTTATTGGTGCCTGCGCGGATAAGTCTGTTGTAGATGTTGACATCTTTGCTCGGTACATGGAACAGGCTGTGGGTGTAAACCGCCATAAGTATATTAATTCCGGCGTGCTTCTGATGAATCTGAAAGCGCTGCGCGAGCAGAAGTTTGACAAACATTTTTTGTCTCTATTGAACGAGTATCATTTCGAAAGCGTAGCTCCTGACCAGGATTATCTTAATGCCATCTGTAAGGACCGGATTCTATATTTGGACGAAGTGTGGGATGTGATGCCCTGTGAAGGACATACGCCGGTGCAAAATGCCAAAATTGTACATTATAACTTGTTCTCTAAGCCTTGGTGCTATGATGAGATCCCGTATGGGGAGTTGTTCTGGAAATATGTGGCCAAGGGTGGTTTTGAAGCGGAAGCCAAAGCACACCGCAGGGCGTATACCAATGAACACAGAGAGGCTGACAAACTGTGCCTGAAACGAATGCTGGAACGGGCAGAAGAAATCTGCCGGATGAGTGTGACCTTCAGGAATATAGCAGAAGGTGGGGTGCAAATCGCATTATGATCATCGGAGAAAACAGAGAGGCAGTGATAGAGAATATAAAACAGGCCATTGCAGAGCAAGACTTTTACCGCAAGGTGGAAGTCAATGATCCTGTTTTAACCAATGCGGAAACCAAAGCCATCACGGACAAATATATCCGCAATCGAAAAAAAGCAGGGTTTCAGGGTAAGACGCTGCTTGCCCGCGGGATTGCCAACGTGGGAAGCGATTTGCTGAACAGAAAGATGGAGATTGTGGGTGACATAGACGAAACTGTGTTGAGGGAAGGGGCTGTGATTACTTCCAACCATTTTTCCCCTTTGGAAAACACCATCATTCGTTATTGGGTGCGCAGGAAGGGATTCCGTAAGTTGAATATCGTGAGCCAGGTAACAAATTTTGCCATGAAGGGTGTAATAGGATATTTGATGAATTACGGGGATACCATTCCCCTTTCCATGGATATGCGCTATTTAAACAAGGAGTTTTTGGAAGTGTTGAAAGAGTTAACGGACCGCAGGGAGCCGGTGCTGATTTATCCGGAGCAGGAGATGTGGTTCAATTACCGCAAGCCCCGCCCGCTAAAGAGAGGGGCATACTTTTTTGCGGCCAGCTTGCACAAGCCGATTGTTTCCTGCTTCGTGGAGATGATTGATACAGAAGAAAAAGAGAGAGAGCATTTTCGAAAAGTGAAATATCGATTGCATATTTTGGGAATCATCCGCCCGGATGAAAGCAAGGGCGTGAAGGAGAATAGCGAAATGATGTGCGCCACTGACTACTGCTGGAAGAAGGCGACGTATGAGAAGGTGTATGGGAAGCCTCTTACCTACGATTTTGAGATGGCAGACATCGCAGGCTGGGAGCCTAATCCTTCTTAAAATCGGGTATCGCTATCAGTACACTGGCAGCGATAACCAACAATGAACCTAAGATGGTGTAGAAATTGAAATCTTCCCGAAACACTAGGATGCCAATCAAAACTCCTGTGATGGGCTCAAGGGTGCTTAAAATGGAAGATTTTTCACCACCAATGAGATAGGTTCCTTTTTGAAAGAGGACCACTGCGCCGCTGGTTACAGACAAAGCAAATAGGATACACATACCCCATCCCTTGATGCTGCCGGGCAGGGTCAGCTGATTGGTGCCAAGACACATGATAAGCATCTGCACGGCGCTCCAAAGAGCTACATAGAAACTAAAGTAGAATCCGTGGTTTTCTTCTGTTTGGAAATAAGGAAGGACAATCACATAAACAGCGAAGGCCAACCCGGAAGCAAGGGAAAGAAGTACCCCGGTGGGGTGAAGCTTGTCTTGGGGATTATAGAACAACAGAATACCTGCGAAGCACATTACCATACTGATGAGTGTGACCGGCATTAGCTTCTTTTTCAAAAACAATATGCCAATCAACACCACCAAAGAAGGATACACAAAATGAAAGATGGTAGCCGTGCCGGTGGCAAGGTAATGATAGGAACTAAAAAGCAAAACCGGAGTCAGGACGCATCCAAACAGTGCAGGGATAGCGGCTTGAAGAAAAGGTTTTGCTTTTATTTTTAGAGTTTTTTCCTGTATCAGCGCAAGGAGGGCAAGACTGGGGAGCGCAATTACATTGCGCAGGAATACTAGAGATATAGGATTCACGCCATCAGCGTAGATGTACTTTGCCATCAAGGGCATGCAGCCAAAAATGATGGCGCTCAGTATGGTATATATGTAGCCTTTGATTAGATTTGTTTTGTTCATGGTTCGGATTCTTTCTGTCTTGTGTCTGCAAGAGTTTCTAATGTATTCAAACTTGCAATAAAGTCTTTTTCCACTAGGGAGAGAGTACTGTCTGCCTGTTTCTTATATTTGTCATATTCTGCATATGCTTTATCAAGAGCCTGTTTGTGACTAATATGTCCACTACTTGTAAGAATATCGCGCCGGGTCATTTTGAGATAATCGTCAATGGTTTCCAACCAATCTTTCATATACATTGGCTTTTGATTCAACGCATGCACTTCCGCAATATCAAGATAAGCCGTTACAATTTTGTTTAATGCATCTAATTCCTGCTGAGTTAGGTAGTTTTTTGCTATTTCAACGTCAGAACGCTGGATGGCACTGCCGCCCCAAGAGGTCAGCCCCATGTTTTCTTTTTCTGCGTCTGCGCGTTGATAGATAACTTCCGCGGCTGTGTGCTTGTGGGCAGCCCAATGCATTTTGTTTTGTACTTGCTTGAAAAACAAAATGGAACTTTCGGAATGGGGATCGTAGTCTATGCTGGTAGCGTAAATTTCCAAAACTTTTCGCCAAAACACCTTTTCGGAAGAACGGATATCCCTAATTCGGTTAAGTAATTCATCGAAGTAGTTGCCACCGCCCAGTCTCTTTAAACGTTCGTCATCTAAGGCAAAGCCTTTTTTCATATATTCTTTTAATATGCCGGTAGCCCAAATACGGAATTGTGTGCCACGATGAGATTTCACCCGATATCCGACGGAAATGATGACGTCCAGATTGTAGTAATCTACATGATATGTTTTGCCGTCAGAGGCAGTGTAGGCAAATTTTGCCCAAACTGAGTCCTTGTTCAATTCTCCTTCCTTGAAAATGTTGCGTACATGTTTTCCAATTACGCTTCGGTCTCTTTGAAAAAGTTCTGCCATTTGATCAATGGATAACCATACCGTATCTTCGTCAAAAGTAGTTTCTATTTTTATTAAGCCATCTTCGGTAGTATACATAATAACATTAGAATTACCCATAAAAAGAACCCTCCTTAATACGTATATCATAACACGAGTAAGGAGGATTTCATAGAAGAAACACTTTTTTATTCTAAATATGTTTTGTTTTCATTTTACGCGCAATCAAGGTCAATACCAATAAGATGATGTATAGGCATCCGATGATAACGAAAATGGCAGGCCATCCGAAGGTATCTTTTACGAAGCCGAACATCATGGCCTGTACTGCGGCACCCATATAGACTGCCCAGTCAAAGATACCCACCACGGTAGAAGACAGGGCTTTGCCACCGATATCGCCTGCGATGGTCCATATTACTCCGGTTACCATTGCGAACACGCCTAGCACAAAAAGCATACCAGAGGCAGCATACTGATTGGTGATAAAAGGAAATACCATCATGCCGCCGAAGGTAACCAGAGAAGCGATGATTAGCATAGGTTCACGCTTGCCCTTGAGAAGTTTGTCCGTAATGACAGGGAAGATGAACATGGCGCATGCCTGACCGAAGGGCAACAGGATGGAACTGAAAATACCATCCTTGATGGTCAGACCCAACTGTTCTGTAAAATAGGTGGGCACCCAGGTCAAAAGCCCATAACGGCCAACGCCTGCGATGGCGGAAATCAGACAGAAAATCAACACTTTAGGTTCGGAAAAGAGCAGTTTGTAAGGATACAGGTAACCTTTGGATTTGATTTCCTCTGCCAAGGCATCCGGTTCTCCGTCTGTATCCTCGCTCCATTCCTCCAACCCTACATCCTTAGGGGAGTCTTTGAAAAACAGGAAGAACACCACCAGTATCAGTAGCATGGGTACAATGGGGTAACGGAATGCCGCACGCCAGCCCCACTCGGGATTCATTTGGAGGCAAAGTAAAATGCACAGGTAAGTAGTGACTTGTGCCATGCCGGAAAAGAAGGTGGCAAATCCGGTGGCAAAGCCTCGTTTCTCGGGAGGCCACCAAGCGTTGACAACGCCTAATCCGTTGGCCCAAACCATGGATTGGAAGAAACCGTTCAATCCCCACAACACAGTAATCATACCAATGCTGTGTTGGAAAGAAATCACAATGTTTAACGCTGCACTGCATATAACACCGATGGTCATCAAGCGTTTGTAACCAAGGAATGCACCTAATCGGCCATTGATCAACTGCCCGAAGGCGTAACACCAGAACAAGGCAGAAGATACTCGTCCCATAATTGCGGTGCTGGAATTTAAGTCCTGCGCCATTTGCGTCATCACAAGATTGATATTTTGGCGGCCATTATAGAAGAACAAATAGGTAAAACCAAAACTTAATAAAACCAGCCATGCGTATTTTTTGCTTTTTTCCATTGTATACTCCTATCGTTATTATGAGGTCATCTTTCTAAAATCAGAATAATTATACCAGCGTGCCAGGAATTTGCAATATCTTTTGCGATACAATATATGCGTTTATGATACAATATTTGCTTTTTTCGGAAGTAAATGGCGGGGTTATTTTTCCCCGCCATTAAAGTCGTAGTTTATCCAAAGAACAGAATACCGGTCTTTTAATTCCTTTGCATATAAGACTGCGTCATTTATTTTGTCTGTGCCATACAGGTCGTAGAATTCATTGATGTCCAACGCCACCAAAGAAAGCAGATGTTTGATTTCTTCTGCTGAAGGCATTTCGGCCAAAATGGTGCGCATCGAAGTTTCTTTCCTTCGGTACTTTTGCATATCCGTATCCTGATATCTGCCTACTTTTTCCTGCAATGTGATACATCCTGCCGCAGAGGTCTTGTAGATTTCTTCCATTTTGGAAAGATATGCTTCTTGGTTGGGGCGATACACTTGCTCGGGCAATTGTTGTGTTGCCAGTTTCTCACGGATTTCGGCTGTAATTACCGTGCCATAGGCCACATCAATGCCGTGGGGGAAGTAATCCTGTCCGTGCAGGAGACCGGTAATTTCAAAGAAGTGGGACAAATGGTGTTCGCTGCCGGAAGCAGGGCGGGAGGAACCGGCAAAACTCATCATTACGCCGATGACCACCAAGGCTTCCGTCAAGGTCTTCACACTTTCTTCATCCCGTTTCAAAATACCTTCTGCCAAATGAATGGTTTTTTGGATCTGTGCCATGGTAATGTCGTAGATATACTGGCAAAAATACTCACCGATCATCAGATGGCTTAATTTCCAATCGTTTAGGGCCGAAAATTTACCGATAATATCGCCATATCCGGCTTTTAACATTTCCATAGGAGCGTTTGCCAACACCGTGGTATCTGCTACGATGGCGACAGGTAGTCCGGCCGGGTAGGTTACCTTCATGCCGTCGGTAATCATAGCGGCACCATCGGATGCATAGCCGTCCATGGAAGGAGCGGTGGCTACGATAGCGTAAGGGATTTTGTTGTAATGGGAAACATATTTACACAAATCCTGAATCACACCGGAACCGACGCCGACAATGAAATCAATCCCGTTTAACTGCGTTGTGACTGTTTCGATGGCCGCCTCATTGGGAACCAGTATGATGGAGCCGGGGAAGATCACCTTGCGGATTGTCTTAGCCCTGCCGCCCGAAACAGTCCGGTAACCGTGGGCAGTGTCCTGACTTATTGGGGTAGCTTGTGCCATCAACGCCGTTACGGCAGCTTCTCCTGCGGCAGCAAAAGTATTTTCGTCGGCAACTAAGAGTACGTTTTGATAACCATTGCAAATACCGGTAAGATGTTTTATGGCGTCTTTTTCTATGTAAACAGATTGAATGGAACAGGTGTGGTGTCTGCCACAGGTGCATTCCACGCCTTCCAATAATTCGTTAATATTCATCAAATCACTCCCTAATCATTATTATTTTTATTGCATGTCCTTGTACACATCTCTGATATGGTCATATACATATGTGGGCTTTGCCTCACTTTTTTCTAAATCTTCCATAGTGCCTTCCCCGGAAAGAACAAAGATGGTGTTGATACCGGCGTTTACACCACAGGCGATGTCTGTGTAAAGTCTATCGCCAATGAGCACGGTTTCCTCCGGTGTAAATCCCGTTTTTTCCATGGCAAGTAGTGCCATGGTGGGTTGGGGTTTCCCGATGAAGGTGGGGCGTCTCTTAGTGGCATTGTACAGCATTTCGCTGACGGAACCGCAGTCCGGCACATAGCCATACCAGGTAGGGCATACCCAGTCCGGATTAGTGGCGATATAGTCTACACCGCGATTTAACAGGATACAGGCGTCCTCCAATTTCTGAAATGTCAACTCCGAGTCGAAACCCATGCAGAGGCAGTCGATGCCGTCTTCCAATTTGTCCGTGATGGGAAGTCCGGCAGCGCGCAACTGTTCCTTGAAAGAAGTGGTTCCAAAAGCATAGATTTTTTGGTAAGTCTTTTTGTTCAGATAGAGGATGGTGGCATCGGTGGAGGTGAGAAAATCCTCGGCAGTAGAGGAAATCCCTAAGGATGCCAGTTTTTCTATGTATTTATCCACACTTTTGGAAGAGTTATTGGTGAGAAAAATGTACTTTCCGCCAATTGCTCTCACATGTTCCAAAAAGTCAGTGACACCATCAAACAAGTCGTTGTCTAAATAAATGGTACCATCCATATCCAGAAGAAATAGTTTTAAAGCTTTTAGATTACTCATTTGTGCTCCTGTTCTGTGTTGCCACAATGTTACTGCCAAATACATCTTTGATTATAACATCGCCAATAGAAATGGGCAACTTCACAGTATTCTGATTGATGATTTCCATACATTTCGTCATTTTATCCTTGGGAATGGTTCTGTCGGTTTTGACGCTGATTACAGACCCGTCGGAGCATTTCATAGTGGAGGTGATAGTTCTGACAGGATTGGTGCATTCGTTTTCGGCGTACACTTTCCCTCTTGGACAGGTATTGCCCTGCACATCGGTGACTACACCATTTTCTATCTGCACGGTAAGACTACAACCCAGGGGGCATACAATACAGGTTAATTTTCTTTCCATTTTAGAGCACCTCCAAAGAGAAGCGTAATTCTGACACATCTGTCAGTTTATCTGCTTTCAATACGATACTTTCCATTTCACCGGGAGCCACTTTGGGACGTCGCTTGGTAAGGACCAATTTGTCGCCACAGGTGACATTGATTTTTACATCCTTATACACATCGCTGACACGGAAGTAAACTGTCACATCTTTTTGCTTGGTAATTACCTGAGGCACGGTGTATCTCACCTTGCCGTCGGTGCGGATGGGGATGTGGATGGTTTGTGCTTTGTCATCTTGTATATATTCTGCCGCTGCCTTACCTGCAATTTCTGCTTCCTCAGATACGAAATCCACTAGGTCGTGAACATGCAATACATTACCGCAGGCGTAGACCCCGGGGATGGAAGTCTGTCTGTCCTGATCCACGGTGGCACCATTTGTGAGGGGGCTTAAAGATACGCCTGCCTCCTTGGATAATTCGTTTTCGGGAATCAGACCTACGGATAAAAGTAAGGTGTCGCAGGGAATGTACTCTCTGGTAGAGGCGATGGGTTTCCTGTTTTCATCTACCTGAGCAATGGTCACTCCTTCCACACGGTCCTTGCCGTGGATTTCTACCACGGTATGGCTCAATTTCAGGGGAATGTTAAAGTCGTTTAGGCACTGCTCAATATTTCTGGCAAGTCCTCCGGAGTAGGGCATTAGTTCACAAACAGCGTGCACTTTTGCACCTTCTAGGGTCATTCTCCTGGCCATAATTAATCCGATGTCACCGCTTCCTAAAATTACTACATTTTTACCAGGCATATATCCCTTCATATTGACATATTTTTGCGCTGTTCCGGCACTGTAAATACCGGCTGGACGGCTGCCTGCAATATTCAAAGCGCCTTTGGCCCGCTCTCTACATCCCATAGCCAGGATTACAGTTTTTGCCTGTATCCGGAAAATGCCTTCTTGAGCATTGGTGGCAGTGATGACCTTGTCCTTAGATAAGTCCAGTACCATGGTGGAGCATTTGTATTCGATGCCCAATTCATGCACTTTTTTCTCATATTTCCAAGCGTATTCGGGACCGGTCAATTCTTCTCCAAATTTATGTAGACCAAAACCGTTGTGGATGCATTGCTGCAGGATGCCTCCTAACTTTTCGTCCCTCTCTATAATCAAAATGTCGCGAATACCATTTTCGTAGGCTGCAATGGCTGCGCTCATGCCGGCGGGGCCACCACCGATAATCACTAAATCTTTCATTCTGTTGCGCCCCCTTTCGTTAGTCCTATATTGATGTAGGATTCACCACCGCATTTGGTGACAGCTTCATAGGGAATATTCCATTCCCTTGCCAGTAATTCTGTGATGTAAGGGCCACAGAACCCACCCTGACAACGTCCCATCTGTGCTCTGGTGCGGCGTTTCACACCGTCTAAATCGGGAGCCTTGGGGTTATTGCGGATGGCATCTAATATTTCACCCTCCGTGACAGTCTCACAACGGCAGATGATTTTGCCGTAAGCGGGATTTTTACGAATCCATTCGTTCTTTTCCTCGATAGAAGCCTCCCGGAAGCCGTGCATAGGAGCGCGCAAGGGATTGTAATGGGGGTTCTCCTCTAATATAAGCCCCTGTGCCTGTAGCATTTCTACAATGTAGAGTGCTATGGCAGGTGATGCGGACAGACCCGGAGATTCTATGCCGGCTGCGTTTATAAAGCCAATTTTGGGAGTAGTGAGAATGAAATCTCCGGTATTTCCAACCGCCCGCAATCCACAGAAAGAGGTGATGGTCTTGCCAAGGGGTACATTTCCAATGTTTTCCTTTGCCTTGGAAATAATATCTGCAAAACCTTCCTCGGTGGTATTCTTGTTTTCTTTGTCTTCCATATCAACGGAAGTAGGTCCTAACAGCAGGTTTCCGTCAACGGTGGGGGAAACCAAGATTCCCTTGCCCATTTTGGAAGGGGTTCTAAATAGGGTATGACTTACCAAATTGCCGCATTCTTTATCTAATAAGATGTATTCGCCCCTTCTGGGGTGTACCCGGAAGGAGGTGTCGCCAACCAGCGATGCAATCTCGTCGGTATAGAGACCTGCGCAGTTGATGACGAAACGGGCAGTGATGCAATCCTCTTCGGCGTTGCCTTCTGAATAGATTTTATATCCGCCTTCTGTCTCTTGAATTTTAGCCACCTTAAAATTACATTTCAATTCTGTCCCATTGTCCATGGCGTTGCCGATGGCAGCTATGGTCAGTTCGTAGGGACAGCAAATGGCGCCGGTGGGTGCAAGTAATGCACAGGTGGCATCTTCGGAGACATTGGGTTCCAGTGTATGTAATTCTTCTTGTTCAATGAGTCGGACGCCATCCACACCATTTGTGATGCCGCGCTCCACCAATTCCTGCAAGGTATTACGATCTTCCTCGTTAAAGCCCAGCACCAAGGAGCCATTGTTGCGGTATTTTACGCCAAGCTCTTTACAAACTGCCGGCATCATTTTAGCGCCTGCTACATTTAGTTTCGCTTTCAGGCTGCCTTCTTTTGCGTCAAAGCCGGCGTGAACGATGGCTGAGTTTGCCTTTGTGGCACCCATGGCAACATCGTTTTCTTTTTCCAAAATGCAGATTTTAAGATTGTATTTTGCAAGTGTCCGCGCGGTCATGCCACCGATCACACCTGCGCCGATAATGGCGATGTCGTACATAACTGTTTCTCTCCTTATTGACAGTACTTCAAATTCCAGTCTATAATAAAACAATCAAAAATGATTAGCAATATCTGGCTAAAAGATTGATAAACGCTCAAAAACAATCACAAGGAGAAGATAAATATGTTGATTGATGAACGATATGATGAGATTTTGAAGATACTGGACGAAGAGCAGTATATTACGGCCCAAGAATTGGCAAAAAGATTATATGTGAGTCTCCCCACCATCAGAAGGGATTTGGCGGAATTGGATCAAAGAAATCTGATTGTGAGAAGTCATGGAGGTGCTAAGAAGGTACACGATGAACACACAGTGGCACCATTAAACTATCGAAAAACGGTGAAAGCCCAGGAAAAACGGGCGCTCTGCCGTGCGGCAGCAGAATTGATACAGGACAATGAAATTGTGTTTATAGATTCCTCTACCACCACATTACAAATGGGAGAGTTTATCGATCCTAAGAAACAGGTGACGGTAATCACCAACGGCATTACTCTGGCAACGCGGTTGGTGCAAAGAGGCATTAAAACATACCTCACCGGCGGAGAGATTTTTCCTAACTCGTTGGCACATTTTGGAAGTTTTGCAGAGGAGTTTATTCAGAGATTCAATATTGATACCTTTTTCTTTTCCTGTCATGGGGTGAATGAAAAGGGGATGCTGACTGACCCCAGTCTTCCTGAGACGCAGATCCGCAAGGTGGCCATTCATCAATCCCGAAAAACGGTATTTCTATGCGATGAGACAAAGTTTTCTCTATCCACCCCGTATAATCTGGTGCCCATTCAGACACTTGATTGTGTGATTACTAATGCACCTAGGGCGAGGGAATATTTCCGGGAGAAGGACATGGAACGGGTGATTTTGGTGAAAAATTAAATCTATTTGACGCGCGTCAAATAAAATGATATATTTATAATACAGAAGGAGGCGCCGGTATGGACAACAAGGTAATAAGAGAAAAGCAAGATTTGACATACCTTAAATGGGATCATATTAGAAGTTCCAGCGGAACGGCGGGTACTTTCCTGAAGGCACAATCCGTAATATCCGGCGTAAAAACATATTATAAACTATCAAACTACGACATCGAGAAAGGTATTGTGGGACATGAGTGCGTGAATGAGATTATCGTGGACCGTCTCTTAGATGTTTTGGGAATAGAGCACCTATCCTATCAATTAATCCACGCCGATATAGAGGTTGATGGCAAAAGTTATGAAACATGGCTTTGTGCATCCAAGGATTTTAAGCGCACCGGAGAAAGTAAATCTGCGTTGGATAATTTCTATCAGATCAACAGAAAAGCAGACGAAAGCCGATATGATTTTTGTGTTCGTAAAGGATGGAAAAAGTATATCGAGACGATGTTGGCTGTAGACTATTTGATTATGAATAGAGACCGACACGGAGCTAATGTGGAGGTGCTACGAAATGCAAAAGAGCAAACGATAAGAGTGGCACCATTATTTGACCACGGTTTGTCATTTTTATGCTCCTGCTACACGGAGCGAGAGATAGATGCATTTGACATCATGCAGGACAGACCCTGCCAGAATTTCATCGGAAGCAGGTCTACTCATGATAATTTAAGTTTAATTGCGGATAAAAGTGCGGTTTTTAGTAAATCACTGACGGTAGAGAATAAAGACGTATTATTTGCTGATTTGACGGGGATATTGTCTGCGAAACATTTGAATAAGATATGGGATATGCTATGGAACAGGTGGTGTGAATATGAAAAGTTATGCAATTTATGACAAGGCATTGCAACGGGAAAACCCGATAGGCTATTTGTTCTATTTTGAGGATTCGAAAAGTTATATTGTTGAACTATGTGATGATTTAGATGAGTGGGAAGCACCACTGTTGTTTCAAAAGTATGTGTGCGAGAAAGAATTTACGATTGAGGAAGGTGCCACTCTGATGTGGATACGGGAGAGGGTGGTTCCTCCGGGGCGACAAAACATAGGAGCAATATTAAAAAGATATAAAATGAAGGAATACAATGAAATGGATTTTTTAGCGCTTTCCGGCGGAAGGTGTTCCCAAGACGAATGTTATATTCGAGAAGTCTCGTTAGAAGATATTCCTAATGATATTCAAACCAGGCAGAGTAAAACTCTGACAGAGTGTTTTCCTACGGAAGACGGTGCGTTATTGTGTCTATTTAGAGATGATGCAGTGTATAAGGTGGAGTTGAACCGGTTAGAAGGTAAGCATCCCGACGCGGCCCGCATCCGAAAGCATAGACCATTACTTGACAGCGTCAAAGTCGGGGCAGGCGGATACACCGCGGTGTTTGATGAAAGCATTAAGATTCCTTATAAGATTTTGCGTCAGCAAGGGAAACGCTTACCCCTGGTTGCGAAGGATTTTTATGCATTTATCAATAGAAGTGTGCTGGATACAACGAGGGTCTGCGAAATGTTACATTGTTCCAGACAGAATTTGGCGTATTTGGTGAAAGAAAGAAAAATTCATCCTATCATTCAGGGCACAAAGGAGAACCTGTATCTGAGGGGCGAAGTAGAACGACTGAAAGCGGATTGATTATATGAGGAGCATATGCTTGCGTATATCTTGGAAAGATACTTTGAATAATCATCTTATTTCAGAGTGGTAGTTATGTATGTTTCTCCCCGCGTTGCATACTGGTACGGTGAAATTCCCATGTGTTGTGTAAAGGCACGGACGAAATGCGAGTAGGAATTAAATCCGGATTTGGCAGCGGCGTCAGCAACGGAAGAACCATTCACCAAAAGGTTGGAAGCCACGCCGATACGCGCCCGTAAAATATATTCCTTGGGGGACAGCATGAGATATTTTTTAAAGAGACGCCAAAGGGTCGCGCTATTCATATCGAAATGTTTCGATATGCTGTCTACGGTGATGTTTTCATGTAAATGTGCATTGATATAGGTCAATATGCTAACAATTTCGCTCCTATTTTGGGGTGAGCATACGGATTTCTCCTTCAAAAGCGGCACTAGGAAGTGTAATATGTCTCCTAGTGCTTTGATTTTTTTATAATCATCATAGGGGGAGTCGGAAACACTTGTATCCAGCGCTGTCTGAAAAAGAGCCGTCAGCGTTGAGGTATCCTCCTCAGAAAGAAAAATCAGTGGGAGATATGGCTTTTTCAAGGCAGAGATAATTGGTTCCAGTACGCTGCAAGCCTGGATTATTTGCATATCATTAAAATTCAGAACGAACCGCTGATATTTCTTTCGGTTAGATATTACCTCATGCAGAGAGTAAGGCGGGAAAAGGCAGACGGTTCCCTTCTTGGAAATAAATGTTTGATCTTCTACTTTAATCTCAACGCCTTCTGTCAGCATAAAATTGATTTCATAGTTGTCGTGCAGATGTGTACGGACGGCAAAACTACCTTCATTGTTTCTGCTCGAAATATCGTAAAATACAGACATGTTTGCTTCCTCCAAGATAATTGTAATAAAATATGAAAGAAAACGCAATAAGATATTAAAAAAATGCATATTCATTAATATAGAAACGGAGTGACTGGGGATGACCCGGTACACTCCGTTTTTGATGTTTGAGTTTATTGATTCACTTGAAGCATGACACAATTTTTGATGTACTCCATACCCTCCACGGTGGGATGTCCACCGGCCACGGGCAGATCCTTGATGTAAACCTCGACTAAGTCATATTTCCCGCAGGCATCCTGAAAACCTTTCGTAATTTCCGGAGTCAAATAATCTGCGTTTATCATACAATAAATCTTGGCCTGGGGGACTGCATTCCGCAGGGTTTTGAAGAAATAGGAGATGGCGGGTAGCACCTTGTACAAATCTGCCTTTTCAAAGTTGTCGTACTTCATTTCGCCACAGTCGGCACCACACCACGCATCGTTGGTGGCACCCATCACGAAGACAGTATTTATTTCATTCTGCTCGAAGAATCCTTCTTCTATTTTTTGCTCTAACCGATAGATAAACGAAGAAGAGCGGGAGCAATCACCATCATATCCTGTGTAGCAGATGGTGGAACCGGACCAGCTGTTGTTATGCAATAAGTTGAAGTGGCCCTCATCCATCACCTGGTGCCACCAGGTTTCTTCTTTCTTCGTCACGCCGGATTCGTTAGGATCCTGAATGGAATAATAGGTGGCGTAGCCTTTAGGATTATACCCCTCAAATGTGGAATAACTATCACCGAAAATCACTGCATTGTTTGGCATGTCATTGTACCTCGTTTGCGCTTGATTCATTTCGTATTACATTCCCAGCTGACGCATCACCTGCTCCGTAATCATTTGTACCACGGCGTCATTGCCGGAGGGCGTGGAAACCGCTTCTACGACAGCAGGGCCGTTGGGGATGTAGCTTCCGATGAAATTCATCTTGGAGTAGAATTCCAATGAGTCTACATTATCAAATGCGTTCTCCAAGGTGTCGCCTGTGGAGAATACACTGGTTCCTTCGAACAAAAATCCCTTCTTGTTTTTCAGACAATCAATCAGTGCGGCGGAGATTTCGCCGGTTTCTTTGTTGTATGCACCCTTAGGTACTACGCCAAGATATACATAGTTCTCGGGAAGTACACAGTCGTTAATGGGCGCATTTTTGATGGCATATGCAGTAGAGAAGGGCGGTTGTGCGTGAATCAGTGCACGTAGCTCCGGATTCTCTTTGTACATGCGGATATGTAATGTCACCTCAGAGGTGGGCTTGTATTTGCATGTGCCTATTTTCTTACCATTCGCATCCACCTTCACGATTTTGTCGGGGGTCAGATATACCTTGGACACTCCGCTGGGGGTGCAAAGGTACTCGTTCTCACTCAATTTATATGAGATATTGCCGTGTTTAGCAGCAACATATCCTTTCGCATAGAGTCTTTTTCCAATCTCACAGATGGCTTGTCTTATTTCGTATTCCAAGGGCATGGTGAATCTCCTTTCAAGATCAATATTAGCGAAATATTCTATGTGATATTGTAACCCATTCGCCCGAAAATCGCAAGTAGGAAGAACTTTTGGAAGCGCAGGCCTGCCCGGAGAAGTACAGAAGCCTCAGGGTCAGAGTGACCGGATACTCGGAATACTTTAACAATTTGGCAAAGACGACCCAGGACTCCATTGTGGAAAGAACAGTGAAGGAATAGAACCCCCGGTATTGCAAATTCCGCCTAAAAGCAATATAATGAAATTATAAATTGCGCAGAAACGAAAGATAGGGATGGCGGATGAAAATTACAGCGAAGGAAGCAGCAGAAAAGTGGGGTATATCCCTGCGAAGTGTCCAGGGATATTGCAAAAAGGGCAAAATTCCCGGGGCAGAATACTTTGGTCATAACTGGATGATTCCCGCAGAGGCACAAAAACCTGCGGATGGAAGGTATAGGGAGGCTAAAAATAGTCAGTCGAAACAGCTGCTTCGGCAGAGCCCCCTTTTACACATGACAGACCTATATCGTGAAGCGGGAACTGCAGATCAAAGCATGGATGCATTGGCATACAGCAAAGAAAGCCACATGTTATTTTCGGCAGCCATTCATTACAGCAGGGGTGAAATTGAGCAGGTTTATGAACACGCCAGGGAGCTTTTGGATAACCACACGGATTTTTATATAATTGTTTCCGGCGGAATCTTACTGTCTTTGGTGGCCATGTGGAAGGGCGATGTGAGGCTGTGGAACGAAGCCAGGAGGCATCTGTTGGATGTGCCTTGTAAAAATGATGTGGACAGGGATATTTTAGCACTTTCCATTGCGGCGGCGGACAGTGCCATTCGTGATACGGATGACTTCCCGGATTGGTTTGCGGGAGGATGCTTTGATTTCCTGCCCAGAGACGCGTACCCTGCAGCCTATGTTTATTACGCAAGGCATTTGTTGGTAACAGCGCAGGAACTTGCCATGGGCAGTTTGGAGATAGATGGCGTTCGGGGGATGGCATTTATGAAGATATTGCCCTTCGTGTTGGAACCGTTGATTTCGCAGGTTGTTTTAGATAGGGTAATCTTGGCGGAAGTCTATTTGCGGCTTACCTGTGCCGTGGCTTACCGGCAGGGAGGTGACGACGCGGCAGCGATTCGGCATTTGGATAAGGCCATTGCCATTTGCTTGGCAGATGGTTTGTATGGACCTTTGGTGGAGTACAGGCGGCAATTGGGTTCTTTTATGGATGGACGCATTGCCTTTGTGGATCCGGTGGCGCTGAAAAAGATAAAGGAATTGCACAAGCAATTACATGCCGGCTGGACGAAATTGCATAACGCCGTTTTGAAGAAGACGGTGGCCGTTCATCTATCGCCCAGAGAGCGGGAGGTAGCGCGGTTTGTTTGTTATGGATTATCGGACGGACAGATTGCCAGACGGTTGTCTATCAGTGAATCCTCAGTGAAAACTTTAATCCGCGCAGCAAAGGACAAAACCGGTGTTGAAAAACGAAAGCAGTTGATAGATTTTGTTTGATACCATACTTTTTTTCGAGATTAAGATGGATGTTTTACATAGAAAAACCCCTTATACTATACATATAGTGTAAAGGGTTTTTGTTTTAGAAAAACGGTTTACACCAATGAACCAAGGAGGGCTAAATTATGGAAAAACATGAAGTGCAAGAACCTATGATCAACAATGCAGGAAAGCCGGTTGGGGTAGGTATATATATCGGATTGATTGTATTATTCTCTATTCCTATTGTTGGCTTGATTACAAGTATCGTTATGATTTTTGTAGCTAAGAACCAGAATATCAAAAATTTTGCTATTGCAGCATTGATTTGGATTGTCTTAGGCTACATATTTACGGCTATTTTGGTGGCTATCGGCGCTTTAATCAGCGGACCGCTGACGGATTACATCAATATCCAGTCTGACGGAGAGTTCGGCAGTTTTAGAGAGTTCTTTGGTCAGTACTTGGATGTGTTTGATTACATCAATCCGTTCAAATAAAATAGCAGAGAAATCCTTATAGGAGTGTAACCCAAAATCTCCCCGTTCGTGATTGTGCAAACGGGGAGATTTGTGTTGGATTTATGCCTATGTTGCTTATGCCTAAAATGTGTGCATTTTCTATAGCGGTCCCTATCGCGCTGGTCAACATGTTTCTGAATATTTTACCGACAATAGTGCTGCGGTATAATACCCCTAAACTTCAAGTAACTTTAGCAAGAATGAAAAGGAGTTTTTGTACATGAAAGCAACAGGAATTGTCCGTAGAATAGAGGCTCACGGTATAAATACCCTTAAAACGAAAATAATAACAGCAAAGATTTTGATTAAGCATGCATAGATAGTGTGGTAGAAAGATATAAGGGCTTACAATGACCCTGATCATAACCGCAACTTTAGTAATTTATGAAAAGTTTTTCGGGTTATAACCGCAAAACTATTGACCAACTAAATTCTCGATGTTCGTGGTTGTGGCAAATCCACTATTATGCAAATGATAATGGACGAACTTCGTAAAAGAGGGATTAGAGATGAAAGAATCATAAGTTATCGCTTTGACTCGATGGAATATGAAGATATGACAGCAAAGCAGTTATACGAAATGCTTAAATCAAAATTATCAGATACCGAGAAAACCTACTTGTTCCTTGATGAAGTGCAGGAAATAACTTCTTGGGAGAAAACCGTAAATTCCATCAATACGGATTTTGATGTGGATATATATGTTACCGGTTCTAACTCTCGTATGATGTCTTCCGAGATTGCAACCTATCTAACAGGTCGCTACGTATCCTTCCGTATATTCACTCTTTCATTTGAGGAGTATCTCACATTTAAAAAGCGGTATGGCGAGGTAGAAGACATTCACAAGGAATTGATAAATTATATCAGGTATGGCGGTTTTCCCGCAATACACTTGCAAGAGTATCCGCTGGACAATGCTTATACTATTGTTCGTGATATTTATAATTCAACCATATTCTCAGATGTCGTTAAGAGAAATCAAATTCGCAAGGTTGACCAGTTAGAGCGAGTTCTGAAGTTTGTCTTTGACAATGTAGGTAAGACATTCTCAGCAAAGGCTATTTCCGATTACATCAAGTCCGAGCATCGCACCATAGACAACGAGACGGTATATAATTACCTTGAAAAATTGGAGAGCGCCTATATACTGCACCGTTGTTCAAGGTATGATGTGCAAGGCAAGGAACTGCTTAAAACACAAGAGAAGTTTTATCTTGCAGATAGTTCGTTCAAATATAGTGTTCTAGGTTATAATGACCAGAGTGTTGCTGCAATGCTTGAAAATGTGGTTTACCTTGAATTGCTTCGCCGAGGTTATGAAGTTTGTATCGGCAAAACACCGAACGGAGAAATTGATTTTATCGCCACTAGACAGAATGATAAACTTTATATTCAAATAACCAAGGAAATCAAATCAGAGAAGACTGAAAAGAGAGAATATGACCGTCTTCTTGAAGTCGGTGACAACTTGATTTCTTATTATCAAACGAATATTAGATGCTTTCAGGGAACAATATACGTTAAAACATTGGTTATTGTTCCCTGATTTTTATTATGTTGTCACATGCAACATTGATCCTTTTAGACAGTTTTTAATATCAAACAGTATAAATTCCTACAAATTACAAATAATAGTATCACGATTTGAATTTAAGGGAGATTTATATATGAAAGCAACAGGTATAGTACGCCGTATAGAGGAATGCGTTATAATAGGGCAAACCGCTTGAAACCCGCATAAGCACTAGGGTTTTCACTGGTTTGCCCCATTGAACGCATTGGTGTCAAAATCGGGTTTTGGACGGCTTTTTATACATAGCAAAAGCGAGGTGATTTTCACCTCGCTTTTTGTCATCAAAAACCTATTTGCATGCCAGTTGTTTCCATTCGGTCGGCGTCATACCGCATTCGCGCTTGAAAACACGAGCAAAATACTGCGGATTTTCAAAAGAAAGTTTAGCGGAGATCTGTGTAATGTTAAAGCGATCATCACGCAAAAGTTCTTTTGCGCGTTCCATTTTTTGAGCAATTGCAAAGGCAGCAAGACTACTTCCTGTGTATTCGCGGAACAGTCGGCTTAAAAAACTTTTGCTATAACCGAACGCCCGGCAGATTTCGTCAACCTTTATGTTTTCTTCGCATCGAGAGCAAATATAATCCTTTAGCGCTGAAACCAGCGGCTTTTCTTCTGCCAAGGGTGGAAGAACGGCGGTGCTTTCGGTGCTTTTATCCGAGCGCAGAAGATAGATGAGTAGTTGCTCTAAATAACTTTTTATAAGTTGTTCACTACCCAGAGGCGCATCTTTTCGTCGTCGTAGTTTGCGTAAGTTGGGGTCATTTTTCGGAATAAGGTAACTTTCCTCTGCCTCTTTAATGATAGAGGTCAAAAGAGATTTGTGTATCTTTTTAAGCGGGGAATAAAAGTGTTCGAAATATTTCATAGCAAGGGACGATGAAACAAACGAGATAACAAAAAAGTTTGGCGCTGAGTCAAAGGATTGAATGGTGTGAAACTCATTTGGGCGATGAAAAATAATCTCGCCTTGCGTGAGAATGATTTCTTCTCCGTCACGCGTTATGGCAACACTACCTTTATCAACATAAACCATTTCCCAGAAATCATGACATTCGCCGTCGAAAATGAAGTCTTTACCTACCTCGTAATAATGAATCGTAACAATTTTTGTAATATCTACGACCGTTTTGGGTCGCGTTTTAATATATCCTTTTTCCAAGGTGGCACCTCCTACGTGTACGATAATGAACATATAAAGCACAAAAATAACTGTTCAAAAATGCACTTGTTTAATACAATGATAACAGAAAATTAAAAAAAAGCAAGGAGGTTTTTCTATGAAAAAAGGTATCAGCATCTGGTCATTCCCCGAAGGAACACTGGCCGAAACCTTTGCCCTTGCCGCCGACGCCGGCTTTGAGGGCGTAGAGGTGGCTCTGGATGAGGGCGCCGGCGAGATTACGCTCGAGTCCACCGAAAGGGAGTTGCTTGAGGTCAAGCGTCAGGCAAAAGAAAGTGGCATCGAGCTTTACAGCGTTGCCTGCGGGCTTTATTGGTCGTATTTCCTGAACGATGCAGACGAGACGATTCGCGCCAAGGCACAGGATATCGTAAAAAAGCAGTTAGAAACAGCAGCGACTCTCGGCTGCGAGTCTATTCTTGTTATTCCCGGTTGTGTGAATGCCGAGTTTGCCGCTCCCGGCAAGGTGATGGATTATGAAACCTGCTATAATCGCAGTTTCGAATCGATAATGAAGGTAAAGCAATGCGCCGAGGAATATAAGGTGAACATCGGACTTGAAAATGTATGGAACAAATTCCTGCTTTCTCCGATGGAAATGCGCAATTTCATTGATGAAATCGGTAGCGACTATGTGGGAAGTTATCTGGATATCGGCAACACCCTTGCCAATGGCTATCCGGAACACTGGATCCGCACCTTGGGCAACCGGATCAAAAAGGTGCATTTTAAAGACTATCGGGTGGAGGCCGGCGGTTTGCACGGATTTGTAGACCTGCTCGCAGGCGACGTCAATTACCCTGCTGTGATGACAGAACTGGAGCGAGTCGGTTATGACGGTTGGGTAACTGCTGAGATGATCCCCAATTATAAATATCATACTGAAACGATTATATATAACACATCCAATGCAATGGACCGAATTTTAGGGAGGAAATAAACATGTTGAAAGTTGGACTTATCGGTTGTGGCTTTATGGGCACCATGCACGCAAATTGTTATAAAGCTTTAGAGGGTGTAACCCTCGCCGCAGTAGCGGATATCCGCCCCGAAAAGGCAGCGCAGTTAGCTGACGGCGCCGAGATCTTCGGCGACGGTAAAGAGTTGATTGAGCAGGCAGACGTGGATATCATCGACATTTGTCTGCCCACCTATCTTCACGCCGAATACGCACTGCTCGCTATGGAAAAGGTTCGCTACGTCTTTGTCGAAAAGCCGGTCACCCTCACCATCGCCGAAAGCGAGTTGCTGAAGGCGAAGCAGATGGAAACCGGCGCATTTGTTCAGGTTGGTCAGGTTATTCGCTTTTGGGATGAATATGTAGCCCTGCGTGATATCGTTCGTAGCGGCAAATACGGCAAGGTCGTCAACGCGAACTTCCGCCGCATCAGCCCGAGCCCGGACTGGGGCTGGAACAACTGGTTGCACGATGTTTCTCTTTCGGGCGGTGCGGCGCAGGATCTGCATATTCACGATGTGGATTTTGTGTTGTCGCTTTTCGGTGAACCTAAGACGCTTCACTCTGTAAGAAACACTTTGAGTGAAAAGAATTCCTATGTAAATACCTTGATGCAGTATGATGATTGCGCCATCACCGTCGAGGGTACTTGGGGTCTGCCTGCATCGCACCCGTTTGAGGCAACCTTCCGTGTGGTATTTGAAAAGGCTGTTGTTGAAAATGCAGGTGGCAAATTTATGCTCTATACTGACGGCGGTGTAGAGGAAATCAAGATTGAAAAGAAAGAACTCAGTGCGATGGGCGGCACAAGCGGAAACATTTCCGATCTTGGCGGATATTATAACGAGCTTTATTATTTTACCGAGTGTGCGAAAAACGGCGAAGAGATCAAGCAAGCAACCCTTGCCGACGGCTCCGCTTCGCTTAAATTCTTGCTTGAAAGGGAGTTGGGCTAATGCTTAGAGTTGGAATTATCGGATGCGGCTCCATCTTCACAATGCACGCCACCAGTGTGGACCATCTTGAAAACGCTAGGCTTGTCGGCGTTTGCGACATTAAGCCCGACCGTGTAGACGCAGCGGCAAAAAAATATAACGTTCCCGCATATTATGATTACAAGGAACTGATCGAAAAAGAGAAACCGGACGTTGTCCATATCTGTGTTCCCCATTATATGCACCCTATCATCTCACGCTATGCGCTGGAACACGGTGTGAATGTGCTGTGCGAAAAGCCGATGAGCATCGATTATGAAAGCGGCGAAGCCAACGTTCGCCTGGCAGAGGAAAAGAACCTGCGTTACGGCATCATCTTCCAATGCCGCTATAATAACACTTCCCGGTCGGTCAAGGAAAACCTGGAAAGCGGCAAGCTGGGCAAGATCATTAGCGCCCGCTGCACCCTTACCTGGTGTAAGCCGGACTCCTATTATTCCCTTTCCGATTGGAAAGGCACCTGGGATAAAGAGGGTGGCGGTGTTATTATCGATCAGGCAATCCACTCGCTGGATCTTGCCAACTGGTTCATCAATTCCGAGCCGATTGAAGTTCAGGCAAGCATCGCCAACCGTGCCCACGATATTATGAAGGTGGACGATACCGGCGAGGGCTATATCCGCTATAAAAATGGAGCAACGATGGCGTTCTGGGCAATGAATAACTATGGCTGTGATGACCCGATTGAGATTCGCCTTTGCTGCGAAAAGGGTAGAGTGGTGATGAGCTACGATGATGCACGGATCGAATTTGCTGACGGCACCGTGGAGACCGTTTCTCAGCAGGACGACGGCATCTACTACGAAGGCGGCAAGGATTATTGGGGATTCCAGCACATCCGCCAGATTGCCGATTTTTACCATTCTGTTGAAGAAGGTATAGAACCGTTTATAAGCGGCAAAGAGGCGCTCAAAATTCAAAAATTGATTTGTGCAATCTATGAAAGCGCAAAATCAGGAAAGCCCGTCTTTTTTGAAAAATAAATCTATAAAAGTATAAATCTCCTTGTTTTACAGATAATAGTATCACTATTACTAAAACAAGGAGATTGATTTATATATGAAAGCAACAGGAATTGTGAGAAGAATCGATGACCTGGGCCGTGTGGTGATTCCCAAGGAAATCCGCCGCACTCTGCGCATCCGTGAAGGCGACCCGTTAGAAATATATACCGATAGGGAAGGGCAGATTATTTTAAAAAAATATTCCCCTATTGGAGAAATGATCGGATTTGCCAAGCAGTATGCGGAGAGCCTGGCACAGGTGTCCGGCCATGCGGCACTGATTGCTGACCGGGAGAAGTTCATCGCTGTTGCCGGTGGATATAAACAGATGTTGGACAAACCGGTGGGTAAGGTGTTGGATGAAAAAATCCATAACAGAGAAAGTGTGATGGCGGCAAAGGGAGATAGGAACTTTGTGGCTGTTTGTGACGAAGTGGATGGAGAGTATCAGTATGAAGCCATGGTGCCCATTCTTTGCGAAGGGGACATCATTGGGTGTGTTGTGCTACTCCAAAATGATGCTAAGGTGAAGATGAACGAGGCTGACATGAAGATGATCCAGTCGGCAGCAGGATTCTTGGGAAGATTGATGGAGCAATAAATATATTTTTCCAAAAACCACGCATTGCGTTGTGCCTTGAAGTGTGATATTATATAAACAGGAGGTGCAAAAAGTGGAGTTAGCACAGATGATTAGACAAATGAGAGAAAGCACGGAAATGAACAGAAGAGAGTTTTCTGAATATACGAGTATCCCACTTAGAACGATAGAGGACTGGGAAGCAGGCAAAAGAACCCCACCTTCGTATATTCCAAGACTTTTAAGATACCAATTGCTATATGATCAAAAATTGAATGAAAGGGGTAGCGCAAATGAGTGACAAAGTTCAATTGTTTGAGGAGCAGCCGATTCGTACGGCTTGGGATACTGAAAAAGAGGAATGGTACTTTTCGGTCGTGGATGTTGTGGGAGTGCTGACGGAGCAAACGGATTACGATGGTGCAAGAAATTATTGGAAGGTGTTAAAAAACAGATTGAAGGAGGAAGGAAATGAGTTGGTTACAAATTGTTACCAACTGAAAATGATGTCTCCTAAAGATGGCAAACGGTATAGTACAGATGTTGCTGACACAGAGCAACTTCTCCGCATTATCCAGTCTATTCCCTCAAAAAAAGCGGAACCACTTAAAATGTGGTTGGCACAGGTTGGACGCGAACGCATAGAGGAGACATTAGATCCTGAACTCACGATAGACAGAGCCTTGGATACATATTTGAAAAAGGGATACTCCCGCGAATGGATTAATCAAAGATTACAGGCGATACAGGTTAGAAAAGAACTGACTGATGAATGGCAGGACAGGGGTGTTAAGCCGGGAAAAGAGTATGCTATTCTAACGGACGAGATTACGCGAGCCTGGTCAGGAATGTCCACGAGAGAGTATAAAGATTTTAAGGGGCTAAAAAAGGAAAATTTAAGGGACAATATGAGTACTACCGAAATTGTGCTTAATATGTTGGCCGAAACAGCTACAACGGAAATTTCTAGGCAAATTCATCCCGAAGGATTTGAGCAGAGTAGGAACGTGGCTAGACGAGGTGGTGGCATAGCGGGTAACGCACGAATGGCGATAGAAGCTGCAGCGGGAACACCTGTCATAACATCAAAAAAAGCATGTGAACTAAATAATGCTGTTATTGGTATGATAGAGAGCGTAGAACGGCAATTTGATTAGTGTATAGCAAAACTCTGTTTGGATTTAATCTTCGACGGCAGGCATCCCATGACATTTTGGAAAGTCTTGGAAAACAAAGAATCATTTGTAAATCCGCACATGATTGCAGCATCGTGGACCGAATGTTCCCCGCTTGCAATTAATAGTTTGGCGTGTTGGCAACGAACCATATTTAAATAGGAGGTCACGGTGGAACCAGTGGCCTTTTTGAATTCTCTGGAAAAATGATATTTACTTAAACCGGACGCGTCTGCTATCTCGTCCAATGTCAGCTTGCGGGCATATTCCCTGTGGAGGAAAATGACGCTTTTCTTGATACTTTCCAGCGCACCGGGTTCTTGTGCGGGGACATGAGATTCTGTCAAATGATTCCTCATAAGATAAACAAACAATTCCAGTATTTGGGCACGGATGCCCAAATCACGATATTTGGATTCCGTTGTAATTTCCTGCACCACATTCATATATAAAGAAAAAAGTTCTTTACTTTGAATTAGGTTAGGGAAGTGAAGTTCGGGAGTGTGCACCCCATTGGCAGCAAGAAAGTCGGACTTCACGATGACACAATGATATTCCAATGTATCCTCCGTGGTGATACCATGGAGTTCGTGAGCGTTAATGACGAAAATATCTTCCTTGGTGACTTTGCGCTTATTACCATTGCACAGCACATATCCTGCACCATCTGCAATGCAGAGAATCTCGATGTTTTCATGCCAATTAAAACCCACCACGTAGTCGGCCGGCTTTTTCTTCAAGACAGTGTGGTGATAAATATGTATTCTGTCTTTCATATCATGGGATTCAAAGAATATTCTTTTCATGGTTGTACGCGCTCCACAATGCCACATAGCAATATATTGTTAATATTCAGCAAATCGCTTACTTGCTTTATCCTAATATAAAAGTTATAATAAAGGCAGAAATAAGTCAATAACCAATTGAGGAGGTTACTTGCGATGAAAGACGGAAAGATTAATTTGGGTATCATTGGCTTGGGTCCCAGAGGTGCATACTTCGGAGGCGATAACTTCATGAAAATGGGCTACTTCAACCTGGTGTGCGTGTGTGACATCATGCAGGATGCAGTGGACGATGCATTGAAAAAATTTGGTGACCATGTCACAGGATATACGGATGTGGATGAGTTTTTAAAGCATCCCGACCTAGACGCGGTAGTAGTAGCAACCAATGACAAAACCCACGCGGAAGTAGCCACTAAGGTTTTGGCGGCAAAGAAGCATTTGTATCTGGAGAAGCCTATGGCACAGACCATTGAGGATTGCGACAGGATTGTGGATGCCTGGTATGGCACAGACACGGTTATGATGGTGGGCTTGGAATTAAGATACTGCAGTCTTATGAAGGACGTAAAGGCGATTGTAGAGCGCGGAGATATCGGCTCCATCAAGATTGCAACTGTGGTAGATAATGTTTCCGTAGGTGGTAACTTCTACTATCATAGCGACAGAAAGAAAAAAGAGTACATAAAGAGTCTGATTTTGGAGAAAGGCACCCACTCCATCGATTTGGCAAACTGGATTATGGATGCTTCCCCTGTGAAGGTATATTGTAGTGGCGGTTTGGATGTGTTCGGTGGCTGGGAATCCGATGATAAGTATTGCAAGGATTGTGAGAAAGACTGCCCTTATCAGAGAACAAAACGAGATTTCTATATGGACTATGGCCAGAGGGTAAAGAAGGTTATGGGCGACAAATGTGTGTACTCCGTAGAGTGTGATGTGCCTGACAACAGTTTGGTTATCGTGGACTACGACAACGGTGCCCGCATGTCCTATATGGAATGCCATTTTACACCGGAGTATACCAGAGAGTTTATGTTTGTAGGTGATAAAGGAAAACTTACTGCATTTTACGATAATGAGCAAAATTTCAAAATTATGGTATGGAAACGTCATGAGGATGAGCCTGTGTACTATTATCCTGAGAAACAGACCGGTGGTCATGGCGGCGGAGACGATGCCATTATTGAAGCCTTTGCTCAGCATATTTTGAAAAATGAGATTGGTATGTATGGTATTAAGGGGGCTCGTGATTCTGCGGTGATTGCAATTGCAGCCGCAGAGTCCGAGGAAAGCGGAATGCCCGTATTCATCCCTGAATCCAAGGCTATGGAAGGCGTGGCAAGATAAGCAAACAAAAAAGTTCCGGTTTTAGATCGGAACTTTTTTGTTTTATGGTTGCATGTTGCGAAATCCGGAAGGTGTAATGCCCTCTGCCTGTTTGAATAACATGGTAAAATAACTAGGTGATTTATATCCCACCATGTGTGCCACCTCGGCGGTATGCAAGGTGGGATATTTTTGGAGTAATTCCTTGGCTTTTTGGATACGAAGGTGCGTGAGGTATTCAAAGGGTCTTACCTGTAATACCTCCTGAAACAAACGGCATAAATGAGTTTCTGATATACCGGCCAAATTAGCCATGTCCCCCAAACTGAGTTCCTCGTGAAAATGTGTATTCAGGTAATTTTGCACAGCTCTCACTTGCTTTCTGGTTTTGTCCGTGGGAGCGGGTGTGAATGTAGTAGAGATTAATTCCAGCAGAAAGCGGTATAAATGCGACGAGGATACCTGCATCCATGTCTGATTTTTGGGAGCGTTGAAAATGGCAGAGAAGTATTGCTCGAAGATTTCCGGATCGGATAAAGAGTAAACGCCACCCTTGAAGGGTAGTAGTTTCTCCAGCGCATATCCGTTAAAAGAAATCCATTTGGTACACCATGGACTTTCTACGGGCTCATAGGAACGGGCGTTTTCGGGTGTAGAAAAGATAAAACTTCCCGGTGGGACAAGGGTTTTTTGACCATTGACGACTGCCTCGCCTAAGCCGCTGGCAGAATACAAAATGTGGTAATTGGAAAAGGCTTCCGGACGCACCATTTGCGCATCCTCCTCCTGATACATAAGACCCGGATGATTGATTTTGCCCTCCTCACGTTGAATACCGATGGAGACGATATAAAAGGGGAGGGAGGTCAATGTGGGTAGCAACAACGGGTAATAAGCGTCAGAAGTCGTATTTATGATATGTTGAAATTTTTGGAAATCCATTTGGTCACCCATTGGTCCCTCCATGTTGATATTCTTATATTTTGGGAAAAATAATTATATTTACAGTCCCTGACACTACAATATATAATAGATATAAGCAAATTATAGTTTTCTTTTCAGACGATGTCAAGATTGTTATAGAATTGACGTTATATGATAGCAAGAAGGCAGAGGTTACGATATGATTTGTCTGAACGGACAGTGGGAAATCGGAATAGATCGGAATTATGAAGGTGTGGCACAGGTGCCGGGCCTTCCTTTTCCTGCAAATGAAATAAACGAAGGGTATGTATGGTATAGAAGGGATATCGCGTTACCGGATGGAAACTGGAAATGGGCAACCTTGGATTTGAAGGGGGCCCGGTTTTATCCGGAAGTGTATGTGAACGGGGAAAAGGTGTCACAGGCTGTGGGAGGCATGACTCTGACCCATCATCTGCTTGCGCATGAAGCGGTGCGGCCGGGTAACACGATAACCATTGAAATCTGCCTTACTCCTTTGGATAAGGTCCCCCGGACGGATGCGTCGGTGGTTTCTGAAGCAGATTTATGGCGCAGTAATCTTTCTTCTCACTTGTGGGATGATGTCGTCTTGAGAGTTCACGGCGATGTGCGGGTGGACGAAATTGTGCCCATCTATCACAAGGAAGATGATACCCTGGTGATTCGATATAGAACACAGCTTTTTGATGATGTAGAATTACCGGTTACTTTCCGCCTGTTGGATGGCGGCAGGGTGATAGGTGAGTGTGTGAGCACCTCGGACCGTGACGAGATTTCCATGACTTTGGCCGGCGCACACGAACTGTGGAGTGGACAGAATCCCAAATTGTATGAGCTGGAATGTGTTGCTGACGGAGAGAGGATTGTCCAATCTGCCGGATTGAAATATTTTGAAATTGATAGTAAGAAGTTTAAGTTAAATGACGAACCTGTGACCATGCGGATGAGTACCGTGGTCTGGGGGAGATTTTTACGTCAGAAGGAAGCCGCGGATGTGGCTTTCGACGAAGCGTGGTTTGAAGAGCATATTGTGAAGCGGATGATGGCTTTGGGTGCCAATACCTTACGTTTCCATTTGTGCTTGCCGCCGGAGAGACTTTTGGATTTGTGCGATAGATACGGATTGATGGTACAGGCGGAATGGTGCTTTTTCCACGAGTTGGATGCGGAAGAAGAGAATATGGCAGCACAGTGGCTTACTTGGGCGGCAGTGGCGGCAAAGCATCCCAGCGTGTGTGTGTTCCATCCCTGGAATGAGGTGAACGCGAAAAAGACAGAATATGGTTTGCGGGTATCCCGGAGAATCAAGGACCGCTATCCTGAATTGGTAGTTTCCCACCACGATGTTATTCATATTCACGCTTATTGGTGGAGCCTGTTTGAAAATCTCGGCCTTTATTATGATGGCCCGGAAGATTTTGATAAACCTGTGCTGGCAGATGAATTCGGTGGCAATTATATCGACCAGGAGGGAAACGAAGGGTTGTATCCCAATGTTTCGGAATGCTTCGAACGGTTTTTAGGCAAAGATAGAACCAAGGAAGATACCTTGTGGTTACAGACCATGGCAAATGTGAGAGTTGCCGAGTATTGGCGACGGTTGGGCGTGGCAGGATATTCTCCCTACTGCGCGTTGGGTAGTCCGGAAGACGGAGACACCCATTTCTTTGGTGATTTGAGAAATCCCACCCCCAAACCGGTTTGGGATGCACTTTCTGCATCTTATCAACCCATTGCAGCCAGCATGAATATCTGGGACAGAAACTTTACTCCCGGACAGCAGGTAGAAGTGCCCATTCATGTGTTTAACGATACAGGTACCCCTACAAAGGTGGAAGTGGTTTGCGGTATCCATAAAGATGGTGCCCGAGGTTGCATGGCAGAAGGGTGCGATGGAGAATCCCAATACCAATATATATTGCAGTGCGAAGTGCCTGCGTATTCGCAGGTAATGCATAAAGTGCCTTACAAGATGCCCGACTGCCGGGGCGGGTATGGGATGTATGCAAAATGCGGCAAGGCAGAGTCCGTGTGGGACGTAAATGTGATGTCTGTTACATGCGCGCCCTGTAATCAAACGGTTGGTTTACTGCCGGAAGAAAAAGAGTGCATAAACTTTTGTCGGGAATATAATATTCCCTACACCCATGATTTGGACAAAGCAGATGTTATCTTGGGGTTGAAAGTGACAAATGTGTCAGAAAAAAGAGCACGTCTCCTTGAGCAGACACAAAAAGGTAAAAAAGTGATATTGCTTGGCGCAGGGCCTCAAATCGCCAATGCCAAGACGGACACAACTTTTGCGGTCACCGCAAAGTATTCCCTGGGAGCTTTGGAAGAATGGGAATTACCGGAGGATATAAGGGCTGTATTTTTACCTGTTATAGAAGGGGAAAGTCATGTCCACCCTGCAGATAGACGGGATGATCTGTGGAAGAATATTCCGGACAAGACCACATGGCTGTGGAATGGGCAGCGGGGCGGACTCATCGTCCCGGCGGTGGAGATGAATATTGAAAATGCCAGCGGAGACGCTTTTTTGGAACTTTGGAAATCCCGCGGCGCAGATATAGAGAGAATAAAAGCGGGCAGTTATTTCGCCTACAGCTGTATCGGCATTTATGAGTTCGCGAAAAGCGAGAACGAACAGACCGAGGCCAAACTCATGAAGCAGGCACACCATATTGTGGATGATGCGCCTGCCATTGCTGAGAGAGCGGGAGAACTGAAGGCGAAGGTGGAGGATCTCCACCAATTGTATATGGAGCTCAAAGGTAAGCAAGTGAAATATACGCCGCTCATAGTTGCCGGCAAGTTTTTGGCGAGGGTACCTATGGTACAGCTTACTCTGCCCAAGGGTGAACTGATCATCTCGCAGATGATGTTTGAGGGACGCCTATGTGGCGATGAAAAAGAAGTATACGGATTGCGCCGTGATCCTGTGGCCATCCAGTTGTTATTAAATCTATTACGTGAGGAGGACAAAACAGCATGAAACGTTCAAAGAAACCGGTTAGTATTTTAGCATTGGCGCTGACCTTAATCATGGTTCTCACTGCATGTCAGGTACCTGAAGGGGTAGAGATTCCTTCCGGAGTTTCCGTGCCTTCCGATTTATCTGATTTAACCAGCGAGGAATTAGAGCAGTTAGAGTCGTACCTGGACGAAGCAGAAGCTTCTGTGGATGATGTATCAGAGGAGTCGCCCGAAGGTGTGGATGAATCCGAAGCAGGCAGCTTTTCGGAAATCCGGGAAGAAGTTTCCGACCCGGATGTGGTAGCAGACGAAATGCCTAAGACAGACGAAACGGCGAATATACAAGGGCATCAGACGACAGCGTCTGCAGTAAATTTGCCCTCCGACCGTGACTGGGTACATAAAATTTTAAATATCGAAGAATATAGAAAGGCATACCCTGATTTGCAGGCTGCATACGGCGACAATTGGGATGGATATGTGGACCATTATTTGACGCACGGTTTATATGAAGGCAGAGACGAAGGTAAACTGTTTGATCCTTGGGTGTATGCAGAAAGTTATCCCGATGTGAAGGCGGCTTATGGTGATGATGCAAATGCTATTATCGCTCACTATGTGAATCATGGTTATTATGAAGGCAAGACTGCTGGTACCGCAGCAGGTTATGTGGACATGGCGGACAAGACGTCCAGAGAGTATATGATGAGCCATGACGTGGTTGTCCATGGACCCAGTTCCAGAATGGATGCCCTGATGGGACACATCAATACTGCACTGAAGTATGGGCGTAATATTGAGGGCGCAAAGTATCCCAACTTGTTCGTGGATGGATTAAATGTTGACACTTTTGAACCCACCATTTGGAACAAAGGCACCAATAATGAATACTATCAGTCCAATCTATATGCACAGTTTAATTTTCTCAAAGCATTGGATGGAATGTCACTGATGACGGGCAATCCCGAGTATTCAGAAATTGCGTTAGAGCAGATCAAATTCAGATATGATACACCGGGCTTGGTGGATAGTTCCGGCTTGTTATACGCAGGCGGCCACAGTTTGGTGGATGTCATGCAGGGTAAAGTTAACTGCCAGTATCATGAAACCAAGGACTACCAGGTACCCTGGGAACTGATGTGGAAGGCAGATCCTGAAGGAACAAAGAGATTTATCACCGCTTATTGGAACGGACATATTTATGACTGGACGGCTTTGACCATGAACCGTCATGCAACTTGGGATAAACCAATCTTGGAGGCTTGGGATAGTGAGTATACCAATCCTGACCCATATGTGGCATCCAGCTTCCACCCGTTTATGTCTACAGGTAACGATTTGATGGAGGCGGCATGGTTCCTTTCCGAGATGACCGGGGACCCCAAGTATGCTGTTTGGGGCGAGAGACTTTTGGATAAATATATCGGTGTAGGTAATGCGGATACTATGCTGATTGGTGAAGAATACGGTTCCCTGACCGACGACAATATATACGGCGGTGACAGATTCCTGTATCAGTTCATCGGTGCAGATTTCGTGACCAAATCCGGTTTTGATTTTAAGACGGCAACCATGGATGATTTTAAAATTGCAGGTGCGAACTCTCTGGTACGCCGTACATCCTTGAAGTGTACTGCAGGCTATGGCCCTCAGAACTTTACGGAAATTTACCGGTATACCGGAAATGAAAAGATTTATGAATTTGTAAAGAAGAACATGCTCTCTTGTGCCCGCTACATCTATGATCCTGTCAATCATCTGTTCAAGACCCCGATTTTGAACGATGGTACCGACTTGAATGAAGGAAAAGGCGGCAAGCAGTTGGTTGCGCAAAGAGGTGGATATTATCTGAATGAAGGTGCTACCTATGCAGAAAATGAGTCTGTATGGGAAGGAGCGTTTATCAGTACCGTTGATGTGTGCAGTATCCTAAAGCCAGAGGATGCAGATGTAGAAGCTGAAATTTGGGCGGCCGCACGTGCATGGGGCAGGAATGTGGACCTGGGCGATTTGGGTACTGCCATGGGCGAGAATCCCAATGTCAATCTGCTGACCAACAACAAGAGCCCCGAGGATACCGTAGCGGTTATCAAGTTATATAAATATACCGGACATGAGCAGTACTTTAAACTGGCATGCAGAATGGCAGACAATATTGTAGCGGCGTACTATGAGCCGGAGAAGGGATTGTTTGTGAAATCCTCTTCCGCCCCCTATGTGCGTTTTGACACCCCTGAGTTTTATGCTGTTTTTTGTGCGGAAGCAATGGCGCAAGGCTTTGTCAATGACATCAATCTGGATTTGACCCATGGCGGAACGGATAGTGTTCACGATGGTATGGGTCAGGCCGATGAGAGCGCAGTATTCTATGGAAGGGCAAAGAGAAAAGTAAAGAAAGTTACGTTCGACCGTGAAGAGTATACCATTGCTGTGGACAGTCTTCCTGCAACTGCTTTTGAAGACTTGGATACAGCACAGGAAGTAAAGGCAACCCGTCAGATGACCGCCATCGGTGTCATGGGCGCAGAAGCGGACGGATGGTTCCACCCGGAAAAGAAGATTACCCATGGGGAATTGGCTCAAATGGTAACCCGCCTCTATGGTTTTGAGAACTACGAGAGTCTTGGAATACATGAGTTTGGCGCAAATGAGCAAGTAACCAGAGCCCAGATGGCATATGTCATTGTGAAGGCTTTGCAGGCAAAGAACTCCAATGAAACCTACAATATTGCAAATGCACTGTATCGTATTGCTGATGCAGATTCTATTCCTGCATGGGCAAAGGATTATGCAGACATTGCGACGAATTACCGCTTGATGGTGGACCTTGAGGAGGACACCTTCCGCCCCGATGAATTCGTCACAAAGGATATGGCGGCAGGCATATTTGAGCAAGTTGCCCGTTATATTGATATTTCAGGCACCAATAGATTGCTTCCGGAGATTTCACCTTATAATGCAGATTCTGCAAGATTTATCTGGGAGACTTCCGATGGTTCCGTTGTGGAGGTTGACGATCAGGGTAGACTGTACACCACCGGTATCGGTACTGCGGAGATTAAGGTAACCTCCGATAAAGAGTATGCGGTACTCACCGTGACTGTTGCAACAATGGAAGACTGGATGATTAAGTCCGTCACCATCGACGGGGAACCTTACGACGCATTTAATGCAAGTACGCTCTCCTATGATATTGATCTATTCAAAGGCATCACCCAGGTGCCTACTGTAACAGCTACCAGTTATTGCGGTAAAGAAGTGATTGTTAATGCTCCTTCCGCCATTCCCGGTACCATTGAAATGCATGTAGATGGTGAGGATGTCATCTACCGCATCAATGTAACAGCGGACTTTATTGATTATATTGTAGATGAGAATTTCAATCACAAGATAAAAACGCCCATTGAAAATATCACCACTGAAAAATTCAACTGGTATATCAATGGTATCACGGAAAAATACAGGGAGGATTGGAAAGTCATCCCTAAAAACTGGGTACGCCCTGACTACGAGGGATATGGCTGTATGAGATTCCCCTATGTCAAGAAGTATAATCTGGATGGCAAATTATATTTGTATTTGGATGAAGACCAGATACAGACTGTGGGACCCGAGGCAGATGACCTGTTAATGGTGATTGAAATGGAAATTGCGGTAAAGAATATGCAAGGCAAAGCAAATGGCTTTGATATCTTTATCAGCAGACGTCCTGAAAACAGCCAGTATCATTCAGCAGCCAGGGTGAAGATTACAGAAGACTATCGCATTCTGCGCAAGATTAATAATGATTCTCACGATAAGAATACACAAAAGATTGTGGCAGACAGTGAATTTGTTACACTGACTTTTGTCATCGATAAGAAACAGAGAACCTTTAACTATTATTATAACGGAGATTTGTTGCAGAAGGACATTGCGTTTTTCCACGGTAACAACGTGCCCAATATCGGTGCTATTTACATTGGCACGCCTAACGAGGCACAAGAGACCAACGCAGAAATGTTTATGGACAATTTGAAGATTTACCAGTTGACCCATGCAGCATATCAGGAAATGATGTCACAGGAGGTGCTTCCTCCGCCCACGCCGAAGCCGGAATGGCTAACCTACCCTATTGACGAGAACTACGACAGTTATACAGTAGGTACCACGCTGATGAATACCGGAAAGGACCATTACGAGGGAAGTATTGCGGAAGGCTTGTATCGTACCTTCTCTCAGGTGGTGGATAAAACGGTTATTGACCCCACTGCCGATGTATCCGATAAGTGTATGGAATTTACATACAATCCGGCTGTAGATTATGCAGGAAACTTCCGACTGGTTTTGGAAAGTTCTGTGATTCACGAGCTGGGAAGTGGACAGGAAAACAAAAACATTGTGGTTGAGATGGATGTAGCTGTCGGCGGAGAAGATGATAAGCCTGCCGGATACCGCATCAGTCTCAGTCAAAAGACCGGTGGCGGATATCAATCCGTGTGCAGATTCTTGTTGACAGATTCAGAGTTTAGCAGATACGCAAGTGCCAACGATTTGGTTGATCCCACGCTTCGTACCGAAGTGGAGAAGGGCAAGTTTGTGCACTTGAAGATGGTGATGAACAAACAGACCAAACAGTATAGCTACTACGTGAACGATGTATTGGTTGAAAAGGGTGTTACAGCATTGTATCCCAATACCCCCAACTTCGGAACCGTTCTGTTTACGGCGAATGTGGAGGATGAAAGTGTTCAGGATACAAAACTGTATCTGGATAACCTGAAGGTATATATTGAGGAGCCGAAGGAAGAGCCGGCCCCCAGACCTACTAATGTGCCGGTGCCTACAGCGACACCTGCACCTACGGCTACACCGGATCCTTATCCTGTGAACGAAACATATGACGGCTATGCGGTAGGAACCTTATTTGCCGACACCTCAACAACGAAATATGAGGCAAAGGTGGCAGAGGGTGCCTACAAAGCTAATGTGAGGGTTGTGGCAAAAACAGAGGTAGACCCTAACGCACAGGCCGATGACCACTGCCTGGAATTTGTACATAATACAAATATTGAGACAAATGCATTCATCAATCTCAGTGTTGAAAATACGTTCACGTACGGAGAGGACTACATTGGTGAGCGATATATCGTTACAGAAATGGATTTAGCCGTGAAGGGTCAGGAGGTGAAGACCGGAGGTTATAGGATTTACTTCAGCCAGAGACGCGGTGGCGGGTACCGTTCCGTGGGTAGATTCCAGTTAAACGACACTGATTTGGCACGTTTCGTATCTTCTAATGTGTTGAATGATGCAGGCAAACGTCCGACTGTTACCAAGGGTGAGTTTGGAACCTTGAAATTCGTGGTAGATAAGCAGACTAAGGAATATACCTACTATTGGAACGGAGTTGTGATAGAGAGCGGATTGGCGGCACTCTTTGCAGATACGCCTAACTTCGGCGCAATCCTGTTCCAGTTGCCGACGGAGGCAGCGGAAGGTGTGGACACCCGATTGTATGTGGATAATGTGAAAGTGTATGAAGCGGCAGCTTTGCCTGTGGCACCTACTCAGGCGCCGGTTGCGACTTCAACACCTGCACCGGCAACTGCAGCACCGGCAACTCCGGTGCCTACGGCGGAACCCACAGCTGCACCCACCCAGGATCCTTACCTGGTAAATATGAATTTTGACAGCGCAGCCCTTGACACCGGACTGAATGCATTGACGGGCACCAACTGGTACGGCAAACTGGCTTGCGGTAATTACAAGAGATACAGTAAAGTGGTGGCGAAAACCACTGTGGATGCGAACGCAGCGGCAACGGATTACTGTATGGAATTCACACCGGTAACCAGTGTCAATGTGGTGGATAATCCTAAGGACACAACCATCCGTGATTTGAACTTCAGTCTCATGTTGAATGCCGGAAAAGAAATCTCTATCGGAAGTCCTGTGACAGATGGTAAATATGCTGTGGTAGAGCTGGATTTGGCCATTAAAGGTGAAGGAGTCAAGACTACCGGGTATGGTGTGTACCTAAACTCCACCAGCAATTATTCCGTGGCAAGATTTATGGTTTCCGATGATGGTATCGGACGTGTAAATACAGGAAGTAGTGGAGCTATTGAATTGACCACACCTTACACAAAGGGAAGCTTCACACACTTGAAAGTGGTGGTGGATAGAGAGACCAAGCAATTTACCTATTTCATCAACGGTAACCAAATCGAGACAGAGGTAAATGCCCTGTATGCGAATGAATCTTCTGTATTGGGACATATTCGTTTCAGAATCAATTCAGAAACATTGGCAGAGGGTGCAACCCAGGATTTAGATACCAAATTCTACATCGATAATGTAAAGATTTATGTAACTGATTAATAGCCAGGTGGCCGGGAAACCGGCCACTTGTAGCATAAAGGAGCAGATTATGGAATATACCGCCTATAGCCTGAACGGTGCATGGGAAATGGCATATTGTAGAGAAAAATATAAAGGCACAACGCAACCATGGGATAAAAATGTGGGGATGACTGTTCCAAGTAAAGCCGCTCTCTACGTGGAGCAGGCGGTGCCCGGATATTGGGAAGATATGCTACCTATCCTTAAGACCCTGCCCTCTTCTGAAGCACTGTATATCAACCCAAATTTTGGTACTCAGAGTTATCCCATCAAGGAGATGGCTCCTGACATGGCATTGGAAAATGTACAGGGAACGGTATTTTATCGTAAGGAGTTTGTATATACGCCGACTGCAGAATACAATGTACTTCATTTTGAGGGTGTGCAAAACTCGGTTTCCGTGTGGCTAAATGATTCCTATTTAGGAACACACGAGGGATACAGTACGCCCTTTGATATGGTGGTACCGAGAGAAACATTGTCCACAGACACGAATGTGCTGGTGTTATCAGTGTCCAATCATCGGCTGGAGGGATATGCCGGACGACCTATTGTGGGGATCACTTCCCGCGCCTCCAACGAGTATACGGGAGGCATCACGGGAGACGTGGAACTGCGTGGCTATAAGAGCCCGCTGACGGATGTGGCGATTTTCGTATCTAAGGACTGTGGCAAGATAAATGTGCAACCTATTGTGGACGGAGCCTGGGCTACAAAGGACGATTCCGCTGCATCTACAGTTTCCCGGGAGATTGATGTATTCACATGGAAGGTGCTGGATGGAGAAAAAGTGATTCTTTCCGGAGAGACGGACGGGGATTTTGATTTTTCCACGGAAAAACTGTTAAGGTGGAGTCCGGAGGAGCCTAAACTATATGGATTGGAAATTACATACCGGGGAGCAGTATTGTACCGGAGTTTTGGTGTGCGCAGATTGTTATCGGAAGGAGTGCATTTGCAACTTAACGGCGCTCCCTATTTCCTAAGAGGAATCTGTGAGCATGGGCATTTTTCGGAGACCATTCATCCCCATCACGACATCGAAGTGTACCAGGAGATGATTCGCAAAGAAAAGGAATTGGGATTCAACTTCATCCGCTTCCATACCTTTGTCCCTGTGGAAGAATACATGCAGGCGGCAGACGAACTGGGTATGTTGATACAGGTGGAAAGTCCGAATAATACGACGCTTTCTGAGTGGAAGGAAATCGTGACTTTTTGTCGTCGTCATCCGTCGGTGGTTATATACTGTTGCGGTAATGAACTGTTGATGGACGATGATTTTATAGAACATATAGCGTTATGTGGAGATGAGGTGCATGGGAACACGGACGCGCTGTTTTCTCCCATGAGTGCAATGCGGGGTCTGGAATACTATTGGGAGGAATCGGATCAGCAAGCTAAGACAGTGGAGGTGCCGTTCAAGCATCACCCGGAAAGATTCCGGAGGGTTTCCGAATTTTCTGATTTATATAATAGTTATCCGCTGGGGCTTCTCAGCTACGAATCGGTGGAGGGCAGCGTCGCCCTGCTGGACGAATGGAGCAGCGTGTATAACAAGCCCCGTCTCAGTCATGAAATATGCATTGATGGTACCTATGTGGATTTAAAATTGGAGAGCCGCTACGAGGGTACCCGAATGGGTCGGACGGACCGTTTGCCGTCTATCAGAAGGCACTTGCAGGAGCGGGGATTGTTGGAAAGAGCTCCTTTGTATTTCAAGAACTCTTCCCAGTGGCAGAGAAGAGTGCGCAAGCATTGTTTTGAGTTGGCCCGCAGATGTGAAAAGATGGCGGGATTTGACTTCTTGGGACCCATTGATACCCACTGGCATACTTTTGGCTACGAAGTGGGTATGATGAATGAGTTTTTTGAACTAAAGCCCGGAGAGACCATCAGAAATGTGCGAATGTATAATTCGGAAACCGTAGTGCTGACAGATTTGGAAACGGACTTTAATTTTATCTCGGGACAGGAGATTTCTTTTGGAGTGCTGACCTCGTATTACGGAAGTGAGGTGCTTTCCGGGGCACGGTTAGAGGTAATACTGACGTGGGCTCCGATGGAGGCATCCGTGCAGGAAAATTGTGGACAGGGAGTATGTCGTGATGAGCGGTCTTTGGGTGAGATTGACCACCAAATCATAAACGCAACAGATATTCTTCCGGGCAGTGTGGCAAAAATTTACGATTATAAAACTACGCTGCCGTCAGTAAATAAGCCTGCACAAATGAGACTGTACATCACCTTAAGCGGGAACGGTGTATTTGCCGAGAATGAGTGGGAACTCTATCTTTTCCCTGAGACGATTTCGGAAGTTCCTGTGGGAAAATACGGGAAAAAAGCTTTGACAGAAAACCCAGAAACTTCTGTGGATATATCCGCGGCGGAGGACGTGGATGGTAAAAATAAGCTTGTTGTAGCAGAGGATATAGATGCGGATACCTTACGTAGAACGCTGCAGGAGGGCAAAGATGTATTGCTGCTGGGGGCTGGACCGTTTAATTGCTTACCCACTTCCTTCCGCATCGGATTGGCGGGAAGAACATCAGGAAATCTGGCTACAGTGATAGAAAATCACCCTGTGTTCAGGGATTTTCCTCATGAAGGATTCTGTGGCTGGCAGTTTAGGCGTTTGTTAGAGGGTGGCAATGCAATTTGTTTTGAGCAGGATGATATTCCGTTTCATCCTATTATAGATGTGGCTTCCACCCACAAATACGCTATTCGTCAGGCGGCAGTATTTGAGTGCGCGGCATGGAATGGACGTTTATTCGTATGTGGATTTCATTTTGACGCGATGGACCCTGCAGCAGCTTGGTTGCGACAGAGACTGTTAGATTATGTGGACAGTCCTGAGTTTGCTCCTACCGACGTATGGACACCGGAGCAGTTTGACGCCATGACCAGTGGAGAAGTGGTGCAGCTGGCGCAGAATACGAATTTTGCCGTGAATGCAAATGATATCACCGCCCGTACATCTTCTTCATGATTCTATTCGAAAGAACAGCCGTTCAAAGCGGAGAAAGACGCAGTTTGCCTGTTATGGATGTTTTGGTGGTGTGGTAAGACTCCATCGTTATGTTGAAACTGTGTCGTTGCGGTTTATATTTGCAAAATCATCTTTTCAACCGTAGTTGAGCAAGTGCGATTTCGGACAAAATGTGATTTATATTCAAATTAACCGCAATTTTTCATAGGGAATACCGCTGTATGCAGAAATTCAGTATAAACAACTGTAATAACACAGGGATTTATGCGGTTGATTTCTAAAAGCGCTGAATTCAAACCGTATTGTCCGCAAGAATACTACGGTTTAATCAGTGATTTTTCTGATTCTAACCGCAAGTGATACCTTTTGGCTTCAAGCATCGAGGCAATATTAAGAAGGAATGACTTCAAGTATTAAATCAAGCGTTAAGATAGAATAGTGTTAAGACAGAATAGAATCTTGACAATTGCAGGTTTTTGCGTCTATAATAATCCCGAGTAAATGCGATGACGAAGACAGTACTTATTTCAGGAAAGTTTCAGCGAGCCGACGATGGTGCAAGGTCGGTACGAGTAGGGAAATAAGAAAAATCACTTCCGAGCAGTCAAGACGAAAATGCACATGAGGCGTCAAATGGCAAATAGGCCGGGCGAGCGCGTCGGCATCAGTAGTTTTGAACGGTATTCCCCCGTTATGGGAAGGCATATAACTTTGCGAAAAGCAGAGCGTATGATTGTAACAGGTGGTATAACGAGAGCGCACACTCCGTCCTTTTACAGGGCGGAGTTTTTTCATTATGAATCAAGAAAGGAAAGAAAACATGTACAAACAAGTTTCCACAAATCTCAATTTTGTTGAGAGAGAAAAAGAAGTAGAAAAATTTTGGAAGGATAATGATATTTTTCAGAAGAGTATTGATAGCCGTAAAAATGGTCCTACTTATACTTTTTATGATGGACCGCCTACCGCAAACGGTAAGCCCCATATCGGTCATGTATTGACCCGTGTTATCAAGGATATGATTCCCAGATACCGTACTATGAAGGGGTATATGGTGCCTAGAAAAGCAGGCTGGGATACCCACGGTTTGCCGGTAGAAATCGAAGTGGAAAAATTACTTGGTTTGGATGGTAAGGAGCAGATTGAACAGTATGGTCTGGAACCCTTCATTGATAAGTGTAAGGAGAGTGTTTGGAAGTATAAAGGTATGTGGGAGGATTTCTCCGGCACTGTTGGCTTCTGGGCGGATATGGATGACCCTTATGTAACTTACCATGATGACTTTATTGAGTCTGAGTGGTGGGCGCTTCGCACCATTTGGGATAAAGGTCTCTTGTACAAGGGCTTTAAGATTGTGCCCTATTGTCCCCGTTGTGGTACCCCTCTGTCCAGCGCGGAGGTGGCACAGGGTTATAAGGACGTAAAAGAGCGTTCCGCCATTGCACGTTTCAAGGTGAAGGGTGAAGATGCCTATATTCTGGCATGGACCACCACCCCTTGGACCTTGCCTTCCAATGTGGCACTTTGTGTGAATCCGAACGAAGCTTACGCAAAGGTGGCAGCAGCAGACGGCAACACCTACTATATGGCACAGGCTCTCTTGGATACCGTTTTGGGCAAGCTGGCCGTGGCGGCTGATGCGGAGAATGGTGTAGAAGCAAAGCCTGCTTATACCGTACTTGAAACTTATACCGGCAAAGATTTGGAATACAAGGAATACGAGCCTCTGTTTGATTTTGCAAATGAAATCATTGCAAAACAGAATAAGAAGGCACATTATGTGGTTTGTGACACTTATGTCACTTTGTCCGATGGTACCGGCGTGGTACATATCGCACCTGCCTTTGGTGAAGACGATGCCAAGGTTGGTCGCGTTTACGACTTGCCCTTCGTACAGTTGGTGGACGGTAAGGGGGAAATGACTGCAGAGACTTCTTATGCAGGCGTATTCGTGAAGAAAGCAGACCCTATCATCTTGAAGGATTTGGAGGAAAAAGGACTGCTTTATGAAGCACCTAAATTTGAACATAGTTATCCTCACTGCTGGAGATGTGACACTCCCTTGATTTACTATGCAAGAGAGTCTTGGTACATCAAAGAAACCGCAGTGAAAGATGATCTGATTCGCAATAATAATACAGTAAACTGGATTCCCGACTCCATCGGTAAGGGCCGTTTCGGCAACTGGCTGGAGAATATCCAGGACTGGGCGATTTCCAGAAACCGTTATTGGGGTACTCCCTTAAACATCTGGGAGTGTGAGTGCGGACATTTCCACTGTGTGGGAAGCAGACAGGAACTGGCAGATTTGTCCGGAAATCCTGAAAGTGCAAAGGTAGAGCTTCACAGACCTTATATTGATGAGGTGAGCTTCCCCTGCCCTAAATGCGGTAAGACCATGCACCGTGTGCCCGAGGTAATTGACTGTTGGTTTGACTCCGGTGCGATGCCTTTTGCACAGCATCATTATCCTTTTGAAAATAAGGAATTGTTCGAGCAGCAGTTCCCGGCTCAGTTTATCTCTGAAGCAGTGGACCAGACCAGAGGATGGTTCCACTCTCTGATGGCAGAGTCTACGCTACTGTTCAATAAAGCACCCTATGAAAATGTTATTGTTCTGGGACATGTACAGGATGAAAACGGCCAGAAGATGAGTAAGTCCAAGGGTAATGCAGTGGATCCTTTCGATGCGTTGGAATCCTATGGTGCCGATGCCATCCGTTGGTATTTCTACATTAACTCCGCGCCCTGGTTGCCCAACCGTTTCCATGGCAAAGCCGTGATGGAAGGTCAGCGTAAATTCATGGGCACTTTGTGGAATACTTATGCATTCTTTGTGCTTTATGCGAATATTGATAATTTTGACGCATCAAAGTATACATTAGAATATGATAAATTGCCTGTTATGGATAAATGGTTGTTGTCCAGGTTAAACTCTACTGTAAAGGCAGTGGATGAACATTTGGATAATTATCGTATTCCTGAGGCTGCGAGAGCTTTGGATACCTTTGTGGACGAAATGAGTAACTGGTATGTAAGACGTGGCCGTGAACGTTTCTGGGCAAAGGGCATGGAGCAGGATAAGATCAATGCCTATATGACTCTGTATACTGCTTTGGTAACCATTGCAAAGACAGCAGCTCCCATGATTCCGTTCATGACAGAAGATATCTATCTGAACCTTGTGAAGAGCGTGGATGAAGGTGCACCTGAGAGTATCCATCTGTGTGATTTCCCTACCGTCAATGACGCTTGGATTGACACAGAACTGGAAGCAAATATGGAGCATGTCCTGAAGGTGGTTGTGATGGGTCGTGCCTGCAGAAATAATGCAAGTATCAAGAATCGTCAGCCCGTCGGCAAGATGTTTATCAAAGCACCCTTTGAACTGGATGAATTCTATCAGGAGATTATCCGCGACGAGTTGAACGTGAAGGAAGTGGTATTTACAGATGATGTAAGAGAGTTCACCTCTTATACCTTTAAGCCTCAGCTTCGTACCGTGGGACCTAAATACGGCAAGCAGCTTGGCGGCATCCAGAAGACGTTGGCAGCCATCGACGGCAATGCGGCAATGGACGATTTGAAGGCAAACGGATGCATCGCTTTTGACGTAGATGGTGTGGAAGTGAAATTGGCAGAGGAAGATTTGCTCATTGACATCGCTCACAAGGAAGGCTATGTGACAGAGGCAGATAATGTGGCTACCGTGGTACTGGATACCAATCTGACCGAAGAACTGATTGAGGAAGGTTTCGTCTATGAAATCATCAGCAAGATTCAGACTATGCGTAAAGAGGCTGACTTCGAGGTGATGGACCATATCAGAGTATCCTTAAACGACAATGCCAAGCTTGCTGCTTTGGCGGAAAAGAACGCTGATGCAATCTGCAGCAAGGTATTGGCTGACGAACTTACCACCGACAAGGATTACGCAGTCACCAAGGACTGGAATGTAAACGGTGAACAGGTAGTCATTTCACTGGAGAAGAAGTAAAGGAGAGGTTTGTAATTATATATGAAAAAAGAAGTATCTAAGAATAAAGAGTTTTTGTTTGACAAGGATTTATTCAAAAGAAGCGTGGAGTACAACATTCGCACCATGTTCCGCAAGGATCTTACAGAAGCTACACCCCAGCAGGTGTTCCAGGCAGTTTCCTATGCCATCAAGGACAATATTATCGGCAACTGGATGGAGACCCAGAAAGCTTATGACAAGCAGGATCCCAAGATTGTGTACTATATGTCTATGGAATTCCTAATGGGTCGTGCCCTTGGTAACAATATGATTAACCTGCAGGCATATGATGCAGTGAAAGAAGCATTGGATGAGCTCGGCTTGGATTTAAATGTCATCGAGGACGAGGAGCCCGATGCGGCGCTGGGCAATGGTGGTCTGGGACGTTTGGCAGCTTGTTTTTTGGATTCTCTGGCGACCCTCGGTTATCCTGCATACGGCTGTGGTATCCGTTACCGCTACGGTATGTTCAAGCAACAGATCAGAGACGGCTATCAGGTAGAGGTGCCGGACGAGTGGCTGAAGGAAGGCAATCCCTTTGAACTCCGCAGACCTGAATATGCAAAAATTGTTAAATTTGGTGGCAAGGTAAATATGACCGCTGACGAATACGGCAGAGCCCGTTTTTATCAGACAGATTATAGCGCAGTCCGTGCGGTACCCTTTGATTTCCCTATTGTGGGTTATGGAAATGGTATTGTAAATACCCTTCGTATTTGGGACGCAGAGCCCATTGTTGGTTTCCAGTTGGATTCCTTTGACAAGGGCGATTACCGCATGGCGGTGGAGCAGGAAAATCTGGCCAGAAATATTGTGGAAGTGCTTTACCCCAATGATAACCATTATGCGGGTAAGGAACTGCGCTTGAAACAGCAGTATTTCTTCATTTCTGCATCCGTACAGGAAGCAGTGGAAAAATATATGAGAAGGCACGGAGATATTCACAAATTCCATGAGAAGGTGACCTTCCAGTTGAACGATACTCATCCTACGGTGGCAATTCCGGAGTTGATGCGTATTTTGCTGGACGATTACGGTCTTTCTTGGGAGGAAGCCTGGGAAATCACTACGAAGACATGCGCTTATACCAACCATACCATTATGGCGGAAGCGTTGGAGAAGTGGCCCATCGATTTGTTCTCCAGACTACTGCCCAGAATCTATCAGATTGTGGAAGAGATTAACCGCAGATTTGTACTTCAAATTGAAGAGAAGTACAAAAACGTATGGGGTGTCAATGTAGAAGACAAGATTCGCAAGATGGCTATCCTTTATGATGGACAGGTGAAGATGGCGCATATGGCCATCGTGGCAGGTTATTCTGTCAACGGTGTGGCAAGATTGCACACAGAGATTTTGAAGCATCAGGAACTGAAAGACTTCTACGAGATGTTCCCTGAGCGGTTTAATAATAAGACCAATGGTATCACCCAGAGACGTTTCCTAAAGCACGGCAATCCTTTGTTGGCCGCTTGGGTAACAGAGAAGATCGGCACGGACGAATGGGTGACGGATTTGTCCAAGATTTCGAAATTGGCAGAGCTTGCTGATAACAAAAAAGCCCGCAAGGAATTCATGGAGATTAAGTATCAGAATAAATTGCGTTTGGCAGATTATATTTTGAAGCACAATGGTGTGGAAGTGGATCCTAATTCCATTTTCGACGTGCAGGTAAAGCGTTTGCATGAGTATAAGAGACAGCTTTTGAATATTCTGCATGTGATGCATTTGTACAACGAATTAAAGGCCAATCCGGAGATGGAGTTCTATCCCAGAACCTTTATTTTCGGTGCTAAGGCGGCAGCAGGTTACCGCAATGCGAAATTGACCATTAAGCTCATCAATGCGGTGGCAGATGTGGTAAACAATGATAGTGCTTTGCAGGGTAAATTGAAGGTTGTTTTCATTGAAAACTATAATGTTTCCAATGCGGAGATTATCTTTGCGGCAGCAGATGTTTCCGAGCAGATATCTACCGCCAGCAAGGAGGCTTCCGGTACCGGTAACATGAAGTTCATGTTAAACGGCGCCCTGACCTTGGGCACCATGGACGGTGCCAACGTGGAAATCGTGGAAGAAGTGGGTAGAGAGCATGCGTTTATCTTTGGCCTTTCTTCTGACGAAGTAATCTACTATGAGAATCATGGCGGATACGACCCCATGGACATTTACCGCAGCGACCTAAAGATTCGTAAGGTGGTAGACCAGCTCATCGACGGCACTTATGCAGAAGATACGGAACTGTTCCGTCCTTTGTATAATTCCTTATTGAACACCTTGTCTACGTCCAAGGCAGATACCTATTTTATTCTCAAGGATTTCAATTCCTATGCGGATGCCCAAAGACAAGTGGAGACTGCTTACAAGGACAGAGAAAACTGGGCGCGCAGTGCCATTTTGAATGTGGCTTGCTCCGGCAAGTTTACCTCTGACAGAACCATTCAGGAGTATGTGGATGAGATTTGGCATTTGGATAAGGTAGTGCTGAAGTAAATATAAAATAGGGTAACGTTGTGGTGTAACCTCAGTAACAATGAGGTTACACTTTTTTATTATACTGTTTTCTGTATAAGTGTGATAAAGCTCTATTAGCCATTTTTGAAAAAATATTGATTTTGGAGATTAACAGTGATACACTAATTATGCGAGGTGATTTATATGAAATTGATTGAAAGAAAACAATATTTAGACAAAATGATTCGTGTTATCGGTACGCCCGATATTAAAGTTATAACCGGTGTCCGTCGCTGTGGCAAGTCTAAACTGCTCGATGCCTTTAAGGGATACATTGAAAAAAACATTTCAAACATAAACATTATTCATATTAATTTTAACCTCCCTGAATATGACCATTTACTTAAATATCGTCCATTGTATGATTACGTCAATTCCCAATATGTTAAAGGTAAGTCCAACTTTGTTTTTATAGACGAAGTGCAGATGTGCGATGATTTTGAAAAAGCAATTAATGGTTTACATGCTACTGAAAAATATGATATTTATATCACGGGTTCTAATGCATTCCTGTTAAGCTCTGATCTTGCAACCTTGTTTACAGGAAGAACATTTGAAATCAAGGTTTATCCATTTTCGTTCAGTGAGTATTTACAATATTTTGGTTATATTGATAAATACAATGCATTTGATAAATATATGCATGAGGGTGGTATGTCAGGCTCTTATCTCTACAAAGACCAGGAAGCAAAGTACGATTATATTGCCGAAGTATTTGACACTCTAATAGTTCGAGACATACGTAGAAAATATAAAATACGCAATGTTCAATTGATGGATAGAATTGTGGATTACTTGATGGATAATATCTCTAACCTTTCTTCTGCAAGAAATATTACAAGCACATTGAAAGTTGCTATGGAAAAAATACATCATACAACCGTGGGTTCATACATGCAGTATCTTTGCAATGCTTTTGCTTTTTATAAAGTGCGCAGGTATGATATCAAAGGCAAGAAATATCTTGCTTCTAACGACAAGTATTATTTGAGTGACCATACATTCCGTTATGCAAAACTCGGCACAAAGAATATGGACTACGGCAGGGTGCTTGAAAATATCGTTGCTTTAGAGTTGCTGCGTAGAGGCTACGAGGTTTATGTCGGTGTTCTCTATAAAAAAGAAATTGATTTTGTGGCCATCAAACGCAATGAAAAGGTTTATATTCAAGTATCTGACAGTATCACAGATGAAAAGACCTTTGAGCGGGAGGTTTCCCCATTGCTAAACATTAAAGATGCCTACCCGAAAATGATTATTGCGCGTACAAGAAATCCGGAGTACCAATACGAGGGTATTAAAATTGTGGATATAGCGGAATGGTTGTCGAGTTAGCCAAAATCAAATCATAGATAAATTTGGATAATTGGAATAATTTGCGCCTTAGGGTATAAAAAATGAAACAATATAAAGTATAAAAAATGAAACAATATAAAAAACAGTACCATGAACCGGGTATTAATGATATAATTGAACGGTTATAGTATGGGAAATGAAGAGGTTTGGTTTGCAAAAATGGAGAATTTTATTGCCTTTGATATTTGTTTTCTTGACCGGATGTGCCGATGGTGAACGGCTCTTCCCAGAGTCGCAAGAATCTATCGGTGGCAAAGACAACGTATGGGAAAAAACAGTAACAGAGGAAACCATATTTGTAGAGGGATTAGAGGGCGAGTACACTCTCTTGTTTCTTACGGACACTCACGTGCTGGCAGGGCAGGGAGACAGTGAGCAGGAGAAGCAACTCTATTTGGAGAGAAGTCCTCAATTCGTAAGTAAAGAGGGCGTTTTGTCTAAGGATCAGTTTGGGGCGTGGATGGACTATGCCAACGAACAGGAAGTGGATGCAGTGATTTTGGGAGGGGATATTATTGATGTGCCCACTGCCGTAAATATTGCATTTATAGAGGAACAATTGGGTAGACTTAACATGCCCTATTTGTACGCAAACGGAAATCATGATTGGACATTTCCTTGGGAATACATGACAGAGGCAGCGAAGGAAGAATATTTGCCCCGTTTCAAAAATTTGATGCCTCAGGGCAACGATTTTCAGGTGTTAGAACTTCCGGGACTTGCAGTGGTGGCAGTGGACAATAGTAGCAATCAGGTAACAAAGGCGAGTTTGCAAGGATTCAAGGAATCATTCGGGATTCCTTCAGATGATCAGGTAACGATGAAGGAGTCGGTGCAAGAGCCGCTTCCGATGATTGTTGTGTGCCATGTTCCGTTCATGACCCAATCGGTGTTGGGACGGGCAAGAGAGGTTTGGGACACCCCTGTGGTACTGGGGGCGGGCAATTATGGCGGCATTTATCCCAATGAGATTTCGCAGGAATTTGTGGATTTGATGACATCCAAAAACAGCCCGGTGGAACTGGTACTTGCCGGTCATGTTCATTTTTATGACAAAGATGTCATAAATGGAGAGAGGGATGTATTGCAAATTGTGGGCGGAGCGGGCTTTGAAGGCCACGCAATGCTGATTCATATAAAAGGAAAGTAAACCATGGATTATGGTTCCCGCAAGCGATGAAGTAGGTACTTGAAGCAGGAACCGAAGAAAGATGGGATTGGAGGTACGTGTATGATAGAATTGATAAACCAAGGCGTTTATTTGGTCAACGGTACAGAATTGATTCCGGAGGGACCGGAAGCACCTCAAGCCATAAAGGCGAAAACCGGTAAGGAAGTGGACAAACATAATGCGGCAAAGAATACCATTGCCTATGGTATTTTGGAAAGCCACAATACTTCCTCCAACATGGAAAATCTAAAAATTAAATTTGACAAACTGACAAGTCATGATATTACCTTTGTAGGGATTATCCAGACTGCAAGAGCGTCGGGATTGACGAAATTTCCCATGCCCTATGTGTTGACCAACTGCCATAATTCCCTTTGCGCGGTAGGCGGTACTATCAATGAGGATGACCATATGTTTGGTCTGTCCTGTGCAAAGAAATATGGCGGCGTCTATGTACCCCCTCATCAGGCAGTTATTCATCAGTATGCCAGAGAAATGCTGGCAGGTGGTGGCAAGATGATTTTAGGTTCTGATTCCCATACCCGTTATGGTGCCTTGGGTACCATGGCTGTGGGCGAGGGTGGTCCGGAGCTGGTGAAGCAGCTTTTGAACCAAACCTATGATATCAATATGCCCGGTGTGGTTGGCGTGTATATGACCGGTGCCCCGGTACCCGGTGTGGGTCCTCAGGACGTGGCGCTGGCTATCATTGGTGCGGTGTTCAAAAATGGATTTGTAAAAAATAAGGTTATGGAATTTGTGGGACCCGGTGTTGCATCTTTGAGTGCCGATTTTAGAATCGGTGTGGACGTTATGACTACGGAGACCACCTGCCTTTCTTCCATTTGGGAGACCGATGAGAAAATCGAAGAATTTTATGAGATTCATGGCAGAAAAGAAGAATACAAGAAATTGGCACCGGGACAGGTGACGTACTATGACGGCATGATTGTGGTGGATTTATCAAAGGTGCGTCCTATGATTGCCATGCCTTTCCACCCCAGCAATACTTATACCATAGAAGAATTGAATGCTAATCTGATGGATATCTTAGACGAAGTGGAAAAGAGTGCCCAGGTTAGTTTGGATGGTGCCGTGGAGTTTTGTTTGAAAAATAAAGTCCATAACGGTAAGCTGCTGGTGGACCAGGGAATTATCGCAGGTTGCGCAGGCGGTGGATTTGAAAATATATGCGCGGCGGCAGATATCTTGAAGGGCAAATACATCGGCTCAGATGGTTTCACCTTAAGCGTGTACCCTGCTTCCATGCCTGTATACATGGAATTGATTAGAAATGGCTGTGCTGCTACTATTTTGGAGACCGGTGCGGTGATGAAGACAGCGTTCTGCGGTCCTTGCTTTGGCGCAGGGGATACGCCCGCAAACAATGCGTTCAGTATCCGTCACTCTACCAGAAACTTCCCCAACAGAGAGGGAAGCAAATTGCAGAATGGTCAGATTTCTTCTGTGGCCTTGATGGATGCACGTTCCATCGCTGCCACAGCGGCAAATAAGGGCGTGTTGACCCCTGCAACAGAGTTTGATGGCACTTTAAATCAGTACAAGTATTATTTTGACAGCAAAATATATGCAAACCGCGTGTTTGATTCCAAGGGCGTGGCAGATCCCGATGTGGAAATTGTGCTTGGCCCCAACATCAAGGACTGGCCCGCTATGGGTGCGTTACCTGAAAACCTGGTATTGCAAGTGGTCAGTGAGATTCATGACCCCGTGACCACCACGGATGAGTTGATTCCTTCCGGCGAGACTTCATCCTATCGTTCCAATCCTTTGGGACTGGCAGAATTTGCGCTTTCCCGCAAGGATCCCAACTATGTGCCCCGCGCCAAGGCTATTCAAAAGGCAGAAAAGGCCCGCACAGAGGGTGGCGAGCCTTGTGTGGCAGTGCCTGAAATAAAAAAGGTGATGGAAGCGGTGCGGAAATCTTATCCTGCTGCAGACAGTAGCAACACCGGTTTCGGTTCCACTATTTTTGCAGTGAAACCCGGCGATGGTTCCGCCAGAGAGCAGGCGGCTTCCTGTCAGAAGGTACTGGGCGGTTGGGCGAACATTGCCAACGAATACGCTACCAAGCGTTATCGTTCCAATTTGATTAACTGGGGTATGCTTCCCTTCCTGATTGAAGAAGGTGAATTGCCGTTTAAAAATTTGGATTACATCTTCCTGCCTGATATTAAGAAGGCTGTGGAAGAAAAGGCAGATGTCATTGCTGCTTACGCGGTGAAGGATGGCGAATTAGCTCCCTTCGAACTTCGCCTGGGGGATATGACTGACGAAGAAAGACGGATTATCCTAAAGGGATGTCTGATCAATTACAATCGCGTGGATTAAAAAAGAATGAAAAGAACTCTGTTCTACAATGGACAGGGTTCTTTTTTATTTCCTCGTATAAATTTTTCCCAATGGGACAAAATGTTATTAAATCGTCAGAGAAAGTGAATAGATGAAAATCATTGGAAGAATAAGGGGAAAATAAATGGAAAAAAATGCAAAGAATTATAGAAAGACAAAGAAGAATACCGTGAAAAACGAGAGGGCGGTGATGGCGGCGTCCTCCATGCTTTTGCTGGCTGCACTGACCTTGACCGGCATCTTTATGGGAAATAATGAGAAGAATACGCAGGACGATGGATATACTTTGGATTTTTCTCAAATTGAAATTCAAGGAGATGAGAAGTTTCAGGAAATCGCTAATGCGGAAAAAGACCTAACCCAAAACGAGGACGCTTTAGACTATGTTCCCATGGAAGTGGGTTCCGCAAAGGTAGAAAACCCTGTGGTAGTGCCGGAGACGGATGGGGCAGAAGTGGCGGATGGTGCAACAGTAGATGAGGCAGGAGATGGAGAAGCTCTTGCGGAGGCGCAACCAACAGAAGAATATCATTTTCAGGAAAGCGAAGGCCTGCTCCGTCCTGTGTCGGGAGAGGTTCTGATGCCGTATAGTATGGATGGAAGCATTTATTTTGCTACACTGGACCAGTATAAATATAATCCTGCGGTGATTATTTCCGCAAAAGAAGATAGTGTTGTGGCCTCTTGCGCAGAAGGCAGGGTAGTGCGGGTATACGAAACCCCGGAAACCGGCGGTACGGTCATTGTGGACCTGGGTGGAGGTTATGAAATCACTTACAGCCAGTTGAAAAACGTAGCCGTTGCCACGGGCGATTATGTGGGTGCCGGATACCTCATTGGTCATGTGGCAAAGCCTACCAAGTATTACACTGTGGAAGGTAGCAACCTATACCTGAAGATGACCAAGGATGGAGAGCCCATAGATGCGGCGGCACTTTTCAGATAAATTTACTAATAATCATGTCGGTTTGTCTTTTCGTCACAGAAATTTTGTGGTATGCTTAAAGCAAACCGACATATTTTGTGTATAAGAGCACAAGAAAAGAGGAATCGATATGAAGATTGTAGTTTTGGCAGGCGGACTTAGCACAGAAAGAGATGTTTCCCTAAGTACCGGAAGTATGATTTATAAAGCTCTGAAAGCAAATGGACATCAGACAGTGATGTTGGATGTGTATTTGGGATATGAAGGTAACATTACAACTATTTTTGAAGAAGACAAAGATTGGGCAGCACAGGTGCGTTCCGTCAACGCTCAAAACCCTGATTTGGAAGCGGTGAAGGCATTGCGTAAAGACGGAGATAAGAGCTTTTTTGGTCCCAACGTGCTTGCTATTTGCCAGTCAGCAGATTGTGTCTTTATGGCACTTCACGGATCTAACGGTGAGGACGGTAAGATTCAGGCATGCTTTGAACTCTTGGGCATTCCTTATACCGGTACCGATTATGTCAGTTCAGCCATGGCCATGGATAAGGGTATTACTAAGGATATATTCAAGGCACATAATATTCCGACCCCGGCAGGTATCCGCCTGAAGAAGAATGAGACAGAAAGCGAGAAAGTACCCTTCCCCTGCGTGGTAAAAGCATGTTGCGGTGGTTCCAGCGTTGGCGTTTGCCTGGCGCATGACGAGGCGGAATATGAGGCGGCTAAGGAAGAAGCCTTCCGCTATGATGACGAGGTAGTTATTGAACAGTACATAAAGGGAAGAGAGTTTTCCATCGGTGTCATTGATGGCAAGGCCTTGCCGGTCATCGAGATTGCACCTAAAGTAGGTTTCTATGACTACAAGAACAAATACCAGGCAGGAAGTACTGTGGAGACTTGCCCTGCGGAATTGGACGCAGACAAAACGGCGCAGATGCAACAGATTGCGGAAAAAGTATTTGAGGCCCTGCGCCTGAAAAACTATGCCCGCATGGATTTTATGATGAGTGAAGCAGGAGAGATTTATTGCTTGGAGGCAAACACCTTGCCCGGTATGACCCCTACCTCTCTGTTGCCCCAAGAGGCAGCAGCCGTTGGTATCAGTTTTGGGGATTTGTGTGAAAAGATTTTGGCCGGTGCCTTCAGATTATACGAGGGAGATTTATAGATGATGAATTTGACTCTTGCAGAAATTGCAAAAGCATGTGGAGGGGAATTATTCGGAAACGACACTTGTGTCACATCTGTGGTTTTGGATTCGCGCAAGGTAGAAGAAGGTGGCGTGTTTGTAGCTACTCTTGGAGAGCGTGTGGATGGGCATAAATTTCTTGCTGATGTTTTCGCTAAGGGCGTGGCATTGGCGTTGGTGCAAAAAACACCACAGCAAGTAGAGGTGGAGCATGGCATAGATCCGTCCGTTTGGGGAAATTACTGCCTGGTGGAGGACACCCTGCAGGCCCTGAAGGACATAGCTACATATTATCGCAGCAAATTATCTACAAAAATTATCGGTATCACCGGAAGTGTTGGTAAAACCAGCACCAAGGAATTCATCGCCGGTGTACTTTCGGAAAAATATCAGGTTTTGAAGACAGAAGGAAATTTCAACAATGAAATCGGTGTCCCCTTGACACTTTTGCGCATCCGTCCCGAACACGAGATTGCGGTGGTGGAAATGGGCATCAGTGATTTTGGTGAGATGTCCCGACTGGGTCAAATGGCGAAACCTGATGTGTGTGTGATTACCAATATCGGTCAGTGCCATTTGGAGAATTTGAAGGACAGAGATGGTGTATTGAAAGCCAAAACAGAAATGTTTGATTATTTATCTGCGGGCGCGGAAATCTGTCTCAACGGCGAAGACGATAAACTGGTGGAAATCACTGAAGTAAATGGAAAGAATCCTCATTTCTTTGGCTTGGGCGGAAGTGACGTACAGGAAGTTTGGGCAACGGATATTGTCAGCCATGGGTTGTTCGGTAGCGATGCCGTTATACATATTCGGAACAATGGTGGGGCGGTCTGCGATTGTAGTCAAACCGTCGACGGAGATGAGATGGTGTTGCCCGTACAGGTTCCTCAACCCGGTAACCATATGGTGCTGAACGCAGCTGCTGCCACCTGTGTGGCAAGATTGTTTGACCTTACAGCGGATCAAATTGCCAATGGTATTTCAAGGATTGCACCTGTCAGTGGAAGGAGTAATCTGATTCAGTTATCTGACTACACCCTAATAGATGATTGCTATAATGCCAACCCGGTTTCCATGCGGGCGGCGTTGGATTTATTGGCGTTGGCAGACACAAAAAAAGTGGCTATCTTAGGTGACATGTTCGAGTTGGGCGAAGATGCAAACAAAATGCACGCCTCTGTGGGCGCTTATGCGGCGGAGAAGGGCGTGGATTTACTGATTTGTATCGGCGGGCAATCCTACCACATGTGCCAGGCAGCAGTGGAAGTTATGACAAACAAAGAGAATGCCAGATACTTTGCTTCCAAACAGGAATTTATAGAGGCATTGGCCTCGGAAGAACTTTTGCCCAAGCATAGTACCATCCTGCTGAAGGCTTCCCACGGCATGGGATTCGCAGAACTGGTGAAATTGCTTTGTGTGGAAAACAATATGAAATTACAGTAAAAAAGATAAGAAGGAATAACAATGAAAGACATAAAATTACTTGGTAAAAAGATTCTTATGGATCAGTCCCCTGTGCTGTTTTCCTATCAGCCGGATGAGAGTTGGAGAGATTTCTGGGAGCCCAAGAGTGGCACCTGGAGCTATGAGAATGGATATTTGATTGGTGAGGAAAAGGGCAATTTTGGTGGCATCCTGTTCAGCAAAGAAGCTTTTGAAGGAGATGTGCTTTTTTCCTTTACCATTGGTACCGTGCTTCCCGCCACGAGAGACGTGAACGCGGTGTTCTGCGCAAAATGGGATGAGACCACAGACTACTTGGGGGATTCTTATGTGTGCGGTTTGAATGGATGGTACGAGCATAAAAGTGGAATTGAGCGGAATGTTGGATATGGATCGAATTTGTATTCCACCACATCTGCTTATCAGTACAAGCCGGGTGCGGAGGTGCGTATGACGGCCGGTTCCATCGGCGGCCATACCTTTATGGTGGTGGATGATGTACTGATTTCCGAACTGATTGACCCTATGCCCATAACAGATGGACATGTCGGCTTTTCCGCTTACTGCACCAAACTAAAGATCAAAGACATCGAGGTGCGCAGAATCACCTGGGAGGAATTTCCTCAGGAGTATGACCCGGAGTTTTAGACAAACAAAAAAATGAAGCGAATGAGGAAAAATTATGAATAACCAAGTGGGAAATGCCCAGTTAATGCAAATAATGAACCGTTTGAAGGTGTTGAACTTCGTGCGCAACAACCCCGACTGCTCCCGTCCTCAAATTGCGGAGGCTACGGGATTGTCCCTGCCTTCCTTGACCAATATTACAACTTACCTGTTAGAGGTAGGGATTCTTTGTGAAAATGGAGTGGAAAGTGTCAGCCGTGTGGGCCGCAAGAGTGTGCTTCTTCGCCTGAAAGCGGATAAATATGACCTGATTTGCGTGTTGTTGAAGGAGAGTGGCGTTGTCATTGCCAGAACTGATATGGAGGGCACCGTCAAAGAAACCCAGCAACTGTGGATTGAGGGAATGTCCTCCACGGTCATTACAAATCGAGTATGCGATGCTATTGTATCTATGGTCAATGCCTGTGAAAAAGACAGGGTGCTCGGAATTGGCGTGGCTATCTCCGGTCTTGTTTTGTCGGATAGCCGGTTCATTATGTCATCCAAACTGAAATGGAATTCTTTCGATATCAAAACAAGATTGGAGGACCAAACAGGCATTCCGGTATTTATTGACAATGTCTCGGTTTTGAAGGCAGCCTGGTATTTTTCCAGAAATTTCAAGAACAGCAATCAGAATATGCTGTTTGTGGACTTGGAAAATGGTATTGGTGCCGTGGTTTATCAGGGCGGTTCCATTCAAAGAAATATTATCGGAGAAATTGGGCACACGACGGTAGAAAAGGACGGACCAAAATGTTTCTGCGGCAATGACGGATGCCTGGAAGTAATGTGTTCGCCGCAAAGATTATTGAATCTGTACAAGGAGGAGGCAAAAAACAATACCTCCGGCGAAGAAAACGCGGGTAAGGAAGTTAAGACCCTGGCGGAATTAGAAGAACGCTTCCTTGCAGGCGATGTAGCAGCCAAAGGCGCTATAGCAGATTGCGGTAAATATCTGGGTATTGGTCTAGCGAACCTAGTCAACTTGTTCAATCCTGCAACTTTGGTCATCGACACCGGAGATTTTTCGGATTGCCCCAGCATCATCGAGGAAGCCAGAGAAGAACTTTGTAAAAGAGCGTATGTGGCCCTGACACAGAAACTACCTATGATGAAGGTTAAGGAAACGCAGGAAAATGTAATTTGCGGAACAGCCTTTGACTTGTGCGATAAAGTATTTGACATCTCGTCGCCGGCGAACATTATCGAGTAGACAACGGGATGAGGGTACTAAGAGAGAATGTGATTTGACAAAAAGGAAAGTACGATAAAATGGATGCGGTTGTAAAAAAAGAACTAACGGTAAATCAAGTGATAGACATGATTGCTAATGTGGGATATAGCATTATCAAGCACGGCGGAGAAATCCATCGGGCGGAAGATACTGCCACCAGAATCGGTCTTGCCTATGGCATGGATCAGGTGCATGTGTTTGCTATTTCCTCCACCATTTTAGTCACCGTAGAAAAAGATGGCGTGACCAAAACACAAAACAGAAGAGTGACAGGCAATTCTACGAATCTGGACCGCATTGAGCAATTGAATTCCCTGTCCCGCAAAATATGTACAGAGTTGCCCTCTTATCAGGAAGTGATGGCGGAACTTAGGCGAATCGAAGGAAGACACTGTTATTCCCAGGGAATGAATGTTTTATTCTATGCCTTGATTGGTGGATCCTTTGCTGTTTTCTTCGGTGGCGGAGTGGCAGAGATGATTGTAGGATTCTCGGTCGGCGCTCTGATGCGCTTGGTGATATGGCTGTTGGAATACCTTAAGTCTGCAAGTTTTTTGGTGAATACCGTGGGCGCAGCGATTATAGTGACGACGGTGAAACTGGCATCGCTTGTTTATCCTGCACTGAATGTGGATGCGTCGATTTCGGGACCGTTGATGAATTTAGTACCCGGTATTCTATTGACAAATTGTATTAGAGATATTGTTTCTGCGGATTATGTTGCGGGAACGGCGAAAATGATAGAGACCCTAATCGTGGCCTGTTCCATTGCGTTGGGTGTAGCAGTGTCGGTTTTGTGGAGGTAGGATATGGTATTTTTGACAGAGTTTGCGGTGCCGGTGGTGGCATCCTATGTGGCCAGCATGGCTTTTGCCCTGCTCTATAATGTGCATGGTAAAAATGTTCATATCGCGTCCCTTTGTGGTGCATTTTCCTACGCAGTATATTTGGTTGTTATGCAGTTTACGGATTCTATGGTGATTCCCAATTTCTTAGGTGGTGTAGTGATTGCCATCTATGCGGAGTTAGCGGCGATGATTTTTAAAGCTCCCATCACTGTATATTTGGTGCCCGGGATTGTACCATTGGTGCCGGGATTGACCATTTATAAGGCAATGGAAGCCTGCCTACGGGGAAATCTGGCAGTGGGCGGTGCCGGAGTGGTAAATACCATTAAGATTGGTGGTGCCATAGCGCTTGGTTTGATTTTAACATCGTACTTTTTCCGCCTGTTCCGAAGTATCGCTCAAAAACTGGGGCGGGATGCTGTGTGCAGACAGTGATTTTGGGTGCAAAAACAGTAGTTTTCTCTATGTTAAAAAGATAGTTTGTGTATTGACATTTCAGGGTGAAAAACATATAATTTATTTAGGCTATAAATAAATAGCATAGCCTACGTGTTTTTATTACGAAACTATTTTGGGATTTACCAATATAAGGAGGAGAAATGACATGAAGAAATTCAAAGTTGGTATGGTCGGCGTTGGTCGTGCAACCTCTTACGGACACATTTTTGTAAACCACCCCGACACCGAAGTTGTCGCTCTGTGCGACATGAATCCTGAGATTCTTGCTAAGAACGGTGAGGATTTCAAATTGGATGAGAAAAATCTGTATTTGAACTACGAGGATCTGTTGAACTCAGACGTGGATATCGTGGTACTTGGTACCCCCATTCCTTTCCATGCTGAGCAGACCATCAAGGCGATGGAAGCAGGCAAGCATGTACTCTGTGAAGTAACCGCTTCCGACAACATTGCAGACTGCCAGCGCATGGTAGATGCAGTTCGCAAGTCCAAAACCAAATTTATGATGGCTGAAAACTGTAACTATATGGATTTCGCAATTGAGTGGGATGGCTGGATTAAGTCCGGTAAGATTGGTACTCCTTTCTATGCAGAAGCAGACTACTTGCATGAGATTCGTGGCTTGGTAGACGGTAAGTGGCGTGCAAATCGTGCACCTTTGCACTATTGTTCTCACAGCCTTGGCCCTATTCTGATGTGGATGGATGATCACATTGTTCGTTGTACCGCATCCGGCAACCATCATTCTATCGAGCCTGCAACTACAGGTAATATCGATATCCAGGTGGCTTTGTTCGAAACCGCTAAGGGTGCAACCATCAAGTTGTCAAGAAGTTCCGTTGCCTTGCGTGAGCCCGCTCTGTGCCACTACAACATCATTGGTACCAAGGGATTCTTGGAGAGCAGCCGTCAGGGTTATGCAGGTGTTGGCCTTCGTCACTTTGCAGATCATGATGAAGAGAGACAGGGTATGCCTATCGCTATCAACATCACTGATTTGAACGCTCCTAAGGAGGCAACTGCAGGTGGACATGGTTCTTCCGAGTACTATTTGGTTCGTGACTTCTTGAAGTCCATCGAGAACGACACCACTCCTCCTATCGACATCGTACGCGCTATGGATATGACTGTTCCCGGTCTCATCGCTCACGAAGCAGCAATGAAGGGTGGCGTATGGTTGGATGTTCCCAGACTGACCGACTAATACATAGCACATAGAAAGAAAGGGTTTTATTATGGCAAAATTACGTTGGGGCGTCATCGGTGCCGGTGGTATTGCAGAACGCAGAACCATTCCCGGTATGATGAACGCAAATAACGCAGAACTTGTTGCTGTTATGGAAATCAACATGGAGCTGGCTGAAAAGTGCCGTGCAAAATGGGATTGCAAGAGAGCCTATGATAAAGTGGAAGATTTGCTTGCAGATCCCGAAGTGGATGCTGTTTATATCGCATCTCCCGTGTGGCTTCATGCACAGCAGGCTATGGCAGCGGCAGATGCAGGCAAGCACATCCTGATCGAGAAGCCTTTGGCTATGACCTCCGAAGAGGGCGAGAAGGTGGTTGCTTACTGCAACGAAAAAGGTGTAAAGATTGCAGCAGGTCTGATGATGCGTTTCGGTGCATATGTACAGGCTATGAAGAAGGCAATCGCTGATGGCAAAATTGGCAAAGTAGTTTCCGGATATTCCCAGTTTACCTGTTGGTACCCTGATATGCCCGGTGCTTGGAGACAGAGCAAGAAAATGGGTGGCGGCGGTGCCATGATGGACATGGGCGTACACTGTATCGATTTGATGCAGTATGTGACCGGTTCTAAGGTAAAAGAAGTGGCAGCCTTCCAGGATACTTTGTCCTTCAACTATGAAGTAGAAGATTCCTCTACCGTATTGCTCCGTATGGAAAACGGATGCCAGTGTGTGGTTCAGTCTAACTTCAACATTCCTGATGAAGCAGCGAAGTGGCGTTTGGAATTCTTTGGTGATCAGGGAAGACTGGCCGGCGAGAATGTCATCGGTCAGATTGACGGCGGTACTTTGGATGCTTTGTTCTGTGGCGAAGTAGGTGGCTATGATGCACAGCAGAATACCAAGGATATCAAGGGCGAGGAAATCGAAGTTACCTTCGGCGATGCTTACACCAGAGAAATCGAGTCCTTCGGCAATTCCATTTTGAACAACTTACCCTTAGAGGTTCCCGCACAGGAGGCTGTACAGGTACAGAAGGTAATGGAAGCTGCTTATAAGGCAAACGAAGAAAAGACAGTTGTTGTACTGTAAAAGTGTTTTCATAAAAATGTAGAAAGGGATGGTTAATTATGGAAAACAACAAAATGAAGAAAAAAGCTTCTGACTTTAGATACAATACCGGCGAGACCAAGGTGCCTTGGGCTGCGGTTGGTGAGAACTATAACGCAGAAGACTTGATGACAATCGTTAAATTTATGATGCAGGGTCAGGGCGAAGCATATGATAAGGCTGTAGCTGAGGTTGAGAAGACCGTATATGCTTTGGATAAGGTTTCCGAGCCCCCCGCAAAATTGTCCTTGGACAGACATGTTGCAGCGGCAGAGGAAATGTGTGATGAGTACCTGAATACCAAGGGTTCCACCTTCCTTGTAAACTGTACTGCAGGTTTTGAAATTGCGTGTAAGTACGCAGGCTTAAAGGCTGGTGACGAGGTTATCGTTCCTGCGATTACCTTCGCAGCTACTATGGCTTATCCTCTTTCCATCGGATGTAAGATCGTGTTCGCAGACGTAGATCCCATCACCTTGAACATGGATCCTAAGGATGTTGAGAAGAAGATTACCGACAAGACCAAAATGATTATTCCCGTACATATCGGCGGATATGCAGTAGACATGGATCCCATCATGGAGTTGGCAGCGAAGAGAGACATCGTTGTATTGGAAGATGCAGCTCACGGTTTTGGTGGTGAGTACAAGGGACGCAAACTTGGTACCATTGGTCACTTTGGTTCCTTCTCCTTCCATGAAGTAAAGAACATCACCTCCTTCGGTGAAGGTGGTATCCTTTGCTCTAACGTAACCGAGTTCCTGCCTGAAATGAAGCGTGCGCGTTTCCTGGGGACTGACTTCAGCATCAAGATTAAGGACTGGTTGTATGATGTAACTGCTATCAAGGGTAAGAATGGTCCCTTCGTTGCAACCAACTTCTCTACCACTGAAATTCAGGGTCTTGGACTTCAGTTGCAGATTGCAAGAAATGATAAGATTATGAAGGCTCGTTACGACGCAGCAGCATACCTGACTGAGAGACTTTCTGTTTGTGATGCGCTCATTCCTCAGGATTTGGGCGGAGACGATGTGAAGCCTACCTTCCATCTTTACAAACTGCTTATCGATCCCGAGAAGGCAGGCGGAGACATCCAGGTGCTGAAGAAGAAACTGGCTCAGAAGGGCGTTACCGAAATCGCTCACTTCGGACCTCTGTATCGTTTCGCAATCCTCAAAGAGTACGGCTACGATGAGGATGAAATCGCTAAGACCTGTCCTGTATGTGAGGAAGTATTCTATCGCAGATTTACTCACTTCCCTGTATACGGCTTGACACAGGAACAGCTTGACTACATGGCTGATTCTATTTTGGAATCTGTAGCAGAGATGCAGGCTGAGGCTGGTTTGAAATAAGACCAACCTAAAGTAAACAAAAACAAAGATAAAGTCCCTATGTTACCCTGTAATGTAGGGACTTTTCTGAACAAGGATAGATAAAAGAGAGGTATTGCGACTATGTTAGGAATTATGCTGGATTGCTCCAGAAATGCAATCCCCCGTGTGAGTGTGGTAAAAGACCACATGGACAAAATGAAGCAGATGGGATACGATACCCTGATGCTCTATACGGAGGATACCTTTGAAGTAGAGGGTGAACCTTATTTTGGATATCTGCGCGGCAGATATACCATCGAGGAAATGAAGGAAATCGTAGCCTATGGTGATGCCATTGGGATTGAGGTAGTCCCCTGTATTCAGACTCTGGCTCACGTGGGCGGCATCTTCCATTGGGATGAATATAAGCCCATCAGGGATACTGCTGATATCCTCTTCATCGATGAAGAGAGAACCTGGACCCTGATTGAAAATATCTTTAAGACTCTGCGCAAGGTGTTTACCTCCAATCAGGTACACATTGGTATGGACGAAGCACATTTGGTTGGTCTTGGAAAATATTACGACAAGTACGGCCCTACGGACCGTTTTGAACTGATTTTAGGCCATTTGCAGAAGGTTTGTGATTTGTGCGACAAGCACGGATTCAAGCCCATGATGTGGAGTGACATGTTCTTTCGTCTGGCCTGCGGCGGAGATTACTATGGGGATATTGTTCCCGAAATCATCGACAAGGTAAAAGCCAAAATGCCGGATAATATCACATTAGTATACTGGGATTATTACAGCTACGACGCGGCTCAGTATGAGAGAATGTGCCGCCAGCATCTGCAGCTTTGTGACAAGGTGATTTTTGCCAACGGCGTGTGGACATGGAATGGTTTTACGCCCGGATACGACAAGGCCATGAAGAGCATCAAGCCCGGCATGGAAGAAACCGGAAAGCAGGGATTGAAGGATGTATTGGTTACTGTTTGGGGTGATGATGGATTCGAGTGCCCGTACTCTCTGGCAATGCCTATGTATTTCCTGATTGCGGAGAATTATCGTGGCAATTTTGATATGGAAGATATTGCTGCAAAATTCAAGGAAATGTTCGAAGATGACTTTAATGAATTGGTTTCTATCGAAGACATTAATCGTTTGAGAAAAGGCGAAATTACCAATTCTTCCGATGAGGAAGCATTTATGTCCAAGATGTATCTGTACAATGACGTGTTGTCCGGTGCGTTTGACTGCTGGGTGCCGGAGGGAACCTATCAGTGGTATAAGGATTTGGCAGAAAGATTTACCGCTTTGGCAAAGACCTCTGCGAACTACGGATTGGAGTACTCCTATGTGGCGGCATTCTGCGCTGTATTGTCTCTGAAGGCAGATTTGGGACTTCGTCTGCGCAAGGCATATCAGGAGAACGACCGCGAAGCATTGAAGAATTTGGCTGAAAATGTGGTACCTGAGACTTTGAAGAGATTGAAAGCATTCTTTGAAACCCATAAGAAACTCTGGTTCAAAGAAAAGAAGGCATATGGTTTTGATGTGCAGGAGATGAGGTTCGGTTATCTTTTTGTCAGATTCGAACATCTTATAGAGAGATTGAACGGATATTTGGCGGGAGAGGTGGAATCAATCGAGGAATTGGAAGATGTTTTAATCGACACCATCCCTAAAAAGATTCCAACCTGGCATAAGGTGGCTACTGCAAGTGCCATTACCTTCAGCCAGGCAGACATGTAAATACTATTTTCTACTTTGCAATTGATAAGCTTTTGGAGAGCACCCCACGTACTGCTTGAACAGTCGTGAGAAATAGTTCTGGTCGCCGATGCCCACATGCTCGGCAATCTGTGCCATGGACAAGTCGGTGTTCTCCAAAAGCTCTTTTGCCTTTTGGACTTTGATATTCAGCAAATATTTCGTAGGACTAACCTTTTCGTGTTCCTTAAATACGTGAGTGAATCTGCTTTCGCTCATTCCAAACATATCTGCATAGTATGCGATACTTCTGTTCTCTGTGTAATTTGCGTGCATAGCCCTTCTGATTTCTACGATTTTACTCTTGCCGCTGCTTTCGTATTTATTCTCTTCGTTATAGAATCTTTTTCCGATGATGGACAAAACACGCATTAGGTGCGCGTGGCAGAATTGTTCGTAGTAGGGCTCTTTCATATGAAAATCCTCTATCATATTCGCTAAAGTATTTTCTAGTTTATTACTTTGCCCAATAAAAAATATCCTACCCTCAGACAATTGAAACCGTTCCATTAATTCCTCACATCCGGAACCTGAATAATGGATGTAGTAGGAAATGGATTTTTCGTCGCCATGAAACATATATTGCTGTGGCTCTCCCGGACGGTAAACAATGACGCTGCCAGCGGGTGCCTTCAGAACCTGATTGTTTTCTGTGACATAGCAACATCCTTCGGAAATATATAAAATATGATAATCCACGCGTCCTTTGGGACGGGTGCAACTGGTGTCGTGGCCAATCAAATATTGGCAGGCACAGCTATTGACGTGTAGGTATTCGTCAGATACAGCTTCGCTTGAATAGTTTACCATAGTCTAACTCCTATTTTAAAATCAGGCATACTTCGTCGGTGATATTTGCCTGTTAAACCTATTTTATAATGGGCAAAAAATGTTGTCAATAGCAGAAAAATGCTAAAAAACAGCAGACTAGTGTATATCCCAAAGCGGAAGAAAGGGGTATAATTCCAGTATAAAATCAGAGGAGGTACGTTCTATGGACATCAATAGAATCAAAAAAGAAGACCTTGGTAAAGGAAGCAACATCAAATTAGACGTATGTGACACAGAAGTGGATATGTACTGGAAGGTGGCAATCGAAGTATTAGAGACCATCGAAGAAAACAACAAAAAGGGTGAGCCCACTCTTATGGTAGTTCCTTATGGACCTATCGGACCTTACAGCAGATTGGTATATTTGATTAACAAATATCGTGTCAGCCTAAAGAACTGTACATTCATCAACATGGATGAGTATTTGACAGATGACGGCGAGTACATTGACAAAAACGATCCTTTGTCCTTCAGAGGTGGTATGGACAGAATCTTCTACAGCCAGATTGACGAGGAATTAAATGTTCTTCCTGAGAACAGATATTTTCCCGATCCTAAGAATCCCAATAAGCCCATGGAACTCATTGAGAAATTCGGCAAGCTTGATATGGTATTCGGCGGTATCGGTATTAACGGACATTATGCATTCAACGAGCCCCCTGAGGATGGAGAGGAATGCACCAATGAAGAGTTCTTGAATCGTGCTACCAGAGTACTCCCTGTTTCCAGAGAGACCAGAACCATCAACTGCTTCATGAACTGTGCCGGAGATTTGAATGGTATTCCCAAACTTTGTATCACCGTTGGTATGAAGGAAATGTTCATGGCGAAGAAGGTAAGAATGTGTATGCCCCGCGACTGGAACGCAGGCGCTTTGAGAAAGGTACTTCACGGCGACGTAACCGCAAAGGTTCCCTGCTCTTTGTTCCAGATGCACAAGGATGCTAAATTGTATGCAGCAGATGTAGCATTACAGTCTCCAATTCCTGAAATCAGAATTTACAACAAATAATTAAATCACGAAGAATTAGACATGAGTTATTTGTTGATTCAAAACGGCAAAGTGATTGCAAACGGTGAAATCAGAAAAGGAGACATTCTGATACACGATACGAAAATCTTGGATGATAATTTTGCCGGAGAAATTCCTGTAGATTGTGAAGTGCTGGATGCCAAGGGGAACTATGTTTCTCCCGGGTTTATAGACATCCATGTGCATGGTGGTGCAGGATATGACATCATGGATTGCACGGAGGAGGCGTTCTGTGAGGTCGCAAATATTCATTTGAAGAATGGAACCACCACCATTGTACCCACGGCGGTGACCGCTCCTATGGAAGATATTTATGAAATGATTGAGGTCTGTAAAAAGGCTATAGACAAATGCCCCAGTATCTATGGATTGCATTTGGAAGGACCTTATTTATCTGTCAATCAAAAGGGCGCCCATAACGAGAAACTGCTTCATGCTCCTACCACGGAAGAGACAAAGCAACTTTTGGAAGTGGGTAAGGGGATTATCTGCCGTATGACAGCGGCGTGCGAACTGGACAACATGCAGGAGTTTGCACAGACCTTAAAAGAGCACGGTGTTGGTTTGGCATTGGGACACAGTGATGCCACTGCGGCACAGGCATTGGAAGGATTCCGTTGGGGATTTTCCCATATCACCCATTTATACAGTGCCACACCCAGTGTGCGCAAAATCAACCAGGTGGTAACTGCCGGTGTCATTGAAGCGGCATATCTGGACGATGCTGTGACGGTGGAGTTGATTGCTGATGGTAACCATGCTACAGAACATGGCCTGAAATTGGCGATGAAAATCAAAGGTACGGACAATGTGGCGCTGGTGACGGATGCCATCCGCCCGGCGGGCTTGGATGTGACCGAAAGTTATCTCGGAGCCAAACTGCCGGAGAACAGAGTGATTGTGGAGGATGGTGTAGCTAAGCTGCCCGACCGTTCCTCCTTTGCGGGAAGTGTTGCTACAATGGCAAGGGTATTGAAGAAGTCTAAGACCCACTATCACTTAGAACTTGTGGACGCCATTAAGATGATGACAGAGACGCCTGCGAAGATATTAGGCGCAACAGACATTGGCAAGATCCAAAAAGGATATCGGGCAGATATTGTACTGTTCGACGAAGACTGCAATATTTCTAATGTAATCAAAAATGGCAGAATCGTTGAGACTGCCTAAGAGTAAACAAGGAGACAAAGATGCAGATGAATGAATTTTTATTTTCTATGATTCTCACCGAGTTGGAAGACGCGGTAGGAAAAGAAAACTGTTCTGTCAAACAGATTGACAAAGTGACCCACAGCGTAGACTACTACTGGCTGTCCCGTATGTGGGCTGACCGCGGACGCAGAATGCCTGAGGCAGATTTCGTGGTTGCACCTAAGGACGCACAGGAAACATCCAAGGTGTTAAAGATTGCGAACTACTATAAAATCCCCGTGACCACATGGGGTGCAGGCGGCGGTACCCAGGGAGGTGCGATTCCCGTTTGCGGCGGTATCGTATTAGATACCAAGAGAATGAATCAGATTTATGAAGTAAACACCGAAGGTATGTACATAGAGTGTGGTACCGGAGCTATTTACAAACATATTGAATGGGCGGCAAATGAAGTGGGTAAGGCAACCATGCACTATCCTTCTTCCCTGACCTGTTCCACCGTTGGCGGATTCCTGGCACACCGTGGTATCGGTGTAGTTTCCACCAAGTACGGTAAGATTGACGACATGGTACTGCAGATGGAAGTGGTACTTCCCAATGGTGATATTATCTATACTTCTCCTGCTCCCAAGCATGCGGCAGGCCCTGACCTGAACCAGATTTTCATCGGTTCCGAAGGTACTCTTGGTGTTATCACCAAGGCGCAAATCCGTATCTTCGACCAGCCTGAAGAAAGAAGATTCCGTGGATTTTTGTTCCAGGATATGACCGGAGCATTCAAGGCTTCCAGAGAACTTTTGCAGAAGTTCAAACCCTCCGTTATGCGTCTGTACGACCCTGCGGAGACAGCATCTTTGATTAAGAAAATCGTAGGTGTGGAGAAGCCCGGTGCATTTATGAACATTGCCATCGAAGGTTGCAAGGAGATGGTAGATGTAGAAGAGAAGATTTTGTTGGAAACCTTTGCTAAGTATGGTGCAGAGGACCTTGGCAGCGAATACGGTGAGAAGTGGTGGAATGAGAAGATTACCTTCTTCTATCCCGGACACATGATGGATATTCCTCAGATGTTCGGTACCATGGATACCATCGCTCCTTACGGCAAGATTGAAGAGATATACTGGGCTATGAAAGAAGCTATCGAGACCAATCATCCTCAGGCAAAGTTCATCGCTCACTTCTCACACTGGTATGAGTGGGGTGCAATGGTATACGACCGCTTTATCGTAGATGGCAAAGATGTACCTCAGGATCCTGTAGAGGCACTTCGTATGCATCAGGAAATTTGGACCACAGGTGTGCGTGCGGCGTTGGCACATGGCGGCGTGGTAAATGACCACCACGGTGTCGGTATCAAACTGGGCCGTTTGATGAAGGAACAGTATGGTCCCGCAATGCAGGTGTTTGAAGGCTTGAAGAAACAGCTTGACCCGAACGGTATTATGAACCCGTTCAAGTTGGGTCTGTAATTCCAAGGAGGGTAATCTTATGATGTCAGAAAAGAGTAAACAACATGTAGAGTCCTGTCGTTTCTGTTGGATGTGCCATCACATTTGTCCCATTGGAAACGCAACCGGACTTGAGAGAAATACAGCAAGAGCGAGAGCATTGGGACTTTCTTTGGTAAACCGTGGTGCCATCGAACTTGCAGAAGTCATTGACAATATTTACGAATGCGCCTGCTGTGGCGGTTGTGTGAAGGATTGTATCACCGGATGGGATCCTGTGATGTTCACCAAGGAAGCAAGACTTGACGCAGCGATGGAGGGCGTACTTCCTGAATACATTAACAAGCTGGTAGACAATTGTTTGGAGACCGGTAACGCATACGGTATCACTGAGGTGGACGCAGCCCTCACAAAGGCTGCAGCAGCGCACGAAGCAAAGAGTGATGTGCTTCTGTTCCTTGGTGTGGACGCTACTTACAAAGTGCCTCAGGCAGCAGTGAATGCCATCAAGGTATTGGAAAAAGCAGGCGTTTCCTTCACGGTTCTTGACAAAGAACCCGCCAGCGGTCAGCAGTTGGAGTACTTAATCAGTGCGGCTAACGAGACCAAGGAGCAAATGGAAGCATGTGCAAAGGCTTTGAATACTTTCAAGACCGTAGTGGTATATGATCCTCAGGATGCTAAGGTATTCAAGCGTGAATACAAGGAGTGGGGCGTAGAACTGACAGCAGACGTGGTAACCTTTACCGCGTATGTGGCTGAACTTTTGAAGAGTGGCGCACTGAAGGCATCCGCTTCCGATAAGGAAATGGTGGTTCAGGATTCATTCCAACTTTCCAGAGATTTAGAGGAGACCGCTCCTGTAAGAGAAGTGGTGAACGCATACGCTGTATGCAAGGAGATGCTGGTAAATGGTGCAGCTACCATGTGGGCAGGTAATCTTTTGATGAAGGAATGGATGCCCGATGTTATCGACAAAGTGGCAGCAAACCGTATCAAAAATGCTAAGGGCGTTGGCGCAGATACCATAGTAACAGCAAGTGTATCTGAGTATGCAGCACTGAAGGCAGTTGATCAAAGTGATGTGAAGATTCTCTCTTTGGAAGAATTGATTTTAGGATAATAGGAGGCGGACGCTATGTTAGTCGGTTTGAAAGAGATTTTGGACATGGCACAAAAAGGCGGATTTGCCATTCCTGCATTTAATGTTTACAACATGGAAACGGTTGTGGGTATCATCGAAGCAGCAGAGGAAGCGAAAGCTCCCATCATTATGCAGGTATACCCCAGACTGGTAAAGGAAGGCGTAGCATATTATTTGGCTCCTTCCATCATCGCAGCAGCGAAGAAGGCCAGTGTTCCGGTATGTTTCCATTTAGACCATGGCCCTTCCGAATTGGAAGTGACCAGAGCTTTATATTGGGGAGCAACGGGTATTATGTTGGACGGATCCATCCTCCCCTATGAAGAAAATGTGGCATTGACCAAGCGTGTGGCAGACACCTGTGCACATCTTGGTATCTCCATTGAAGGAGAATTAGGTCATGTAGGAAGCGTCACCGACGATGGCATGGACGAGTTCACCAATGTGGAAGAAGCCGCTGACTTCGTAAAACGCACGGGCGTAGCATGTTTGGCTGTGTTAGTGGGCAATGCTCACGGAAGGTACAAAAAGCCTCCCAAGCTGGACATTGAAAGAATCGCCAACATCTACGGAGCCACCAATCACACTCCTCTAGTTCTCCATGGTGGCTCCGGTATTCCGGATGACCAAATCAAGTTGGCAGTGAAGGCGGGTATCCGCAAGATGAACTTTGCCACAGATATTTGCTATACTTTCTTGGATGCGGTTGGTGAAGAATTAGAGAATCCCGAGAGGAGTATTGCGTTGGATAACTTTATGAAGTATCCAATCGCAAAAGTGAAGGAATTTGCACTTCAGAAAATTGCACTTCTGGATGCAACAGGAAAGGGAGTATATGAGTATAAATAGAGACGCATTCGTACAGGTGGCAGGCGTGGGTGCCTGCGTGGCGGACATGCTTTATACTTTGACAAGTTTTCCGACAGAAGACACGAAACTTCGCGCAGAAGATTCTAAAATGGCAGGCGGCGGACCGGTAGCGACCGGTCTTGTCGCTGTTTCCAAATTAGGGGTTAATGCTGCTTATTTGGGGGTTTTGAGCGAGGATGCTTCAGGAGTTTTTCTAAAAGAAGATTTCGAAAAGTATGGTGTAAATACCCAAGCTATAGTAAAATACAAAGGAGATTATCGTTCCTTTACTTCCAGTATTTGGCTGAATCGTACAGAGGGCACCAGGACCTGTGTCTTTGACAGAGGTAATCTGCCTCCTTATGCACTGAATGAGGACGGAGCTGCCATTCTTCGTCAGGCCAAGCTATTGATGGTAGATGGCAATGAATTGCAAGCGGCCATTGATGCGTCTGAATACATCCATGCCTATGGTGGGAAGGTGCTTTATGACGCCGGCGGCAGGTATGAGGGTGTGGAGAGATTGCTTCCCAAGGCAGATATTTTGATCCCTTCCGCGGAGTTTGCGTTAGGCGTTACCGATGAGAAGGATATAGCGGCTGCCGCAGTCAAATTGTACGAAACTTATCAACCGGAAGTTGTGGTCATTACGGACGGCAAAAACGGTGGTGTCCTATATCAGGGCGAAAGCGTGGAACATTACGACGCATTCAAGGTGGACGCGGTGGATTCCAACGGTGCCGGTGATGTATTCCACGGTGCTTTTGCAGCAGCCGTGGTGAAAGGCTATTCCTATCGGGATTGCTGCACTTTTGCAAGTGCGGTCTCTGCGGTAAAATGCACCGGCTTCGGAGCCAGAGAGTCGGCACCCGATATGAATCGTCTGGAAGCGTTTCTGCAGGAGCATAATGCGACGATTGCGATAAAGTAACATTGGCCGTGCAAGCACGGCATAATCATTCGGATAAAGAGAAGGTGGCAACATATGAAATATTTATTGGGCATTGATTTCGGTGGAGGCTCCTCAAAGGCTACATTGATTGACACAATGGGCAACATTGTAGCAGAGAATACAGTAGAATATCCGACCTACTATCCCAACCTTGGATGGTGTGAGCAGGAGCCTGCAGACTGGAATCAGGCTCTGGCAGAGAATGTGCAAAATTTATTAAAAAAGTCCTCCGTGCATGCGGAGGACATTTTGGCGTTAGCCATAGATTCTGCTACTCATACTTGGGTGATGTGTGATGAAGATTATAAGCCGCTTCGTCCTGCCATCCATTGGACGGATTCCAGGTCTATCGCGGAAGCGGAGCAATTGAAGACAGGATATGGAGATTTGATTTTCGAGCAAAGTTTCCATAATCCCGGCACCATATGGACGCTGCCTCAGATTCTTTGGGTGCGTGAACACGAGCCGGAGAGCTTTCACCGCATGCGTTATATTTTCTTCGAAAAGGATTATATCCGTTATGGGCTCACAGGAGTCTATTGCACGGATTACATAGAAGCCCAGGGCAGCATGTTGTTTGATTGCCGCACGAACAGGTGGAGTGAAGAACTGATGGGGATTGCAGGAATTGATGCATCTATGTTGCCTCCTCTGAAAAAGCCCACCGACGTGATTGGTGCGGTGACGGCTGAAGCGGCGGCATCGACCGGTCTGGCACAGGGGACCCCTGTTATTTGCGGCACCACGGATACAGTTATGGAGGTGTTTGCCTCCGGTGCGGTATCCCCCGGGGATGTGACGGTGAAGCTGGCTACGGCAGGCAGAATTTGCGTAATTACACCGGAACCCTATCCTAACAAGCATTTGGTGAATTATGCCCATGTGGTAGATGGATTATGGTATCCCGGCACTGCTACTAAGGCGGCGGCAAGCTCGTATCGCTGGTATCGGGACACCTTTGGCGGCAGTTTTGAAGAATTAAATCAGGGGGCAGAGACGGTGCCTATCGGATGTGAAGGGTTGATGTATCATCCATATCTGAACGGAGAGTTGACACCCTACGGGGATGTTTCTCTGTGTGGCAGTTTTATCGGTATGCGTGCGACCCACACCAAAGGACATTTTACCCGTGCGGTACTGGAAGGTGTGGCATTATCCCTGCTACATTCCAAAAAGACTTTGGAGGAGATGGGTATTTCCATTACCAAACCGGCCACCATTATCGGTGGAGGAGCGAAGGGTGAGTTGTGGCGTCAGATTACTGCTGACTGTTTGGGAATTGATTTGATTAAGACGGTGAGCAGCGATTCCTCTTTGGGTTCTGCCATGTTGGCAGGAATTGCGGTTGGTGTGTTTGAGAATGCAAAAGCAGCAGTGGATGCCTGTGTTAAGGTGGATACCGTGACCAAGCCCAATGCCGGAAATCACCGCGCTTATGAAGAAATATTCGAGGAATATGTGGCAGTGCACGATGCATTGGCACCTATTTATCATAAAAGAAGTGGCGTATCATAATTGTTGCAATTGGAGTATTTTATGAAAATAGTTGTATGTGTAAAACAGACGACAGACGGAGAATTAAATCCCTTTGATGCCAGTGCTTACGAAGCAGCTTTACGGATCCCGGATGGTGAGGTTATCCTGCTGTCCATGGGGCCGGAACGCACCGGCGAGATGCTTCTGAATCTTACCAGACTGGGAGCTAAGGAAGCGTACCATTTGTGCGATAAGGCCTTTGCCGGCGCAGACACTTTGGCAACGGGGTACACACTGTCCCTTGCCATCAAAAAACTGCAACCGGATTTGGTGATTTGTGGCAGACAGACAGTGGACGGCGATACGGCACAAACAGGTCCGTCGCTGTCCGTGATGGCAGATTTGAATCTGATTACCAATGTAATGAAGATTCATGCTGTGGGAGATTTAGGGTCCAATCTGTATGAGGACGGGACGGATGGAACCATATTGTGCCGGAACGGGATACAGTGTGAGGACAGGGACGGCGTTCTTAGGACGGTTGCCTTCCCGGCTTTGATTACCGTGGAGAGAATTCACCATCTACGCCTGCCCAGTATCCGCTCTAAACGCGGCACAGTGGTCAGATGGACAGCGCAAGACCTTGGGGCGGATTTGACACGGTGCGGTACCCAGGGTTCCCCTACCAGAGTGATGGCTTCCTTTACAAATGCAGAGGGAAAAAGAAAGTGCCAATACATACCCCTGAGTCAGTTGTTGGAGGCTATAGAGACAGGACTGGAAAAAGAAAAGAATAGGCTACAACCGGTTTCGAAATGCGAAACACCTCTTTCCAACGTGTGGATGGTGGGAGAAGCGCCTCGCACCTTTGCGGAAAGCATCAGTGATGACATCACTGTGATTGACAGGGAAACTTTTACAACGGAATATGATACAAGAGCCTTTGCGGAGAAATTTGCGGATTATGTGAAACAGCACAATCCCAAAGTTATTCTCTGGGGCTCTGACAGCTGGAGTAAGGCAGCTGCACCTCAGGTGGCGGCATTGTTACAGACCGGCCTTTGTGCAGACTGCACTGCTCTTGAGACGGATGGTGATACCCTGTTTATGTATCGGCCGGCGTTCTCGGGCAACATCATTGCCAAGATTGTTTGCCGTACTGAGCCCGCGATGGCTACGGTCCGCACTATGGAATCGGGCAACGCAGATATCGTCGTGAGTGTGGGCAAGGGGGCCAAGGAGGTTATGACAAGGATAGAGGCTCTTGTGGCGGAGGAAAATGCCAAGTGGCGCGAGAGGGGTATCCGTTGGGATATGGCAGCCTCCCGTGGTGCTGTGGACACAGACCTTCAGCCCTATTCCAGGCAGGTTGGCATTACCGGCAAGAGCGTTAGCCCGGCAGTCTATCTTGCTGTGGGAATTTCAGGCGCAGTACATCATATTGCCGGTATGAAGCAGTCAGGAACAGTGATTGCCATCAATCCCGACCCGAAAGCTCCTATTTTTGAGTATGCAGATTATGGGGTGGTTGGAACGATTGAGGAAGTGTTACCCCATTTACAGCACAAATAATGAAAAACGAAAATATAGTAAAATGGAAACAATAAAATGACAAAAGTGTCATAAAAGGAGGAAAGCAGATATGGACTTTAAGAAAAGGTATGAAAAGAAGATTGGTTATACTCCCGTTTGCAAGATTGGTGAGTGCAGCCTGAAGAAACTGGAGTTTGGTATCATTGAACTGGAAGCAGGTGGTTTGCAGGAATTTGATACAAAAGACCGTGAGGTGGCTTTTATTATGTTAGAGGGTCACTGCGATGTTTCCTTTGATACCACCTGTTGGAGAAATGTCGGCAACAGAAAGAACGTATTCGAAAACCGCAAGGCAGAGAGCTTCTACATGCCCAGAGACCAGAAACTGCAGATTAAGGCGTTGGACCATGTGAAGATAGCGGTTTGCGGGACTCCTGTGGCAGAGAAAACCGAAGCACAGCTTTTGAGAGAAGATCATGTGGTATTGAAGACCTTGGGAAGAGTCCCTTTTGAGAGAGAGACCAGCTTCATTATCGATGGCAATTCCAATGCCAAAGTGCTGACTATCGGTGAGTGCTATGTGACTGAGGGCAACTGGGCGGGATTCCCTCCCCATAAGCATGACGAAGACAATATGCCCACCGAATGTATTTGTGAAGAAATCTACTATTTTCTATTTGACCCCCAGCAGGGCTTTGGGGTACAATGTCTGTATACTGCTGACGGATCATTGGATGAGACATACCGCGTGAAGAATGATGAACTGGTAGAGTTCCCGTATGGATACCATTCTACCGTTTCCACACCCGGCTATGAAACTTATTTCCTCTGGCTGATGGCAGGCGATTATCAGGGCTTCAACAGAAGCAACGATCCGGAGCACGATTGGGTCAAATAATCGAAAAACAAAAGTAGAAGGGAAAAAGAGGGATGATTAGAGTAGGACTGATTGGATGCGGCGGTATTGGTGCCGTACATGCAGAGTGTTGGCTGGCTATGAAGGACAAAGTTCGATTGGTAGCAGTGGCCGACATGAACGAAGAGAGAGCACAAAAGTATGCCGACAAAGCGGGCGGACAGATGTACCGCGATGGACGGGAATTGCTGGAAAACGAAGAACTGGATGTGGTTGACATCTGTGTTCCCACTTTTTTGCATGCCGATTATTTAGAATGGGCTATGGCAAAGGTGAAAAATGTCATCGTAGAAAAGCCTGTATGCCTGACAGAAGCAGAGACGGAACGGATTTTGGAAGCAGAGAAGAAATCCGGTGCGTTGGTACAGGTTGCGCATGTGGTGCGCTTTACAGATGCGTATGCATATTTGAAGAAAGTGGTGGAAGATGGCACCTACGGCAAAGTGGTGGCAGGTGATTTCGCACGTTTAAGCCCCCGTCCTACTTGGATGGTGGGACATGATGATGTGAACAGAACCGGCTCCATGGTTCTGGATTTACATATTCACGATGTGGACTTCGTACGTTACCTGATGAACGGTGACCCGGATTCCATTCAAACGTCTTTTGTGAAAGATGAAAATGGTATTGTGCAGCATATCTGGACCAGCTACAAGTACGGTGATGTGGTGCTCATGGCAGAAGGCTCTTGGAATTATACTGCCGGCATGCCCTTCGCACAGACCTTCCGTGTGAGACTGGAGCGTGCAACGGTGGTGCTTGGTGAAGACGGCGCATTGAAGGTATATCCCGAACAGGGTGGTGTGATTCTGCCTGAAATTGGTGCCAAGGAAGAAATGGATATGGGCATCAATGTATCCGATATGGGTCCCTACCTGAATGAGATTAAGTACTTTATTGAAACTATAGAAACACAGAATTATAACGGCATCGTGCCTCTTTCCGAAGCCATCGCTTCCTTCCGTTTGGCAAAGAAGGAAATGGAATTGGCGTAAAAATGATGTCAGAAAAGAGGAAAGAAACGATGATGAAAATTGGTGTTAGAATTTCTTGTTTGGAAGAAAAACTGAATTTTGAAAAAGAGTTTAAGAAGATGGTGGAAATGGGGATTTCCTCCTGTCAGTTGAGTGTATTTAACATGTCTCATTACACGAAAGAAAATGCGGAGACTGTAAAGCGCCAGGCGGAAGAATACGGCATTGAGATTTCGGCACTTTGGGCAGGCTGGACCGGACCCTGTGAGTGGAATTTTACCGCGGGTCCCGATACCTTGGGTATTGTACCGGTGGCATACAGAGATAAGCGCGTGCAGGAACTTCTCAAGGGAAGTCAGTTTGCAGAATGGCTGGGTATCAAAAACGTGATTACCCATGTGGGCTTTATCCCCGAGAATATGAGTGATCCCAATTATGCCGGTGTGGTTGCTGCACTACGTTATATTTGTAACATTATGAAATCTAGAGGACAAAACTTCCTCTTTGAGACCGGGCAGGAGACCCCTGTGACACTGCTTCGTACCATTGAGGCGGTGGGCACCGGCAATATGGGTATCAATTTGGATACCGCCAACTTAATTCTCTATGGTAAGGCAAACCCTGTGGATGCACTGGATGTGATCGGTAAGTATGTGATGGATACCCACATCAAGGACGGAATGTATCCAACTTGCGGAGATAAGTTGGGCAAGGAAACCCGTATTGGTGACGGAAAAGTGGATTTCTTCAACTTTGTAAAGAAATTGCATAAATTGGGTTATACCGGACCTTTGACCATTGAGCGTGAGATTACGGGCGAGGAGCAAACCCGAGATATTATTTACGCAAAAGCTTATCTGGAAGATATCAAGGCGAAATTGAATATTCAATAAAGCACAATAATACGACGATACTATTGACATGCACCCAAGCATATCTTATGACAGGGGTGCGGGAGGAGAATGATGGTACTTTCTATTTTTGCATTACAATTATATTTGGATGAATTTCATGGGGATAAGGGTGCTGCATTGGATTATGCCAAGGCAGCAGGATTCGATACCATGGAGATTTTTGACAGCGAATTAAAAGAGATTTCTTTGCATGACTATTGCGAACTTGCGAAAGCACATGGAGTCAAAATCAGCACGGTCATCAGAATGTCTTATTTTCCCACTGCAGATGAGGCGATCTATCAGAGAGAAATGACTAAAATCAAGGCCCTGATAGATGATGCTGCCAAGGAAGGCATTCCCATGCTTATGGTAGTGCCTATGGCAGACTACGTAAAAACGGAAGAGGACAAGCTTTTCATGCGCGACATGATTATCAAGGGTATGAATGAAGTGATGGCATATGCCGAGGGAAACGGTGTTACTGTCATGACGGAGAACTTCTCCAGAAAAGATTATCCCTTCGGCACCATCGAAGAAATGCGCTATATTCTGGACCATGTTCCCGGCATGAAGTACAATTTTGACACAGGTAATTTCTATTTCCGATACAGTGATGTGCTGGAAGCATATGAAACCTTGAAGGACCGCATCGTAAATGTTCATATCAAGGACTGGAAGAATGATGAAACCGGCGAATTTGATGTAGAGGGTCTGCCCAGGTTCAATGGTGCGGCCATCGGTGATGGTCTGCTTCCTATGGGTGAATTGATCGACAGGCTAAAGGCAGATGGCTATGAAGGCCAACTGGTGGTGGAGATCAATCCTGTGGCGGAAACCACACAGATGATTGACGAATCCGTTGCGTTTATCAAAGGGAAATTAGCATAAGAAAAATAAATCGGGCGGTGGACGCTCGCTTTATCCATTGGGAGGAGAACAAAATGGCAGAATTGTATGCTGAATACGAAGACCGTGTGAGAGAAGAAAAAAAGGTGGGGGAGAAAGAAAACAAGTATTCCAAGTACTGTGATTTGATATATTACAAATCCAGCATCCATCCGGAACTTACGTTGGCAATGCGTGTGTCCAAACCGGAGAAACCCTCTTATATTTTGGCAGGTACCCATGGCTGGCATATGAGCATCAAAAAGTTTGAGGAACTGGAAGCTCCGGAGAGTGAGTATTTGATGGTACAGGTGGATATGCGCGGACGTGCGTATTCCGATGGCAAGCCCGACTGCAACGGCTGGGAACTTTATGATGTTATAGATGCCATCGAATATGTGAAAGAGAATTATAAGGAATACATCATAGACCCGGATGTGGTTTATTTTGAAGCAGGAAGCGGCGGTGGCGGAAATGCTTATGCCATCGCAGGAAAATTTCCCGACTATTTTGCACATGTGACAGCTCTTTCCGGTATGTCTGATTATATTCCTTACTATGAGGATGATAAGATTGGCGAATTCCGCGACGAAATGGATGTTTGGATAGGTGATTTTTCGAACAAGGAAGCATATACTGCAAGAAGTGGTATCGCTCTTTTGGAAAATTTGACTGCGCCCCTTGCTATCATTCACGGCGACGGAGACATACGAGTGCCTGTGTATCACGCAAGAAACTATATGGAAGCGGCGAAGAAATGCGGCAAAGAACATTTGGTTTCCTATTTAGAACTGACAGGTGTGGGCGGTATGGACCACTATGATAATATCACCGAAGAACAGAAAACAGAAATGCTGGCATTCCCTGAACGGTTCAGGAAGGCTAACAGGAAGCCCCTGCAGATCCCCCGTAAGGGTAAAATGAAGGTGGGCGGTTATCTTTTTACCAAAGATTTTTTTGTTATACTCAACAGCCTCGACAGAATGGCAGAGGTGGAATACGATTTGGACAAGAGACTCCTGCGGGTAATTGGCGTTGATGAAGGCGAGTACCGGGCAGAGTTCCTATAAAAAGGGATGGCACGTTGAACGTAATTGTGCAAATCAATTATCGAAAAAGACAAATTCAATTCGAAAAAAGATATTGACGGATAGTAGTTTGGAGCATATAATTATACGAGTTACTATATAATTTGTGGTGTTTTGCGAAGTTGTAGAGAATAGAAAGGTTAGTATTATGAGAAAGTTTGTTTATGAGAACCCTGAAATGGAGATTATCACATTTAAAACTCAGGACGTAATCGAGGCGAGTGGCTCGGGAAGCGGCGATTCCGGTGTAACTGAGGAATCAGAGCAGCCCGTATTGCCTTGGGATTAATGTTGCCGAAAATGGGTGAAAATTGTAAAATTGTGCAGAAATAGCATGATTTTATGCTGGACTTTAGCAGGGAATTGGAGTAGAATATACTCATGTGTATGTAGAAGGGAGAGATGTTATGTTTTGGACAAAAGTGAAAAGGGATTTTAAGCGAAACTGGACTGCATACGTATTTGCAATTCCTGTAATCGCTTACTACCTTATCTTTCATTACAAGCCCATGGTGGGTGTTGTAATAGCATTTAAGGATTTCCGTCCCGCGATTGGTATTTGGGAGAGTGAGTGGGTCGGATTGCAGCATTTTAAGGACTACATAAGTTCCTATTATTTTTGGCGACTGATTAGGAATACATTGCGAATCAGTGTTACCAACTTGATTGTTAGTTTCCCGGCACCTATCATCTTTGCTTTGCTTGTGAATGAAGTAAGGAATGATAAGTTTAAGAAGACAATTCAGACCATTTCTTACCTGCCCCATTTCGTATCAATGGTAGTTATCTGTGGTTTGGTGAAATTGTTTGTTGGTCAGGGCGGTCTTATCACCCAGTTCTTTATGCTATTTGGCAGACCCGATGAACCTATGTTGGCAGATCCTAACCTGTATGTACCGATACACGTACTTTCCGGTGTGTGGGCTGGTATTGGTTGGGGTTCCATTCTGTATCTGTCTGCGCTGTCCGGTATCAATGAAGAATTGTACGAGGCGGCAGAGATTGACGGTGCGAACAGATGGAAACAGACCCTCCATGTAACCCTTCCCGGTATCTCCACCACGATTATTACCAAGTTATTGTTGGATGCCGGTCATATACTTAGTGTAGGATATGAGAAGATTATCTTGTTATACAACGAGAAGATATACGAGACAGCGGACGTTATTTCTTCATTTACATATCGAAGAGGTCTCTTGGATTTCCAGTGGAGTTTCTCTACTGCAGTAGGTCTCTTCAACTCCGTTATAAACTTTATCCTCATCAATGTGTTCAATAAGATTAGTAAAAAAGTCACAGAAGTAGGACTTTGGTAGGAGGGTAAGATGAATAGAAGAAAAAAATTAGGCTTTAATGGTCATACAGCGTTTGTTGTTTTCAACACAATTTTTATGATTTTTATGATTGTGATTACATTGTACCCGTTCTATTACTCTGTAATTGCATCCTTTAGTAACCCCGGTAAACTGATGGCACATCAGGGTGCGTTACTTTTGCCCCTGAAACCGTATACCGGAGAGGCATATCAGGTTATTTTTGACCATCCTTTGGTACTTAGCGGTTTCAGAAACAGTTTTATTGTTCTGTTTTTGGGTACTTTCTTAAACCTGGTTGCCACTTCCCTTGGTGCATATTTCTTGAGCCTTAAGAATGTACTTTGGAAGGATTTGGTTGCCTTCATGATTGTCTTCACTATGTACTTTGGCGGTGGTATGATACCTACCTACTTGACTGTTAAGGAGCTGGGCTTGACCAATACTCTGTGGTCCTTGATGATCCCCGGTTTGATTGGTACCTATAATATGATTATCTTGAGAACAGGTTTCCAGGCAGTACCTGACAGTTTGAAGGAAGCAGCTATCTTGGATGGTGCAAGCCATATGCAATTGCTGACCCAGGTTATTTTGCCTTTGTGTAAGGCAAACCTTGCAGTTATTATGCTCTACTATGCAGTAGGTCACTGGAATGCATGGTTTAATGCTTCCATTTACATCCGTGATAACACGTTGTTCCCCATTCAGTATGTGGCACGTAACTTTATGGAATCCCCTGACTTGATGGGTGGTGCAGGTTCTGAAGCTGCCAGATATCAGGAACTTTTGAAATATGCATTGATCATCGTAGTATCATCTCCTATCGTTATTCTGTATCCTTTCCTGCAGAAGTATTTTGCAAAGGGCGTAATGATTGGTGCGTTGAAGGGTTAATGTACGATATAACTTAATTGATTTGAAACGAGAGGTTGCTTGGCAATTGCCGGGCAACCTTTTTTGTTGGACGACCTTTTTTGCTGGTTGTCTTTTTTGGGGTGTCTTTTGATAAGGGCTATTGGTGAGTGTTTTTTGACGGGGGTTTTTAGGGGCTTTGTTAGTCTCCTTTACGGTTGAAACAAAGAAAAATGAAACACGATGGTACGATTAAGGCGCTGAGTACGGCTGAAACGATAGAAGGGATGAATTTGGCGGTAAGAATAGCCTGCCGAATACGGCTGAAACAATGGAAAGGAAGAATTTAGCGGTACGACTAGGGCACGGAATACAGTTGAAACGACAGGAAGGAAGAAATCGGCTGTAAGAACAGGGCGCATAGTGCGGTTGAAATAAGGGGAAACAGGAATTTGGCAGTAACCCCGGGGCTCACGGTACGGTTGAAACAAGGGATATGTAGAATCTAGCTGCAAATTACAAATTCATTTTATTGCTTTTTGAATAAATTGGTGCGATAATATAACTCAATACAGAATGTATGATTTCAATAAGCAGAGCAAGCTGCTTCGAGAGGAGAATGTGAATGAGCAAAGTACAGTTTTTAGGCAAGATGCCTGACCCTTTTTTGAAGGAAGACGGCACCCGTATGACCCCTGCAGAGTGGGAAGCAAATAAGGGGAAAATCAGAGAGAAAATTGTTGATATAGAGTATGGTGGAATGCCCCCCAGACCGGAGGTGGTTTGGTATGAAGATTTGAATTATGGCTTCATCAGAGATACCGAACACACCATTTACATTCGTATTCACGCAGGAACAGAAGAAAAGCAGATAAGTTTTATTTTAGAGATGACGGTTCCTTGGATAAAGGAAAAAATCAAAGAACAATATGAACCCCTAAACGAGGGAGAGAAATATCCTGTTGTACTGACTGGTGATGGCTGTTATACCAGAAATATGAATCAAGATGTGATTGATGAGATCTGCTCCAGAGGATACATAGCGGCAAAGTTCAATCGGCTGGAACTTGCCTGTGATACCAAGGAAAAAGTGGGTGGACTATATGACCTGTATCCCGGCAGAGATTTCACAGCGATTTCAGCGTGGGCTTGGGGCTATCAGGTGTGCATGGATGTATTTGAACAGCTTCCCTTTGTGGATGAGAAGGAAGTTGCAATCACCGGACATTCCAGAGGCGGTAAGACGGTGCTTTTGGCTGCGACAGTGGACGAGAGAATCAAATATGTATGCCCCAACAACAGTGGTAATCATGGTGCAAACTCTCATCGTTGTGTTGTGACAGAGCAGGGGCCTAACAAGCAGGAGACAGAGCGCATTAAGCAGATGAATAAAGAGTTCCCTACCTGGATGGGACGCAAGTTGATGGAATATCAGGATAGAGAGCAGGATTTGCCCTATGATATGCATTATTTTGGTGCGTTGATTGCGCCTAGATATTATTTGCAATGCGAAGGTATGCAGGATTATTACATCAATCCCCGCGGTGCATGGCAGAACTGTGCGGCAGTAAAGGAGTGCTACCGTTACTTGGGTTGCGAAGGCAATGCGGCGGGTTGGTTCCGCCCCGGAAAACATCGTCATCAGTTGCCGGATTATATTGAATTCTTGAATTTTATTGATAACATCAGAGCAGGTCAGCCTTTGGCAGACCATTTGAAATACAACCCCTATCCTGATATGGAACTGAATTTTGACTGGGGTGAAATATAAATAAAAAAAGAAAAATGGGCGTTTGCCCTATAAAAGTCACATATACTGTAAAAATCACATTTCAAAGCAGGTACTTTCAACAATGAAAATAATGTGGAAAACAGTATTATGTGGCTTTTTTTGTTGCCCTGTGGTCTATTTGACCACTTGGTTTGCCCCTGTTTCTACTCAAGCGGCAGACGTTCATGCCGATTTCTCTCGGCAATATGACGGTGAAACAGAGCAGCACCTACAACTATATGCCTCGTCAGCAGTCCTTATGGACGGGGTATCAGGGCGTATCTTGTATGGAAAAAATGAAAATCAGGTTATGCCTATGGCCAGTACCACCAAAGTTATGACGGCTATTGTGATATTAGAGGAATTAAAGGGGAATCTGGAAGGAGAAGTCGCTGTCTCCAATTATGCAGCCAGCATGCCTAAAGTGAAGCTTTACATAAAAAAAGGAGAGAAATACAAGGCGAGGGACCTGATGTATTCCCTGATGTTGGAGTCCCATAACGATAGTGCTGTAGCATTAGCAGAGCATGTGGGCAAGGAATACATACCCGAACTAAAGGGGAGGGAAGCATCGGAGTTTACAACCGAAGAAAGTAAAATGGCGGTGGAGGCCTTCGCTCGTTTGATGAATCGGAAAGCCGCGTGGCTTGGTTGTGACCATACCTATTTCATCACACCCAATGGGCTAGATGCACAGGAAGACCTGTCACTATTAAGCGGAAAAACGATTACCCAAACACACTCTACCACAGCGGTGGAGTTGGCAAGGATTTTTTCCTACTGCATTTTACGGTCGCCATATAGAGAAGAGTTTTTGAAAATAACCCGTACGGAGCGATATACATTTTCAAGCCTCCACCCCGGCAATAGGAACTTTTCCTGCACCAACCATAATACATTTTTGCATATGATGCCCGGGGCATTGAGCGGGAAAACGGGGTTTACAAACCAGGCGGGATACTGTTATGTGGGCGCACTGGAAAGCGAGGGCCGCACCTTTGTGGTGGCACTTCTGGCGTGTGGTTGGCCCAGCCACAAGAACTATAAATGGAGCGATACCAAACAACTTATGAAGTATGGTTTGGAGACATATACCTATCGTGATTTTTCGGATGAGAAAACGGCGTATCCGGAGGGCAGACTTCCTCTTTTGGAAGTAGAGGGAGGAGAGCGGAAAGTGCTTGGAGAAGTGGCGACGGTCCCGCTTGCCATCCACCGTGAAGCGTACGAGGGGGTTCCGGGAATTTTAATGAAAGAGAAGGAATCTGTGCGGGTGCAATGCTATTTGCCACGACAAATAAAAGCACCGGTACTTGAGGGGACAATAGTAGGAGGCGTTGTGTACTCAGTAGATGGAAATACGTACAAAAAAGAATATATTTACGCAACAAAAAGTATAGAAAAAATCAGTTTTCGGTGGTGTATCAGACAAGTGTGGGAACGATATGCGAGATAGAAATTGTTTATCCACAAAATAAACAAAAAATGGCAAAAAAATCTTATGAAATTTCGGCAGAAATAATTGCATTATTTAGGGGATTGGAGTATAATTAACCTACGAAATTATCGCAAAAGATAACCAATAAAAATGTATGGAGGAAAGCAAACATGAAACTGACCAAGACTTTAGCAAAGAAACTTGCGTTGGCATTGGCACTTTCATTGGTACTTTCCGGTTGTCAGGTTCCTGACGCGTCCGTAGATGTAGTTCCGTCTTCATCTGTGATTAGCGAGGAATCCCAGGCATCCGAGGATGTATCCGGTGAAGTGGTGGAAGAGTCTAGTGAAGTTCCGGAAGAGGAACCCACTGCAACTCCCGACGCAGAGTCTGGCGATGCTTCTGACGAGACAGATGAGGATCCTATCGTTGATGACGAGAAGGAAGAGGCTCCTGCTCCCGTTGTAGTGAAGCCTGCTATCCCTGCATGGATCAAGTATGTTCTGAATGTAGATTTATACAAAGACGGACATCCCGATTTGCAGAGAGTATTTGGAAATGACACAGCAGCTTATGTGAATCATTTCCTTACCATTGGTGTACGCGAAGGAAGAACGAAAGGTGTACTTTTCGATCCCCTCGCATATGCAGCAGCATATCCTGATATTGCAGCAGCATACGGAAACGATGTAAATGGTATTATCGAGCATTACATAGCTATCGGTATGAATGAAGGCAGAACACAGGGTACAGCAGCCGGCTTTAGAGACATTGAAGCAAAGAAACAATATGCTGCTTCGATTTATCCTACCGGTGGTGGAAGCAGTGCACCTGCTGCAACCGCAGCACCTACTGCAGCACCTACAGAGTTGCCTACCGTGCCTCCTGTAGCAACGGACGCACCTACCGCAGCACCCGGTGAGCCTACCGCAGCACCTACCGCAGAACCCACTGCAGCGCCTACTGCAGAGCCCACTGCAGCACCTACCGCAGAGCCTACAGCGACGCCTGCACCTACTGCAGAGCCTACCGCGGCACCTACTGCGGCACCTACACCTACTGCAGCACCTACTGCAGCGCCTACTGCAGAGCCTACAGCGACGCCTGCACCTACCGCAGAGCCTACCGCAACCCCGTTGCCTACAGCGACTCCTGCACCTACTGCAGAGCCTACCGCAACCCCGTTGCCTACAGCGACGCCTGCACCTACCGCAGAGCCTACAGCAACCCCGTTGCCTACAGCGACTCCTGCGCCTACCGCAGAGCCTACAGCAACCCCGTTGCCTACACCGACGCCTGCACCTACTGCAGCGCCTACAGCAACCCCGTTGCCTACACCGACGCCTGCACCTACTGCAGCGCCTACGACTGCACCTGTAGCGTCAGGCGTATTGGTTGATACAGACTATAGCGAGTTTACTACCGGAACACAATTCCATACTCTGACAGGAGATAATTGGAAAAATATAATTAACTTGAGTTATTGTCATGGAAACGCAACAGTGGTTTCTAAAAAGGATGCTTTCGATGCAACTGCAGCAACTGACGACTATTGTTTGCAGTTTGTACCTACTACTAATTTAGATCAAAGAAATTACGTAATTCCGTTCGAGACCAGAGTGCTTGAGGAATTGACTCCCAGTCTTGGCAGCGCAGTAGATAGCAACAAGTACGTGGTCATTGAATTGGACGCAGCCATTAAGGGTGATGACACAAAGACCAATGGTTATGGTATTTGGATTAACTCTACCGGAAACCTTGGTATCTTAAAATTACGTTTGTATGATGACTATATCATTAGACAGACTAACACCAGTGGTAGTGAAACTTTTGCTGCGGCAAGTAAGGTAAGTGTTACCAAAGGCGAGATGCAGCACATTAAAGTAGTTGTTGAAAGAGAAACCAGAAAAGTTACCTATTTCATCAATGGGGAATTGGTAGAGCAGGATATCAATGCTCTGTTTACTGCCTCCTGTACTGTGGTTGGTGGTGTTCGGTTCCAGATTCACAATGAGACTGTAGAAGAAGGTGGTACAGCTCCTGATTCCAAGTTATTTGTAGATAATCTTAAGGTTTATATGACAGATGACAGTCAGATGCCTACACCTGCACCTACCTACAACCCTATGACCTTTGATAATTATACCAAGAATCAGTTGGTAACCGGTACTGCAGGTAACGGCGCAAGTTGGAATGCGGTTGCAGCGGCTGAGGCTGATGCAGGTAAGGTTGTTTCTAAACTGGAAGCGGGATTTACTGGTGCAGCAGCGAATGACTACTGCTTGGCAATCAATGCAAACGGCTTGACAGCATCCAAGGATTATAGATTTAACTTCCTGTTAGATGATGAGACCACATTTGCTTTCGATTCTGGTTTGGCAGCACCTACCAAGAACATCATTGTAGAGTTTGATGTTGCAGTTTCCGGTGTAGCTAAAACCAATGGATTTGGTATCTGGGTTGGTAATTCTAACGGAAACTTTACACGTAACGCAGTGTTCTGGCTTGCAAATGATGCAATTAGCGTTTTGGGTAGCAACTCTTGGACCAGTGGTATCAATAGTACCACGCCCATGGCGAAGAATCAGTTCATTACCGTGAAGTATGTAATGCCTAATAACCTAGGCGGACGTACAGCGTCATGGTATGTGAATGGTGTGCTGGTTGGTAGCGCAGCTCCTACGAATGCATACATTCCTGTGGATCCTTCCGCAGTATGGGGACTGCGTGTCATCTCACGTTCTGAAACTGCTAACGTAGATGCAACCCTGTATCTCGATAACATTAAGATTTATCAGGAGGATGTTGTTGTTCCTACACCTGCGCCTACCGCAGAGCCTACTCCGGCACCTACAGCAACTCCTGCACCCACAGTAGCGCCTGCAACTCCTGCGCCTACTGCAACTCCTGCGCCTACTGCAACACCTGCACCTACCGCGACGCCTGCACCTACTGCAACGCCCGCACCCGTAGGCACAGAAGAGCCTGTTCTTCCTCCTGACTTGGAAGAGCCTGTTCCCACAGATACACCTATCGATGGGATTGAGCTTCCTCCCACCTAATGAGTGGAGAGAGCAAGAACATTAGAGTAAAATAGAATCCCCGGCTTATCATTACGATAGGCCGGGGATTTTTACATTCGATAAGTTGGGTTTTCTTTTCGATAATGCTTGTGCTTACATGGTTTTGTTGCACCTACATAGGTTTACTGCACATCAAGAACTCTATCCTTCCACCCTGCATCATTTTCGTGACTGTGATACGGAAGTCAGTCATTTCTTCTCCATTGAACAGCACCTTCTTGACATACATATTTTCTTCGCTTAAATTGTGAGCGATAATTTCCAGGGTATTCCCGTTGGCTAAATGAACCTTGGATTTTTCTACGGCAGGACAACCTAAGTACATCAGGTTTTGGCCTGCCACCGGGAAGAGACCAATTACATTCCAAATATAGCAGGAGGACAAGCCGCCACCGTCGTTGTTGCCGGGAATGCCGCCTCGTCCGTCAGAGAAAATATACTTTATGCACGCCCGCATGATTTCGCACAGGCGGTCATGTCGACCTACGGCGACGTAGTTGAACGGTGTCTCCATATCCGGTTCATTGTTAAATCCTTGAAAACTATGGTGTTTCTCAATGACTCCGTTATATTCCTCCCATGAGGCGTGGGAGAGATCGCCGAATTGTTCTACAGGCTGCCTGGTAAAACCAAAGAACTCATCTAATAAAGTAATCATACGTTCCTTGCCGCCTGCCAACTCGATTCGTTTTTCCATATCAGGCACCAAACGGAAGGAGTAGTTCCAATCAATGCCTTCATAATAATGGGACGCCCCCAAAAGGCCTGTTTCCTTGTCGAAGGTGGCCTCCCAGTTCTTAATATAAGGAGCAAAGAACTCTGCCATTTCTGTATGGTTGGTGGCCAGCGCCAGTTGGTACATTGCTTCACACGCACAAGCAACATCCAATACATGGGTGTAACTGTCTGCGGTTTCCGTGCTTTGTGCTTTTTCATTATACTGTAAATCCTTGACAGCATTTTTTAGCACACGATCCACATCCAAATCTCCGCCACGGAAGAAATAATCTGCCAGGGAGTGTTCCATGATCATACGACATTGGTCCTGTGAGTCGTTGTTCTCGTGGAGGTTTACGTTGATGGGAGAGTAGCCGTATTCTTCCATCAGGTTCAACATGGTATCAGTGATGCCTTTACCTTCCTTGGCAAAGAGCGTAAATACTAAAGGCAATTGTGTCTTGTAGATATCCCACATGGTGGGGAAGTCCACGTATTTCTCGCCCCAATTTGCGGGTTTTAAGAAAGAGTGGTAAAGGTTGGAATAGAAAATTTCTTTTAACCTTTCGTCCTCTGTTTCGATTTCTATGGCAGAGAGATACTTTTCCCAGACATTGGCAGTGCTTTTACTTGCTTCCTCTACGGAAAGCGTATTCTCGTCTAAAAAATGCAGGGCTTCTTCGAAACTGTTCAATGAAATGGTCACTTGCAATTCTGTCGTTCCTTCTACGGAAAATGCACCGCCGAAGATTTTTTCCATATCTGGACATTCATATGTATCCGCATCTATTCTTTCGTAGGACTCCCACAGATAAACATCTTTGGCTTCATCGCAACGGGCTGCCATATATAAGGGGATGCCATGCATCACCACCCGTGAAAGCAGCGTTTTATTTTGAATACTCATATTTGCTTCTGAAGCGTGAAAGGAAAACCTGGGGCCAAAGCTTGGGTCCAAATCGCAATTGGAGAAATCCACTTGAAGGATGCCTTTGCCATTAAAATAGTAGCGGTGATATGCTTTCTTTTCGGTGACAGCAACCTCTGCTTGGATACCGCTGTTTTTCAGTGTGGTACTGTAATAGCCGGGACGGGCGATTTCTTCACCAAGTTCCTCTTGGCATAAGCCCAGGCCATGATACAAAGGAGAGACTAGAGCGTAATTATAATAACACTTGATGCCGCCGGCACCTGCGTGCTGTAAGTGTGCAAACCCATGTACCTTCGCGTCAAAAGTATCGATATCACCACAACTGTTGGGTTTGTGATTGCCATATCCGGAGGAGTAACCACCGGTGTAGGGACCGCAACTGATTCTGCCGAAGGGATACGATGCATAAGGACTGGTATTACCAATCAATGCCTTGATAAAAAGCCATGTGGCTGCAACACCTTCCGGCTTGGGTAAATCGATTTTTTCACATCCTTGAAATACATTCACATAATCATTGATTCTTTTCATGTGATATCTCCTTTGCGGGAATGGTGATAGTACTAAAGCAATTATAGTATGGAAAGAGATAGAAATGCAACAAAAAGATTATCGAAAAGGTAACATAATTACCTGAGGAGACTCATAACATAGAGGCTTTCTCGCATAAAATGTTAATAAGAGAAATATATGGAGTATTACTATGTGGAAAAAAAGAATTGTGCAAGTGTTGATGGGAGTGCTGTTGTTTTTCGGATGTGTGGGATTGACCGGATGTGACATCTTAAGCCAAGAGCAGGTAAAATTGCGTGATTTGGAGTTCACGGTTCTTTCCTCCGAAATGATTCCGGAAAAACTGATGGACCTTTTGCAGGAAAGAAAGACAGCTCCCTTCCAAATTACATACACGGATGCGGATTTTCTGTACCTGTGTATCGGATATGGTGAACAGGAGACGGGTGGCTATAGCATCGTAGTGGATGAGTTGTATTTGACGGAAAATGATATTCATGTGGCCAGTACCCTTTTGGGACCGGATGTAGAAGATAGGAAAAACAGCCAGCCTTCTTATCCTATGATTGTGATCAAAGTGGAAAAACTGGACCAGCCTGTGGTATTTGATTAAGGATAAAAATCTATGGAATTTATGCTCTGTGTGCGGTATAATACAAAGCAGAGGTAAAAACTATGATTTTGATAAAAAACGGATATATGATAGACCCGTCTACCGGCAGGGAAGGGTATTATGACCTGCTGACAGACGGGGATAAAATAGTGAGCATTGGTACGGAGCTGACCGCACCCAGTGAGGAGTGTAGCGTCATTGACGCCAAGGGGTTGGTCGTTGCCCCTGGATTGGTGGATGTGCACGTGCATTTCAGAGACCCCGGATTCCCGGACAAAGAAGATATTGGTACCGGAGCTGCTGCGGCTGCCAAGGGTGGTTTTACTACAGTGGTATTGATGGCCAATACCAAGCCTGCCGTTGATAACAGTCAGACCCTTGCGTATGTGCTTGAGAAAGGTGCAAAAACCGGTATTCACGTGGAAACTTGTGCTAATGTCACCGTGGGCATGGGGGGAGATACCCTGACTGATATGGAGGGGCTGGCAGCCAAGGGCGCCGTAGGATTCACCGATGACGGAATTCCCTTGATGAATGAAGAATTGGTACGGGAAGCTATGCGTCAATCCGCGGTATTGGGTATGCCAATCAGTTTTCACGAGGAAGACGCACGGTTGATTACCAACAATGGTGTGAATGCAGGAAAAGCAAGTGCATTTTATGGCATTGGCGGGTCTCCCAGAGAAGCGGAGATTTCCTTGGTAGAGCGGGATTTACAGTTGGCTTTGGAAACGGGAGCCTGCATGAATGTACAACATATCAGTGCAAAGGAATCTGTAGAGTTGGTGCGCCGGGCGAAGGCTAAGGTAAACGAGACGGCGTGTTCCCATCGGGAGACACACTGTCAAAGTACGGTGATGGCAGACATTCACGCTGAAGCCACGCCCCATCACTTTGTATTGACAGAAGATGCCGTGATAAAATACGGCACGTTGGCTAAAATGAATCCGCCCTTACGCGAAGAAGCAGACAGACTGGCTATTATCGAAGGATTGAAGGATGGTACCATTGATATCATAGCAACAGACCATGCGCCCCATACGGCACAGGAAAAAGCAAAACCGATTACGGAGGCACCCAGCGGTATCACCGGACTGGAGACTTCGCTGGCATTGGGTATCACCTATTTAGTCAATCCCGGTCATATTACAATGTGTAAATTATTGCAGTTGATGAGCACCAACCCGGCAAAGATGTATCACTTAAATGCAGGTGCGCTTGCAGAAGGTGGACCTGCGGATATTATCCTAATTGACAAAGAGACGGAATGGACTGTGGAAAAGTTTGCATCCAAAGCCACCAATACCCCCTTTACCGAGTGGAGGTTGTGTGGTAAGGTAGTGAAGACCATTTGCAAGGGAGAAGAAGTCTATGCCGCAAAATAGATACAACGGAAAGATGTCAGCAAATGGCTTGTAGATATAAAAGGAAAGGCACGGTAAAGATATGAAACAAAAGCAGACAGCCCGTGTGATTTCCCAACAGGAAATTGCACCCGGTATATACGATATGTGGATTGCTACGGATTTGGTGGATTTCGCCAAGGCAGGGCAGTTTATCTGTGTATATCCCAAGGACAAAAGTACACTTTTGCCCCGTCCCATCAGTATTTGTGAGGTGGATGTGGCGCAGAAGGCTTTAAGAATTGTCTATCGCGTGGCAGGCGCGGGAACCAAAGAGTTTTCCTCCTATGTTGCCGGCGATAGCATCGACATTATGGGCACCATAGGAAACGGTTTCCCCGTAGAGGAGGGCATCGGAAAAAAGGTTCTTCTCATGGGCGGAGGTATTGGTGTGCCTCCTATTTTGGAACTGGCAAAGCAAATGAAACAAGCTCAAGTGGTTGTAGGCTATCGCGACAGCAACCTCTTTTTGAAAGAAGACTTGGCAAAATATGGTGAAGTATATGTGGCCTGTGAAGACGGCAGTGCGGGCGTGAAGGGAAATGTCATGGACGCTATTGCTCAGGAATGTTTGGAAGCAGATGTGATTTATGCCTGCGGTCCCATGCCTATGCTTCGTGCCATCAAAAAATATGCAGAAGAAAAGGGAATTAAGGCGTATATTTCTTTGGAAGAGCGTATGGCCTGTGGTGTGGGTGCTTGCCTGGGCTGTGTGGTAAAAACAAAAGAAATTGACCATCATTCCCACGTGCATAATGCCCGTATTTGTACCGACGGACCTGTTTACGATGCAGAGACTGTAGAGATTTAAAACGGACGACGTAGATTTTGTCGTAGAGATACGAAGAAGCGAGAGGATGTAAAATGAATACACAAGTAACATTGGCGGGTGTGACCTTTAAAAACCCCGTGATGACAGCTTCCGGAACTTTCGGCTCCGGTATGGAATACTCAGAATTTGTGGACCTAAACCGTCTTGGTGCAGTGGTGACCAAAGGTGTGGCAAATGTGCCCTGGCCCGGCAACCCCACGCCCAGAGTTGCGGAAGTATATGGTGGTATGCTAAATGCCATCGGTTTGCAGAATCCCGGCATAGACGTGTTTATGGAGAGGGATATTCCCTTCCTAAAGCAGTACGATACCAAGATTATCGTGAATGTCTGCGGAAAGACAGTGGAGGATTATGTAGATGTGGTAGAGCGTCTGGGCGATGAACCGGCGGTTTCCATGCTGGAAATCAATGTGTCCTGTCCTAATGTGAAGGAAGGCGCTATTGCTTTTGGTCAAAAAGCAGATGCCTTGTACAATATCACACAGGAGATTAAAAAGCACGCCAAGCAACCTGTGATTATGAAGTTAAGCCCCAATGTCACTGACATCACGGAAATGGCAAGAGCTGCAGAGGCGGCAGGTGCAGATGCGCTGTCCCTGATTAACACCATCACAGGTATGAAGATTGATGTCCACAAGAGAAAATTCGTGATTGCTAACAAAACCGGAGGCATGAGTGGTCCTGCCATCAAGCCTGTAGCGGTGCGTATGGTATACCAGACGGCGCAGGCGGTGAAGATTCCTATCATTGGAATGGGAGGTATCGCCACGGCAGAGGACGCCATTGAGTTTCTGTTGGCAGGAGCCAGTGCCATTAGTGTGGGTGCCATGAACTTTGTCAACCCTTATGCTACCATGGAGATTGAAGCCGGCATCCGCGCTTATATGGAGCAGTATAAGATTGAAAATGTGACGGATTTAATTGGTGCGGTTTCCTAATAGAATATATTGATATATACCTTCATATATATACTAACAGAGTATATATGTGGAGGTATTTTTGTGGAATTAATTAAAAGAAACATACATATGGATCGTATCCGGGTACAAGCGAGCACCCAGTTTACCATGGAGGAAGACGTGAATCTGCCGGAATCTAAGCCCGATGTCAACCAGATCCATCTGGAAAAGGGAGAAATCTGCATTGACGAAGTCAAGTCTTCTACGGATTGTGTCATGGTACGGGGCAGACTTCAGTACGCCATACTGTATCATACAGGAGAAGATGGTTGTGGACTGGTATCACTGACCGGTAAGATTCCCTTTGAGGAAAAGGTTCATATGGAAGGTGTGACTGTGGCCGACATGGTGATGGTGGAAGAAATGCTGGAAGATCTGACAGTAACGCTAATCAATTCCAGGAAGCTTAGTCTGCAGGCATTTGTGTGTCTGAAGGCATGGGTGAACGAATTGTACGATCAGGAAATTCCCATTGCTTGCAAAGGAGAGGAACCCTTAGAATATCGCAGAAGAGTGGTACATCCTATGCAGATTTTAGTGGACAAAAGGGATGTCCTTCGGGTAAAACACGAAATCAGTCTGCCGTCAAACTATCCTAATGTGTGCCAAATTCTTTGGAAAGACATTGCACTTCGGGATATAGAGTGGAAACTAATGGAAGATAAAATCGTACTTTCCGGAGAAGTGTGCGTATCCCTAATTTACGAAGGCGAAGGAGAAGAACATGGTTGCAGATGTTATGAAACTGTTTTCGCATTTCAGGAGACTATGGATGCCTACGGCTGTGGGGAGGGAATGATAGGGGATGTTACTTATCGTTTGCACCAGCAAGATGTAGTGCCCAGACCGGATTTTGACGGGGAACTAAGATGCGTTGGAGTAGAACTGGTAATTGATGTATGTGCACGTGTTTATCAGGAAGAAACCGTGGAGATGTTAGAGGATGTTTATGGTATTACAAAAGATGTGGAAGTACATATGCAGGAGAGAAAACTGAACCGGATCTTAGGATGTATCACTGCCAAAACAAAAGTGACAGACAGAATGAAAGTAGATATGGGACCGGTATTCCAGTTGTTGCATTGGGAGGGACGTGTGATTGTAGAGCGCAAGAATCCCGCAGACACCGGCATTTTCATACAGGGTGTGATACCTGTGAAGGCCATGTACGTGACCGAGGGAGACGAAAGTCCTTATGGTAGCGTCTGTGCTCAGATACCCTTTCAATACACCATTGAGGTGCCCGGTATTTCGGAAGAAGATATGGGAGAAGTTAAGGCAGAGTTGGAGCAATTGCAGGTCACAATGCTGGATGGAGAAGAAATGGATGTGAAGGCGGTGCTTCGTTTCTCAACGCTTGTATTTCATAGCGACAGCGTGAACGTGATAGAGGATGTGAAGTATCACGATTTGGACCGGGAGAAAATAAAAAAACTCCCCGGAATGGTAGTATATGTAGTCAAACCCGGGGATAGTTTATGGAGCATTGGTAAAATGTATCATGTCTCTGTGGATAGCCTGAAACAGTGGAATCAACTGGAAGGAGATGAACTTCAGGTTGGACAGAAACTGTTGATTATCAAAGATATTATTCCTTGCGCAGCTTTATCGTGAGTTTCGTTGCTGCGATCAGTTGTTCACCTGACCGCAAGGTATATTTGGCAGAAATCCGGGGAAGTTCATCCTGATATACGCAGGTGACGGATTCGGTGTGTATATCCAGCAAAAGACTGCCAAAAGGTGTTTGATAATCTGCCTGAAAGTCATGGGCAGAATCAAAGACCATGTGGGTGGTATAGGCCCCCTTTTTGGACATTTCTAAAACATGATTTTTTAACTTGATAGTGTTCTTTATGGTTGCATTGGTACCCTCCGGCGTCTCCTCATAGAAGATGTAGAGGGTGCCATTTTTTTCGTAGTATTCAGCGTGCGTTTCTGTCTCGGTGATGTTCTCGATGCCGGATTCGTCGGTCTGGCGACCGGTCAGGGTAAGAGTGACATTCATAATTTAATAATCCTCGATTTGTATGGTTTGCGGGTTTGGAATGCCATGTTCGATGATAGAATTGGCAAATTCCAAAAATCGTTCCGCCTTATCACTGACAAAGAATTTGTGCTGTTGTTCTCCCTGGGTAGGGACTTCTGTGTTGAGCAAATCCATGCCGGAGAGAAGATTCTTTAAGGTGACTGCAGTTTCGTAGGCGGGATTCACCAGCGTAACACGGTCTCCAACCACTTCCTGAATGGTAGAACGAAGCAGGGGATAATGGGTACATCCTAAAATCAATGTGTCGATGTCTTTATCCTTTAGTTCCGCCAGATAACGTGAGGCAACCTCTCGGGTAACGGGATCCTTCAGCCAACCTTCTTCCACCAGGGGAACAAATAAGGGACAAGCCTTGCCGTAGATGGTGGCTTCCGGATTCATTTGGTTTATGTAGGAGTTGTATATCCGGCTTCCGATGGTACCTTCGGTAGCGATGACACCGATATTGCCGTTGCGGGTTGTCTCGGCGGCAACCTTTGCGCCGGGCTCCACCACGCCGATGATGGGGATATCAAACTCTGCCTGTAAACTTTCCAAGGCATAGGCGCTGGCTGTGTTGCAGGCTACCACGATGGTTTTTACATCGTGGGTGCGCAGGAAACGGACAATCTGTCTTGCGAATCGGGTAATGGTATTCTTGGATTTGCTACCATAGGGAACGCGAGCCGTGTCTCCGAAATATATCATTTTTTCATTGGGAATTTGACGCATAATTTCCCGAAAAACGGTCAAACCGCCCACACCGGAGTCAAAGACACCGATGGGGGCGTTCTTCTTTTGCTGTAATTTATTTGCTTCCATCATTCAAAGCCTCCCAATAAGAGCTTAATTTGGTAAACAACTGACAGCGGATGCGAATCTGTTCGGGCTTTGCTGTCAAAAGCCGGCGGTAAAGATCTTCGTAAATATCTTCCACCGTCGCATCATATTCGCCGGATGTCTGTTCCGCCTCCGGGACTATTATCTGTACGGTGTCCGGGGTTAGGGTTAACTCGGGAAAGAAGTATCCCCACCAGCAGATCAAGGCACAAATGGTCATAAAAACGGAAAGTAGATTTTTTATTTTATGCATGGCAATTTCCTCCTAATCAAAAGATTAGTATTTATAGGAAATTATTGCCAAGAATCGAGAGTTTAAACACTTCGCCTTTATTTTCCCTGTTCCAAACGGATTTGACGTATGATGGCGTTGCGTTGGTTGTCGATGTGGGTTTTTGCTGCCTGAGCCGCAGTCTCGGCATTGCCGGCTACCAGGGACTCATATATCACACGGTGTTCCCGGATGAGAGTTTCGTGCTGGGTACTGTCCTTGATGTATTCGAAGCGGTAGCGGTACATCTGAAGGGACAGATTGTTGACCAATTGAATCAGTCTGGGATTGCCGGTGGCTTTGATAATGATATCATGAAGTGCCACATCTGCCTCTGCTATCTGACGTAAATCACCGGTTTCTACCGATGCGGCAAAGGCTTCGCAGGCGTCTTTCAGGTCTTCCAATTCTTCTGCTGTGATGCGACGGCATGCCAGTTCTACACAAAGTACGTCTAATGCCTGTCTGACTTCCAGCACATCGTTCATACTCTTTTCCGTAATCTGAGCCACCTCAGCGCCTCTTCTGGGGGTCATAATGACAAGACCTTCTAATTCCAGCATGCGGATGGCTTCCCGGATGGGGGTTCTGCTGACCCCTAATTTGTTGGCAAGATGAATCTCCATCAGACGTTCACCGGGCTTTAATTCTCCCACGAGAATGGCATGGCGGAGGTTGTTGAATACTACGTCACGCAGGGGGAGAAACGCGTCCATATTAACTTGAAAAGAATCGTTCATACTCATGTTGACCACCTTTCTGTCAGGAAATCGGGACTGTGAGGAAAACCTGTTTCGCCACGCCCGTTTTACACAACTTTGTATAGGCTTCTTTTGCTTTTGTTTCGTCAGTGAAAATACCAAATACCGTGGGTCCGCTGCCGCTCATGAGGCTGGCGTCGGCACCATAGGTTATCATAAGTTGCTTGATTTCTTTAATGATGGGATGTGCAGGAATGGTCACTGTCTCCAGCACATTTTCCATGTGGGGCAGGATGCCGGGCAAATTGCCGGCCTGAATGGCTGTCACCATGGCGTCGATGTCCGGATGTTTGTCTACTCCCTGCGCGTCCAAATGCTCATACACGAACTTGGTGGATACATTGATATCCGGCTTTGCCACCAAAATATGACAGTGGGGCATGGGAGAGAGTGGTGTGAGAATTTCACCGATTCCTTCAGATAATGCGGTTCCCCCTAAAATACAGTAGGGAACATCGGCCCCGATGGAAACAGATAACTCCATTAATCGTTTGGTAGAAACATCTAACCCGTACAATTCCCGAATCCCCTTCATCACGGCCGCTGCATCCGTACTGCCACCTGCCATGCCGGCGGCAATGGGGATATTCTTCTCTAATTGGATATGTAGTCCGCCGGGTAGTTGAAACTCATCGAACATCAGCTTTGCTGCCTTGTATACCAGATTGTTTTCATCTGCGGGCAGCTCGGCATGGTCCGTTCCTACCGTGATGTTCAGCGGGGTTTTAGTCAGAGTGAGTTCGTCGTAAATACCAACATTCTGCATCACCATCTTTACCTCGTGATAGCCATTTTCCAGACGACGGAGCACATCCAATCCTAAATTAATTTTTGCGTATGCCTTTAATGCAATACTATTCATATACGTATCCTTAACAGTCACAATTCTTGTATACATAACATTGTATACAAGAAAATTATATCCAATTTTGCGTTTATAGTCAATGAAAGAGACGAATTTAGATAGGAATTTGTAAAGTCGGAGTAGAAGTTTAAATCAGCTCGAAATCCTTTTCGTTGACGAGGATGTGCTGGTCGTGATAGCATAGAATATGCATGAGGTTCTGCTTGTGCACGTTTTCTTTTGGTTCTTTTTATCTTTGTTAAGATTCTCTTAACGTGAAAATCCAAAAGCGAAAATCCAATGGAATAGGAGTGATGCGTATGGGGGTGTAGGTTGCTGTTTTTGACGGAGAAATTATCGATGTACTTATTGTGTAACGACACAAAAAAGCATATAATAGAAAGGAAGAAGCAGATTGAAAAATGAAACAATAGAAAGACGAGCCAAGGAAAGCCTGAACACGCTCGACAAACTTTGTCTAATGGACGACGAACTGATGAAGTTGGTTTTTAACGACAATACAGAGGCTACGGAATTGATTCTTCGAATTATTTTGCAAAAAGACGATTTGAAGGTGACAAAGGTGAGCACTCAACGGGAACTGAAGAATCCGGAAGAAAAAGGCCGTACCATTGTCATTGATATTCTTGCGGAGGATAAGGAAGGCAAATACTACGATATAGAAGTACAAAGAGACAGCAGAGGAGCAGACTGCCGGCGGGCAAGATTTCATAGTAGTATGGTAGACAGCAAAATGCTGGAAAAAGGGCAGGACTTTAGGGAGCTTCATGATTCCTATGTGATATTCATTACGGAGAGGGATTTGTTAGATAAAGGGTTGCCACTCTATCATGTGGATAGGATGGTCCGGGAAACAGGGGCTTTCTTTGGAGATGGTTCGCATATCATATACGTAAATGGAAGTTATAAAAGTGCTGAGGATCCACTGGGTAAATTGATACATGATTTTCGAAGTGCAGATCCATTAGATATGAATTATCCGTTATTGGCAAGGCAAGTGGCATATTATAAGGGTACAGAAGGAGGGAAAAAAGAGATGAGTAGTGAATTTAGAAGGTTGGCTGAAAAATGTGGTGAAGAAATAGCGCCTTATATTGCGGCGGAAATTGCGCCGGAGATGGCAAGAGAGATGGCGCAGGACATGGCGCAGGACATAGCGCAGGACATGGCAGAGAATATGATTAAGGACCGTATCAATGCGAAGGTTAGAAGGGCGCTTGAAAAAGGTAAATTAACAGCAGAAGAGATTGCGGAAGCATTTGAACTGCCGTTGGAAGAAGTGCTGGCTCTTGCGCCTGGACAACCGGCATAGAATAAACCAATCAGTGATGAATATGAACAGGCAAACATAGAGTTATAGGACAAAACGTGTTGATGAAAACCGCTGGAACCCCAGTATTTACAAGGGCTTCAGCGGTTTAATCTTTTTTCAAACAACTTTGAGGGTGGACAAAACGTGTTGATAAAATATCCCGAAACCCTTGTAAATACTGGTTAAAATAGGGTTCAATCTTCCTTGGAATAGGAAACAACGGAGGAAGGTTATATGAATCAGGTAAATTGTCCTGTCTGTGGTGAAAAATGTGTCAAGTCCGGAAAGACAAAAGCAGGATCTCAATGCTGGTTGTGCAAATCTTGTAAATCGTCATTAACACATAAAATAAACAATGATACAAAAGAATTGCAGATGTTTTTAGAATGGTTGTTTGGAAAGAATTCACAATCAGAAATGCCGGGAGAAGGAAGAACCTTTAGAAGAAAGACTTCAAAATTTTGGGATATTTGGCCGATGCCTCCAAAAATAGAAGAAGTGAAAGATGTGTTATATCTAGACGGTATATACCTTGGCAGAAAAGCCTGCGGTATCGATGCCAGTCCAGTGCATGGTGATTCTGCACAAAATGAATGAGACGCAGATCGCCTATGGTTCCTGTATCTATCAGTTCTTTTACCTTTTGATACGAACGGTTGTGCCGCAGGATATGACCCACCAACACCTGAACAGTGCTTTTTTCGGCAATTCGGAAGAATTCCTCTCCTTCTGCTCTGGTAGAAGCTACTGGTTTTTCACAAAGTACATGCTTGCCGGCATTTACACAGTCCTTCATAATATGAAGATGAGAATCCACATAGGTTGCAATGATTACAATATCCACATCATTCCGATTCAGATAGTGCGTGTAATCTGTACCGTATTCGGAGGCACCATATTTTTTTGCCATTAGTTGGGCTTTGTTCGAATCCCAGTCCACAACAGCCACGATTCGTATATTATCACGGTAATAGATATCGGCCAGATGTTCTTCTCCGATGTATCCGCAACCGATCACTACAACGCCGTATTCCTTATTCATACAAGTTTCCTCCGAATTGGGTTCCATGCTACTTTGACAACCCGTTGCATCTTTCGCTGAAATATAAGTTCTTATATATGATATGTTAGTTTTGGCGATGTAAAAGCAAGTAAGTATCTTGCTATAAAAATGACACTATCTTGCTTTAAATGGATATTTACGATGAGATAGGAGAAGTATGCTTGCCATCTGTAAGAATTAGCGTGCAGTAAATCGCTTTTTTAATTTCCTCTGTTAAGGTGTTTTATATTTCAGAGCGTTTTCGATATTTACCGGGACTGATTCCAAAGGATTTTTTAAACAGCGCCTGAAAACTGGACAGGGAGCGAAAGCCCACTGCATTGGTAATTTCACAGACGGAAAGCGTAGTAGTATCCAGAAGGTTGCGCGCCTGGAGCATACGCAGAATTTGTAAATATTCGCAAGGCGTTTGCCCTACATGCTCTTTAAAAAGGCGGTGAACATGCAGCGGGGCATAGCCTGTAAGCTCGCCTAGGGTGCTTAATGTGATCGCCTGGTCGTAATGCGCCTTCATATAATCCAGGCATATCTGTACTGCCTGCGGTATCGGTCTTGTCTGATTGATAAAAGTATATAAATGGTGCAATAACTGCAAAATATGCGCATTCATCAATATCTTGTCGCCGGTAGACATAGAGGAATTCAGCCGGATGATGGACTCAAACATATGGATTGTTTCTTCGTTACAATGAAAAAAAGATGGAATGCGATCTATAAAATTGTGGTTATATGCCGTGTTGTCTTGCCCAAAGCGGAGAACCACGGAGAGAGCATGGAAAGGAATATCGGTACGCAAAATGTCTCCGGGGCGCGTGAATCGAACATCGCCGCGTTGAATGCGATGTTCGGTGCCGTTCAGGTAAAGGGTACCGTTGTCTTCGATGTAAATGCTGATTTCAAAAAACTCTGCTTCTCGTTCGGGATAGTCTATGATTGAATAATCTATAGAACGATAGCTTCTGGCATGCAATAACTCGGGATACATAAATTCCTCTTTAAACATACAGAATATCCTCCGTGCGATGTAAAGAATGAGCATTTTTTTGTAAGTATACAAAATTGTGTGTAAATGAAAAATATCATATAATATGATTAAAGTCAAGAAAACAAAGGATATTGCGGTAAAAATGGTTATGGAATAACGCAAAATGAGGATAGATGAGATGTTTGAAAAAATGGACAAAAAGGTGTGCTGTTATCTAAATGAAACGGGGAATGAAATATGAATGAGAACTTTTTACTTAATACAGAGATTTCCAAGAAATTGTTTGCGTCTGTATCGAATTTACCAATTATTGATTTTCATAATCACCTGAATGTGTCAGATTTGCAGGGTGACAGAAGGTTCTCTGATATCACGGAATTGTGGATTGCACCTGACCCATATAAGCACCGTGCCATGCGTATTCTGGGAGTAGACGAGTTCTATATTACAGGGGCAGCAGACAACTACAAGAAATTTTTAAAATGGATGGAAAGTCTTCCGATGTTGGTGGGGCATCCACTTTATATTTGGTCTCAATTAGAGCTTAAAAGAGTATTCGACATTGATGTGCCATTAAATCCAGACAGTGCAGAATTTATTTGGAACCGCACCAAGGAATTGTTGGAGAAGTCTGACTGTTCCAACAACAGAATTTTAGATAAATTCGGCATTGCCTATTCTGCGCCATGTTGTGCGATAGCAGATGATGTTTCTTTTTTTGTGGGGAAAGATAATTTAGCACCTTCTTTAAGAGGTGACGATATGGTTGCGCCGACAGCAACACATGTAGCAAATTTAGAAAAAGCAACAGGCATGGAAATTAAAACGTTGTCGCAGTATTTAGAAGCAATTAAGGAACGTTTAGATGCCTTTGATAAAGCGGGATGCCGTTTTGCAGACCACGCGCTAGATGATGGTTTTAGCTATGTGACAGATGATGGCAATAATGAAATGCGTTTTTTGGATGCAATTGCAGGCAGAGAATACAACGAGGTACAGCTTCGCTCTTGTATCCTTTTATTCCTCGCAAGTGAGTACAATAAGAGAAAATGGGCGATGCAGTTACATATAGGTGCACATAGAAAAACGAGCGACAGACTTTTGCAAATTGCGGGTCCGGCAGGCGGCTATGCTGCAATTGGTTCACCTTGCGATATCAATTCTTTGATTGCACTATTGCACGATGCAGAAAATTCCGAGGGTGGACTGCCAAGAACAATTTTATTTACGTTAAACCCGGCGGACAGTGCGGCAATGGCAATCATTACCGGTTCATTTTCAGAAGATGGTGTAGCAGCCAAGGTGCAGTTGGGGCCGGCTTGGTGGTGGTGTGATCATGCAGTAGGCATCCGCAATGTGTTAGATATGATTTCATCATACGGTGTGTTATCTACCTTTATAGGCATGACAACGGACTCGCGCAGTATTTTGTCATTTGTTCGTCACGAATATTTTAGACGCATTCTATGCGGCTGGATGGGCGATAAGGTGGCGAGCGGTGAACTCCCGGACGATTTTGCGTTGTTGGAAAAAATCGCTCAAAAATTATGTTACGAAAATAGTTTTGAATTAGTATAAAAAATTAACGAAAAGGAGATTAAAATGGATTTCAAAGGGAAAGTGGCAGTTGTAACAGGAGCAGGTGGTGTTATTTGTTCTCAGGTATCTTTGGGTTTAGCAAAGTGTGGTTGTGACCTGGCGTTAGTTGGTCTTTCTTTAGAAGAATTAAAGAAGACAGAAGAAGCTACAAAGGCATGTGGCGTAAAAGTAAAATCTTACGCTTGTGATGTGACAAATCAGGAACTTATCAATGGGTTGGCTGATGAAGTTATCTCTGAGTTCGGTAAAGTTGATTTCTTGGTTAATGGTGCAGGTGGTAATAGCGCAAAAGCGACTACAAGCATTGCAAAATTTGACCCAAGAGAATTAGAAGAAGACCGCCCGGAAGAAGTGAGAGGTCTATACAATATAGATATGCAGGCGTTTGAAGGCACTGTTAGATTAAACACAATGGGTACTGTATATCCAATCTTAGCTTTTGCAAAATATATGGCAAAAGAAGGAAGAGGTAGCATCGTAAACTTTGCATCTATGAATACTTATTGCCCACTTACAAGAAATTTCGCATACGCTATGGCAAAATCAGCAGTAGAGAATTTCACGAAGTCTCTCGCAGCATACTTTGGCGAAGCAGGTGTTCGTATTAACGCAGTGGCACCCGGTTTTATCGTAAATGAGCGCTCTAAGGTATATTTAGGTACCGTAGAAACTGGCCTTACAGCGAGAGGTCAGAAGGTTATCGACCACACGCCAATGGGCAGATTTGGTGAAGCGGATGAAATGTTTGGATGTATCAAATTTTTACTGGATGAGGATGCAAGCAGCTTCGTAACCGGTGTTACCATCCCGTTGGATGGCGGCTTCCTTACATTAAGTGGTGTATAAGATTGTTTGATTGGTCGATTTGAGAGCGCAAAAGGAGAAAACGATGATTTTAAATGATTACTTCAGAAGCCCCAGAGATCTAACTTGGGACTTTGCAAAGCAGTGCGGTGTAAAAACCGGCACCATTAGACTTCCGGAAACAGTGGATTTTGACTTGACGAACTATTCTCATTGGGAGACAGTGCACAAAAATTTCATGGATTTTGGTATTAAGCCCGTAGTCGTCGAGCCAATGCCCAATGAAGTGCATGATCATATTAAAGCAGGTGATGAATTCAGAGACGAATCCATTGAAAAAGTAATAAAAATGCTACCGATTATGGACAAGCTGGACATTCGTTGTATTTGTTTTAACTGGATGGCCCACATCGGATGGTTTCGTACGGACAGTTCTATTAAGGAACGTGGGGAGGCGCTTGTAACAGGGTTTGATATAAACGAGTTCAAGCCAACAGGCGCAAAGATTACAGCAGAAGAACTTTGGGCTAATTACGAATATTTCTTAAAAACTGTTATCCCTTATGCAGAAAAATATGGCATTAAATTAGCGCTTCATCCGGACGACCCGCCGGTGCCACGTTTGGGAGATGTAGAGCGTATTATGATTAACTACGCCAATATCAAGAAGGCAGTTTATGATATATATCCATCTGATATGCTGGGTGTCACCATGTGTCAGGCAACGTATCACATTATGGGCGAGGATTTGTACAAGGTCATTCCTGAATTGGCAGAGAAAATTTTCTTTGTGCATTTCAGAAATACAACCGGGCACAAGCTAAATTACAGAGAAACATTTCATGATAACGGTGAAATCGATATGGCTAAAATACTGAGGCTTTATAAGGAATGTGGTGTGGATGTCCCGATTCGTGTGGACCATGTGCCGTTAATGGCAGGGGAAAAGCAGGAGGTTGCGGGATATACCGCAATTGGCAGATTGTTTGCAATTGGGTATTTAAGAGGGTTATTACAGGCAATTGAGGAGAACTGATTATGAGATTTAATAATAGAGAAGACATTATCGCGTTAACCCCACACTGGAAGGGAGAACGCTTGCCGGATGGTAGGCCAAAGGTTGGAGAGCAGTATTTAAAGGCGTTGAAGAATCTTACATTAGAGGAAGTATGGAAGCCGATTTTTGTAAAGGGATATGAAAGTCAGTTTGAGGGCAGATTGCAGACGCTTCATAATGACGGCAGAAAGTTAATTGGCCGTGCGGTAACAGCATCCTACTGCCCGTTTCGACCGGACTACGACGCAGTGGTTAAAGATGTAGGTAGGGATGAAGGTAGAACCGGTACATACAACCAGTGGGTCATCGATAATTTGATGGAATACGATGTTCCGGTTATTGATATGTATGATAAAATTTATAAAGGAACTTTTTGGGCGGCAACCTGACAACAGCCTTGAAGAATAAGACGAAAAAATCAGCACCACCCGTCTAACGGGTGGTTTGCTCTGCGGCTATAAGCCTTTGTTACTGGCCAGCGCCTAAAGACGCTGGCTTTCACTTCGTTCAAACCATTTCGCCTTTGCCGCTTTCGCCACCCCTGAAAGGGGTTATTTACTACTTGCCACCCCTAAAGGGGTCTTCATATTCCTTGACGCTTAATTTATCGAGGGCTATATCTGCTGTCTCTTGTTCCTGAATATATTTTCGTATCGTTTCCTCATTCAATCCCACCGTACTTACATAATAGCCCTCTGCCCAAAAGTGACGATTTCCGTACTTGTACTTTAGATTAGCATGTTTATCGAAAATCATCAGTGCACTTTTCCCTTTTAAATATCCCATAAAACTTGATACACTGATTTTGGGCGGT
>JAFQIE010000025.1 GCA_017397645.1 Lachnospiraceae bacterium | reverse complement strand
TATTTCTTCCGGAATGGGGATTTTCAATGGTGACATGGGCAAGATTGTGGAAATTAATGAGACATTTTCCACGGTGACGGTTGAATATGATGAGAACAAGCGAGTCAATTATCCTTTTTCTCAAGTGGAAGAATTAGAGTTGTCCTACGCAATCACCATCCACAAATCCCAGGGAAGCGAGTATCCGGCGGTGCTGTTGCCATTGCTGGGAGGACCGAAACTATTGCTCCACCGCAATCTTTTGTATACGGCGATTACCAGAGCGAAAAATTGTGTTACCATCCTGGGTAGCCAAGTTACGGTCTGCGAAATGATCGATAATGAAAATGAGAATCGCAGATATACGGGATTGACAAATCGTATTCATGAAATCTATCAGGTCGGAGAAGGGAACTGATAGGAGGTATTTTGACAAAATTATATAAGACATTCATACAATTATTATTTCCCCTTCGTTGTCCTGTGTGCGATGACATTGTGATTCCCCGGGGGGCGAAAATATGCCCGGATTGTGCCAAGAAACCGGAACCCATCAGGGAGCCTTATTGCAAAAAGTGTGGGAGACAACTTCTTGCAGAGGGGGATGATTGCAAAAACTGTAACGAACGGTTACATATCTTTTCGCAAGGACGAATACTGTACAGGTACGAAACTGTAAGTGAATCGGTGTATCGGTTTAAGTATGGCGGCAGGCGTGAGTATGGTGCGTTTTTCGGAGAGCAAATGGCGCATTATTTAGGTGATTATATCCGGAAGGTGCAACCGCAGGTGTTGATCCCTGTTCCGTTGCATCCGCGCAGACAGAGAAAAAGGGGGTACAACCAGGCACAGGTTTTAGCAGAGGAAATCGGCTTGCGGATGGGGATACCGGTGGAAACAGGGTTGGTGAAGAGGATAAAAAACACCAATCCTTTGAAATATGAAAATCCCGCGCAAAGGGAAAATAATTTGAAAAAGGCTTTTATTATAACGGAAAATGATGTAGAATTAAAAAGGGTTATGCTGATTGATGATATTTATACTACAGGCAGAACCATGGACGCAGTAGCGGGCGTATGTAAGATGGCCGGAATTGATGAAATTTACTGTCTTTCCCTAGCGGGAGGAAGCAGTTTTTGATAGTATGGCCGGAGGAAAGAGATGCTGGACAGAGAAAAAGTTGTTTTGATGACTCGTATGGCAATGTACGAGAAAAACGAAGGCGACAAAAACATAAAAATCTATGGCTATTACCGCAATGATTTTATTACCATGGAATTATTGAAGGCCTTTGTCTGTGTCACCATAAGTTTTGTGGCCGGATGCGGACTGTATTTTTTGTATTTACTGGGAGAGTCAGGACCCGCGTTGCAAAATATGGATTTCTGGGTTTTGCTGAAAAATGTATTGATATATTACGTTATCACCTTGATTGGGTATGGACTTGCCATATATTTTGCGAGTAAAACACGCTATGCGAAAATGAAGCACAGCCTGAGAGGTTATTATGAGGACATGAAGGCGTACTGCGCGCGTATGACCCACAAGGCATAGAAAATGGAGGAAAGCATGACCGGGTTGTTGGAACTTAGAGAAAAAATCAAATATTTCTATTACCGGAATGAGCCCTATGTGACACCTGCGTTGAGATTTGTGGTAGGTCTGATTACTTTTATTGCGCTGAACAGCAAGATAGGAAGTATGGCTATACTGAACAACTTTCTTGTGGTGGTCTTTGTGAGCGCAATTTGTGCGTTCTTGCCTATCTGGGTGTTGGTTACCGTGGCATCGGTATTTAGTTTGGGACATATGTTTTCCCTATCAATGGAGCTTGCCTTAATCGGTTTGGCGGTATACCTGATTATGTACTTGCTGTATTTCAGATTGGGCAAGAAGGATGTCCATTGGTGCCTTTTGACCGTTTTGATGTTTTCTTTGGGGGTTCCTTATTTGGCTCCTATTGCGGTGGGGTTATTGTGTGACCCTGTTACCATTATTCCGATGGCTTTTGGTGTGATAATATACTATCTGTTGCAAACCATTGGTGCGTGCATCGAGAATGGTGTAGAGGACATGTTGCAGGCGACAATGCAGTCTATTTTATCTAATCAAGCTATGATTTTGGTGGTAGTGACATTTGTGTTGTCAGCGGGATTGGTATATGTTGTCCGTAGGTTGTATATAGAAAATGCGTGGAAAATGGCAGTGCTATCCGGTGCAGCATTCCAGTTTTTGGTGATTCTGATAGGTGGTTTGATCATGAAAACAGAAATCTCCATCATAGGGTTGTTGCTTGGCACTGTATTAGCGGTGGCCGGCGGTTTCGTGATAGAATTCTGCCGTTTATTGTTGGATTACCGCAGAACGGAAGAGGTGCAGTACGAGGACGACGAGTATTATTATTATGTGAAAGCGGTACCCAAGGTGACGGCACAGGTTTTGGCTGATGAGGGTAGAAGGGCCGGCGCGGGAAGACGCAGTCCGGCATCTGCGGGCAGAATGCCTGCACACAGCAGAACCGGACAGAGAAGAGTGCCGGTACAAAGCAGAACATCTGCACAGGGCAGGCGTTCAATGGAAGGCGCGGAAAGAGCTGTACAACGTCCCGGTACAATGAGCAGGACAGCCGGAACCGGACGCACGGCGGAGAGAAGTTATCGGCGTACGCAAGTAACTTCGGGAGTTGACAACGAATCATAGAAAGTTAGGTTATATTCATGCGGGGATACCAGGATTTTAGAAATTTAATGAGTGAGATCGGTGCATATATGGGTGGCATTAAGCTTGGCGACATAGTAGAGATACTATTAGTAGCCATCTTGGTGTACTACATATTGGCATGGATGAAGACCACCCGGTCATGGAGATTGATGAAGGGTGTTATTGTCATTGGTATTTTTCTGGTACTGGCAGCGGCATTCCAGATGACCACCATTACCTGGTTGGCCAAGAATATTATCCCTGTGGCTGTGACAGGTGCAGTGGTTATCCTGCAACCGGAAATCCGCGATGCACTGGAAAAACTGGGGCAGAATAAGTTTTTCTTCTCCATCGGTTTATCAAACTTTGGAAACAGCAAGGAATCCCTTGATGAGACCCACATGAACGAGATTATTAGAGCGTGCAAGGAAATGAGTGCTGTGAAGACAGGCGCGTTGATTGTCATTGAGAAGACGGAGTCTTTAAGAGAATATGAGCGCACCGGTATCCAGATTGATGGTAAGCTTAGCAGCCAATTGCTGGTCAATATATTTGAACACAATACGCCGCTTCACGATGGTGCGGTAATTGTAAGAGGCAATCGTATCACATCTGCAACCTGTTACCTGCCCTTGTCCGGCAATCAGGGCTTGAGCAAGGAATTGGGAACAAGGCATCGTGCGGGTGTGGGCATTTCAGAAGTGACGGATTCTCTTACTGTGATTGTTTCAGAAGAATCCGGCAGTATCAGCCTGGCCTATGAAGGTGAGTTGAAGAGAGATTTGACTGAGGAAGAAATGAGAGAGAAGATTTCTCAGATTATGAATATTTCCGTAACAAATAATGTGAAGGCAAAATATCGTTGGAAGGGAAGGGTTAAGGTAAGGAATGAGAAAAAAGATTCTGAATAACTGGGGATTGAAACTGATTTCCTTGGGAATCGCCATGAGTTTGTGGTTCTTGGCAATGCAGATTGATGACCCGCAGGACAAAAGTACCTTCTCTGATGTGCCGGTAACATTTATTAACACCAGTGTTCTGGAGGAACAGAACCTGGCGTATGAAGTGGTGGAGGGAACAGATAAGGTCCGTGTAACTGTGCGTGCACCCAAAAGTATTATCAACAAGTTAAGAGAAGGCGATATTGTGGCTACCGCCGATGTGAGCAAGATGACGGAAGACAATCAAGTGCCTATATCTTACACTGTTCAGAATATGGGAGCTAATAAAAATGAAATCCGCGTGGACGGAAGTATAGATATGGCTAAGCTTCATGTGGAGGAAAAAAATACCGTATGGGTGCCTATCGAGTACAAAACCACCGGTGAGGTGGCGGAAGGATATATAGTGTCCGCAATTAGTACGGATCAGACGAATCTGGAGATTAGCGGAGCAAAATCATTGACAGAGAAGGTTGATTATGCAGAGGCTGTCATCAATGTCAATGGTGCCACCAGAGATGTGTCAGCAAATATTGGTGTGGTCTTATATGACAAGGAAGGGGAAGTAATGGACATCCCTGTCCTATACGAAAACCTGAATAAGGTTCATATCGAGGTAGAGATACTGTTCACCAAAGAGGTACCCTTGGAGGCGGCATATATCGGAAAGCCTGCAAATGGATATGTAGTAAGCGGGGAAGTCGTTGCTGATATACCTCAAATAAAGATTGCCGGCAGACCTTTTGCCTTGGCCGGTATCAGCAAGATTGTGGTTCCTGCAGAAGAGTTTGATGTGACAGACAGAACTTCTGATTTGGTGAAGTCGGTTAATATCAGAGATAGTTTGCCCAATAATGTCAGATTCGCAGATAATTTGTTTAATGGTAAAGTGAGTTTCACGGTAGAAATAGAACCATCGGTTAGTAAAAGAATGGATATTTCGTCAGACCAAATCGTAGTTGAAAATCTGCCGGCTGATTTTGAAGCCAGGATGGTAGATTCTGATAAGACATACAGTATCAAGGTTTCCGGCACCAAGGCCGCAGTTTCTGCCTTGGCGGCAGAGGATGTGTTGCTTGAAGTGGATGTGGCGGATTGGTTGGAGAAACAAAAGATTACTTCTCCAAAGCCCGGCAGATATGCGATCCCGGCAAAGATTGTTGCTAAGGATGTGGTTTTGGAAGAAGGTCTTGCTGTGAATTTGATGTTAACAAAGAAGGAAAACAAGGGGGAATAACACTGTGACAAAGCAGAAGGTAGTCATAAAGAATCCTACCGGATTGCACTTGCGCCCTGCGGGTATTTTGTGTAAGGAAGCGATGAAATACAAGGCCTCTGTGCAGTTTTCTTTCCGGGACAGTGTGGCAAATGCAAAGAGCGTTTTGAGTGTGCTTGGAGCAAGTGTGAAATGTGGGGATGAGATAGAACTCATCTGTGACGGAGAAGATGAGCAGGATGCACTCGCGGCACTGGTTCTGGCAGTAGAAAATGGTCTGGGAGAGTATTAAAAGGAGGCGGGAAATGAGCGTATTATCGGTAATTGTTCCTTGCTATAACGAAGAAGAAAGTATAGCAATTTTCTATCAGGAATTGTTGAAAAATGAAAGTTTTTTTGCAGAAAAAGCATTAGAATTGGAATTGATTTACGTTGATGACGGTTCTAAAGACGGTACCGTCGCAGAGGTGAAAAAGCTTCACGAGCAGGATGAAAGAGTGCATTTGGTGTCTTTTTCCCGAAACTTTGGAAAAGAAGCGGCAATGTTTGCCGGATTGGAAACTTCTACAGGTGATTATGTGGTGATGATGGACGTGGATTTGCAGGATCCTCCCTCACTGCTCCCTGAAATGTATGGGTATATTCAGGAAGGGTATGATTCCGTAGCAACCAGACGTGTCTCCAGAAAGGGTGAGCCCCCGATCCGTAGTTTCTTTGCAAGAAGATTCTATGGGTTGATGAAGAAAATATCCAAGACGGAGATTATGGACGGAGCACGGGATTATCGTCTGATGACCAGACAGATGGTGGATGCAATCCTTTCTATGCGAGAATACAACCGCTTCACAAAGGGTATCTTTGGCTGGGTAGGTTTTAAGACAAAGTGGCTGGAATATGAAAATGTAGAGCGCGCTGCAGGAGAAACCAAGTGGAATTTCTGGAAACTATTTATGTATTCCTTGGATGGAATTATGGCCTTTTCTACTGCCCCTTTGATGCTGGCATCAGTCGCAGGTGTGGTATTCTGCCTGATTGCTTTTGCAATGATGGTGTTTATTATCGTGCGTAAATTGATCTTTGGGGATCCGGTGGATGGCTGGGCATCACAAGTGTGTATTATGTTGATGATTGGCGGAATTCAGTTTTTCTGTACCGGTATTCTGGGTCAGTATCTGGCAAAGACCTATATGGAAGTGAAAAACAGACCTATCTATTTGGTAAAAGAAAAGTTATAAGGACATAGTATAAAGAAGTTGTGTTGACCATAGGGACAACACAGCTTTTTTTGTAAAAATCTTTGTTTTTGCTCAAAAAATCATAAGAAAATCTTAATTCCCTTATGTGGCAGTATGTGGTAAAATAAAAACAGTATACCAAGATGGGGTGGATCGTGAAGAAATATTCATTGGCTGACATCTTAATGATAGGTTTTTGTGGTGGAATTCTCCTTGCGGAAGTGCTGCATTTATTGCTTTTGTTTCAAGGTTGGTCCATACAGGAATCTGCATATGTTTTTGCTGTTTGTCTGTGCCTGCTTGTTGTTGGCACGGTTCTTTTGTGCGTTCTGAAGAAAAAAAGCAACAGAGATGATGTTGTGCAGCCTAGGGTGGAGGTAACATCCAAAAACAAGACCTTCAAAATCTTTTATGGGGTGTTTGCGACGCTCGTAATCCTGCAAGGGTTGTTGGTTTTGTTTGGCAATCATATCTACCTGCGGGGAGATATGACGGTGGAAAATGTTGCTTCTTTCTTGCACTATGATGGTGTTTATCGGGTAAATCCTATGACGGGTGCACCTTATACACAGGGCATGCCATTGCGTTTACAGATATTGGGATTGCCCACACTCTATAGTTTTGTATGTACGTTAACAGGGCTTTCCCCTGCACTTGTAGTGTGGAGACTTGTTCCGGTAGTTGTGTTGTTCTTTAGCTATGTGGCCTATGGAGCGCTGGCGAAGGCGTTGTTTACGGAAAATAAGGAAAAGAGGATTGTTTTTCTCTTGGTTGTAGCGACGTTGTTTTGGGTGGAAACGGGCATTGGCGGAATGGATGGTTACCATGCACTGTATGGTGCCTGGAGAGGAACCGCTCTCCGCAACCTAGTTTTGATTCCTTGGATGTTTTCCCTAATGCTTTGTAAGAAAAGGGTATTGGCTTTGGGTGTTATTGCCACGGAAGCGTGCCTTTGTTGGACACTATATGGTGCAGGAGTGTGCGCGCTTATATTTGTTTTGATGCAGGTGGCAGAATGGATTCTTGCTGTTGGAAGGAAAACCCCGAAGGCGGCCGGCGAAAGGAGGTCTGTAAAAAATGGAACTTCTTAAAAATGCCTGGCTTGGATGGGGAAATTATATACAACAAGGTAAATTGGTCATACTATTACTGGTGGCGCTGTTGTTTTTCCTTTTTCTTAAAAAGGAAGAGATGAAAAGATCTTGGATTTGGTATACGGCATTTATGACCGCAGGCTGTATTTGCCCGGTGACAGCGGCTGTTTTGATGAAATACCAAACTGCGTTTTATGATTACGCCCATATTTGGAGTGTTGTGCCGACAACCGCAATGATTGCCTGCGGCATCACTTCGTTTCTATGGTATGTGTGGACGGAAAAAGAAGAAAAGAACAACAAATCCCGCGCGATAGGGGCTGTTGTTTTATTGGGTGTGGTGCTGTTGCTTTGTGGCAACATGGGCAGCCCGGTTGTAAATCAGAACGACCAAACCGTCAACTATTTGACGGAACGGGAGAGGGCAACAAAAGTAGTGAATATCATCGGACAGCTACGGGAAGTGTGCGGAGAGGATGAGTCGCTTTGTTTGTGGGCCCCGGAATCCATTGCAGAGTATGTTAGAGCGACAGATAGTTCTATCACCTTATTGTACGGACGGAATATGTGGGATAAATCCTTGAATGCATATGCTTACGATGTGTACACCCCGGAAGTAGAGTTTTTGTATCGTTGCATGAGGGATTGGGAAAATTCCGGAACATTACGGGAAGACAAAATATCCCCTGAGACCTTGGCGGGTATGGCACAGGAGGCTGGTGCTGACTGTATTCTGTTGCCGGATAGCATGGAACGCATAACGGTGGCAAGAATGGCCAGAAGTATGGGCATCAGGGCGCAAAAACTGGGAGATTATTGGTTGTTATATGAATCAAATGATTAGCGTGATTGTACCTGTGTACAATGTGGAAAAATATATACACGAAACCATACAATCCGTGGTAAATCAGACCTATCAGGATTGGGAGCTGTTGTTGGTGGAAGACGGCAGTAGCGATAACAGCCGGGCTGTGATTGAGGAATATATCAAAGCAAGTGCCGGGGAAAACATCCGCTTGGTCGTACAACCGGAAAATGGTGGAGCGGCCAGAGCCAGAAACCGGGGAATGAAAGAAGCGAAGGGAAGATATATTGCTTATTTGGACGGAGACGATTTGTGGGCTCCGGATAAATTGGAACGGCAGTTGCTTTTCCTGCAGGAGAAAGATGCAGCTTTTACTTTTACCGGCTATGAATTTGCCAACGAAGCCGGAGAGGGTACAGGGAAGGTAGTAAGGGTTCCGGATACGTTATCCTATCATCAGGCGTTAGGAAACACTACCATATTTACATCCACGGTTATGTTTGATACGCAGAAGATTCCCAAAGAGCATTTGGAAATGCCCTGCGTCAAAAGTGAGGACACAGCACTTTGGTTTAGGATTTTGAGAAGTGGCTGCACAGCCTATGGATTGGATGAGAATCTGGTGAAATACAGACGGGTGGGAAAGAGCCTGTCTTCCAATAAAATAGAAGCGGTGCGGAGAATTTGGAACCTGTATCGCAAATCGGAGAAATTGTCCTTGGCGGCCAGCGCATGGTATTTTTGTTGCTGGGCTGTAAGGGCTGTGAAGAGAAGGGTATAATAAGTGACAAGGAGGATTCCTGCTTTGATCAAGAGTACCAACGAAAAGAAATGGAAACGATTAGAAACCTTTAAACGTCTCATCAATTTGGGGCTTACCTTTGTATGCCTGGGATTGGAGACTTTAATCTTTACACATCATTGGCTGAATGATTTCCAGTATAGCGTGGTAGAAGAACTGCGTAATTTCTGGTTTAAGGGTCACTTGTTGGAAGTGGCTATTTACGCTGCTATTCTGTTTGCGTTCTCCACCATGTACGGTGGTATGCGCCTGGGGTATCTGAAAAATGTGGAAATCATCTTTTCACAAGTATTTGCTACATTGATTGCTAATCTGCTAATTTACGCAGAGCTTTCCGTCATGGCATTTCAATTATTTACGCCCAAGGTGTTTATGATGATGATGTTTGAGCAGACATTGGTGGTTATCGTGTATATCAGCGTGGCCAATTATGTTTACCGCAGAATCTTCCCGCCCAGAAAAGTGCTGGTGGTGGGAGGTTACAGACCGGTGGATGCCTTATGTGCAAAACTTTCTAACCGCAAGGATAAGTATGTGGTGGCAGGTGTTATTAATATCAAAGACGGTTTTGATGCTGTCTGTGATAAGATTTTGACGGCTTACAAAGAAGGCACCTGCAGTGCAGTGTTGCTGGGAGATATTTCTTTGGAGGAGCGAAGTGAACTGTTCAAGTTTTGCTACGGACATTCCATCCGTGTTTACTTATTGCCTAAGATTACGGATGTGATCATGATGGGGGCTGAAGAATTGCACATTTTCGACACTCCCTTGCTTTTGACCAGAGAGTACAGTCTGGCAATGGAACAGCGCTTTATCAAACGCGCCATTGACCTTATTGGGTCTTTGATTCTGATTCTAATATCTTCACCGATTATGATACTGACGGCACTTGTCATCAAACTCTATGACGGCGGTCCGATTTTGTACAAGCAGGTCCGTTGCACCATTGATCGCAGGGAGTTTTACATTATGAAATTCCGCAGTATGCGAACCGATGCGGAAAAAGATGGTGTGGCAAGATTGGCTTCTAAAAACGATAACAGAATAACGCCCATCGGCAAGGTCATCCGTAAATGCAGAGTGGACGAATTGCCGCAGTTGTTCAATATCTTGAAGGGGGATATGTCCTTTATCGGTCCCCGTCCCGAACGCCCTGAGATCATTGCCCAATACATGGAGGTTATGCCGGAGTTTGCGTTCCGTATGAAGGTAAAAGCCGGACTGGCCGGATTTGCGCAGGTGTACGGCAAATACAATACCACGCCCTATGACAAATTGAAATTAGATTTGACATACATTGAGAATTATTCCGTTTGGCTGGATTTGAAATTGATGCTTTTGACCTTGAAGATTTTGTTCTGGCCGGACAGCACCGAGGGTGTAGAAAGCGAGCAGATTACAGCTCTGAAGGAAGAACGTAAAAAGGAAGAAGATAAGTAATAACAGGAATCAAACGAAGGAGAACTGCGAAATGAAGCAGAATGATTATGGAAAAGAAGCATTCAACCTGCGACTGACCATATGCAGAATGGTTATCAAATTGCCTCTTTTGGCGGGACTTATCCTGCTGGGCACCTTGCTCGTAGGTGGTGGCTATTACCTCAAGAATGTGGTGTTGCGGGAGAATCCCGGATATATTGCCCAATCGGTTTACCATGTGGAATATGCAGTGGAATCGGAGGCAGAAATTGGCGCTGTTTACATCAATCAGACCAGTTGGAATACCTATGTCCACTCAGATGCATTTTTGGGTGCCGTGCAAGCGCTTCTTGACGGGAAGGAAATAGACCGGGATGTGCTTTCAGGTATGCTGGAAGCTTACCTTGCCTCCGATTTGCGGGTGCCATCTATTGAGGTTAGAGCTCTGGATAAGGACCTTTGCACAGAGGTTCATCAGGCAGTGGATGAGGTCATGGTAACAGCGGTTCCGAAGCAGCTTCGTGAGATAGAGGCGGTTGCAATTATGGATTCTGAGAAGGAGGCTTATGCTTACCTGCCGGATGTGCGGGTGGGCAGAGCTTTTGCTCTGGGGGCTGTGTTGTCCTGTTTCTTCGTGATAGTTGTATTTTTAATCAAAGAGACATGGGTGGACGCCCTATGGCTGCCGGTGTCTTTGTGGAAAAGATATTCCCTGCCTGTGGTTGGGACTTTGGCAAGCAGAGAACTTGTTCAGAATATGCAATTCCATTTTGATGGAAAAGAAAAAGTGGCAGTATGTCCTGTAAGTTCTGAAACCGACCCTGTTTTGTTTTTGCAATCTTTGAAGGAAGTATGCGGGGAAGAACGCCTTGGGACATGGTATCCTGTTCCTGCACCCGTATTAAGTCCTGAAGTGTGCAAGAAGCTGCGTGAAGCAGATGGAATTTTGCTGGTGGTAGAACAAGGTCTCCGCGGCAATGCAAAACTGGAACCTGTGCTGGAGTATCTGCAGCAACAGGAATGCGTGGTGACGGCAGCTATTATGGCAATCGCAGACGAGAGATTACTTCGTTTGTATTATTGTTTGGGAAAAGATGAGGTGTAGAATTTGAAGGTGCAGGTGTTGGCCTCGGTTATGCACGAGAGTCCCGAGGAACTGATTCATAGAATGAATTTACAATCAGATGCCGTGGTCATTAACCAGTGTGATGAAGAAGGCTACGGGGAGCTATCCGTCCCGGGTGGCAGAGTGGAATTTTATTCCATGCGGGAACGCGGTGTAGGTAGAAGCCGGAATGCAGCCATTGCGAAGGCAACCGGTGATATCTGTCTGTTTTCCGACAGTGATATTGTGTATGAAGATGGGTATGCGGAGAAAATAGTTGCAGAATTTGAAGCAAATTCACAGGCGGATATGATTTTATTCAATGTGGATGTGGAGGAAGAACGCAGAACCTACCACATCACAGACAGAAAACGCGTGCGTTGGTACAACTGCGGGCGGTACGGTGCAGTGAGTTTTGCATTGCGCAGAGAAGCACTGGCTTCTTCCGGGGTGAAGTTTTCCTTGTTATTTGGTGGCGGAGCCAAGTACAGCAATGGAGAGGATAGCTTGTTTTTGAAAGAGTTGATGGACAAGGGGTATCGCGTGTTTACGGCACCTGTAACCATTGGTAGGGAAGAGGCATCGGAGTCCTCCTGGTTTGATGGATACAATGAGAAATTTTTTGTGGACAGAGGTGTGTTATATCACTTCCTCTATGGTGTATTGGCGACGGTGTTGTCCCTTCGGTTCCTTTTGGCGCACAAGAATAAGATGTGCAGTCAGGTAACTTGGGTTCAAGCATATCGCTGGATGAGGCGGGGTATAAAGGAAGGAAGAGAAATTCAAACGCAGGGTGTGACAGAGTAATCGCCCCACTTTTCTAAGGATTTGAGAAGCGAGATTTCAGAAAGGAGGCAGCATGGAGAGTAGCGCATGGGTATATGTGGCGCTGACTGTACTTACAGTGGCGCTTGGATTGTGTGTGGATAATAGAAGATATGTGCCCGGGTTTTTACAGGGCGGAAGACCTTGTGGAACGAATGTGGGCTGTGATAACCAACTGGCGCGAAACAGAATCGCCATGTTTGCCGTTTATTTTCTTTTGACCGCTGTGTCCGCCTGCAGAATTGCGGTGGGCAATGATTACTGGGTGTATCGTGATAATTTCAAGTTGATTGCCCAGGAGAGGCATGTGTCCTCGGAGTTTGGATTTAATTATATTGTGAAGTGGATACAGCAGTTGTTTGGCTACGACAACTATATTCCTGTGTTTGCTTTTTTTTCAATAGTGACGGTATTTTTCTTTGTGAGAAGTATGCGTGATCAGGGGGAGAATTTTGCGTTCTCTCTGTTTTTGCTTCTAACGGGCGGTTATTATTTTCATAGTTTGAATTCTGTCCGCTACTACTTGGCACTGGCAATTGCCCTTTTTTCCATGAAGTTTGTGCTCCGAAAAGAGTATGGCAAGTTTTTGCTTTGGATTTTGGTTGGTGCCATGTTCCACAAATCGATATTTTTGGTGATTCCGGTATATATAGTAGCAGGATTCTTGGCTTCTGCGCCACTGAAAAAATGGCATTATGGCGTAGGTTTTGCCGGTATTTTAAGTTTGATTTTCGGGGCTGACCTGTACCGTGAAATCATCTTTTTGTTCTACCCTTATTATCGGGATTCCATGTTTGACAATGGAGATTTATCCTGGGTAAACATCGGAAAATGCGTCTGTGTTTTGGCACTTTGCCTGTTTGCATATAAACAATCCTTGAAAGAAGATTATGTGGGAAGGTTTTACTCCTATTTGAACCTTTTCGGTTTGGTGGTTTATTGTTGCGGAAGTTTTATTCCTGAGGTATCCAGAATCGGATATTATATGATTATTTCCCAGGTATTCCTGCTTCCTAAATTGTTACACGGTTTATCCAAGGGATGGTTAAAAACGGCCTGTTATATTGGGGTGATAGGTGGGTTTAGCGTATATTTCGTACTACTGTTACATCAGATGTATGCTGTTGATGTGAGGCTACTGCCCTATTTGAATTGGATTTTTAATTAACGAGGAAACCTATGAAAGTTTTGTGGATTTGTAATCTGGCTTTTCCGGAGGCCGCAGAACAATTACATATAGAGGTGTCTAACAAGGAGGGCTGGGTCAGCGGCCTGATGCATGCCCTATACTCTAGCGATGATGCGCAGGGCTTGGAACTGCAGGTGGCATTTCCCGGACCGGAGGAATGCCTTGACGAGGATGGTATTTGTGTCGGCATGGCACAGGTTATGGGGCGTGAGATTCCCTATTACGGTTTTTACGAAGATGTGACTTGCCCGGAGCAGCATGACATGAGAACAAACCGTGCACTGGAAAAAGTTTTTGCCCTTTCTAAGCCGGATGTGATTCACTGTTTTGGCACAGAGTATCCTCATGCACTGGCGGCAGTACAAATGGTCCCCGACAAGGAGCGATTCTTACTTGGCATTCAGGGATTATGCGGACCGATTGCCGAGAGTTATTATGCAGATTTGCCACAAAAGGTGGTGAAGGCAAAAACCTTCCGCGATATCCTGCGGAGGGACAACATTGAAAAGCAGGCGGAGAAGTTTCGCAAAAGAGGTGCCAATGAAGAACAGGCTCTTCGTATGACGCATAACATTACCGGCCGAACGGCCTGGGATAAAGAATACGCACTGAAGTGTAATCCTGATGCAGAATACTTTTCCGTGAATGAAACCTTGCGTGGGTGCTTCTATACAGATACCTGGCGTGCCGATTCTTGCACACCCCACCGCATTTTTGTAAGTCAGGGAGATTATCCCCTGAAGGGATTGCACTATATGCTCTGTGCTATGCCCGGTATTTTAGAACACTATCCGGACGCTACCTTGGTGGTGGCCGGCAACAGCTTGGTGTCTTATGGTACATGGAAGGAGAAGCTAAAAATCTCCGGTTACGGAAAGTATTTGCGAAGTTTGATTAAAGAATATGGTCTACAAGACAGGGTGACATTTAAAGGAAAATTAACGGCAGAGGAAATGATGGAAACCTGCTTGTCCAGTCATGTTTTTGTCTGTTGCTCTGCTTTGGAAAATTCCTCCAAGTCCCTGGGAGAGGCCATGCTTTTGGGAATGCCCTGCATCAGCGCTGATGTGGGTGGCTTGCCTACCGTGATGCAGGCGGGAGAAGGTATCATGTATGAGGGACACCGTCCGGGAACAGAGGACTTAACAGGTGTGTCCAATAGATTAAAAGAAGCAGTTTTAAGAATGTGGCAGGAAGATGGTACTGTATACGGTTTGCGTGCCAGAGAGCACGCCCTACGAACCCACGACAGAGAAGAAAATTGCAGACAGTTACTGGAAGTATATAGAAAAATCATGGAAAAAGGAAAAGAGGGATAGCACCATGAAAGTGACCTTCGTTTCTAACTATATTAATCATCATCAGATTCCTTTTTGCAATGCTATGAAAGAGCATTTGGGGGAGGGTTTTGTCTTTGTACAGACGCAACCCATGGAGCAGGAGCGGGTACAGATGGGATGGCATGAGGAAATAAGGCCTGCATTTGTAAAGTGCTTCTATGAAGAAGAGGAACTCTGTCAGCAATTGATAGATGAAAGTGATGTGGTGCTCTTTGGTGGCACCGACGATGAAAGCTACATTCAAAACCGTTTGCGCCAGGGCAAGGTTATCGTCCGGATAAGCGAGCGTTTATACAAGACGGGGCAGTGGAAAGCTGTTTCCCCCCGGGGATTGATAAAAAAGTATAAGGACCACACCAGATACTGTAACGCACAGGTATATCTGCTCTGCGCGGGAGGATATGTGGCTTCGGATTTCCATATTGTGAGAGCCTATCCCGGGAAGATGTTCCGGTGGGGATATTTTCCTGAAATGAGGGAGCACGATGCCGATCGGTTAATTGCAGACAAAGGATATGGTGAGGAAAAGATTCCGTACTTGCTTTGGGCGGGCCGGATGATAGACTGGAAACATCCGGAATTGGCATTGGAGACAGCATACCATTTAAAAAAACAAGGGCTGAAATTTCATATGGACGTGGTGGGCGGAGGTCTGCTACTTACTCAGATGGAGCAGCTTAGGGAGGCGTACGGATTGCAGGAGCAGGTTTTCTTCCTTGGATTCAAGTCTCCGGAGGAAGTGCGGAATTTGATGGAAAAAGCCAATATTCATCTGTTCACCAGTGACCGTCAGGAAGGCTGGGGTGCAGTTGCCAACGAAGCCATGAATAGTGGTTGTGCTCTGGTGGCGGATCATATGATTGGCGCAGCACCCTACTTGGTGGAAAATGGAGCGAATGGATTCCTATATGAAAGTGGAAATAAACAGATGCTGTTTGCATTGACGGAATGGTTGGTGAAGCAAAAGGATTTGCGCGAAGAGACTGGTAGAAAAGCCTATGAAACCATTGCCGGAACTTGGAATGCAAAAGTTGCCGCAGAGCGTTTGTTGACGGTATTGGAGGGTATTTCGGACGGTCCCACAGCAGTCCTTGCCACGGGGAAGGGACCGATGACACCGGCACCTCTCATATCAGAGGGCGGAATGCGTAGAAAAGTAGTCCGGGAAGTTGCCCAAATACTGGGAAAGTGATAAAATAGAAAGGTAGACCATATAGAGGATGAACAAGCCTTTAATCACGGTCATTGTGCCGGTTTACAACATCATAGAATATCTGCCCAGATGTGTAGAATCCATTTGCAATCAGACCTACCGGAATCTGGAGATTTTGCTGGTGGATGACGGTTCCACAGACGGTACGGACAAGCTATGTGATGAGCTTGCCCAAAAGGATGATCGTATCCGTGTATTTCACAAGGAAAACGGCGGTTCTTCCACGGCCAGAAATCTGGCGCTGACCTATGCAAAAGGAGAGTATGTGGGGTTTGTAGACAGCGATGATTTCATCGCACCTGACATGTACGAGAAACTATACAGCGGAATCGTAACGTATGGTGTGAAGGTGGCTCAAATAGGCAGGGATGAGATAGATCAGGATGGAAAGATGCTTCCTAATATCTGTGAGCCGCCAAAGGAAGCAACTGTGATAAGCAGCCTAGAATTTTTGAAAGAATTGTTGATGCACAGAGGAGATTGCTCCTTCTGTACAAAATTGATTGATAAAAGCCTTTTCCCCAAGGAGGCATTTCCGGAGGGAAGGTTGAATGAAGATTTTCATCTGTTGGTGAGAATGTTGCCCGGCATTGGTAAATTGGTTTCGCTGCCGGAGCAGACTTATCATGTGTTTTACCGCATTGGCAGTAATTCCCGTAAGGCGGATAAGGAAAGTTTCTCCCGAGTGTATGCCGATTGCGTGGACAATGCAGATATGGTGGAAGTGCTTGTTGCACAAAGCATTCCTACACTGAAAAGTGTGGCATTGCGCTTTGCTGTATTTCAGAGACTGGAGTATTTGTTGCATATTCCCATATCCCAAATGACAAGGGATAACGGGATGTATCGTAATGTGGTGGCATATATGCGTAAAAACTGGTTTAGGGCCATGGGTAATCCGGAGCTGACAGGGAAGAACAAACTATATCACACCTTGTTTGCCATTGCCCCTAAGAGCATTCGTCAGTTACATGCAAAAATGAGATAATCTCTGCCAAAATCTACCGAGAAAAAAGACAAAAAGCTATGGTAGAATGAAGCAGTAACTTTTTCCTTAGATTTAGAAAGGTACAAGAAGATGAAAAAAGAAGCACGACAGATAAACTGCATAAGAGTTGTCAGTTTTCTTTTGACCGTAGTGATGCTGTGGTCAGGTCTTCCTGCGCCCATAACCAAGGCTGCTACTGTTCCCTTGTCCGGTCGGGTTTCAGCTCAAATGGATGAAGAAACCGCACAGTGGGTAGAGATGGCAGGAGAGGACTTGGCAGCAATTGCTGCCAAACGTGACATTCCTGCACTGGTGTATTTGGCAGATACCTTCCCCGTCCGAACCACGCCTGCCTGGGACAGCCCTGTGGCAGTAACTGTGTACAGTGGACATCCGGTAAATATCTGCGATATTTATGTGGATGACGATTTTCAAATATGGGTGTATGTGAAATTGGGATTCCAGGGACGGGAATTGACCGGTTATGTTCCCTTGGGCAATCTTGCCTGCTCTGACAGCAGATTTTTGCAGTGGCAGGAATCCTATGGATTCTACGGTGTCAGCATGTATAACCTGACGGCTGTAGATGGCGAGGGCACCGGCTACGCAGATGTAGATCAGTTCCCTGAAAGTTATAGAGAGGCTTTGGTGGCTTTAAAGCAGGCACATCCCAATTGGGTCTTTGCGAAGTTCTATACAGGCATGAACTGGGACCAGGTTATTCAGGCGCAGATGCAGGGCGGCAAGAGCTTGGTGTACAAGACTCTGCCGGATTGGACCAAGGGTGAGTTGTACGATAACGGCACCTGGTACTATGCTACCAAACCCGCAGTGGAGATGTACATGGACCCCAGAAATGCTTTGACAGAGGATAGAATCTTCCAGTTCGAGCAGTTGACCTACAACGAGGAATACCACAGTTTCGAGGCGGTGGCTTCCTTCCTGAATCAAACTTTTATGAATGACAGTAAACCTGCACCCGGTACCAGCATGTCCTATGCGACGATATTCTGGGCACTGGCAAAGGAAGAGGGCAGAAAAGTAAGTCCTTTCCATTTGGTGGCAAGAGTGATCCAGGAGCAGGGCTGGGCAGGGGATTCCCCCATGATTTCCGGTACGGTAGCCGGATTTGAAGGATGGTACAATTATTTTAACATCGGTGCCACCGGCAGCAGTACCCAGGAATACATCACAAATGGTCTGACTTATGCGAAAGAAAACTGGGCCCAGGGTGCGTACTATTCCATCATGTATGGTGCGGATTTTATTTCCGGTAACTATATTAAAAAAGGACAGGATACCCTGTACCTGCAGAAATTCAATGTAAATCCCAACGGGTACTATGCACCTCATACCCATCAGTATATGCAGAATATTACTGCCCCTACCACGGAAGGTTCCAATATCAAGAAACTGTATGAACAGGCAAATTCCTTGAACAGTCCTTTTGTGTTCAAGATTCCGGTGTTTGAGAACATGCCCGAGGAGGCGTGCGGCGAACCGAAGATGTCCACCAAGGTGAGCTTGGAGTTGCCGACAGGATATACGGACACCACCGTTTGGCTGGACGGTGTCGCTTATGCAGGTGAGATAAAGAACAACAAACTGGTTGTGACAGCACCCGATCAGTACGTCAAAACGGCAGTGGTATACGAGTACAAGGAAAACGGTGCACCCAAAGGTATGTCCCTGTGGACTTTAACTCACGATGGAATGGAATATGTGGCAACGCCTGAAAACGAGATGAGGGATTTGCTGTCCTATCATGGTTTTTCTATCCGTATCACGGGTAAATCAGGCATTCGTGTAAAATCCGGAATCGATGCGGATTTGCGGGCACGTTTGACTGGAGAAGGTGTGAATGGCTATCGCTTGAAGGAATATGGTACATTGGTTATGAAAGACAGTAACCGTGCCACATATCCAATGATTAAGGATGGCCAAAAGGTACAGACAAGTATAGCATTTGGTACAACACCCGAAGGTTTCAAGGACGTGGTATATGAAACTGTGGATAACAGATATCGTTATACGGCTGTTTTGGTGGGATTGCCTGCGGACCAATATCAGACGGCATTTGCGTTCCGCGGATATGCAATTTTGGAAAAGGACGGAGCGGAAACCATAGTTTATGGTCCGATAAGTAACAGAAGTATCTATGACCTGGCAAAGCAGGCGCTGGATGCAAATATTTATGAACAGGAAAGTACAGCATATGCATTTCTACAACAGTTGATTGCAGATGCAGATGCTTTAAATGCTCCCACGGAATAAGTGGGTTAGAACGAGAGGATACTATGAAGAAAAGACAATTGTCCGGGCTATTGATGATAGTGATGATAGCCTTGTTGACGGGTTGTGAGGGCAATGTAGTGATCGATGACCGCTACGACGATTCTGTGGTTACGCTGGAAGGCATGGGCCACGGATTTGGAGATACCTCATCCCAAGAAGGTAGTGAATCCCAGGCGGGAGAAGAGTCACCGGATGCATCATTGGCTACGACCGAATTACAATATGATAATGGTACCATGACCGAGGCAGAACAGACTGCTGTGATGGCAGAATTGAAGGTTCTTTGCAATAATATGAGCGTGGAAGCCTATCTTGGAGAAGCGATTCATATGATGAGCAGTAAAGAGTGGTTTGATTTGGTGACAACCGGTATGGACGGGAAGGTCCGCACCCTTTCTTACCAAAGAAATGGAGAACCTATTCTGACTTTAGAGGTGGGATACAAGGGGGATAATAAAACCTTTGCCAATGCTGTTTACTATGGTAAAAAGAACGAGACTGTAGAAATCGGCTTGAATGGCGATGAGATTTCCGTAATGTGCAGCGGAATCACAGATGGTGAATATGATGGTGCTTTCGAGTATGTATTAATCAATGCTACCGAGGGAAGAATTGAAAAAGAAAAGGGTACTTATGCAAAAGGAGTCATTGTAGGTGAATTAGTGACATCGGTATATGATGGCCCTGCAGGAGATGCCTTTGACCTATGGACCAATAAGGACGGTTTTAAGTACGAAAACAAGACACAGTATTTTGATGATAATGGAGTGGCGACTGCGAAACCTGTTGCCAAGCCTACCCCTACAATGAAGCCTACGGCGAAACCTACGGCGGCGCCTACATCGGCTCCGACGCAGAAACCTTCGGGGGGTAATTCCGGAGGAGGGACCAGTGGCTCCAATCATCAGGGAAGCGCGACGCCCACGGCAACATCAAAACCCGTAGCAACATCGCGCCCCACGGCGGCTCCGACGGCTGCGCCTACTGCGAAACCTACAGCGAAGCCTCAGCCAACGGCTGCACCCACGGCAAAGCCTACACCGGCGCCAACGCCTAAGCCGACTGCAGCACCCACTCCGAAGCCTACGCCGTTACCGACGGTACCACCTACGCCGGCACCTACACCGGCACCTCCGCCTCCCACTCAGGCACCTCCTTCCCAGGGAGACAATGATGTGGAGTGGACCCCGGATTTTGACTAATGATATTGAAAGTTTGAAACGGAGCTTATCAAAGAATGAAGAAGAACAAAAAAGTTCCTGAATCCAGAGTGATTTTGCTGGTGATGGCAGATATTTTATCCGTATTGATAGCGGCTTTTATGAGTCTTTACATGCGGTATGATTTCAAGTTTATGGATGTACCCAGAGAGTTTTGGGAAGCGGCACTCGTTGCCTGCATTCCCAATGCTCTTGTGACTTTGCTTGTATTTAAGTGTTTCCGGTTGTACAAAAGCGTATGGCGATACGCCTCTGATACGGAACTGGTAAATATCATATTAGCCGTAGTGATTTGTGCAATTGTGCAGCCTATTTCCACATGGGCACTTCGTCTTCATTTGCCGGTAAGTTATCCTTTTTATTACGGCATTATTTTGTTGGGCATGACTATGGTGGTCAGATTCAGTTACCGCATTTTGACCTTTTTCCAGAAGCGTGGGATGAATCAGCAATCCGCGAGAAACAAGGTAAATTGTATGATTGTCGGCGCGGGAGCGGCAGGAAACGCCATTTTAAAGGAGATCAGCTCCAGCAGATATTTGAGTATGAATGTGGCATGTGTGATTGATGACAACAAAGGGTGTCACGGCAAGTATTTGCATGGAGTTCCCATCATCGGCGGTAGGGAGATGATCCAAGATGCAGTTGGTAAGTATGACATTGACGAGATTATTATCGCTATTCCTTCCGCCGGGAGAAAGACCTTAAAGCCTATTTTGGATATTTGCAAGGAAACCGGTTGTAAGTTGCAGATTTTGCCCGGTATGTACCAGCTTATCAGTGGACAGGTGAATGTGTCCCAGCTAAGGGAGGTGCAGATTGAAGACCTCTTAGGCAGGGACCCCATCGAAGTGAACGTGGATGAAATCATCGGTTATGTGCAAAACAAGGTGGTTTTGGTTACCGGTGGCGGTGGCTCCATCGGAAGCGAGTTATGCCGTCAGATTGCGGCACACCAGCCGAAGCAGCTGATAATTTTTGATATTTATGAAAACAATGCTTATGAGATACAGCAGGAACTTGTGATGAAGCACCCTGAACTGAATCTTCAGGTATTGATAGGGTCTGTCCGCAATGAGGCCAGAGTGAACGCTGTGTTTGAGGAATACCATCCGGACATCGTATATCATGCGGCGGCCCATAAGCATGTGCCCCTTATGGAGGATAGTCCCAGAGAGGCCATTAAAAACAATGTGTTTGGTACCATGAAGGTGGCACAGGCGGCAGACAAATACGGTGCCAAGAGATTTGTATTGATTTCCACGGATAAGGCGGTCAATCCCACCAATATTATGGGTGCCAGCAAGAGAATCTGTGAAATGATTGTACAAAATTTGAATCGCAAATCTGATACGGAATTTGTGGCGGTCCGTTTTGGCAATGTGTTGGGAAGCAACGGCAGTGTGATTCCCTTGTTTAAGAAGCAGATTGAAAAGGGTGGTCCTGTGACAGTTACCAGCCCGGAGATGGTGCGTTATTTTATGACGATTCCTGAGGCAGTCTCCCTGGTTCTTCAGGCGGGTGCTTATGCCAAGGGTGGTGAAATTTTTGTCTTGGATATGGGTGAGCCCATGAAAATTGTGGACTTGGCCAGAAACCTTATCATGCTTTCCGGACTCAAAGAGGGCGAAGATATTGAAATTGAATACATTGGTTTGCGCCCGGGAGAGAAAATGTATGAAGAACTTCTAATGAACGAAGAAGGACTTCGTGAAACGGCAAATCAAATGATTTACATAGGAAAACCCATCGTCTTTGATGAAGATATGCTGGAGCGCCGGTTGGCAGAATTACAGGAACTGGCGGAGACAGAGCAGGGCGATGTGAGAACGATTGTGAGAGAACTTGTTCCTACCTATCACTATGTGGAGGAAGTGTAATATGTATCAAAGAATAAAAAGAGGAGTGGATTTTGTATTGGCGCTACTGGGGGTGTGCATACTGTCTCCTCTTTTTGTGGTGTTAATGATAGCCATTAAAGTAGAGTCCAAGGGACCTATTTTGTTCAAACAAAAACGCATAGGATTGCATAAATCCCATTTTATGATTTTGAAATTCCGCACCATGAGGGTGGATACCCCGAAGGATATGCCCACTCACTTATTGGAGAATCCGGAGCAGTATATTACAAAGGTGGGGAAATTTTTACGTAAGACCAGTTTAGACGAGCTGCCCCAGATTTTCAATATTTTGAAGGGTGATATGTCTGTGGTTGGTCCCAGACCTGCACTTTGGAATCAGTTTGATTTGATTGAGGAGCGGGACAAATACGGCGCCAATGATGTGCGTCCCGGTCTTACCGGCTGGGCACAAATCAATGGTCGTGATGAGTTAGAGATTCCCGTGAAGGCAAAATTGGATGGCGAATATGTGGAAGCGTTGCAGCAGGGAAAAGGCTTAAGTATGGATTGCAAATGTTTCTTTGGAACTTTCCTAAGTGTACTTCGCTCAGATGGTGTAGTGGAGGGTGGCACGGGAGCGCTACAGGAAAAGGAAAGCGTTGCAGAATCTGACAGTGAAGCGGAATAATTTTTCGAAGTGATAGGAAGTCAAATGAGATGAAACATATTTTAATCACCGGAGAAAACAGTTATATAGGGAATGCCCTTGCTGCGTATCTGGAAGGGTATGGTACCTCTGCGGAAGCGACAGGACAGAAGCCCTATCAGGTGACGAAGATTTCGTTGCGCGACGGCAGTTGGGAGGGAAAAGACTTTTCCGAATTTGATGTGATTTTGCATGTGGCGGGTAAGGCTCATGTGGACGTGTCCGGGGTAAGTGACGAGGTGAAAGAGAGTTACTATAAGGTCAACGCCGAATTGGTTGGCAAAGTGGCCGCGAAAGCCAAGGCCCAGGGTGTAAAACAGTTTGTGTATTTTAGCAGTGTCATTGTCTATGGGGACAGTGCTAAGGTGGGACAGACGAAACATATCACAGCCCAAACACAGCCGTCTCCCTCTAACTTTTATGGGGATTCCAAGTGGAAGGGAGAAGAGGCCCTCACGGTTTTAGCGGATGAATCATTTCAAGTGTGTATTTTGAGACTTCCCTTTGTGTACGGAAAGGGTTGTAAGGGAAATTATCCTTTGCTCGTGAAGTTGGCAGAGAAACTTCCGGTATTCCCGGATATTTGCAATGCCAGAAGTATGTTGTATATAGAGAATCTTACGGAATTCGTAAGGCAAATCATTGACAGGGGACAAGGCGGTTTGTTTTGGCCACAGAATGGCGAATACGCCACAACCGCAAAGATGGTAGAACAAATCGGACAAGCAAAGGGCAAAAAAGTACGGCTGGTGAAATGGCTCAATCCCTTCGTTGTGCTGGCAGGTAAAATGCCCGGAAAAATCGGGAAACTGGTAAACAAGGCCTTCGGTTCATTGACCATAGATTTGAGCCTGAACGACCTTGGAGATAATTCCTATCGGAAATACGCATTGGAAGAAAGTATCAGGAGAATCCATGAAGATTAGTGTTGTGACAGTAGCGTATAACAGCGAAAAAACAATTGCAAATACTATTGCATCCATTTTGAACCAGGAAGCGAAAGCGGGGTTGTCGGTAGAGTACCTGATTATTGATGGAGCCAGTACGGATAACACCGTGGTTGTAGCGGAGAGTTTTCGTGAGCGGCTGGAAGAAAAGGGTGTTGATTATAAAATCATCAGTGAGCCGGATAAGGGCATCTATGATGCCATGAACAAGGGTGTTGCCCTTGCTACAGGCGATGTGGTTGGAATTCTAAACAGCGATGACTGGTATGAACCGGACGCTTTGAAGGTGGTGGCAGATACCTTTGAGGCCACCGGGTTCGATATGATGTATGCCAATATCCGTCTCATCAAAGAGAACGGAGACAGCATACTGAAAAAAGCCAGATTAAAGAAATACATTACTTCCAGACACTGGAACCATCCTACCACATTTATCTGCAGGAAGGTGTATGATAGGTTCACTTACAGATTGGATAATCTGTACGCGGACCTGGATATGTTAATCAAGATCCGTAAGGCCGGATATCATGTGGAAATTGTAGACCGGGTGCTGGCAAATTTCAGGATGGGAGGCGCCAGCAATCAAAAGACTCTGTCTGCTATGTTGAAACGCATTAGATTCAGGTACAATGTGTACCGCAGCAATGGTTATAGTCCGTTATGTATTTTTGAATGTCTGGTTATGGATGTGGGCAAGTTTATATTGTCTTAGGAAGCGAGTAGAAGATGAAGGTATTTCAAATAAATACGGTGTACGGCAGTGGTAGCACAGGCAGGATTGTTGCAGGGTTGAAGCAACTGTTGGAAAAACGTGGTGATACCTGCGTGGCGGCTTACGGCCGTGGCGATACGCAGGACAAAGACACATACAAAATCGGTTCCCTTTGGGACATGTATGTGCACGGGATTTTCACAAGAATTACTGACCGCACCGGATTTTATTCTAAGAAAAAAACAAAAAAGTTAATAGAAAAAATAGAAGAAAGTAAACCGAATATCATTCATTTGCACAATTTACACGGGTATTATCTTCATGTGCCCACATTGTTCGACTATCTAAAGAAAAGTGACACACCTGTCATTTGGACACTGCATGACTGTTGGCCTTTTACAGGGCACTGCGCATATTACACAAAAGCCGGGTGTGGAAAATGGAAAAGCGGATGTTCCCATTGTCCGGAGAAAAAGGTATATCCTGCCAGTAAAGTGTTGGATAATTCCCTTCGCAATTACGGGGATAAAAAGGCAGCCTTTACGGGTGTAAAGAATCTAACCATCGTGACGCCGTCAGCGTGGCTTGCCGGAGAGGTGAAACAATCCTTCCTAAAGGACTATCAAGTGCAAGTGCTTCCCAATGGCATTGATACGACGCTGTTTTGTCCCACACAGGGTGATGTCCGTGAAAAGTATCACCTGGGTGACCATAAGCTTCTCTTAGCGGTGGCCAATCAGTGGACCGCGCGAAAGGGCTACGAAGACTACTTGGCTTTGGCTGTGCACTTACCGGAAGAATATCAACTGGTTATGGTGGGATTGACAGAGGCACAAATCAAGGCACTGCCGGAAAACATAGTGGGTATCGGGAAAACGGAGAATGCACAGGAATTAGCGCAGTTATATACAGAGAGCATGGCACTTTTGAATCTTACCTACGAAGATAATTTTCCGACAGTGAATCTGGAGGCCCTTGCCTGCGGCACACCGGTCATTACGTATCGCACAGGGGGAAGTCCTGAGGCATTGGATGGAAACATAGGTATTGTAGTAGAAGTTGGAGATTTGGACGCTGTACAAAAGGCCATCTTTCAGGCACAGTTGTTACAACGGGACAAATGTGTACAGGCCGGTAAGGAGTACGATACTAAAGTGCGCCTTGGCAAATATTTGGATTTGTATGACACAATACTGTCAAAATAAATTTCTTTGGTTGGCAATTATTGCCATGGATGGTATAATCTACAGAGAAACCTTCCGAAAAGAGAAAACAAAAGCAGGAGGCAATTATGTTAAATAACAAGACGATTCTAATCACCGGAGGAACCGGTTCCTTTGGTAAAGCATTTACCAAATATGTGTTGGAACATTATGAACCCAAGAAGATCATCATATATTCCCGTGACGAATTCAAGCAGTTTATGATGCAGAATGAATTCAAGGAGCATCTGTCCAAACTCCGTTTCTTCATCGGTGATGTTCGCGATAAAGAACGCTTGATGAGAGCATTTGAAGGTGTGGATTATGTGGTACATGCGGCAGCTATGAAGCAGGTACCTGCCTGTGAATACAATCCCGCAGAAGCCATTAAGACGAATATCCATGGTGCCCAGAATATCATTGACGCTGCCCTTGACTGTGGCGTGAAAAAAGTGGTGGCGCTTTCCACTGACAAGGCAGTAAATCCTGTAAATCTCTACGGAGGCACCAAATTGGTTTCCGATAAATTGTTCATTGCAGCCAATGCCTATGCAGGCAGCAAGGATATCAGTTTTTCCATTGTAAGATACGGAAACGTAGCCGGTAGTCGTGGCTCGGTGATTCCTTTCTTCCACAATCTGATGAAACAGGGTAAAACTGAACTTCCTATCACTGACTATCGCATGACTCGTTTCTGGATTAGTCTTCGTCAGGGCGTAGAGTTGGTAATCAAGGCATTGGAAGAGGCGAAGGGCGGCGAGACCTTTATATCCAAGATTCCTTCCTTCAAGATCACGGATTTGGCACAGGCAATGTGTCCCGGTTGTACGATGCCTGAGGTTGGTATCCGCGAGGGTGAAAAACTACATGAGATTATGATTACGGTGGAAGATTCCATGACCACCTATGAATATGACAAGCACTATATTGTATATCCCCAGATGGTTTGGAGTGAGAGCCGCAAAGCAGTACCTACCGGCAAAAAGGTGGAGGACGGCTTCTCTTATTCTTCCGACAACAATACAGTATGGTTGACTGTGGAAGAAATCAAAGAATTACTCAAGGACGTAGATTTAGAAAAATAAGCAGGAGAGTATCCATGAAAAAGGCTTTAATCACAGGTATTACAGGACAGGACGGCTCTTATTTGGCAGAGCTTCTGTTAGAAAAAGGATATGAGGTGCACGGCATTACCAGACGCGCTTCCATTTCCAATACGGCCCGCATCGATCATTTGATTGCAGCGGGCAAAATAAAGTTGCACGATGGAGATTTGACGGACTCATCTTCTTTGATTCGTATCATCGGTTTGGTGCAGCCTGATGAGATTTACAATCTGGCAGCACAGTCCCATGTGCAGGTTTCCTTTGATGTGCCGGAATACTCCGGTGATGTGGATGCTTTAGGTGTTCTTCGTGTATTGGAAGCAGTGAGAATTTTAGGGCTTGTGGATAAGACCAGAATTTATCAGGCTTCTACTTCTGAACTATATGGAAAGGTAGAGGAGGTTCCCCAGAGCGAGACCACGCCTTTTCATCCTTACAGCCCCTATGCGGTTGCAAAACAGTACGGATTTTGGATCACCAAAGAATATAGAGAAGCTTATGGCATGTTTGCTGTGAATGGAATTTTGTTTAACCATGAGTCCGAGCGACGGGGCGAGAACTTTGTAACCCGTAAGATTACTTTGGCAGCGGGCCGCATTGCGGAAGGCCTGCAGGACCATTTGGAACTGGGCAATATGGACTCCCTTCGCGATTGGGGATATGCTAAGGACTATGTGGAGTGCATGTGGATGATGCTACAGCACGATACACCGGAGGACTTTGTTATCGCCACCGGTGAACAGCATACGGTGCGTGACTTTACAGAAAAAGCATTTGCCTACAATGGGATGACCATCCGCTGGGAAGGTAGAGGCGTGGACGAAAAGGGATATGACGCGCAGACAGGTAAATTGTTGGTATCTGTAAATCCTGCGTGGTTCCGTCCTACGGATGTGGATAATCTTTGGGGCAATCCCACCAAGGCTAAGACGGTTTTAGGTTGGAATCCCCAGAAAACAAGTTATGAAGAATTGATACGCATTATGGCGCAGCACGACAGAGAATTGGCGAAGCGTGAGGCGGCTGCGAAACAAGCGTAATGGAGTGAGATGCCCAAGAGAGTGCACAGTGGAATTGTGTGAAATCTAAGGCATACGAAAAACGAGGCACAATATGGAAAAGAATGCGAAGATTTATGTGGCGGGGCACCGAGGCATGGTGGGTTCCGCCATTGTGCGTGAATTAGTGAGACAGGGATATACGAATATCATCACCAGAACCCATAAAGAGTTGGATTTATGTAATCAGGAGGCGGTGAATGCTTTTTTTGAGGCAGAGCGCCCGGATTATGTATTTTTGGCAGCGGCAAAAGTGGGTGGCATCGTGGCCAATGCTGAAGCGAAGGCTGATTTTATGTATGATAACATGATGTTAGAAATGAATGTGATTCATGCAGCGTGGAAAAATGGCTGTAAGAAGTTACAGTTTTTGGGTTCCTCCTGTATCTATCCCCGTATGGCACCCCAGCCCATGAAGGAAAGCTGCCTGCTGACCTCTGAACTGGAGCAGACCAACGAGGCATATGCTTTGGCAAAGATTTCAGGGCTGAAATACTGCGCATATTTGAATCAACAGTATGGCACAGATTTCATCAGTGTGATGCCGACAAATCTATATGGTCCTAATGATAATTACCATCCCACCCATTCCCATGTGTTACCTGCGTTGATCCGCAGATTTCATGAGGCGAAGGAACAGGGACTCTCTTCCGTGACCTGTTGGGGAGACGGCAGCCCTTTAAGAGAGTTTCTGTATGTGGATGATTTGGCCAATCTCTGTGTTTTCCTGATGAACAATTACAGTGGGGATGAAACGGTGAATGCCGGTACCGGCAAGGAATTGTCTATCAAGGAATTGACTGAGATTGTGGCAAAGGTAGTGGGTTATCAGGGTGAAATCCTTTGGGATACAAGCAAGCCCAATGGTACCCCTAGAAAACTTTTGGATGTTTCCAAGAGTGCGGCACTTGGCTGGACCTATAAGACGGAATTGGAAGAAGGTATCCGCTTGTCTTATGAAGACTTTTTGAACAATCCCATGCGCGCGGAAAGGTAAGAACCACCATTTCTTGGTGTAGAAAAGTGAGTGCGTGTGATGACCCATGGGATAATTTCCAAAGGTTGGATAAAACAGAATAGAGAAACATAAAATAAAGAAAAACAAAAGGGGTCTTTCAGAACCCTTAAAATATGAATCAGGGAGAATATTATGGGAAAATATTTTGGTACAGACGGCTTCCGTGGGGAAGCCAATCAGACACTTACGGCAGAACATGCCTATAAAATCGGTCGCTTCTTGGGGTGGTATTATGGCGGCGAAGGCGAACGATGCAGGGTGGTCATCGGCAAGGATACCCGTCGGTCCTCTTATATGTTTGAATATGCCCTGGTGGCAGGGTTGACCGCTTCCGGAGCAGATGCCTACTTGTTACACGTTACTACCACACCCAGTGTTTCTTATGTGGTTCGCACCGAAGGGTTTGATTGTGGCATTATGATTTCTGCCAGCCACAATCCTTACTTTGACAATGGTATTAAACTGATCAATGAAAATGGCGAGAAGATGGACGAAGAAACCATCTTGAAGATAGAGGATTACTTGGACGGTAAGGTACCCGAGGTGCCCTATGCGGAGCGTGACAGAATCGGATATACCGTAGACCATGCTGCAGGCAGAAATCGTTATGTGGGATATTTGATTTCTCTGGCCACCCGCTCTTTCCGTGACAAAAAGGTGGGCCTGGATTGCGCCAACGGAAGTTCTTGGATGATTGCCAAGAGTGTGTTTGATGCGCTGGGAGCAAAAACCTATGTCATCCACAACGACCCCAATGGTTTGAATATCAATACGGATTGTGGTTCCACTCACATCGAAGGACTGCAAAAGTTTGTAGTGGAAAATGGACTGGATGTGGGATTTGCCTTTGATGGGGATGCAGACAGATGTCTGTGCGTGGATGAGAAGGGAAATCTGGTAGATGGTGATGGTATTCTCTATATTTGTGGCGTTTATATGAAGGAGCACGGAGAACTGCCCCACAACAAAGTAGTTACCACAGTCATGAGTAATTTCGGCTTATATAAGGCTTTCGACGAAGCCGGCATCGAATACGAGAAAACCGCTGTTGGCGATAAGTATGTATACGAAAACATGGCAGAAAACGGTTACCGCCTGGGTGGCGAGCAATCCGGCCATGTCATCTTCACAAAGTACGCCACCACCGGAGACGGCATTCTGACCGCCTTGAAGGTGATGGAAGTAATGTTGGAAAAGAAAAGAACCTTGAGTGAACTGGCAGCTCCCTTTGTGGTATACCCTCAGGTGCTGAAAAATGTGCGGGTAACCGATAAAGCCACTGTAAACGCAGATCCCGATGTAAGAGCGGCAGTGGAAAAGGTGGCAAATGCTCTGGGTAGTGACGGACGCATCCTGGTGCGTGAAAGCGGTACTGAGCCCGTGATTCGCGTGATGGTGGAAGCGGGCGACATAGAGACCTGTCAGAAATATGTGGATGAGGTCGTGGACGTGATTGTGCAGAAGGGGTATGTGAAGTAAAGATTATAGGCAATAACACGGTATATAAATAGGGTGTAACTTCTTAATGCTTTATTAAGACTTTACACCCTATTTGTTTTCTTATGAAATTTGGTGCTTTAGGTTTTTGACTTCTGTCTCCAACATTCCAACTCTAATTGTAAGTAATTCAAACTCGTTGTTTGGTTTTAATGCATCGCGAAGGTTCCTGGATAAGTCTGCGTGTCCCTCTGCAATCCTTTTAATGCCTACCCAAACGTTATTTTCAAGTGTGAGCCGCACATCTTTCAGGTTAATCTTTGTTTCGCCCATATCGGTTTTGAGTTCAGCGACATCAGCCTTCAGTTCAGCTATGTCGGCTTTGACTTCCACCATATCAGCCTTCAGTTCAGCTATGTCGGCTTTGACTTCCACCATATCGGACTTCAGATCGGCGACATCAGTCTTCAGTTCCGTCATATCAGACTCTATGTTGTCGAGTTTTGTTAAAATTAAATCAAGTTTCTTGCTTTCAGTCATAGTATCAACTCCCCTTTGTGTTTGATATTGTATCATTTTTCAAGAAGGGTGTAAAGCCTTGATAAAACATTAAGAAGTATATAATTGTCAAGGTGCATTCACTCTCAAAAGGGTAAAAGACAGACTGGACAAAAGACATTGTCAGATAAATAGAAATTGTTTTATGGTTTTTGCGGGTGATATAAAGAATATCAGAAAAAATGAAAAGTGAGAAATAAAATCCGGGACGGAAATGATATCAAAAGAGGTGGATACCATTTCAATCCCGGTTTCCTACTTGATTTTATAGAGATTAATTAGATTAAATCCTTAATCAAAGCGAATGCTTCCTCATCGCCGACTACGGTTACATCGGGGTGCAACTGAAGTACGGATGCGGGTACCTGAGGGGTGATGTCGCCGAAGAAGGATTTCTTCAGGATTTCAGCCTTGCCTGCGCCGTTAGCAACCAAGAGAATCTTCTTTGCGTTCATGATGGTCTGGATACCCATGGTGTAAGCCTGGGTGGGAACATCTTCAATGGAAGCAAAGAAACGAGCGTTTGCGTTGATAGTGGACTCGGTTAAGTCTACACAGTTGGTGAGCTTAGGGAACACATCTGCGGGCTCGTTGAAACCGATATGACCGTTGTGACCAATACCTAAAAGCTGCAAATCGATACCGCCGGTAGCAGCGATAATTGCTTCGTATTTCGCACAAGCTTCTTCGGGATCCTCGATGGTACCATCGGGTACGTTGGTGTTTGCAGGGTCAATGTTGATCTTGCTGAACAGGTTCTTGTTCATGAAGTAGTAGTAACTCTGATCGTTGTCATGGGTCAATCCCTTGTACTCATCCAAATTCACGGTGGTTACCTTGGAGAAATCCAAATCGCCCATGGCACATCTTTCTGCCAGACAATTGTACAGACCGATGGGGGTGGAACCGGTTGCCAAACCCAGTACGGAATCTGCTTTTTCAACCAGCTGTGCGCTGATAACATTGGCAGCACGTCTGCTCATTTCATCATAATCTTTTGCACAAATAAATTTAATCATAATATATCCTCTCTTTCTCCTTATTTATTATTTCAAAACTACAGAGAAATCATAACACTTTTCATATTGCTTTGGCAATAAAAATTTGTATCATAGAATGGTTTGTGCTATAATCAAACTAACTATGTATAAATGTATGGTTTGGAAGGGTGAGCATATGTACGAACAGCTAAAGAAAAACACAGTATCTGCGCAAAATCAGTTGGCTTCAGGCAAATATGTGCGGATAGAAAACCCTGACGGGAAAGGCATAAAGGTGCTGTTTGTGGGAAACTCCATCACCTTCCATGAACCCTCTGAGCAAGTGGGGTGGTTGCTTACCTGTGGTATGTCAGCTTCTGCGCCTGAAAAAGATTATGTGCATCAGGTAATGGCAAGAATAAGAGAGAAGACACCGGATGCGTCCCATGCCATTTGTCAGGTATCCCATTGGGAGCATGATTATAAAAACGGCAAAAATGTATTTGCAGATTTTGTTACAGCCAGAGAATATGACGCGGATGTCATAATTGTGAGGCTGGTGGATAACTGCCCCATAGATGGCTTTGACGGTGAGGTGTTGAAACAAGCGTACCTTGATTTAGTAGATTTTTTAAACCCTACGGGGAAAGCAAAGGTGATTCTCACTACCGGTTTTTGGAAACACCCCGGGGATGAAGTGATACAGCAGATTGCTGAAGAGAGGGGTTGGCCCTGCGCATACCTGGGTGACTTAGGGGAACTGGACGAGATGAAGGCACTGGGAAGATTTGAACACCACGGCGTGGCAATCCACCCCGGAGACTTAGGGATGAAAACCATTGCCGAAAGAATATGTCGGAAACTGAAGATGTAGTTCGGAGATAGAATTTGATGAGTGTAAAATCATTCTTTCTACAATCGAATAAGGTGGAGCGCGATAGTTACCTGTGGAATACCATGGGTGGTTTGTTGCGTGGCTTCCGTTCCGTGGTCTTTTTAATGATTCTAAATCGCACGGTGGGTCTGGTAATGGCGGGCACTTTTTCTATTGCCAATGCCAATTCTAACCTGTTTTTGCATTTGGGCAATTATAATATGCGTAATTTCCAAGTGTCGGATGTAAAACGAGAGTATACATTTAAAGAATATCTGACCTCACGGTTTTTGACCATTGGTGCCATGATTGCCATTTCTGTGGGATATGCGTTGATTGCCGGCTGGAATAACGCCTATACTTGGGAAAAAATATGGATTTTGATTTGGATGTGTCTGTACAAAGTGGCAGACGCCCTGGAGGATGTGTTCTTTGGTGAATTCCAGAGAAAGGGCCGCATGGACATTGGCGCAAAGATTATGACAGTGCGTTTGTTGTTCACCATGGTGGTCTTTGCGGGTCTGGTGATTTTCACGAAGGATTTATTGCTCACGATTATTCTTTCCACCGTACTGACCATGGTGGTATTGCTTTTGTTGCTGTGGCTTACCAGGAGTGAATTGCCTGCAAAAGAGGCAGTACTCAAGGCCGCTGAAGAAAAAAGCATGCACAAGGTGGCAATGCTTTTGCAGGCCTGCTTCCCGGTGTTTGTCAGCGGATTCCTTTCCTTCTATATCAGCAATGCGGCCAAGTATGCCATTGACGGAACTTTGGCAGATGAATACCAAGGGTGGTACGGATTCATTTCCATGCCGGTGTTGGTTATCGGTATGTTGAACGGATTTATTTTCAATCCCACGCTCTATGCGCTGTCTAAGGCGTGGAGTGAGGGCGAAAAGGGAAAATTCATCAAGAAGGCGGGACTTTTGCTTTTGGCTATAGCCGGAATCACCATAGGAAGTGTAGGCGGTGCCTACTTCTTAGGTGTACCTGTATTATCTTTGTTGTTTGGTGAAGATTTGTCCCGATTCAAATGGGAATTGTTACTTTTGCTGGTGGCAGCAGGATTCACGGCTGCTTCTGATTTCATGGCGGCGGTCATCACCATCATGCGGCGGCAGAAGACTTTATTATACGGATACGGATTTACCGCTTTGCTGGCACTGGTGTTGGCGAAGGGAATGGTGCTTCGATTCCGGATGATGGGTGCGGCATTATTGTTTACCTTGTTGGAGGTTTGTCTGTGCCTGTTCTTTACAGTGGTTATTATTTATGGTTTGTGTAAACATGAGAAAATAGAGAGGTAGTACAATGAATATCGTATTGTTGTCAGGTGGTTCAGGGAAAAGACTTTGGCCCCTTTCCAATGATGTGAGATCCAAACAGTTTATTAAAATCTTTAAGACCCAAGAGGGCGATTATGAATCTATGGTGCAACGGGTATACCGTCAGATTAAGAAGGCGGATAGCGAAGCGTCTGTGACCATCGCCACTTCTAAGACCCAAGTGTCTTCCATTCACAATCAGTTAGGAGACAATGTGGGGATTTCCATTGAGCCTTGCAGACGGGATACCTTCCCTGCCATTGCCCTAGCGACGGCGTACCTGCATGATGTAAAGGGTATTTCTGAAGAAGAGGCAGTGGTGGTTTGCCCTGTGGACCCTTATGTCAATGATGATTATTTCCAGGCGTTGAAGGAGTTATCCGCTTTGGCGCAGAAGGGGGAATCCAATCTGGTGCTGATGGGGATTGAACCTACCTACCCCAGTGAAAAATACGGATATATTATGCCTCTTTCGGCAGATCATGTGAGCAAAGTGGAGACCTTTAAGGAAAAACCCGATGCGAAAACGGCACAGGAGTATATTGACAAGGGCGCCCTATGGAATGGCGGCGTGTTTGCCTACAAACTGAAATATGTGTTGAAACGGGCCCATGAATTAATAGATTTTACAGATTATTATGATTTGTATACAAAATACGATACCCTGACCAAAATCAGCTTTGACTATGCGGTGGTGGAAAAAGAAAATGACATTAGTGTCATGAGATTTGCCGGAGAGTGGAAGGACCTTGGTACATGGAATACTTTGACGGAAGCCATGGAAGAAAATGTGGTAGGAAAAGGTATTTTAAATGAGACCTGCGAAAATGTACATGTGTTAAATGAGTTGAATATGCCCATTCTTTGTATGGGCTTGAAAGACGTGATCGTGGCAGCCAGCGCAGAGGGTATCATAGTTTCGGATAAGGAGCAGTCCAGTTATATCAAACCTTTCGTAGATGCCATCGACCAGCAGGTTATGTTTGCGGAAAAATCATGGGGTAGTTTTAAAGTGCTGGACGTACAGGAAGGCAGCATGACCATTGCAGTTACTTTGAATGCGGGGCACAAGATGAATTATCATTCCCACCAAAGAAGGGATGAGGTATGGACGGTGATTTCCGGTCAGGGCCGTACCATTGTGGACGGCATGGAACAGCCTGTGGCACCCGGTGATGTGATTACCATTCAGGCGGGTTGCAAACACACGATTATTGCTGATACACAGTTGCGCGTCATAGAGGTGCAACTGGGAGAAGATATTACAGTGGAAGATAAGTGCAAGCACGAATTGGAGGAGTAGAAATGCCGGCCAAACCATTTTTATGTAAACCGGCGGGAATGGACTATTTGTGGGGTGGCAACCGGCTGAACGAAGAGTTCGGCAAGGGAATTGCGCTAAGCCCCTTGGCGGAAACGTGGGAATGCTCCACACATCCGGATGGGCCAAGCATGGTGGCAGACGGTGAATTTGCCGGCTGTACATTGCGTCAGGTTCTGGAACAGCATCCGGAGTATTTGGGGACCCACCCTAAGGCGAACGGCGAATTGCCCATTCTCATTAAGTTCATAGACGCGCGTCAGGATTTATCCGTGCAAGTGCACCCCGACGACGCCTACGCGGCGTTGCACGAAGAGGGCTCGCTTGGCAAAACGGAGATGTGGTATGTGCTGGATGCGGAGGAAGATACCCGACTGGTTTATGGTTTTTACAATGACATAGAGGAAGAAACACTTCGTGAAAGTTTGGAAGATGGCACGGTGGAGAAGTATCTGCAAAAGATACCTGTACAAAAGGATGACGTATTCTTTTTGGAAGCAGGTACGGTGCATGCCATTGGAGCAGGCGCTTTGATTGCGGAAATTCAGGAGAATTCCAATCTTACCTACCGCATGTATGATTATGAGCGTAAGGATAAGAATGGTGAGAAGCGTCCGTTGCATATTGATAAGGCGCTGCAGGTGGCAAATCTAAAAAGTTCAGCCGCGCCCAGACAGCCCATGCGACTATTAAGGTACGAGCCGGGTTGTGCCAGAGAATTCTTATGCCGTTGCAAGTATTTTCAGGTGGAAAGAATGTTGGTACAGACAGCAGGTTTAGAAGCCGGTGTGCATTATCAGACGGGTAGCAATTCTTTCCAAGTGCTTCTGTGTTTGGAAGGAGACGCCAAATTACAATTTGCCCCGGATGAAAAACAGGTTCCGGGCGGAAGTGACGAAGCGGAGTGCATTTGTATGAAAAAAGGAGACTGTGTCTTCGTGCCTGCTGACTCGATTCCTATGAGAATTTACGGGAAAGCGCAGTTTTTGAATGTGGGTTGTTGATTTGCCTGTGTGCGAAATATATGGTAAAATGAACTGTTTAAGGAAATAAATTGCCCGAGGGCACAGCCCGGGCGGGAAATAGAATTAGGGGGGGTATCCCATGGAAAAATTGGCGATTTTTGGCGGTAAGCCAGTCAGTGAATACAAAATATCCTATGGCCGTCAGTGCATAGAAGAGGATGATATTGCAGCGGTGGTAGAAACATTAAAAAGTGATTATCTCACTTGCGGACCTAAGATTGCACAGGCGGAGAAGAGGCTTTGTGAGATTACAGGCGCAAAGTATGCGGTGCTGGTTTCTAACGGTACCGCGGCACTTCATATTGCAGCTATGGCAGCAGGATTTAAAGAGGGGGACGAAGTGATCGTCAGCTCCATTACCTTTGCGGCTTCTGCCAACTGTGTACTGTATGTGGGTGCAACGCCGGTATTTGCTGATATTCAACCGGACACCTACAATATAGACCCTCAGTCGGTGCGTAAACTGATCACCCCCAAGACCAAGGGCGTAATTGCAGTGGATTTCACCGGACAGGCTGTGGAACATAAGGAATTATTGGAGATTTGCAAAGAGTATAATCTGGTTTACATCGAAGATGCGGCACATGCCATCGGCACCAAGTATGAGGGCAAAGGCGTGGGTAGTATCGCTGATATGACATGCTTCAGTTTTCATCCGGTGAAAACCGTGACCTGTGGTGAGGGTGGTGCGGTGACTACCAATGATGAGGCGGTCTATCGCAAACTCCTGCAATACAGAGCCCACGGAGTCACCCGTGATATGGGCGAAATGACCAATCCCAGTGACGCAAAATGGTACTACGAACAAGTGGATTTGGGATATAATTATCGTCTTACAGATATTCAGTCAGCCATGCTGATGACGCAGCTTGACAAATTGGACAAGTTCTCAGCACGCAGAAGTGCGATTGTGAAAAAATACAACGAAGCGTTTGCCGATATGCCGGAGGTTTCCGTGCAAAGAGAAATCCCGGAATCGGATACCACCAGACATTTGTATATACTTAAATTGAATTTAGATAAGCTTATCTGCGACAGAAGAGAGTTTTTCGATGCGCTTTGGGCAGAGAATATTTGCCCGCAGGTGCATTATATTCCTGTGTATTGGCATTCTCATTATGAGAGATTAGGCTACGAAAAGGGACTTTGCCCCAATGCGGAAAGTTTATACAAGTCTATGTTGAGTCTGCCTTTGTACTATACCTTGTCGGATGAGGAAGTGAATAAGGTGATTGCCGCAGTGAAAAAGGTCGTGGCATATTATTGGAAGAATCAATAAAGTCGGGAGCTATATTTGATGAGGGAGAATAGAAAAGCAAAAATTTCAGACAGCCTGATCTTTGCCGGTCTGCTTTTGGCAGTATCGGCTGTTATGCTGTGGCTTTTTTATCGCCAGTGCACCGGCAGTGAGGCTTTGTATCATTCGGATATGAAAGCATACATTTTGGAAATGCAGGGACAGGAAAGCGGATACAGCTTTCCATATCCGGTGCTGTTCAAATTGTCGGCATTGTTTCATTTGGTAGTTTCTCCCGAATTGGCTGTGGCATTGGCAACCATGGTGTTAAATGCGCTTTCTATGATTTTCACAAAGTGGATTTTCAATCGGATGGTACAGCCCCAAAACCTGATGGCAGGTGTTTTGGTCAGTGTGGCTACGATTGCGCTGTTCTATCTGTCTATGTTATTTCCGCCTGCGGGCATTTATCTGCCGGGGATTAAATTCCGTTACTTAGGGGTGTTTACGCCCAACCCGTTCCACAATGCCACCTATTTGGCAGCGAGACCTTTTGCTGTCCTGGCTTTTGCGTGGTTTGTGAAATTAATGGGGCAATATGAGAAGGGCTGGAGCAAGGAAACATGGAAGGACTATGCCGGCTTCGGACTGACTCTGCTTGTCGCTACCATGACCAAGCCCAGTTTCACTCTTGTGATGGTGAGTACGGCCGCAGTGGTTTTGTTGTTCCGGTTGATTGCAACCGGATTTAGGAATCTCGTTCCTACCTTCCAATTGGGGATATGTTTTCTACCCACCCTTATTGATTTGCTCTATCAGTTCAAGGGTGTTTTTGTGCCGGAAGAAGGGGCAGAACGCGGTGTGGGATTTTGCTTTGGTGAAGTTTGGGCACAGTATTCCGGCAATATCCTTTTGTCGGTGGCATTGGCCGTTGGCTTCCCGCTTTTGGTGCTTCTTTTGAACCGGAAGCAATGTAAAAAGAATTCCTTGATGCTCTTTTCCTGGCAACTATATTTGGTGGCTTTTTTAGAAGCATTTTTCATGTACGAAAAAGGATTCCGCAAGTTTGATTTTAATTTTTCCTGGGGTTATATGTACGGCATATTCTTTGTGCATTTTGCGGCATTGGCAGTGCTGTTACAGAAAACACTTGGTTGGTGGGGGGGATCGGCCACGGAAGCGGACGATGGACAAATTCCGCCTGCGGGGACAACCGGACAGGTTGTGTTATTGTGCTTGCAGTGGCTTGCCTTTGGGGCACATTTGATTTGCGGATTGGTGTATTTTAAGAGCATATTGATGGGTGCGATGTACTACTAAAAGGTTAAGATATTTTGATGGATTTTGTAGACGACTATGTGGGAGGAGCAAAATGAAGGATTGGAAGCGCATTTTCTATCTCATATGTTTTGCCGGTGTGATGGTGATTGACTGGACCCGCGGTGGTTTCACTTGGGAATGCTGGGCGGCCAGCACCAATCTGGTTGCGGTGATTCTTTCTGCGCTGGTGGCAGTGAACCTTTCTTGGAAACAAGAAAAAGCATGGCCCTATGTTGCATGGTTTGGTTTGTGGCTGGCCGGTGCCGTGACAGGTTTTATCCTTTGGAAGAACCATCCGGGCACTGTGTTTCGCGGACAATTTCTGACCGCGGCAGCAGGTATCCTGTGCATGGGGGTGGTTGCGCTTCGGCTGGTGCGTCAGTGGTTGAGTAGACGAAAAGATTGTGAGAATACGCACACACCTACTGCGTTTATAAAAGGCATTTCTGTTCCGGCGGTGTTTCTGATTGTGATGTCGCTTCTCATGGTGCTTTCCCCTTTGGGAGAGATTTGGCCCATGTATTACCTGGCGGCGTTTGCCCTGCTTTATCTGGCGGAAACCAGCGGGGAAGAAAAGAAAAAGATTGCCCTTGGTATTTCCGAGGGAACTATACTGGGCTTCCTTATCATTCAAATATGGGCTTTTGGCTTTCGCCCCTACGATGTGGTACGTTATAGCGGTGCTTACAATAATTGTAACATCAACGCACTGTGCTACGTGGTGACTTACATTTGTGTGTTATACCGGTTACACCTTTTGTGGCAGCAAATGCAAAGAGCAAAGGAAACAGAGGCAGAACCTGATACCATACAGCGTCGCAAATGTGGCGCCCGGGCAATCCAATGGGGTATCATACTTTGCGCCTGTCTGGCTGCGGCATTGGTAGGTTTTGTGTTGCTGACCATGACCAGAACTGCTTTGTTGGTAGTTATCGGTTTGACGTTGGTGTTTGGTGTTTTGGAATTATTCGTATATCGTAAGGTTTGCTTATGGGCGGTGTTCCGCTATGTGATAGGGTATCTGCTCTGTGTGGTTTTACTGTTTCCTTGTGTATATGGTGCGGTGCGGTATTTGCCTACAATCCTTCATCACCCTGTGTGGTGGGCGGGAGAGTATAGCGAAGAAAAGGTGCATTCCTTTGATCCATGGAATTCTGAAAAGTATGTGTCTTTTGATGAAGTGATGGATGTTTTGTTAAGCCGTGTGGGATTGGGAGAAGATGATTTGTTGGAAGAAGGTGCTCACACAGACGCCGAGTTTTCCAAAGGTGCAACCATTCTGTATACAGAGAAGGACGGCGATCTTTTGACCGGGGAGGCGGCGAAAAGTTCCATGCGGGTGCGCCTGGCAATCTACAAAAAATATCTGCAAAACTTAAATTTCACAGGCCATGAGTTGGAGGAGGGGTACATACCCATCACGCCCACTTACCATGCATGGCATGCGCAAAATGTGTTCATCCAAGTGTTGTTTTATTACGGCATTCCCGCCGGAGTTTTATTTGTCATATTGATGGTTATGGCCGGATGTCGCGCCGTGAAATTGGCATTTAAAAACCGGGAAGAGGGCATCCTTTTGCTCCTGGTGTGGCTACTCTTTGTGGGGTACGGTATGATGGAGTGCGTATGGTATCCCGGACAGAGTATATTGTTCTATATTTATTTTGTATTCAGCCTTTCTGCTCCACGGCATAAAAAGGTAGAAGATGGAAAGCAACTGTGATATAATATATAAAATATGCATTTGTGCTTATTCACATAAAGTTGATGCAAAAAATGCAATGAAATTAGAGAGGAAAATACAATGGATAAGATAGCTGTTTTGATTCCCTGTTATAATGAGGCACAGACCATTGGTAAGGTGGTGGGAGATGTGCGCAAGTATTTGCCGGAAGCGGTTGTCTATGTGTATGACAATAATTCCAAAGATGATACCGTGGAAATTGCGAAGGCAGCAGGAGCAGTGGTCCGTTATGAATACAAGCAGGGCAAGGGAAATGTCATCCGCAGAATGTTCCGCGAGATTGATGCGCAGTGTTATCTGATGATTGACGGAGATGATACTTATCCTTTGGATTGTGCCCGTGAATTGGTGGACAAGGTGCTGAATCACAATGCCGATATGGTGGTAGGTGACAGATTATCTTCTACTTACTTCACGGAGAACAAAAGACCTTTCCACAATTTTGGAAACAGTTTAATGAGAGCCGGTATCAACTGGTTGTTCAAATCTGATATCAAGGACATCATGACCGGATATCGCGCCTTCAGTTATGAATTCGTAAAGACTTTCCCTGTTTTTTCCAAGGGATTTGAGATAGAGACTGAGATGACCATCCATGCGGTAAACTACAATATGCAGGTGGAAAATGTGGTGGTAGAATACCGCGACAGACCGGAGGGAAGTGAATCGAAGCTGAACACTTACAGTGATGGTATGAAGGTCATCCGCAAGATGTTGCAGTTGTATAAGAATTATAAGCCTATGCAATTTTTTGGTTTGATTAGTTTAGTGTTGGTACTGTTGGCGGCCATTTTTGTAACCCCTGTGTTTGTTGAGTATTTCAAGACAGGGCTGGTGCCCAGAGTCCCCACCCTGATTGTGTGCGGGTTCATGGTGCTGGCATCTATCCAGTCCTTTTTCTCAGGTATGATTTTGGCAATCATTGCGGCCAAGGACCGCAAGGATTTTGAGTATAGACTCAACTGTGTGCAGCGCAAAGAATAAGAGAGGTTTTCTTATGAACAGCTACAAATGTGAAGCTGTGGGTATCTATTTGCGCGCCATGACCGTGGAGGACACGGACAGTATCGTGGCGTGGAGGAACCAAGCGTCCGTTCGGAAAAACTTCATATATCAGGAACTGTTTACCGTGGAGGGACATCTGCGTTGGATTCGTGAAATGGTAGACACGGGAAAAGTGGTGCAGTTCATCATCTGTGATCTGGCTACGGATCAGGCGTTGGGTTCGGTGTATGTGAGAGATATTGACAGGACTCATCACAAGGCAGAGTATGGTATCTTCCTTGGAGAAGACAGCGCAAGAGGCAGGGGTGTGGGCACTGCGGCAGCGAAATTGATGCTACGGTATTGTTTCGAGGAATTAGGCCTGCACAGGGTATACTTGAGAGCGTTTGCAGACAATATTGCTGCCATACGAAGTTATGAAAAAGCCGGATTTGTGAAAGAAGCAGTGCTTCGTGATGATGTTTGCATCGATGGAGTGTTCCGGGATATTGTTTGGATGGCCATAGTAAAGGAATCGTAATGGATTGCGATTGCGGCTAAGCAAGAGTGAATAAAGCAAAATGATAGGAAATAATCACATGAAAAAAATCAGTTTTGTCATTCCCTGTTATCGTTCAGAGAAAACTTTACCTGCAGTGGTGAAGGAAATACAGGATAAATTGAATACCATGCCGGAGTTTACCTATGATATTTTTCTGGTAAATGATTGTTCCCCGGATAATACCTTGGAAGTGATTCGGGGACTCTGTGAACAGTATGACAATATTAAAGGAATTTCATTTTCCAAAAACTTTGGACAGCATGCGGCACTGATGGCGGGATTGCGTCATTCCGATGGGGACTATGTGGTCTGTCTGGATGACGACGGACAAACGCCTGCCGATGAGGTGGACAAATTGATTGCAAAGTTGGAGGAAGGCTTTGATGCCGTGTATGCAAAATACGATCACAAGCAGCATTCTTCTTTCCGTAATTTAGGAAGTAAGGTCAATGAACTGATGCTACGGGTGATGTTGGATAAACCGGCAGATTTGTATGTATCCAGTTATTTCGCAGTAAAGCGTTTTGTGGTAGATGATATGATTTGCTACGCAAATTCATATCCTTATGTCATCGGACTGGTACTTAGAACCACCAAGAACATTGCCAATGTAATGGTGAATCACAGGGAGCGTGAGGAAGGAAGCAGTGGATATACCCTGCGCAAACTGATGAGCCTATGGTTCAACGGGTTTACAGCATTTTCCGTAAAACCTCTTCGTATTGCCACTATGGTGGGTGGTTTCAGTGCGGTTTTGGGTTTTGCTTATGGACTATATACCATTATTAAGCGTTTTGTAAACCCTAATGTCCCTATGGGATTCAGCGCAATGATGTCAGCCATCGTGTTTTTCGGCGGCATGATGATGTTGCTTTTAGGGCTGATCGGTGAGTATATCGGCCGAATCTATATCAGCTTGAACAATTCTCCCCAGTATGTGATTCGTGAGAAGATGAATCTGGGAGAAGAGTAGACATAATTAAGAGGAATTGTAGCATGAAACATCGGTTTGCATGGTGGCAACACCCGGAAAATCGAATGAAGTTTATGAAGGCAGCAATTATGGGGGTACTCCCCCTTTTGTGCTGTTTGGTATACTGCGCATTCCAAGGACGCGGAATCGGTGAGGTGTACCTGCCGAACTCCGAATGGAATGATGAACTTTTCTACTTTAAGCAGGTAGAAAGTATTGTAAATTATGGGTATCCGCAAGGATACTTTGGTTTTAATGAAAGTCATGCTTTGAAGCTTTCCTTTGCCGCTTGGAGCCCTGTGCTGGTGTTTCCTTGGGTTCTTTGGGGACTTTTGTTTGGGTGGAATCTTATGTCCCCCATTTTGTGTAATATAGTTTTAATGATCATTGCTTGTTTTTTGTTTGGCTGGCTGGCGAGACCCACGTGGAAACAGTTGGGTACCTGGGCAGCGTTGTTTTGTTTTTATACCCCTTTTGTGCGTTACATGCTTTCTGTGATGCCGGAGGTGATATGTTTTAGTCTGTTGATTGTATTCTATGGATTGGCCATTGCTTATCAGCGGGAGGAAAGCAGAAGGTGCTTGGTAGGTATGTTTGTGTTGGCGTCGTTGCTGACATTGATGCGGCCCTACTTGCTGCTGTTCCTTTTATTGCCGTCCTATCACCTGATTCGTAAGCAGGGATGGAGGGGAGTGCCGGTTGTCGGTGTGGTGTTCGGCGTGGTACTGGTGTTATACTGGGCCATCAAACATTATCTTGGGGCAGAGTATTTTGCACCACTGTTCTTTACGGATTGGGTGGATGCCTTTTTGGAGCAGGGGCTGCTTGGCGGATTGCGGTATACCTTTGGCAAATTGTATTATATGGGAACTGATTTTGTGAACCATACTCTGCAGGGATTCCGCACAGGACTGGCCTCAGGGGCTTTCTTTGCAGGCTTCCTGGTTTGCATGGGCATTCTGCTGGTACAAAGTGTCCGGGATTTGTTGGCATGGAATAAAGCGCGCAAAAGTCGGGGAGACAATGAAGACGGGAATGGTGCCGACAGAAGCGAAACAGAATGTGGAAAAGTAACCGCAAGGGGGCTTATGACCATAGAAATACATTTGGCACTTTGTTTTGTGGCTATGTTGTTTGCACTTCTTTTGATGTACAAGTTGACAGAGGGTAGCAAGCATTTGCTGACTTTCATGGCAGTGGCAGTGTTTGTGATTCCGATGTTAAAGACGCGCTATTTTGCGAAACCCGTTTTGTTGGGTGTCACATTCCTGTATTTCTATAGCATTATGGCCTTGGATCCTTATGATTATCAGGTGCCTTTTGCGACAGAGGAAAGAGTTAAAAGCGTAGAACTTTGGAAGCAGGAAACCGCAGAAAAAATGGAACTGGTACCGGAGGGTACACCGAATTTTGATAATGTGGTGATTTGGACCTTCAGTGATGTGATAGACGGTAAGAGTGTGAACACGCAGTGGCAACTTTTGTATGGAATTCCCAAAGGGTTCGGCATTAGTTGTTGCATGCCGGATTATGTGAAAGAAAACTTTGATAACCTGCAGGGTAGATATATCTGCGTGGTGCCCGGTGGTGAAATCCATAAGATGTGTGTGGCGGCAGGATATGAACAAATCTTGGAGGCGGGAAACACCGTGCTCTATGAGAGATAGAGATTGAAAGAGGAAGGATATGAGGATTACCTGGACAAAGGAAAAAACAATATACTTGGTTTTACTGTCCATTACGGCGCTTTTGGGATACGGATTTTTGGTTACCCATGGTACCGTAGGTATTGATGACACGCCCTATCAGTATTATTTTGATGAGGGCTTAAATGTGGTTGTGGGCAGATGGGTCCTCTTTTTGGTCAACAAGGTATTTTCTATTGCAAATTACGCTCCCTTTGTGACCGATTTGGCCGGTGTGCTGATTTTGATGGTCGGTGTATCCGTTTGGATAAAGCTTTTTTTTAGGATTTGCGGAAAGCATATTCCCCTGTGGGCATATTGTCTGGGCGGTTGTATCTTTTTGTCCTGTCCGCTTTTAGCGGAGGTGTATACCTATCATCTCCATAACGGGGTGTCTTTGGGGTACCTTTTTTCGGGCGTGAGCCTGCTTTTTATGGAGGAATTCTTTGATTCTGAAAACACGAAAAAACACAGAATGGCGCATATCACCGCGGCCGTTCTTTCTTTGTTTATTGCGGCGGGATGCTACGAGTCCTTCGTGATTGTATGGTTGGTGGGCGCATTACTGGTACTATTGGCGAAGAGGTATGTAGGCGTTCACTGCCCGGTATTTCGAAGGTTACTTCTACTTGCCGGTACAGTGATCGTGGCAATTGTACTGCGTAGCCTGATGATTCCGGCTCTGATAGGTGTGTTTGGATTACAGGAGTTGCGGGACCAGGCGGTACAGCGCTCCATCACTGAAATGTTGGGATGGATGTTTGAGGCGGATGCCTGGCCGGAATTTGCCATGGCGCTGAAGCGCATGTATGTGCAATATTTCGCCTTTGGATATGTGTACTATCCCATTAAAGTGTTTGTTTGGGCAGGGATTCTTATTACAACTACGGGTATCGTGTTTGCTATCGTAAAAAAGGATGCTTGGATTTTTGTGTTGACATTAGGTGCCTTCGTAGCAGCGTTCCTGCTGGTAGTGATAGAGGGTAGTGCAACGCTTTACCGTTCGGCGCAGTTTTTGCCTCTGATATGTGGATTTGGGGTACTGCTTTTGGGATTTTTGGTTCAGAAGCTATCCAATCGCGTCAAGTTGCATAGCGTATGTCGTGGCGTAGTGGTGGTCATACTGGGTTCCGTGCTGTGGAACCAATGTGCAGATTTAAACAAGTGGTTTTATATGGACTGGTTGAAGTATGAATCTGCAAAGGAAACGGCAGGTAGGGTGTACTATGAACTGCAGAACGAATTTGATACTTCTAAGCCCGTGGTGTTTACCGGGGTGGCGAATCCGCCTAAAGGGATAATAAATGACGCATATGTCACTTTTTACTCGGAAGAGTATTATAAAATTAAACGCTTAACGGATTTAGTGGATGAGAATCTGCTGGATAAATATTTCCGGGAATATGGCGTTTGGGTGGCACAGACGCCCTCCCTTTCTGTTCTTGACTGGGGCATCAACGCCTTTGAGAGCGGAGAGGAAATGCAACGGTTTTTCCGCATGCACGGATATGATTATGTGGTGAATCAGGATAGGGAAGTGTTTGCCGAGGCAAGCGAACTGTCTATGGAATGGCCCAAATTCCCTGTCGAAGGGTCCATACAGGACATGGGTGAGTACATCATCGTACATCTGTAAAGAGAGAATATTCGCTGGATTTCTGAACTTTTATAGGTGGAAATATTGAGATATTCTTAATTTTTTCTTGTAATATTTGGACTCGGATTTTCCAGGAAAATGATTTGTGGTATAAGTGAGTATTAGAGGAATGGCAACCATGAAACGACTTCTAAATAAGGCCAATTTGTGGCAAATAGGGGTACTGGTTCTGCTTGCGGTAGTTTTGCTTCTCTTTGTGGGACAAAAGGAAGGCTATCACATGGACGAGGTGCTGTCCTATCAATTGGCCAATTCAGAATATAATCCGTTTATTATTACCAACAAGCCTGTGGGACGTTTGGCACAGTTTATGTCCGACGAGGTGCAGGGGGATTCCCTTTGGGAGACTGCCGGTAATTTGTGGCAGACTGCCTTGGATGTGGTAAAGAATGGAAACGGAAGCAAATTGATGCAAAGCAAAGCGGTGGAATATCCGGAGGCAGTATGGTTCTCCGGGCAGCAGTTTGTGGAGTATATGACAGTGAATGGCTCCGATGGATTTAACCCGGTGTCTGCTTACCTGGGCGCACAGGCTGACACGCATCCACCCTTATACTACATGGCACTTCATACCGCTTGCGCTCTGGTACCGGGAAGTGCTTCCCCTATGATTGCAGGATGCTTAAATATCTTGATTCTATTAGGTACCTGTGTCTTGCTGATGAAAACGTTTCAATATCTGGAGCAAATAGGTGTCCTCCCGGAGGGCAAGGGTGTTATTCTGGGCGTAGCCTCCAGCTTGCTCTATGGTTTGTCTGCAGGCGGTATCTCCACGGTACTCTTAGCCAGAATGTACGGTTTGACGACGCTTTTTGCGGTATGGAGCTTTTATCTTCATGTAAAGAGCTTTTGCGGGAGAGGTTTTCGTCAAGGAAGATTTGCGCTGGCGTTGGTCACGGCAGCAGGATTTTTATCTCAATACTTCTTTGTTTTTTACTGTATTCCTCTGGCTTTTGTGACGGTGGTTTTGTTGGCTGTCCGCAAAAGAGGAAAGGAAATACTTCATTATGTGCTTACCATGCTGGGTGCAGCCTTATTGGGGGTAGGTTTTTTCCCCTTCTGCATTTCTGATTTGTTTTCCAGCACCATGGGAAATTCCGTAACCGGTGGGTTTGCGTTGAATCCGGAGCGGTTTCTAAGCACTGTGTCTGCTATGGCAGACGTTGGATTGGAAGGGTTGTTTGGAAACCGGCTGTTCGGCGTTGTGTTGCTTTTGTGTGCGGTGTTGACCGTTATTTTCACTTACTTGTATCGTAGCAAAAAGCAAAGCGGGCAAAAGAATCCTTGGAGACAATCTTTGCTGTGGCTTTTTCTTGCACCGGTGGGGCTTGCCTTCGTATTGATTTCCAATATGACCATTTATTGGATGCCCAGGTACTTGATGCCCTTGTTTCCGTTTGTTGCTGCGGGGGTAGCACTTTCCTTGGTTTCATTGTTTGGATTGTGCAAGGGGAAACTGCAGTACCTTGTATTTGTGCCGGTAGCTGTTTTTTGTCTGTACCAATGTCTGACATATTCCGGTGCAGGTATGTATAAGGGATACGACAGACAACTGGATTTGGCGAAAGAATATGGGGACCACAGTTGTATCTGTTTTAATGATTTTGTGAGATATTATGAGAACGTGCCGGAGTTTATGGAATATGACCGCACGCTCATTACTTATTTGTATGACTTTGAAATCCGTCAGGATAAAAAAGAACTGGACGCTTTGCAGGAAGTGATTATATTGCGCAAATCTGAGGTGGACGAGACACGAATGTTCCGGGCACTTGAGGAGAATGGCTTTGTATTCGGGGAAAAACTCTTGGATGCCGTGGACAGCCCCTGGGGGGACAGCATTTATCTGTGGAGAAGACACGACTGACGCATTGCGAATAAAAGATGTAAATCCTTGTTATAGGAAGGAATTGTAAGAAATGTTACCCATTTTGAAAAAACTAGGTGTATTACTTGATAAGAAGCAAAAACGCGCCATGGTGGGATTGATTTTCCTGATGATCATCGGTGCCGTATTGCAGACCGCCGGAGTAGGTTTGCTGGTGCAGGTGGTCAGTGTCATCATTGATGAGCAGGCGGTGGAAAACAATGAAATTGTGGGTCTGTTTTACCGGATGCTAGGCAGTGAAAGTTACGAAAGCTTTGCAGTTACTGTGATGGCTCTTTTGGTTTTGATATTTGCTTTGAAGAACATCTTCCTGTATGTACAGCAAAAATTGACTTTTTCCTTTATTTACAGCAACCAGTTTAGAACCAGTGAGCGTATGATGCGCAATTATCTGCGCAGAGGATATGAGTTTTATTTGAATGCTGACACCGCGGTGGTTCAGAGAAGCATCACTTCCGACGTGAACAATATGTACGCTTTGATTTTGGCTTTGCTACAGTTGCTTTCCGACGGCGTGTTAAGTTTGTTTGTGGTGGGATATTGTCTGTGGACCAACGGCGTGATGACGGTGCTTTTGGCAGTATCTATGCTCTTGGTGATGTGGTTGATTAAGCGGGTGCTGAAACCCATTATGTCTAAGGCAGGTAAGGACAATCAGGACTATTACAGCAGTCTGTTTAAGTGGATTTCCCAGACGGTGCAGGGCATCAAGGAAGTGAAGATTACCTGCAAGGAACAATACTTTGTAGATGAGTACCGGAAATGTGGTAAGGGATATGTGGATGCGGTGCAGAAGTATAGCCTGTATAATAACATTCCCAAACTTTTGATAGAGACCGTATGTATCGGCGTCATGATGGCGTACATGATTGCATTGATTCTAAGTGGTGCTGGCACCGAGAATATGCTGGAGGTGATTACCACTTTGGGTGCGGCGGCGTTTGTACTTTTGCCTTCTGTCAACCGTATCAATAACCAGATTAATTCTATTGCATTCTTCGAGCCCTTCTTTATGGGCGTTAGCGATAATTTGCAGGATGAAATAGGGGATGCCAAGGTGGACATGACCTTTGCTACCGACGAAGAAGAAAAGTTGCCCTTGGAGAAAGCCATTCGTTTGGAGAATATTGTGTATTCCTATCCCAATTCCGATAAGTTGATTTTCGATCACGCGGATTTGGAGATACCTGTGGGTAGTGCCGTAGGTATTGTGGGTACTTCCGGGGCAGGTAAGAGTACCATTGTGGATATTCTGTTGGGGCTTTTGGAAGTACAGGAGGGTACCATTTACGCTGACGGTGTGGATGTGAAGACCCAGTATAGAAAGTTTTTGAAAAATGTGGGATATATCCCCCAGATGATTTTCATGCTGGATGACACCATCCGCAAGAATGTGGCCTTTGGTGTGGCAGATGACAAAATCGATGAAGACCGTATATGGGAAGTGTTAAAGGAAGCACAGTTGGATGAGTTCGTCAGAAATCTTCCCGAAGGTTTGGACACCGGTATCGGCGAGAGAGGCATCCGGCTCTCCGGTGGTCAGAGACAGCGAATCGGCATTGCCAGAGCGTTGTATTATGACCCGGAGGTGTTGATTTTGGACGAGGCAACTTCAGCTTTGGACAATGACACAGAAGCGGCCATTATGGATTCCATCAATCGTCTCCATGGAAAGAAGACATTGATTATTATTGCACATAGATTACAGACCATTGAAAAATGCGATATGGTGTATCGGGTAGAGGATGGACAGGCTACCCGGGTCAACGCACAGGAGTAGGACGAGCGAAGCATGAAATTGAGTATCATTGTGCCGGTATATAATATGGCGGCAGATAATAAACTGAATTTTTGTTTGGATTCCCTGGTGGCGCAGACCATTACGGACTACGAGATTATAGCGGTGGATGATGCATCCACGGACAATTCTGTGGAAATCTTACGGACGTATGAAGCGAAGTACCCTGAGAAGATTCGCGTGGTTGCCTATTCTGAAAATAAGAGACAGGGTGGTGCCAAAAACGAAGGGCTGAAGGTGGCAAAGGGAGAATGGATTGGTTTCATCGACAGCGACGACTGGGTCACGCCGGACTATTATGAAAAACTGCTGGCAAAGGCAGAAAAAACCGGTGCCGACTTGGTGGGCTGTGATTACAGTCTGGTGAATTCCCATACTTTTGAAGTGGGACGTAAGGCGGTGAATAATACTGCGGACCAAACAGGGGAATTAGATGAGGAGAAACATAGGAAACTAATACTGAATCCCGGAAGTATGGTGCTGAAGATTTATAAGCACAGTGTAATCAAAGAAAACAATCTGGATTTCCCTAGTGGTATTCTCTATGAGGACAATTGCGCAGGCCCCCTTTGGAGTTTGTATTTCAAGCATTTTGAACGGGTGGATGAATTCCTATATTTTTATTATCAGCACAACACATCTACCGTTCATTCCGTTTCCATCGAGCGATGCCGGGACAGGGTACGCGCGAAGAAGATTTTTTATGAAGAGTGTAAAAACAGAGGATTTTTGGAGCAATACAAGGAGGAAATCGAGTATCGAATGGCTAGATTTTCCTATATGACCACGCTGTTTTCCTATATGCAGGGAGTGAAACATCCGAAACTATCCTTTGTGAAAGAACTTAGAAGAAGTGTCACAGACTATTTCCCGGATTTTGAGAAAAATCCTTACTATCAGTCGGAAGTCGACCCGGGGGAGAAAAGACTCGTGGCAATGCAGGGAAAATCTGCACTTTTGTTTTATTGGTATTATAGATTACAACTTCTGGTACGGAGAATAAAGTCCGGCAGGTAGGTGGTGCGTGCAGGGTGGACCGAAATAAAAGATGCAAGTAGTGTGAGGTTGCAAATGATTTGGATTCGTGGAGATGCAAATAAGGATATCGGCATGGGGCATGTGATGCGCTGCCTGACTGTGGCGGAAGTACTTCGCGACAGGGGGGAAGAGGTATGCTTTTTGCTGGCCTCGGAAGACGCCGTTCCCCTGCTTCAAAAAAAGGGATTCTCTTATATGGTTATTCACTCTGATTACCGCCAACCGGAAGAGGAGTTGGAACAATTAGAGGAACTGCTTGTTGCCCATACCCCTGCGTTGTTTTTGGCAGACGGATATTTCTTTACACCGGCTTACTATGAAGTCGTGGGCAAGCATACCAAGGTGGCTTGTTTCGAGGATATGGGGCAGGTGGATCCGAAGGTGGATTTGCTCATCAATTACAATATTTACGCCGATGAGGCGCTTTATCCCGAGCGGCATGCGAAAGCATATTTATGCGGTGCCGGATATATCCCATTACGGGAGGAATTTACCCGGGAGTCCGCTCCTGATTCTATGGACATTCGGGAAAAGGCGAGGAAGGTTCTTCTGACCACGGGCGGCGCGGACAGATACAATTTGGCAGGGCAGATTTTGGAATATGCCCTGGAACACCCGGAATCGTCAAATTTAGAATACTATGTGGTAAGCGGTGCCGCAAACCATCATTTACCCGTACTGCAAGCGTTGGAGAGCGAACATAAGAATATCCATTTGTGTGTTGCGGTGGAACAGATGGCGGAACTGATGAAGTCCTGTGATGTGGCAATCACAGCCGGTGGCTCTACCATGTATGAATTATCCGCCGTGGGTGTGCCCTTTGTGTGTTTTTCCTTTGCGGAAAACCAGCAAAAATTAGTGGATACTTATGGGGAAAATGGCTGGTCCGCATATGCGGGGAATTATTTAACCCGGGAGCAGACTATGATACCTGAAATGATAGAAAATATTATGACACTTGTGTCAGATAGTGGATATAGAAGGCGTTTAAGCCAAACCCTGCGAACCCTTGTGGACGGAAAAGGGGCATGGCGGATTGCGCAAGCTCTGTTAAATCTTTGCGAATGACATAGAAAGAGTAAGTTGTCGAGAGAGTTGCAAACAGCATTTGAGGAAAAGGGACATCTATGCAGAATAAAAGGACCCTGCTGACAATTTCATATGGAGTGATTGCGGTAGCCGTGTTTGCCCTTTTGTTTTGGCTGACATATCCTTCTGTCGATGATAAAACAACCAACGGGGACTACCAAATCGTGGCTTTTGGAGACAGCGTGTTGGGATTGTATCGGGGAGAGGATTCGGTAGTTTCCTTCCTGCAACAAAAGACCGGCAAGAATGTTTTGAATGCCGCTTTTGGCGGCAGTTGTATGGCTATGGAAAAGGGACTGAAGCAGGATTACCCCAGGGAATCCTTGTCCATGGTGGGATTAACCAAAGCTATTTACGCGAAAGATTTTGGAGTACAACAATCCGTAATCTGGCGCGAAAGCAACATGGAATACTTTGCCCAGACCATAGATATCTTGGAAACTGTGGATTTTACACGGGTGGAAACGGTGATTATCCAGCACGGGGTAAATGACTACCATGCGGGGCTGAAGATAGAAAGTGAAAGAAACGCAAAGAGTGAGTACACCTACAAGGGCGCACTCCGCAGTTGTATTGAGCGCTTGCGGGAGGTGAACCCGGATATCAATATACTGCTTGTGACGCCCAGCTTTACCTGGTACGAAGACAAAGGAACCACCTGCTTAGAGCAGGATTTTGGTGGTGGTACCTTGGACAAGTACATAGCGGCGCAAAAGGAAGTGGCCAAAGAGTACGGGATTACAGTGGTGGATGTGTTTGAAGGTACCTATCCCCACGATTCCTGGGAGCATAAGCATACCTATATGGAAGATGGCGTACACCCCAATGCTGTAGCCAGGGAAATGATAGCACAGAAAATTGCGGAGGCTATGCAGAAGTAGTTTCGGAAATATAGAAAACAGCGTGCGCACAAAATGTGCGGACAGGAGCAATATCAGGGAGGACGAGAAATGTTGTCACCTACACAGGGATTTGAAAAAATATGGAAGGGAATCAAAACAGAGTGGAAACTGGCTTTCCTTAGTACATTCATTGTGGGGTTGTTGGTACATATGCCCATAATGCTTTCTGATATTCCCAACCATGATGGGTTGGGCAGTTTGTACTTTGATCAGAATATGGTGACCTCCGGGCGGTTTTTCCTGACAGTTGCCTGCGGGTTTTCTTCCTATTATACCATTCCATGGTTGATTGGACTTCTGGGGTTGGTGTTCTTGGGAATTGCCGCAAGTGTGATTGTGGAGGTATTAGAAGTCCGTCAGACTTGGGCGGTGGTATTGACTGGGGGACTATTGGCTGCGTTTCCGGCATTGGCATCAACCTTTGCCTATGTATTTACTTTGGACGGTTACATGCTGGCACTGTTGCTTGCAGTGTTGGCAGTGCTTTTGACAAAGAAGTATTCTTGGGGCTTTTTGCCCGGTGCACTTTGTTTGGCGCTGAGCATGGGAACCTATCAGGCATACCTGCCTTTTGCCATGCTGCTTTCCCTGTTTGCCATTTTCATGTTGTGGACTTCTACCCGGGAGAAAAAAGTAGCAACCACCTTGCGGTATGTCTATATGGGCGGGCTTGGCGTGGGCCTCTACTATTTGATTCTCTTTGTCTGTCTGAAACTGCAGGGCAAGGAACTGGCGGCTTATCAGGGAATTAATGCCGTAGGCTCCGGCCAAAGCGAGAACCTATGGAATACACTTGTCAAAATATACCGCGACTTTTTTGCCTTTACTTTGGACGGTAAAGTGTTGTGGCAGAATGTATTTACGCTGATAGCAATGATTCTTTTGGTGTTGGCCGTAGTGGTAACGATTGCGCTGAAACTGAAAAGCGGCAGTTGGGGGAAAATATGGACGACAGTGCTGATAGTTGCGCTGGCTGTGGTGGTATTGCCCCTGTTTACCAATGTTATACTGTTGGTATCCCCTTCCGTAACATATCACCTGCTGATGCGGTACCAATGGGTATTGTATCTGATTGGCGCGGTGGCACTTTTATCCCATTTAGGAAGCGATGAAAAGACTGCCGTTATCTTACAGTGGGCAGGATGCCTTGCGGTAGCGGTGCTGGTATTTTCCTATGCAGTGACAAACAACATTGCCTATGGAAATCTGGAAAAGAAATATGAAAAAACCTATGCTTATTGTCAACGGTTGCTGGACAGAATTGAACAGACGGACGGGTACTATCAGGGAATCCCCATTGCCATGATTGGCGTAGTGGGGGACGAGCAGTATCCGGTCACCGATTTGACTTTTGATGTCACTTCTAATATGATAGGAATGAGTGGCGATATGCTCCTGTATACAGGAGAAAACTACAAGGCGTTTATGGCAAGTTATTTGGGCGCTACCTTAAATATTTTGCCCGCTGAAGCCATGAGTGAAATGTATTACAGTGAGGAATACATCTCCATGGATACCTTTCCCGGAGAAGATTCCATCCGTGTGATAGATGGTGTGATGTACATTAAAACCGAAAACACCGCCAGATAAGGCGTATAGAAATATGGAAAGAGGAAAACGTATGGCTCTTTTGTCGATTGTATTACCGGCTTATAACGAGGAACAAAACATAGCAAATACTGCCAAGGTATTGTCTGAACTGATGGTGGAACAGAATATCGATTATGAATTGGTTTTCATCAGTGATGGTTCCAAGGACAAAACCTATGAGGAGATTAAAAAGGCGGCAGCCCAAAATCCCCACATCAGAGGTGCGCAGTTCAGTCGCAACTTTGGTAAGGAAGCAGGTATCTTTGCAGGACTGGAATTGGCTACCGGAGATGCAGTGATTGTGATGGACTGCGATTTGCAGCATCCCCCTCAGGTGATTCCCCAAATGTGGGAAATGTGGAAGAACGGTGCAGAGGTAGTAGAAGGCATCAAGTCCAGTCGAGGCAAGGAAAGCTTGGGACATAAACTTTCAGCCGGTCTTTTCTATAAGATTATGAGTAAGCTGATTAAGATGGATATGAACGCTTCTTCCGATTTTAAACTGTTGGATCGCAAGGTAGTGGACGTACTTTTGGGACTCCCTGAGAGAAACACCTTCTTCCGCGCATTGAGTTTTTGGGCGGGATTCCGTACGGAGACCATCACCTATGAAGTGCAGGAGCGTCAGTTCGGAGAAAGCAAGTGGTCCTTGTGGAGTCTGATGAAGTATGCCATTGCCAACGCCACTTCTTTTAGTACCCTTCCTTTGCAGTTGGTAACGGTGATGGGTATAATTTCTATTTTGTTTAGTTTGGTCTTGGCAGTGCAGACATTGGTGAAATTTTTGATGCACACCGCACAGGAAGGCTTTACCACAGTGATTCTACTGGTGCTTCTGATTGGCGGATTTATAATGCTTAGTTTGGGCGTCATCGGACATTATATTGCCAGAATCTATGAAGAGGTAAAGGGCAGACCCAAATATATCATCAGCGATGTTACTGACAATGTGCAGGGAGAAGTCGTAGGTGCTTGGAAAAAACGCTAAAAGGAGAAATATCCTATGAAAATCAATTTCAATGTTCCCCCTTGTGGGAAGAATGCTTTTGAATACATTGCAGAATGCGTAAAGAACCAAAAGATATGTGGTGACGGTAAGTTCACCTTCAAATGTAATGAGTGGATTGAGAAAAAAACCGGTACTGCGAAGTGTCTGTTGACCACTTCCTGTACCCATGCCACAGAGTTGGCAGCGCTTCTGGCTAATATTCAACCCGGTGATGAGGTGATTATGCCCTCCTTCACCTTTGTGTCCACCGCAGATGCCTTCGTGCTTCGTGGTGCGGTGCCTGTGTTTGTGGATATCAGACCGGACACCATGAATATTGATGAAACAAAGATCGAAGCAGCCATCACGGATAAAACCAAGGCCATTGTGCCCGTACATTACGCAGGTGTGGCTTGTGAGATGGACACCATTATGGACATTGCCAAAAGACACAACCTGTTTGTCATCGAAGATGCAGCACAGGGTGTGATGTCCACCTATAAGGGAAAAGCACTGGGAACTTTTGGAGAGTTTGGATGTTTCAGTTTCCACGAGACGAAGAATTACAGCATGGGTGAGGGCGGTGCGCTCTTAATCCGTGATGAGGAGTATATTGAACAGGCGGAAATTATCCGTGAAAAAGGTACCAACCGCAGTAAGTATTACAGAGGGCAGATTGACAAATATACTTGGATGGATTTTGGTTCCTCCTATTTGCCCAGTGATATGAATGCAGCATATCTCTACGCACAGCTGGAGATGGCAGAGGAAATGAATGATAAGAGGCTGGCGCTTTGGAACCGTTATTATGAGAATTTGAAGTCCCTTGCAGAGGAGGGCAAGATTTCTCTGCCGGTGGTTCCCGAAGGTTGCGTTCATAATGGACATATGTTTTATATCAAAACAAAAGATATTGAAGAGAGAACGGCATTTATTGCATTTATGAAGGAAAATGGGCTGCATACAGTGTTCCACTATGTGCCCCTGCACTCTGCACCTGCAGGACTTAAATTTGGCCGTTTTCATGGAGATGACGAGTACACCACCAAAGAAAGCGACCGTTTGGTCCGTTTGCCCATGTATTTTGATTTGGAGTTGGAACAGGTGGATGAAATCTGCAATAAGGTAAAGGAATTCTATGCATAAGGCGAAGAAAATGATTGCACACGGGAAACATGTGCTGAAAGGAATCGTGTATTTGGGATGTAGCATCCAAATCATCTTAGGGGTGATTTGGATGTGTTCTAATTTTGCCCATGCCCAGCATTTTGCACCTTCCCGCCTTGGTATTTACCAGTGGTTATTGGAGTGCTTTAACAGGATTCCCCAGTGGATTTATCTGCTTCAATTGTTGATTGCCTTTTTGAGCCGGTATTTGTTTGTGAGAAGGTTGGTTATGCGCAAAAGGTGGCATGCGGTGTTTGTGGCATGTGCCCTGATGACATTCCCTTTTACCATGCAGTGTCATCTGTCACTGCAGCCCTATTCGCTACTTAGCAGTGCGTTTTATCTGTTGCTTTACTTTAGTTGCACAGTGTTGGAACAGGGAAAGGAACTCTTAAGAAGGCTGTTATTACTTTTCATTTCCCTGATTCTGTTTACGGTTTTTGCCTCCGGAGTGGAAAAATCCAGAACGACTTCTGTTTCCGGACATGGATGGGCGGCTCACCTGGCCAGCCGTATGGCCTGGCCTACGTTATGGATTGATATGGAGCCCTGGTCGGAAGACCTTCGGGAAATAGCGCCTCCGGGACTGGTATGGGAAGCGGCATTTTCGCCTGATAATATGGGTGCTTTGATTGACCGCATAGAATTGAAAGTCGGAAAAGAAAAAGCCCGGGAGTATTATCTGGAGATGGCGGGAACTGCCTGGAGCAGGAGATATCCTTCCATCATAAGACAGTTGACTTGGGATGCTTTAGGTTATACGGTATCGCCACTGATTGTTCCGATACAACTGCGCGGAGAGGCCTATGATTCTTATTCCGGTACCAACTATGGCGTGATGATGGAGCACACACCGAGACTGACACAATTCTATGTGACCTATGGATGGTGGTGGTTTACTTGTGTTTTTGTGATTGTGGCAACGTCCGGCGTCATGCGACTGGTAGAGAGTATCCGAAGCAAGCGGTTATTCCATACCACGGAAAGTAAGCGGGTGATATTACCATTGAGTATATGTGTAGTTTATTTATTCCTGTTGGTGATGAGGGGATCCGGCATGATGGATTATCGCCTCAGTGCAGGCATCAATGAACTATGGCTGCTTTTGGCAATCAGAAAGGTGAAACAAAATTGATATTAGGATTATTGATTTTTTCCTTAATTATTATAGTGTTGCCTGCCTTGGTAGGAGAACTCTTTTCCCCGGTATACAAAGGAAGCGGGAAATGGGTGTTCCGGTGGGTGAGCGGTCAGTTTTTGCTCTGGGCCGGTTTTCAGTTGATTGCAGTGCCTTTAATTTTGCGACAGCAAAGCTTTGGATTACTGGTATTGTTGTACTGGTTTTTTATCGGTGCACTGTTGTTTTTGACGATTGGCGTCTATATGCGCAGAAAAGCCTTTGATCTTTTACCGGCAGCTTCAAGCATTAGAAAAAAAGAGAAGAGAACTTGGACACCTCATCTTTTGTGGATTGGGTTCTGGGTGTTGCTTGCGGTACAGTTGATTCAGGCTGTGCGTATGGCGTATGCAGACGGAGATGATGCATTCTATGTTTCTGTTACTACAACGACAGTAAACGCGGGTACTATGTATAGGAAGGATGCTTATACCGGATTGGCTACCACCTTTGATGCCAGATACGGGTTGGCACCTTTCCCGGTTTGGTGTGCGTTTTTGGCGAAGATGACAGGTTTGCACCCCGCCACCATGGCGCAGGTGGCTTTGCCTGTGGTACTGATTGGTATGACCTACGCAGTTTTTTATTTGGTTGGAAATAGGCTGTTTCCTGAAAAAAACGGACAATCACCATTGTTTTTGATATTTACGCAGTTGCTGGTTCTCTATGGTGGATATTCCTTTTCTTCGTCAGCAAACTTTATGTTGGCCAGAACGCAACAGGGGAAATCTGTTTTGGGAAATGTAGTAATTCCGTTTTTGCTGTTTCTATTCTTTGTGCTGTTCCGTCGTCTGCAAAAAAAAGAGGAAGTTCCGGCGGGACTTTACCTGCTTTTGTCTGTAGCATCCATCACGGGATGTTTGTGCAGTAGTTTGGGTGCTTTACTGGTGTGCGTCTTTGTGGGCGTTGCCGGATTGGCCGGTGCTATTGCGTATCGGCGTATCCGCATCCTTTTGCCTTTGGCTGTGTGCGTATCGCCCTGTTTGGTTTTTGCACTTGTGTATCTGGTTCTAAAGTGATGGAGGAAATATGTGGAACGATATTGTGACTCTGTTTAGAGATTATATGGGAACCGGACTGATTGTGATTCTGTTTTTAGTGGCAATCATCTACCTGTGGATGAATGAGAAAAGAAAGTCCATTCGGATTTTGTTTATCTATGTACCGGTACTTCTTTTGCTCTTGTATTTCAACCCGGTTTTTGCCCGGTTGGTGTATGGATTGGCGGATAGTGAGATTTATTACCGTGTTCTCTGGTTACTCCCTACAGGGATTGTGATTGCCTATAGTGTGGTCCATATTTGCGGCAAACTGAAAGGGAGGTCGCAGATTTTATTTGCCCTTGCAATGCTTGGGGTTATCGTGGCTTCGGGAAGCTTGGTTTACCGAAATCCTTTTTTTGATGAAGCGCAAAACGAATACCATATTCCAGAAGAGGTGGTGCAGATTTGTGACGCCATCGAGGTGCCGGGCAGGGAAGTGATGGCAGTCTTTCCCAAGGAACTGCTTCAGTATGTACGTCAGTATTCTGCTACCATATGTATGCCCTATGGCAGGGAAATGCTGGTGGACAGGTGGAATGATAAGGACCGGAGTTTCTTTGATGCGATGGAGAAGGAGCAACTCGTAATAGAGGAGGTACTTCCCGGTATCAATCAATGGCAGTGTCACTATATTATTTTGGCGGCGGACAAACCCATTGTGGGAGAACCTGAAGACTATGGGTGGATTTGGTTCGGGCAAATCGGAGAGTATGCTATTTATAGGAATACAAACTATCAGTTGAATGTGCCATAATATGGTAGGGGGAATAAAATAAGCGATTAAAAAGTGGCGGATTTCATGAAAAATACTATTAATATGTTAAAATAAATCAAGTTATTATTATGAAAAATCATGATTCAACGCTTGACAATAGTAAAGTGCTACTGTAAGATATGGAAATGATGAAACTAATTTTTTTAGGAGGAACTATTATGAAGACAATGAAAAAAATTGCAAGTATTGCTCTTGCAACCATTATGGTAATGTCCATGATGACCGGCTGCGGTAACGAAGCAGCAGTAGACAGCAGCGTAGCAGATGGCAGCGCAGCAGTTGAGAGCAGTGTGGCAGATGAAGCTACAGGTGCTACATTTAAGATTGGTGGTATTGGACCTATCACCGGTGGTGCAGCAGTATATGGCCAGGCAGTTATGAACGCTGCAGAATTGGCAATTGCTGAAATCAATGCAGCAGGTGGTGTAAACGGCGTGATGTTCGAGATGAACTTCCAGGACGATGAGCACGATGCTGAGAAGTCCGTTAACGCTTACAACGTAGTGAAGGACTGGGGCGCACAGATGATTCTTGGTTCCGTAACCTCTGCTCCTTGTATCGCAGTTGCTCAGAAGACTTATGAGGACAATATGTTCCAGATTACTCCTTCCGGTACTGCAGTAGACTGTATCCAGTATGACAACGCATTCCGTCTTTGCTTCTCTGACCCTAACCAGGGTGCAGCAAGTGCAAAGTACATTGGTGAGAATGGCTTGGCTGAAAAAGTAGCAGTTATCTACGACAGCTCCAATGCATACTCTTCCGGTATCTATGAGAGCTTTGCAGCAGAGGCTGTAAACTATGATTTCGAAATCGTAGCAGCAGAAGCATTTACCGAAGACAATAACACTGACTTCTCTGTACAGTTGCAGAAGGCAAAAGATGCAGAGGCTGACTTGGTATTCCTTCCCATTTATTGTAAGGAAGCAGCTCCTTTGTTGACACAGGCAGATGGTATGGGTTATGCTCCTAAGTTCTTCAGCTGTGACGGTATGGATGGTATCCTTGCAATGGAAGGATTTGATGTTGCTCTTGCAGAGGGCGTTATGCTGTTGACTCCTTTCGCAGCAGATGCTACTGATGATATGACAGTTGCATTCGTAACCGCATATCAGGAGAAGTACGGAGATGTTCCTAATCAGTTCGCAGCAGATGCTTACGATACCGTATACGCATTCAAGGTAGCAATCGAAAAAGCAGGCGTTACACCTGATATGAACGTTTCTGATATGTGTGAAGCTCTGAAGGCAGCAATGCTGGAGATTTCCATTGATGGTTTGACCGGTAACGGAATTACCTGGACTGCAGACGGTGAGCCTAACAAGGAGCCTAAGGCAGTTATCATTGAAAACGGTGCTTACAAGGCAATGTAATCAATATAGTAAAGATTAATACTGTAGGGATTGCTTCGGCAGTCCCTACTTGTGTTATGTACGGTAGAAATGAATCTTGGAGGTTCACATGGAGTTTATTGAATTTTTAATTAACGGCGTCCGCCTGGGAAGTGTATATGCTCTGATTGCCTTGGGTTATACCATGGTATACGGTATTGCAAAAATGCTGAACTTTGCTCACGGTGATGTTATCATGGTGGGTGCATTTGTTGTTTACACCACATGTAATACTTTGGGATTGCCCCCCGTTGTAGGAATCGTGGTGGCTGTGGTGCTTTGTACATTGCTGGGTATTCTCATTGAGAAAATTGCCTACAAGCCCCTGCGAGGTGCCACATCAAATTTGGCGGTGTTGATTACTGCGATTGGTGTCAGTTATTTCTTGCAAAACGCTGCCCTTTTGATATTTGGTGCAGCGCCTAAGAACTTCACATCCATCGTTCCCTATGAGGGAATCCAGATTGCGGGTGGTCAGATTACCATTGATGGTGAGACCATCGTTATCATTGCGGTAAGTATCGTAATTATGATTGCGCTTACTGTTTTTATCAAGAAAACAAAGGCCGGACAGGCAATGCTGGCGGTATCCGAAGACAAGGGTGCGGCACAGCTGATGGGTATCAACGTAAATGGTACCATTTCCCTTACATTTGCCATCGGTTCTGCTTTGGCAGCAGTGGCAGGTATGCTGTTCTGTTCTGTTTATCCCGGATTGTCCTCGACGACCGGATCCATGCCCGGTATCAAGGCATTTACCGCGGCAGTATTCGGTGGAATCGGTTCTATTCCCGGGGCGTTCATCGGTGGTATCCTTTTGGGTGTCATTGAGAACCTTAGTAAAGCTTATATTTCCACACAGTTATCCGATGCAATTGTATTTTCCATTTTAATCATCGTGTTGCTGGTGAAACCTACCGGTTTGTTAGGAAAGAATATTCAGGAAAAAGTATAAGTGGAAATTAAGTGGAGAAAAGACGATGAAAGCGAATTCTATAAAAGATAAATTTACAAATTTGAAAGCAAATAAACCGTTGAGACAGGATCTTATCACCTACGCAATCGTTATTTTTGCATATTTGCTTATCCGTATTTTGGATATGGCGGGAATGGTGAATTCTCAGCTGAACGGTTTGTTAGTACCTATATGTGTGTATGCTATTTTGGCAGTGTCATTGAACCTGACAGTTGGTATTTTGGGAGAACTTAGTTTGGGACACGCAGGATTTATGTGCGTGGGTGCATTTACATCTGCGTTCTTTTCCAAGTGTATGGTTGAAGCCATTCCGTTGGCAATCGTCCGTTTCCCGGTGGCAATTCTTATCGGTGCGGTTTGTGCCGGTTTGTTTGGCGTGCTGATTGGTATTCCCGTACTTCGTCTGAAGGGTGACTACTTGGCTATCGTAACACTGGCATTTGGCGAAATTATCAAGAATATCATCAATACCATCAATATTGGTCGGGACTCCAACGGTCTTCATTTTTCTATGAAGAGTGCTATGGATTTAGGCATGGAGAAGGATGGGGTATTCCTGATCAAAGGTGCGATGGGTATCACCGGTACCCCCGGAGATTCCAATTTCACAATTGGAGTGATTCTTTTGCTGATTACTTTGTTTGTCGTACTGAATATGGTACGGTCCAGAGACGGACGTGCGATTATGGCTATTCGTGACAATGTGATTGCCGCAGAATCTGTTGGTATCAACATTACAAAGTATAAATTGTTGACATTTGCAATTTCTGCAGCACTTGCAGGTATGGCGGGCGCACTGTATGCCCATAACTTAGGCTCCCTGACTGCAACACCAAAAACCTTTGGATATAATATGTCCATCATGATTTTGGTATATGTGGTTTTGGGTGGTATCGGTAACATCCGCGGTTCTATGATTGCGGCGATTATTCTTTACGTATTGCCTGAAATGCTGCGTGGTTTGCAGACCTACCGTATGTTGATTTATGCGGTGGTATTGATTGTCATGATGATTTACAACTGGGCGCCCAAGAGTATTGCTTGGAGAGAGACCCATTCTGCGAAGGATCTCCTGGCGAAGGTCAAGGGCGTTGTAGCAAGCAAATCAAAGAAGGGAGGAAACTAAAATGGCTTTGTTAGAGGTAAACAATTTAGGTATTTCCTTCGGTGGTTTGCGTGCGGTAGATGACTTTAGTATTTCCATTGAGAAAGGACAGTTGTACGGTTTGATTGGCCCCAACGGTGCCGGCAAGACAACCGTATTCAACCTACTCACCGGAGTATACAAGCCCAATGTGGGTATTATCAAATTGGATGGACAGGACATCACGGGCAAGAAGACCATTGATGTGAACAGAGCGGGCATTGCGCGTACATTCCAGAACATCCGTCTTTTCGGTAAGTTGAGTGTTATCGATAATGTAAAAGTCGGATTGCATAATCAAATGGGTTACAGTGTGTTTGCCAGCATTCTTCGTCTGCCTTCTTTTAGAAAGGTAGAGGCACAGTTGCAAGAGAGAGCACTGGAAATCCTGAAGGTGTTTGATTTGGATAAGGAGGCCGAGGTGCTTGCGTCCAACCTACCTTATGGTAAGCAGAGAAAATTGGAGATTTGTCGTGCATTGGCAACCAACCCCAAACTTCTTTTGCTGGATGAACCTGCGGCAGGTATGAACCCCATGGAAACCTTGGAATTGATGGAAACCATCCGTTTCGTCAGAGACCATTTTGATATGACCATTCTTTTGATTGAGCATGATATGAAGCTGGTGAGCGGTATCTGTGAAGAACTGACGGTACTTAATTTTGGCCGTATTCTCTGCCAGGGCAAAACCAGTGATGTATTAAACAATCCTGAAGTAATTAAAGCATACCTTGGAGAATAGGAGGAGACGGATTATGGCAATGTTAGAGATTCAAGATATAGAAGTATACTATGGCATGATTCAGGCTATCAAGGGTGTCTCCTTTAGCGTAGAACAGGGAGAGGTTATCGCTTTGATCGGTGCCAATGGTGCGGGCAAGACTACCATCCTGCATACGGTTTCCGGTTTGCTGGCACCGAAAAAAGGTAAGGTAATTTTTGAGGGTAAGGATATTTCTAAAGTACCCGGCCACAAGATTGTGTCCATGGGAATGGCACATGTGCCCGAGGGGCGTAGAGTGTTCGCCCAACTGACAGTTTTGGAAAACCTGAAGATGGGCGCTTACACAAGAAAGGATAAAAAGGAAATCGACGAAACCTTACAGAAGGTATTCAAACATTTCCCCAGACTGCAGGAGCGTCAGAATCAGTTGGCAGGAACTCTTAGTGGTGGTGAGCAACAGATGCTGGCTATGGGTAGAGCGTTAATGTCCCATCCGAAGATTATTCTGATGGACGAGCCTTCCATGGGTCTGTCCCCCATCTTTGTAAGTGAGATTTTTGATATTATCAAGGAAGTCAGCAAATCCGGCACTACGGTACTTTTGGTAGAGCAAAATGCGAAAAAGGCACTGAGTATTGCTGACAGAGCATATGTATTGGAGACAGGAAAAATCGTTCTGTCCGGCGACGCGAAGGAACTGATGAACGATGATTCCATTAAGAAAGCATATTTGGGAGAATAGGAGAGGGTGAAATCTATGAATAAGCCTGTTATTACGATTGCCCGTCAATACGGAAGTGGCGGAAGAACCATAGGCGAGATGCTTGCGAATCGCCTGAATATCCATTTTTATGACAAGGAGCTTTCAAAGGTTGCCAGCGATGAAAGTGGTGTCAACGAGGCCATGTTCGTGAACATGGACGAGCGCATTACCGCCGGACAGTTCTTTAGCTTCAACAAGAAGGCATATAACGGTCAGGTGGCAAATCCCGGAAGTGAAGATTTTATTTCTGACGACAACCTGTTTAATCTTCAGGCGAAGGCTATCCGTACCATCGCAGAAAGAGAATCCTGTGTCATCATGGGTAGATGTGCAGACTATGTCCTGGCAGATTACCCTAATGTACTCAGTGTCTTTGTCCACGCGCCCCATGATTTCTGCATGGAGCAGGCAGCAAAGAAGCACAGCATGTCTCCCAAGGAATTGGAGAAATACATTGCAAAAATTGACCGCCAGCGTTCCGGATATTACAAATATCATACCGGTAACGAATGGACCGACGCCAGAAACTATGACTTGTGTCTGGATAGTTCCAAGCTTGGTTTTGAACGCTGCGTAGAAGAAATTATCGCATACATGAATGTGAGATTTGCAGAGTAAAAGTATGTAGAGAAAGTCTTTCCTGAAAAGGAGAGACTTTTTTCATTTGTATGAAAATTACATACTACCTATTGCAATTCAAAATAGAGTATGATATATTGAGTGTATTAAGAGGGTTAATACACTATAAACGATATAGACATTTATGTGTATAAGAGAAACAGGGAAACGCGTATTCTAAGCGGTACATTCGGAAAGGAGGCAGCGTGATTTTATTAGATTATAGGGACAGACGACCGATTTACGAGCAGGTCGTGGAAAAAATCGAGAGATTAATCGTCAGCGGAGCATTGGAGCCGGGAGAGAAGATGCCCAGTGTCAGAAGTTTAGCGATGGATCTTTCTGTCAATCCTAACACCATCCAGCGTGCCTATGCGCAACTGGAGCAGGAAGGATACATATACACTGTGACAGGAAGAGGAAGCTTTGTGGCGCATGCCAGTGAGTGGCGGGAGAGCAAGCATAAGCAATTGCTGGAAGATTGGATGAATATAACTTTCCGCGCCAGAGAGGCGGGGATTAAGAAAGAACGCCTATTGGATGAACTTGAACATATATACGGAGTAAGAGTTGATGAAATAGGAGTAGACAAGGAGGCAGGCAATGATTGAAGTAAAAGAATTGAATAAAAATTTTGACGCAGTCAAAGCTATCGATAATGTATCTGCCCGGATTGAAGAGGGGCATGTGTTCGGATTGATTGGTACCAACGGCGCCGGTAAGTCCACCTTTATGAGAATGTTGAGTGGTGTTTTGAAACCGGATAGTGGCACTATCCTGATAGATGGTGGGGAGGTTTATGACAATCCCGAAACAAAAGCAGATATTCTATACATATCTGATGACCAGTATTACTTTACCAACGGTACACCCATGGATGTGGTACGTCTGTATCAAACCTATTATCCAAAATTTGATACCGAGAAGTTCATGGATTTGATGGAAAAGTTTGGCCTGGAAACAAAGAGAAAAATCAATACCTTTTCCAAAGGTATGAAGAAGCAGTTGTCTGTGATCTGCGGTATCTGTGCAAACACGAAGTACTTGCTATGCGATGAAACCTTTGACGGCTTGGACCCTGTGATGCGTCAGGCGGTAAAATCCCTTTTTGTAAAGGAGATTGAAGATAGAGGTTTGACTCCCATCATCGCATCCCATAATTTGAGAGAATTGGAAGATATCTGCGAGTACGTGGGACTTTTGCACAGGGGTGGTATCCTGCTTGCCAAGGATTTGGACGATATGAAGCTAAATATCCACAAAGTGCAGTGCGTCATTAAAGAAGAAAAAATGCTTGCCGAGATGAAGGAAAAATTAGATGTTGTCACCATAGACAATAGAGGCGCGTTGTACACATTTACGGTGAGAGGCAAGAAGGAACAATTGGAAATTTGTATGGAAGAGTTGAGTCCGGTGTTCTACGAATTGCTGCCACTGTCCTTGGAAGAAATATTCATCAGTGAAACGGAGGTGAAGGGTTATGACGTCAAAGCACTCCTTTTTTAAGTATATGATACAAGACTTAAGACATCGGGTTTGGATGATCGCTTTATCTACGCTTGCGTGTTTCTTGGCATTCCCGGTAGGATACCTGATTTGGGAAGGTAATTCCGGCTTTGGAAGCGGTATGACACCTGAAGCTGCCAGAATCAGATATGCAGAAGCAACCATTGGATTTTTTGCCGAATATCCCATAGTACTAGGTGGTGTGATTGCCATTGTGGGGGCGTTGATTGTGGGTATTTTCGGGTTCCGTTTTGTGTTCCGCAGAAAAATGGTGGACTTATATCACAGTTTGCCCATTACCAGAAACCAACAGTTCTGGGTGACATACTTGAATGGATTCTTGATTTGGTTTGTGCCCTTTGTGGTCAGTATGTTGATTACCGTTGTGATGGCATACTTTAATGTATCCGAATTTAGCGGCATAGAATTGTGTGCGGGCATTTTACCTACGGCAGCCACCTGTGTGGGTGTTTTAATTGTAAGCTTCCTGCTCATGTATCATTTGGTTTTGGTGGCAGTTATGTTATCCGGAAATATATTGAATGCGCTGGTTTGCATTGGCATCATCGGCATATCGGTATTTGCGGTATTCTGCACGGGAGATGTTTTCCTGAATACGTATATGGATACCTACTACGGGGTGCGCACTATGCTGGACCGGTCCATCTTTGCATCTCCTTTTATTTCCAGTTTTTATCAACTGTATTGGCTTGTGGAAGATGTGCCGTTTGCACCCATTATCTGCGCAAATATCGTGGTAGCGTTGCTACTGGGTGGAGGAGCCTGGTACTTGTATAAGGTGAGAGCGTCCGAATTGGCAGAGCAGGGCGTGAGAAATCCCATTGCCACATTTATCATGAAAATCGTTGTGACAGTGGTTGCCGGTATGGTTGGATGGTTTATATTTACGGCCCTTGGAGGAAGGTATTCCGTCGGCTGGGGCGTTTTTGGTGCAGTGCTCGCCTCGGTTTTGACCTACGGTGTATTGGATATTATTTTCCACATGGATTTCAAAGCCTTTTTTGCAAGTAAACTATGGATGGGTGTATCCACTATGTTAGCCATCCTTCTGTGCCTGACCTTCAGCAGGGACTGGATTGGATATGATACTTATGTGCCGGATGCGGAAGATATCGAGGAGGCTGGAATTTTGATAGATTCCTACCAAAATCATGAGCGATATCCGGGAAGTGCCGGCGGTCCCTTGGAACTGATGCATTATGACGATGCAGAACACATTAGAAAACTGCTGGAAACCGGTGTGGAAAATCTGGAATACGAAGTCCCCTTTTATGGCCGTTGGATACATGGGGATGTACAGGACCGGATGGATGTGAAGGTGACTCTGAAAAACGGCAGAAGTTATTATCGCAGTTACAAGGTGTATGATAAGGATAAAGAAGTTGTGTGGCCGTTGATTTGTAGCGATGAGTATGTAAACACCAATTTCCGCATCAGTGAAAAGCGCAGAGATGAATTTGTTACTTTACGTCTCCGCAGATATAATGGCGTGGAAACTCAGGAACTGGGAGATGTAGAACTCATCCGTCAAGTGGTGGATGCCTACAACAAAGATTTAACAGAGCGTCCGGAGGCGGTTATTGCCGGCGAAGGTAGAATGCTTGTGAACATTCAACTGCGTACAGAGAATTATTATCATTTTTATATCAGTGTGTATGAGGGCATGACCAATACGATAGCCGCACTGCAGGGCAATCCCTGGTGTGAGAAATACCTGGTGCCCACATTGGCGGAGGAAATTGAATATGTCGATTTGGAACTGGGCTTCTACTCCAAGGAGGAGATTTATAAGCAGGGATATACCTATGAACTGCTGGCAAAGGAAAGATACGGTCTGCTTTCGGAGGAAGAATTGGAGACCCTGCGGAAGAACTATGAAATGATGCAGAATCCGGATTTACAGAATGAATTACCTGCTGAAATGCAGGAGATGGCGACGGTGGAGTGGACCGAACCCCAAGCTGTTGAGGGCAAAGACCTATTCATCATCATATCGGATCCGGCGGAAATACAGGAACTGGTGGATGTGATGAGCTATGGTTCTCCGGACAGAGGCAATGGCGCTTTCACGAAGTACTTTATTGGTATCCGTGTGGTAGATATCTATGGAGTAGAGAAGACAGCATACATCAGGGAAGGGGATTTGCCTGAGAAGTTTATAGCAAGATTTGCCGAACTGGAAACAGAATAAGTTTTCGTGGATTCCCACACCTTCTTTCGGGGGTGTGGGAAATTTTTGCTTTTTTCAATCTAAGGTTGAAACTCTTTGGTTTTAAAGGTACAATGAGACATAGGGTTATCCTTTAGGAGGTACGAATGAAAAAAGCGATTGTGATAGGAGCCGGTCCCGCGGGACTTACCGCCGCTTATGAACTTATAGATAGAAGCGATGCGTACGAAGTGGTCTTGCTGGAGGAAAGTGATGCCATCGGTGGGATTTCGAAGACAGTTGAATATAGAGGCAACCGCATGGATATGGGCGGCCATCGCTTTTTTTCCAAGGATGCACAGGTCAATGCCTGGTGGGGGAAAATGCTTCCCATGCAGGGAGCACCTTCTATGGATGACAGGATTTTGGGCCGCAGTGTGGAACTGGCCAAGGAAGGTCCTGACCCGGAAAAAGAAGACCGGGTAATGTTAAAAAGAAATCGTGTATCAAGGATTCTTTTTGACGATAGATTCTATGATTATCCGATTTCATTAAAGGCGGAAACGCTGAAGAATATGGGATTTATCACCACCATGAAGGTGGGCTTTAGTTATCTGGCGTCTTTGATACACAAAAGACCGGAAATAAATCTGGAGAATTTCTATATCAATAGATTTGGCAAGATATTATACGGCATGTTCTTTGAAAACTATACGGAGAATTTGTGGGGACGTCACCCCAAGGAGATAGACGCTTCCTGGGGTGCCCAGAGAGTGAAAGGGCTTTCCGTGGTAGCCATCATCAAGGATGTGGCAGGAAAAGTGTTTGGCAAGAAAAATAGAAAAGTGGAGACCTCTCTGATAGAGGAATTCAAATATCCTAAATTGGGTCCCGGACAGATGTGGGAAACCGTGGCGGCTGAAATTGAGAAAGCAGGCGGTCGGATTATTAAGAATGCTAAGGTTGTGTCGCTTCATAAGGACGGAACACGCATTGATGCCGTTACCTACGAACAGAATGGGCAGCAGGTGACCATAGAGGCCGATGTAGTGATATCTTCCATGCCTGTAAAGGATTTGGTGGCCGGTATGAATGATGTGCCTGAAGAGGCCGGCCGAATCGCATCAGGCTTGCCTTATCGCGACTATATGACTGTGGGTGTGCTGGTGCCAAAATTGAATCTGGAGAATAAAACTAAGTTTAAGACACTAGGAAACATCGTCCCTGACTGCTGGATTTATGTGCAGGACAGACGTGTGAAAATGGGACGTATGCAAATCTACAATAACTGGTCCCCGTACATGGTGAAAAAGCCGGAAGAAACAGTGTGGATTGGTTTGGAATATTTTGTCAACGAAGGGGATAAGTTCTGGAATATGCCGGAAGAAGAGTTCGCGGCCTTTGGTGTAGGAGAGATGGTTTCCTTGGGGCTTATCGATGGACCGGATCAGGTGCTTGACACGCATGTGGAAAAGGTCAAGAAGGCATATCCGGCGTACTTTGATACCTATGATGATATGGATCAGTTGATTGCTTACTTAGACACCATTGACAATCTCTATTGTGTTGGTCGAAACGGCCAGCACCGGTACAACAATATGGACCATTCCATGGTGACAGCGTTCCGCGCCGTGGATGTGATTCTGGGAGAAAAAAGTGACAGAAGTGTCATTTGGAATGTAAACACGGAAGCGGAGTATCATGAGGAAGAAAAATCCTAAACATAACTTTCGGGACATTCCACTTGGATGGTTTCTCCTGCGGGAATCGTATACTTGTTGCCGTAATAGTCTATGTATACATCTATCGCACTGGGGTTATGAATCATCTTACCGGAAACGGAAAATTGTAACGCGTCGTAGGCTTTCACATACGTGCAGATTTCACCATTTGTGGCGTACCAAACATCATCCCGATTACCCACATATTCACCCAATTTCTCTAGTACGTCCCAATTGTTATTACCATTGAATTCGTAACTGTGTCCCCAAACGTAGAGCAGTCGGGGGAATCTTGCCCATTTGTAGGCGGGTTCCGCCGGCTCTATTAATTTCCGGGCCAATTCCATCAGTTCGGGATCGTCGTGATGGCAGGTGGGATGCCAGCGCAGAAAGTCCTCTGTTACATTTAAGGAGTGGGTGGAGACAGTGGTGCGGGAGTAGGTAATGCCGCATTTTTTCAATATCTCAACCACTTCGTCGCTGAAAACACCATTTGCATAAGCCATACCGGAAATAATCTGTCCAAATGCGGCTTCGATTTCCTCTCTGTCATGGAGAACATCATAGGTGGCCAACGCTTCGGGCATTTCCGGGAGGGAAGTGTGGCGGTAGCCATGCACAGCCACCTCGTTGCCGGTGGAGGTGTACAATTCTACCAACTCTTCTTTTGTCAATTTGTTGGGTCTGTTTTCATGAAATACGCAGGAGTTGATATTGAAGGTACCCTTCAACCCATATTTTTGCATGATTTCAATAACCGTTCTGTCGTAGATGCACCCGTCATCATAACTGAGTGTCACTGCTTTGTAATGAAAGCCGGGCCATCTCATAAATAATCTGCGTTTCATTTCTGCTCTCCTCGTATGTTTTTTATTCTGTCTCGTTATTGTAATAGTACAGCGCTTCCACGAAACGGTCTGCCACCAATTCCCGACCCTCAACTGACAAGTGGATATGGTCGGTCAGATAGGTGTCTGCCGTATTCTCTGTAATGGTGCCATATAAATTGTCAATAAACGTGGTACTGGTCAGCGCACAAGCCTCTGCCTGTTTGATAACATAGGTGGACAGAAAATGCTGTTCTCCGTAAATCTGAATGTCGCTGCTGATATAATTGCCTTCCTCATCCAAGCCATAGGCATAGGTGGGGGACAGTACCATAATCCGGATGTGGGGATAATAGCTTCTGATAAACTGAATACCTGCCGCCATATTGCCGGTGAAGGTTTCGATGTTGGTGAAATTCTCGTCGCTATACATGGGACGACCTGCCAAATAATCGTTCGCGTCGTACATAAGCGCAATGACATCGATTTCGTTGAAATCTATGGATGTCAATGTTTCAAAGACTTCGGTTGCCTCGGGCGGGCAGTTTTCACCCAGAGTTTTTATCGCAGTCTGATAAGAGTTTTGGATGCTTTCTGCTGTGGGCAAAAAGGATAGCCAGTAAAAACTAAAAGCGTCCATAGGATATCGGTGAGGAATCAAAGTCTCATTTTCTACAGACAGATAGCTGCCACTGATGGCACAGTTATATACAGTGGCACCGGTTTTGGCCTGAATCATGTTGACCAGATTATTCTCGGAGTCTCTGTCATCCGCCAACGGATCGTTGCCAAAAAACAAAATATTAGTATCGGGACCGTAATTTTTATAAACGGGTTCATCCTCGATGGTGACCAGAGGAAGAATGCTGTCAAAGGTATCATCATAGGTACCTTCCCCATCCTTGAAGATTTCCTCCAAAGAGATATGCTCGCCAAAATTTGTTATCTTATATAGAACACCACCCACAAAAAGAATGATAACCAGCGCCAAGGCGATGTGCATCCAGGTTTCTCTCTTAATTCGTTTCATAAGTTGCTCCATTCTTGCGCAAAAATTCTTAGTTAAAGCATGGTTTTATTTTACTATTATGCAAACCGAATGTCTATATTATTAAGAAAAATTAAGATTACAGTCACTTGAAGAAGTAGGACCATAATGATATAATACATAAGTATTCATGATATTATGCGAAAGTTTGCTTACTGAAAGGAAGTATGTATGAAAAGTTTATTCAATCGTTCCCATAAGCCGAATTCCAAAAGAGCCGGCGTAAACGAGATAGAATATGAATATGACGATATAGACGACGGATTTGGCGACTTCGAATACTACGGCGCAGAGGAAGGTTTTTACGAGTCTGACGTGCAAGGTGAGTATTACGGGGAGGAAGAGCCCGGAGAGTATTACGAAGAAGGCACCGGCGAGTACTATGAGGAAGAAAGTACCGGAGAGTATTACGAGGAAAGTACCGGCGAGTATTACGCAACCGAAGCTGGGGGTGAATACTATGGCGACCAGGGTACGGATGAGTACTATGGGGAGGATACTGTTACTTACGAAGAAACGGAATCTGAGTATTACGTAGAGGATGCCGGCGAGTATTACGAGGAAGAGGACTATGCTCAGGAAGATGCCTATGTGACTGCAGCGGTAAGAAGTACCCGCACCGCAAGGCATACTGCAAAGACGGCACCTAAAAAGAATCGCCGCAAAACGGGATTTGATAAAGAAGAATTTTTTGCACTTCTCACCCAAAAATTGAACAGCATGGATATGATGGATAGGATGATGCTGATTGTAGGTGTGGCGGTGCTGGTGCTGGCCATTATTACCGGTAGCGTATTTATCGGCAGAGCGGCAATCAATAGACAGGTATCTAAATTCGTCAGTGTAGGTTCCTATTTGTCAGAGATTACCACCATCGGTGGCGATGGTATTGAGGCGGTAGCCAATGCCCATATGGATCGTCTGGAAGTGGACAAGGGCGGTTTTACCGGACATTATGATGAGGAAGATGTCAACAGGCAAATATCTGTTATGCCTCAGTTTGTTTCCATAGAAAAAGATCTGAAGATTAAGTTTACCAACAAAAAGACGGAAAAGTTAGTACCCAATGCACCTTTCTCTGTAGTGGTAACCACTCCTGACGGAAAAGAGCAAATCTGGTCGGATGACGACATGGATGGTATCATCTATAAGACAGGTATCGCTCCAGGTAAATATCAGATTGCCATGGAGACATTGGCAGATGAGAAGTACGATAGATATATTATTACCACGGACGTCAGAACGGCTGAAGTAAAGAAGGAAATTGCGTTCAGCAAGGTTGACGTACAGAACGAAGTAAAGCAAGAATCTGAAATTGATGCAAGTGTAGAAGATACCAAGAAAAACAATACAAAGGTAGAGTCTACCATTAAAGATACCGTGGCATGGGTTGAGAGTAAGGTGATTCCCGTTACATACAACGAAGTGTCAAAGAGTACTATCGCCGATCCTTTGACATTGGTGATGGCGAGACAGTTGATCCTTGTGACGGAATCAGGTGAGCCGCCTGCGGGAGAACCCGCACCTGAGGAGCCCCCTGTAGAGCCCGAACAACCTACGGAAGCACCTGCAGAACTCCCTACAGAGGAGCCTGTAGCACCTCCCACCGAGGCACCTGCAGAGCCTACCCCGGCACCTGCAGAACCTACGGCACAGCCCACTGCGGCACCTACCGCAGCGCCTACGGCGGAGCCTACTGCAGCACCGACTCAAGCGCCTGCAACCCCTGCACCTACGCAGACTCCTTTGAAAAAAGGACAGATTACTTTAGATTATAAAGAGTTGAAGGGCTCGCTGGGTACAGATGTAACAACAAAGGCAAAAGCCACTGGTTTTAGCGAATATCAGTTGGAGTTTAAGATAACACCTACCAGTAGTTCTGTGGCAAAAGCAGAAATCAATGCTACCACGGGAGATATTAAGATTACTCCTATAAAAACCGGTACGGCAACTTTTACAGTTAGTGTAAATTACAAGGGTAGTAGCGACAATAGTACAAGAGCTGAGACAACACTGAAGGTCACCATCGGCGATAAGAAGAGCATCTCGTTAAGTGAGACCAAGAAAAATCTGTTCGTAGGAGAGAACTTCCTGTTGACGGCAGAGGTTAAGAATGCTACAGATGCCAATATGGAAGTATATTCTTCTAATTCTGATTTGGTATATGTGAGTTCTAATACCACCAAAAAGGAAGTGCGTGTATACGCGAATAAGGAAGGTACAGCGGTTATTTCCGTTTCCTATACAGACCCTACTACCAAAGAAAAAATCACCGCCACCTGCGAAGTGGTTGTGCGTAAGCATCCTAACCAGGATACCACCACACTTTTGAAGAACCGCAGTGGTGAGCAGATTTACGTGTTGGAGAACGGTAACTATAGAGAGGCAAGATACGCAGACTATTACAAGGCAAGCAAATTCTTCCTGAAGGGTGCTGTAAAATATACCGGATGGCAGAATATAGGCGGTAAAGTATATTACTTCACTGCAAACGGTGACAAGATTACCGGTAGACATGTCATTCAGGGTGCAACATATACCTTCGGCTCCGACGGTGCACTGACCCAGGGCAGTGGCGTGGTAGGTATCGATGTTTCCAAGTGGAACGGAAGTATTGACTGGAATGCCGTGAAGAATTCCGGTGTGTCCTACGCAATTATCCGTTGCGGATACCGCGGTTCCACCAACGGCAGTTTGGTAGAGGACCCTAAGTTCAGAGCGAACATCAAGGGCGCTACCGGCGCAGGTCTTAAGGTTGGCGTATACTTCTTCTCCCAGGCAGTAAATCAGGTGGAAGCAGTAGAAGAAGCCTCTATGGTACTGGGCCTAATTGATGATTATAACCTAAGTTATCCCGTATTCCTGGACGTTGAACCCAGTGGAGGAAGAGGCGACAAGATAGATAAGGATACCAGAACGGCAGTCTGCAAGGCGTTCTGTGAAACCATTCAGAATGCAGGCTACAAGGCCGGTGTTTACTCCAACAAGACTTGGCTGGAAGGTAAGATTAATGTAAGTGCTTTGAGCAAGTATAAGATTTGGCTGGCGCAGTATGCGGCGAAGCCCACTTATACGGGACGCTATGATATATGGCAGTATACGGCTACAGGCCATGTGAACGGTATCAGCGGCAACGTGGATATGAACATCAGCTACTAATGAAATGCGTAGCGGAATAGGAGATAATATGAGAACATATTTGGTGACAGGTGGCGCCGGTTTTATCGGTTCCAATTACATCCACTACATGTTTAGAAAGTACGGAAACACTATCCGGATTATCAATGTGGACGCATTGACCTATGCGGGTAATCTGGAAAACCTCAAGGAAGTGGAAGGTAGGGACAACTACACTTTTGTGAAAGCAGACATTTGCGACAAAGAAGCGATTTCAAAAATCTTTGCTGAAAATGACATCGATAGGGTGGTTCATTTTGCAGCGGAAAGTCATGTGGACAGAAGTATCCGCAATCCGGAAGTATTTGTGCAAACTAACGTGTTAGGTACGGCGGTCATGCTGAATTGTGCCAAAGCGGCATGGGAATTGCCGGACGGAAGTTTCAAGGAGGGCAAAAAGTTTCTTCATGTTTCTACGGATGAAGTGTATGGCTCTTTGCCGGATGACGAAAATGCTTTCTTCTATGAGACGACACCTTATGATCCGCACAGTCCATATTCCGCAAGTAAGGCGAGCTCGGATATGCTGGTAAAGGCCTATATGGATACCTACAAGTTTCCCGCCAATATCACCAACTGTTCTAACAACTATGGCCCCTATCAGTTCCCGGAAAAATTAATTCCGCTGATTATCAACAATGCATTGCAAGGTAAGAAACTGCCGGTATATGGCGATGGCAAGAATGTCCGAGATTGGTTGTTTGTGGAAGACCATGCAAAGGCTATCGATATGGTACAGGAGCAGGGCAGATTATTCGAAACCTATAATGTGGGTGGACATAATGAGAAGCAGAACATCGAGATTATCAACATCATCATCGAGACATTGCAGGATATGTTACCTGAAGGAGATCCCAGAAAGGCGCTGGTGTCCAAGGATCTGATTACTTATGTGGAAGATCGCAAGGGACATGACAGAAGATATGCCATTGCTCCGGACAAGATTAAGAGCGAAATCGGCTGGTATCCGGAAACCATGTTCAAAGACGGTATCCGCAAAACCATCGCATGGTTCTTTGAGAACGAAGAATGGATGAAAAACGTAACCAGTGGAGATTATCAAAAGTATTACACAGACATGTACGAAAAATAAAACGGATGGGAACGACTTTTTTGCCGTTCCCATTTGGTGTGTATACAGATAAGAGAATTTGACATAAAAAAGACTATAAAAGGTCGGAAATGAGGACAGAAATGAAAGGTATTATTTTAGCAGGCGGTTCAGGAACCAGACTTTATCCCTTGACAAAAGCAATTTCAAAACAGATCATGCCGGTGTATGATAAGCCCATGATTTACTACCCTTTATCCACGCTGATGCTGGCAGGTATCCGGGAGGTGTTGATTATTTCTACTCCCAGGGATTTGCCTGTGTTTGAGGAACTTTTAGGAGATGGATCTCAACTTGGAATGAAGTTTTCCTATGCTATTCAGGAACAGCCCAGAGGATTGGCAGATGCATTCATTATTGGTGCTGACTTTATCGGTGAAGACAGCGTAGCATTGGTGTTGGGAGACAATATTTTCTATGGTCAAAGTTTCTCCAAGGTGCTCCGTGAAGTGGCTTCCAGAGAAAGCGGTGCCACCATTTTCGGATACTACGTGCGTGACCCCAGAGAGTATGGTGTAGTAGAATTTGACGAAAACGGAAAGGCTCTTTCCATCGAAGAAAAGCCGGAGCATCCTAAGAGTAATTATGCTGTGCCCGGTTTGTATTTCTACGATAACGATGTGGTAGAAATTGCAAAGAACGTCAAGCCTTCCGCAAGAGGTGAGATCGAGATTACCAGCATTAACAACGAGTATTTGAGAAGAGGTACCCTGCAGGTAGAAACTCTTGGCAGGGGATTTGCATGGTTGGATACAGGTAACCATGATGCGCTTCTGGATGCTTCTGATTTTGTGGCAGCGTTCCAGAAGAGACAAGGACTTTATATTTCCTGTATCGAGGAAATCGCGTTTAAGAGAGGCTTTATTGACAAAGAACAGCTTTTGAAACTGGCAGAGCCTTTGATGAAGACCAATTACGGAAAGTATTTGGTAGAGGTTGCTAATGGTCTGTAGTAATTGGTGACGAGTTGTAGCCTGAAAACGCTAGACGAGAAAGGAGCCGTGCCTTGGTGCGGAGGAAGATATGGGCAAAATTACAGTTGAAACATGTGGCATAGAAGGATTAAAGATTATCACACCTACGGTGTTCGGAGATGACAGAGGATATTTTTACGAATCCTATCACTACGAGGATTACAAAGCTGCGGGTATTCCTGAAGTGTTTGTGCAGGATAATCAGTCCGCGTCCAAAAAGGGCGTGCTAAGGGGATTGCATTTCCAAAAGCATTTTCCGCAGGACAAGCTGGTGAGAGTAATCAAGGGTGAAGTGTATGATGTGGCGGTGGATATGCGTTTAGATTCTTCTACCTTTGGACAATGGTATGGCGTGCTGCTTTCTGAGGAGAATAAAAAGCAGTTCTTTATCCCTAAAAATTTTGCCCACGGATTCCTGGTGCTTTCCGACTATGCAGAGTTTTGTTATAAATGCACGGATTTTTATCATCCCAACGATGAGGGCGGAATTGCATACAATGACCCTGAGGTTGGCGTGGAATGGCCCATTCCCGAAGGAATGGAAGTGATTCTTTCCCAAAAAGATGCGGAGCGTCCCTTTGGCCAGTTGACCGCCTTTGCGGAGGAGAGAAAGAGTTGGTAAATACCAACCTTGTGAAGAAGGAATACCCTTGTGGAAAGGTGTAAATAAAACATGAAGATAAGTAAAAAATGCGGAATTGCCATTTCCTTTTTGGTGGGACTTGCGGTGGCACTGATTATTGTACTTCACCGGAATCCGGATCCAAACGCGGACATGCAGCAGGAATTGTTGAAAAAGGCCATTTCCTGCGGTATCATCGCGGTGTCATGGGTGGTGTTCGCACTCAAGTATGATAAATTCACCACACTTCCGATGGAACTGTATCAAAGCAGACATCTCATATGGAAACTGGCTAAAAACGATTTCAAAAAAAGATATGCAGGCTCAACCATGGGTGCCCTTTGGGCGATGATCCAGCCCGTGGTGACCGTGGCAATGTACTACGTTGTCTTTGAAAAAATCATGGGTAATCCCGGCAGGGGCGCAGAGGATGTGCCCTATGTACTGTTTTTGACTGCCGGCCTTGTACCCTGGTTTTATTTCAGCGAGGCTTTGAATCATGGTACCAATGCCATGGTGGAATACAACTACCTGGTGAAAAAGGTAGTTTTCAAAATTAGTATTCTGCCTATCATTAAGATCATTGCAGCAACCTTTATTCATCTGTTTTTTATGGCAGTTTTGCTATTGGTTGCGGCATTGTATGGGTATTATCCCAGCATCTATACCATTCAACTTTTATACTACAGCTTCTGTCTGTTTGTATTTGTGCTTGCACTGTGCTATACCACTTGTTCCATTGTAGTGTTTTTCAGGGATTTGTCCCAGATTATCAATATTGCATTACAGATTGGTATGTGGGCAACACCGATTTTGTGGGATATAGGCGGAGTTAATTCCAAATGGTTGATGGTATTGAAATTGAATCCTTTAGTATATATCGTGAACGGCTACCGCAGTGCCATCTGCGAGCAACAGTGGTTTTTTGAGGATTTCTTCTCCACCATGTATTTCTGGATGGTGACGGTGGTGTTGTTCGGCGTCGGTGCGTTGGTATTTAAGAGATTGAAGGTACATTTCGCAGACGTATTGTAATATAAAGTCCGGAGATGTATAGGGATAGAAACTATGGAAGAAATGAAGATAAAGGTGCAAGAGGTGGGCATTCCTGCCATCGAAGCAATCAACATCAAAAAAGTATATAAACTCTATGACCATCCCAAGGACCGTATCTTGGAAGCCTTTGGGATTGGCAAAGGGAAAAAGTGTAAATTGCATTACGCCTTGAACGGTGTGAGCATGCAAATCCGCAAGGGCGAAACCGTAGGTATCATCGGTACCAATGGTTCCGGTAAATCCACCATTCTGAAAATCATCACCGGTGTATTAAATCCTACCGAGGGTGAAGTGCATGTGGAAGGCAGAATATCCGCCCTTCTGGAACTGGGTGCCGGTTTCAACATGGAGTATAACGGCATTGAGAATGTGTACTTAAACGGTACCATGATGGGTTTTTCTAAAAAAGAAATTGACGAGAAAATGCCCGCAATCTTAGAGTTTGCAGACATCGGTGATTACATTTATCAGCCGGTCAAAACGTATTCCAGTGGTATGTTCGTACGACTGGCTTTTGCTGTAGCTATCAATATTGAGCCGGAGATTTTGATTGTGGACGAAGCGCTTTCTGTGGGAGATGTGTTTTTTCAGGCAAAGTGCTATCACAAATTTGAGGAATTCAAGAAGATGGGGAAAACCATTATCTTTGTCAGCCATGACTTGGGCAGTATCAGCAAGTATTGCGACAGAGTGTATCTGCTGAATAAGGGTGAACTTCTTGGTGAGGGCACACCTAAGGAAATGATTGATGCCTACAAGCGTGTGCTGGTAGGACAGTACGAGGATGCTTCGGAAGAAGCGCTCCTGGAGGCAGGGGAGGAAGCTATAAAAAGTGCTGCCACCAAAGCTTCCATGGGCTTTAATCCGGAGACACTGGAATATGGAACCAAGCAGGCTGAGATTTTGGACTTTTATGTGGAGGATGACAGAGGGGTGCGCACCAGTGCCATTGTCAAGGGCAGCGAATTTACTTTACGCGTAAAGGTGAGAATCAATGAGGATCTCCCGGCACCCATTTTTGCTATGTCCTTCAAGAACCCCATTGGTACGGAGATTACCGGTACCAACACTATGATAGAGAAGGCATTTTTGGAGCCCGGAAAGGCAGGTCAGGTGAAGGAAATCACCTATACCCAAAAGATGAGCCTTCAGGGAGGAGAATATTTGATTTCCCTGGGTGTAACCGGATTCAACAAAGATGTTTTTGAGGTATATCACAGATTATATGATGTGATGAATATTACCGTGGTGTCCGACAAGAATACGGTGGGTTATTACGATATGGACTCTGTAGTAAAGGTAACGGATGTATGATAAAAACCATTGGCAAAGTGCAATTGGACGTAACTAAATATTCCGGGTGGGACCTTAGCGCCAACGCCGCTGTAGAAGATGAGATTCTGAAGATTGTACAAAACAATGCACAGGAAGAATATACAGAGGCAATTGAATCGGGATTAAGTTGGCCCGTTGTTTACCATTTGTCTCCTCTTCGCCGAAATATCTTGGACTGGATTCCCATGGACAAGTCTATGAAGGTGTTGGAGGTGGGCAGTGATTGTGGTGCCCTCACAGGGTCTTTGTGCCGTAAAGCAGGTGTGGTGACCTGTGTGGAATCCTCCAAGAGGCGCAGTATCATCAATGCTACCCGCAACAGGTCATATGATAATTTGACCATTCATGTGGGAAATTTGAAAGACATCGAACCTGCTCTTCCTACGGATTATGATTATATTTTCCTGATTGGAACCTCTGAGAAGGGCTTGAAAGATATTTGCGGGTTTGTTCCCTTTGAAGAGCTGCTGAAGTGCTTGAAGGGTCATATTTCTACGCAAGGCAGAATAGTGATTGCCTTTGAAACGCAAGGGGAAGGGGACAACGTAAGCTTCGGGGGGCGAAGAACCCTGGAGGAGACTTTCGCTTCCTGCGGTATCAGCGAGTATCATTTTTACCATCCATATCCGGATGTACAGTTTGTGACGGAATTGTCCGAAGATTCTTATCTGCCGGGTGGAGAGGAGCAAGCCATAAAGAAACGTAACGAATCCGATTGTGGTTTGGCTGTGATAGGACAGGAATTTGATATTAAGTATGTAAAATACTCTAACGATAGAGCACCGGAATACGCCATCCGCACGGAAATCATTGAAAGAGACGGCGTAAAAGCAGTGCGGAAATTCCCCATGGAAGAGGCGTCTGCAGCACATGTACGTCATATGAAGGAAGCCTATGACAAATTGCAGAAACGATTTGCCGGCAGCCCTCTGGGAATCAATGAATGCTCCCTGATGAATGATGCCCAAGGTACTTACGCAGAGTTTGCATTTGTGCAGGGCATACCCCTATCGCAATTGATGGATGCATGTTTGGAAAGGGAGGATTACGAGGGATTTTATGCCCTCTTTGAGGAATACTTGGAAAAGATTTCTTTCCACAGTGACTATCCCGTGACAGATTTCGACTTGATTTTTGCCAACTTTCTGGTGGATGGCGAAAAATGGACACTGATTGACTACGAGTGGACCTTTGACAGGGTGCAGGACCCCAGAGAACTGGCATATAGAGCGGTGTATTGCTATATACTGGAAGATGAAAAAAGAACCTGCATTGATTTAAATCGTGTGTTGAAAATGCTGGATATGACGGAGACAGAGGCGGAGAGTATCCGCGCCAAGGAAATGGAGTTTCAGCAATTTGTGACGGGGCAGCGATTGGCTATGTGCCAACTTCGGGAACTGATTTTGGGTTCCGAATCCCATCCTGTGGTAGAATCGAATCCTGCGAAAAGGAGCAAAACATTGAGCGTCAAATCTTTGGTAAAAAAGATTTTAATTGGCAGAGAAGATGCCAAATATGAGAAGTTGCTTTCTGACATGAGTGTCACATATGAACAGTGGGTGGCAGCCGAGTGGGAGGATTCCTATGAAGTTCCCGATGAACTGCACACAGAAGGCTATGTACTTTTGGTGGCTTCCAGAGGCAGTGTGTCGGAAAGAGCAGTGGACAAATGGAATGGTCTGTTTGCGCAGCATCCGGAGTATCAGATCATCTACGGAGACGAGGATGTGCGCAGAACACATTCGCCTTGGTATAAACCCGAGTGGTCACCGGACACCTATGATACCACATTTTATTTCGGAAGTCTGGTGGCAGTGCGTGAAGAACTGTTCCATGAAACATGTCAAGTGTATAAGCGATGCCACGAGGATTGCTTTATTCGCTTGTTCCGCAGTCAAAAGAGAAGAGGATGGAATCTGTACGAAGTGCTGGATGCGGAGCGCTATATGAATTGGATGTCCATGTGCGTCAACTTGGCCGGTGGATACGAAAAAAACAGTACAAGTATTCAGCATCTGTCTCATATGGTATTCCATGCGGAGGATAAGTCTGAACAGTTGAAGTTTCTGAAAAAGGCGAGACAGCGACAGATTCCTTATCCCATTCCCAAGGACGCTCTTCTGTCCGTGGTGATTCCTTCTAAGGATAATCCTGAACTTTTAAAGAAGTGTATGGACAGTTGCCGCGGCGTCAATTTGGAATTTATTGTGGTGGATAATGGAAGTAACGATGAGAATCGTGAGAAAATAAAAAACTTGTTGAGGGAGTATCCTGCCACTTGTATTTATGAGCCCCAAGAGTTTAATTTTTCTAAAATGTGTAATATCGGAGCCAAGGCAGCAAGGGGTCAGTATCTGCTGTTTTTGAACGATGATGTGGAATTAGTTCAACCGGAGACATTGGAGAAGATGCTGGGTATGGCCAACAGGCACTATACCGGTGCGGTGGGATTGAAACTATTATATCCCGGCACCCGTCGCATTCAACATGTGGGAATCACTAATCTGCCCATGGGTCCGGTGCATAAAATGCAGTTTAAGGAAGATACCAACCAGTATTACGGTAGAAACCGTGGCAGACGGAATGTGATAGCCGTGACCGGTGCCTGCCTGATGGTGGAAAAAACTAAATTTGAAGAGGTGGGCGGATTTTGTGAGGAATTGTCTGTAGCGTTCAATGATGTGGATTTGTGTTTTTCCCTTTTTGAAGCCGGATACCACAATGTCTGCGTCAATGACAATTTCGGATATCATCACGAATCCATCAGCAGAGGTGCGGACGAGACCAAGGAGAAACTGGACAGACTTTGGTCAGAACGGGATAAATTGTACGAGCGTCATCCAAACCTTGTTGGCAAGGATGTATACTACTCAGAAAACTTGAATCGTGTGGGGTTGGACACTTCTGTCCGTCCTGCTTATGTGACCATCAAGAATGAGGTGCAAAGAATAGAGAAAAAGCCTCCCAGGAGCGGGTTCGGGGATATTCAACAGGATAACTGCCTGATGTTCCGTTTAGAAGACGGCCGGGAAAACAGAATCCTGGGTTATGGCGTGGTGTTGGGCGATGATAATGCCTGCTACGAGAAGAAATTGTTGCTGGTGCCTGTGGATAAAATGGGGGGAAAACTGGCAGCGGAAATCTTGGTTCGACCGCAGCTACGTCCTGACTTACAGGAAAATATGCCTGACCAAAAGAATGTGGCACTTTCCGGTTTTCATGTGGAAATCGGTCCCGGTGTACTTACCCCGGGAGAGTATCAGGTGGGTATGCTTGTGAGAAACCGTGTCACCGGTGGCAAGATCATCAATTGGAGCGCGAAAAACATTTATCTGAAATAAGATAGACATAAGGAGAATGCGTAATGCAGGAAACCAAAAAGGAAGTAGACTATAGAGAAGCTTATGAACTGGAGCATTTGAAAACTGCAGATCTGGCTGCCAGAGTAGCGTCCCTAGAGGCGAAGAACGAAGAACTGGAGTGGAAACTTGACAGAATCAAAAAGAATCCATTGTGGAAAATGAGTAAACCTGTCAGAAGTGGTGTTCATTTCCTTATCCGTCAAAGGGATCGCATTCGCAATTTGGGAGGTCCCCGTGGGATACTCCACAAATTGGATTACAAAAAGAGGGAAAGAGAGGCCATGAAGCAATTCGGCACTGCAAGTTTTCCCGATGCAGAACAGGCTGCCAAAGAGAGGGAAACAGAGTTTCCCCGCATGGTGAAAATCAGCATTCTGGTGCCTCTTTGGAACAATAAAAGAGAATATCAGATTGAACTGCTGGAATCTGTGATGAACCAGACCTATCAGAATTGGGAACTTTGTCTGGCAGACGGTTCCGACGACGAGCATGCCTATGTGGGTGAAATCTCCAAGGAGTATGCGGGTCGGTCCGACGGTCGGATTAAGTATGAAAAATTAGATAAAAACATGGGAATTTCCGGTAATACCAACGCCTGTCTGCAGATGGCAACCGGCGAGTTCATTGGTCTTTTGGACCAGGATGATTTGCTTCACCCCAGCGTGTTGTTTGAATATGTGAAAGCAATTAACGAGCAGGGAGCAGATTATCTGTACTGTGATGAGACCACCTTTAAGGGCAGGGACATCAATCAGATGCTGACCATGCATTTCAAACCGGATTATGCGCCTGACAATCTCTGCGCTAACAATTATATCTGTCATTTTAGCGTGTTTTCTAAAGATTTGCTGGATGGCGAGGAATTGTTCCGCACGAAGTTTGACGGCAGTCAGGACCATGATATGATTTTGCGGTTGACTTCCAATGCGAAAAAGATTGTGCATGTGCCCAGACTTATGTATTACTGGAGATGCCATTCCGGCTCTGTGGCTTCCGGCATTGAGGCAAAGCCCTATGCTATTTTGGCTGCCAAGGGAGCGGTGGCAGAGCATTTGGAAAAGAAGGGATTCTCTCATTTTAAGATAGAGGGTACCAAGGCCTTTGAAACCATTTTCCGCATCCGTTACCAGGTTTTGGGAAATCCTAAAATATCCATAGTGATTGCCAATAAGGATCATGTAGAAGATTTACGCAGATGTGTAAGCTCTATTTTAGAAAAATCCACCTATGACAATTACGAGATTGTGATTGTGGAAAACAACAGTACTACAGAAGAAATCAAAGCATATTACAGGGAATTGTTAGAGGGCGAATATGCACCTGACAAACTCTGCGTCAGCGCCAATGGAATAGTAAAAATTGTGACCTATCAGGGCGCGTTTAATTACTCAGCTGTGAATAACTTAGGCGTCCATCACGCGGATGGAGAGTACATCCTCCTGTTGAACAACGATACGGAAGTGATTACCGTCAATTGGATGGAAGAACTTCTGATGTATGCCCAGAGAGAGGATGTGGGTGCAGTCGGAGCAAAGCTCTACTATGCAGATAAAACCATTCAGCACGCCGGTGTGGTGATCGGCTTGGGAGCACATAGAACAGCAGGACATACCCACTATAAGCAGCATAGACAGAACTTAGGCTACATGGGTCGTTTGTGCTACGCGCAGAATGTGAGTGCGGTGACCGGTGCCTGTCTGATGGTGAAAAAGAGTCTGTATGAACAGGTGGGCGGATTAGAAGAAGATTTTGCCATTTCCTTAAACGATGTGGATTTGTGCTTGAAGCTGCGTAAGGATGGACTGCTCAATGTGTTCACTCCTTTTGCAGAGTTATATCATTACGAGTCCATTTCCAGAGGCTTAGATGATCAGGGAGAAAAGGCAGAGCGTTACAATGCAGAATCTGCTAAGTTCAGAGAGAAATGGCAGAAGGAATTGGAGGCGGGAGACCCCTATTATAATGTGAACTTCTCGCTGGACCGCAGTGATTTTTCTTTAAAAATTAAAGCATAGAATAGGAGAACAAGTATGGGATTTATGGACGAGTACAAATTTTGGTTGGAAGACGAGTATTTTGATGAAAGTACCAAGAAGGAACTTTTGGAAATCGCGGACAATCAGGCAGAAATTGAGGACCGTTTTTATAAGGAATTGGAGTTTGGAACCGGCGGATTGCGTGGTGTGATTGGCGCAGGGACCAACCGTATGAATCTCTACACAGTCCGCAAGGCTTCCCAAGGTTTGGCAAATTATATTTTGAAGCAGGGCACTGCAGACAAGGGCGTGGCAATTGCATATGATTCCAGACGCATGTCTCCGGAGTTTGCAGACGAAGCAGCATTGTGTATGGCGGCAAACGGCATAAAGGCATATGTGTTTGAAAGCCTTCGCCCCACACCGGAACTTTCTTTTGCAGTACGTAAATTGGGTTGCACCGCAGGTATCGTGGTGACTGCCAGCCATAACCCGCCTGAATATAACGGGTACAAGGTGTATTGGGAGGATGGCGCTCAGGTGACTGCACCCAAGGACAAGGAAATCATCGAAGAGGTGCAGAGCATTAAGGATTACCATACGGTAAAAACCATGGATAAGAATGCGGCTATGGCAGCAGGCTTGTATCAGGTGTTGGGCGCAGAGATTGACGATGCATATATGGAAGAACTGAAGAAGCAGATCATTCATCCGGAAGTGATTGCGCAGGTGGCGAATGATCTTAAGATTGTCTACACACCTCTCTGCGGAACCGGTAACATTCCTGCCAGAAGAATCTTGAAAGAATTGGGCTTTCAGCATGTATATGTGGTGCCGGAACAGGAGAATCCGGATCCTAACTTTACCACTTTGGATTACCCCAATCCGGAAGACCCTAAGGCATTTACCTATGCTCTTCGATTGGCAAAAGAAAAAGACGCAGATATCGTGCTGGCGACGGATCCTGATGCAGACCGTCTGGGCGTTTATGCAAAAGATACTAAGACCGGGGAATACGTTTCCTTTACGGGCAATATGTCCGGTATGCTCCTGGCAGAGTATATTTTGAGAGAAAAGACCGCTACAGGCACCATGCCGGAAAATCCCGCTTTGGTGACCACCATTGTAACCACCAATATGACCTATCCCATCACCAAAGCATATGGGGTAAAGTTGATTGAGGTGTTGACCGGATTTAAGTTCATCGGTGAGCAGATTAAATGGTTTGAACAGACCGGTTCCAATCATTATGTATTTGGTCTGGAAGAAAGCTACGGTTGTCTGGCAGGTACCCATGCAAGGGATAAGGATGCCATCGTGGCAGTGATGTGTCTGTGTGAAGTGGCAGCATATTGTAAGAGTCAGGGTAAGACCCTTTGGGATATGATGTTGGAAACCTACGAGAAGTATGGATATTATAAAGAGAGCCAATACACCATCACCTTGAAAGGCATTGACGGATCTAAGCAGATTGCGGAAATTATGGAGAAACTTCGTCAGAATCCGCCCAAGGCCTTTGGCGACCGCAAGGTATTGACCTTCAGAGACTATCAGTTGGATAGAGTGGTAGATATGGAGACGGGTGCAGAAAAACCCACCGGTCTGCCGAAATCCAATGTGCTGTATTTTGAACTTCCCGAGGATGCTTGGTGCTGTGCCCGTCCTTCCGGAACAGAGCCTAAGATTAAGTTCTACATGGGTGTGAAGGGGAGCAATCTGGAAGATGCAAATGCCAAATTGGAACAGTTGACAGAAGATTTAAAGGCTGTTCTGTAGGCTTGTGATTGATGATACTTTTATGAATTGAGAGAGACTAACATTGGCAGGAAAAGTAATTGCTAACCTGAAAAAAACTGCATATTATTTGAAACGTAACGGCGTGAAAAAAACCTGGTATGCGGTTAGAGAGCGATTGCACGCTGAGGGAGCACAGGGCTATGGGGTCTGTGAACTTACCCGGGAGGAATGGAACAGACAACGGGATGAATCCGCCGGCTGGGACATTACTTTCAGCGTTTTGGTGCCTGCCTATCGTACCAAGGAAGCATATTTGAGAGATATGCTCAACTCTCTCCTAGAGCAAAGTTATCTCCATTGGGAGTTGGTGTTGGCGGATGCCACCGAGGATGACAGTGTGAAAACTGTGGTATCCTCCTATGAAGATGACCGCATCCGTTATGTGAAGTTGGAGAACAACGCAGGAATCTCTGAAAACACCAATCAGGGATTGGTATCTGTGACGGGAGCATATGTAGGCTTGCTGGACCATGATGATGTGTTGACAACAGATGCTCTTTACGAGATGGCAAAAGCCATCCGCGAGGGCAGGAACCGTGGCATGGATCTGCAAATGCTTTATTCCGACGAGGATAAATGCAACGGCGATATGTCAGAATTCTACGATCCGAATTTCAAAGAAGACTTTAACCCGGATATGCTTTTGAGCAACAACTACATTTGCCATTTTTTGGTGATGAAGAAGGAACTGATAGAGAGTTTACGGTTCAGGCCTGCCTACGATGGCGCCCAGGACTTTGACCTGGTACTTCGGGCCATGGCACAGTTGTATGACAGGCAGGAACAGATTTATCATATCTCCAAGGTATTGTACCATTGGAGATGTCATCAGGCTTCTACCGCAGAGAATCCCCAAAGCAAGTTATACGCTTACGAGGCGGGGTGCCGAGCCATTCAGGATTATGCGGACAAACAGGGATGGCGTGCCCATGTGGAGGAGACGCCGCATTTGGGCTTCTACCGGTTGGTGTATGAGAATGGTATCTTTGCCAATCGCGAACGTGTGGGTGCAGTAGGTGGTCCGGTTTTCTATAAGGACAAAATACAGAGTGGCCGTATGGATGAGGATGGCAATGTATATTACGAGGGAACGCATAAGTATTATAGTGGTTATCTGCATCGGGCGGTATTGTCCCAGACGGCTGTGGCGGTGGATATCCGTAACATAAGGGTGCGGGAAGAGTGCCGGCAATTGTTTGAACAAGCGGTGGGCGTACCTTATCGGACGTTGCCTCAAGAAGAGATTTTTGACAGCAGTACACTGCCCAAGGGCTGCGATTATGTGGCACTGAGTCTGGCGGTTTGTAAGGCTTTGAAGACAGCCGGATATGAGATTGTTTATATGCCTTAAAAGGTAATGATGGAAGATACAAGATGAAAAATGAAAAGTTGGTAACGGTGGTTATCCCCAATTACAATGGAATAAAGTTTGTGAGGGAATGTCTGGAAGCCCTTCTCCATCAAGAAAACGCTCCGGCATACGAAGTGATTGTGGTGGACAATGGATCTGCAGACGGTAGCCGTGAACTGGTGGAAAAAGAGTTTCCACAGGTTTCGTTGATTCCGCTGGATGAAAACACCGGCTTTTGTCACGCAGTGAATGTGGGTATAAAGGCAGCAGACACTCCTTATGTCATTCTGTTAAACAATGATACCAAGGTGGAATCCGGTTTTGTGGGTGCTCTATATTGTGCCATTGAAAAACGCCCCAATTGTTTTTCTGTGAGTGCCAAAATGCTGTTGTGGGACGCGCCTCATCTGATGGATGATGGCGGAGACCGTTACAATGCTTTGGGATGGGCGTATGGACGGGGAAAAGGCAAACCGGAGACAGAATATAATGAGGCCGTGAAGGTATTTTCCGCCTGTGGTGGCGCAGCCATTTACCGCAGGGATGTATTTGAGCAAATAGGATGTTTTGACGAGAGGCATTTTGCCTATTTGGAGGATTTGGATATAGGGTATCGTGCCCTTCTTGCAGGCTACGAAAACTGGTATGAGCCTACAGCCAGAGTGGTGCACTTCGGAAGTGCGGTCAGTGGCTCTAAATATAATGCCTGGAAAACCCGCCTGGCAGCTTCCAACAGCGTTTATGTTCCGGCAAAGAATATGCCACTATTGCAGCTTATATGGAATCTACCGTTGTTGCTGCTTGGCTATATGATAAAGACTCTGTTCTTCTGTGGGAAAAAACTGGGGGCAGAGTACGTAATGGGCTTGGTGGATGGCGTTAAAAAATCATTATCGCCAAAGGCAAAAGAGATACGAAAAGCAAGAAAATGTGCGGGCCTTTCCCGATATTTTTATATACAGTTGGAACTCTATTTGAATTTGGTTAGATTTCTTAAGAAATCTTAAGAAAATCTTATATAAAATCCTAAAGAGTTCTCTTTATAATAACGCTGTAGATACTACACAGGTGGGGCCTATGATAAAGGATAATCAGAAAGTGTTAAACAGATTGCTGGTAGTAATAGATGCGCTGATTACAGCGTCTTCTTTTATGCTGGCATATTTTGTGAAATTCTATATTCTGAACGATGGACCCGGTGTCGGTGTTTTGCCGGCGAAAGACTATTTCGAACTTTTGGCATTTATTGTTCCGGCATATATGTTGCTGTACTATATATGCGGTGTTTATGCTCCTAAAAGAACGGTGCGGAAGCGGTTCGAAGTATATGGCATTATAAGGACCAACACCATAGGAATCGTGGCATTGATTATCGTGCTGTATATGATTGTGCGGGAGATTCATTTTTCACGTTCCGTCATGGTGATATTTTATTTTTTGAATGTATTTTTTGCGTCTGTATTCCGCGTGGTTTTGAGGGACGGATTGCAGTCCATCCGCAAAAAAGGATACAACCTAAAGCATGTTTTGCTGGTGGGGTATTCCCGGGCGGCGGAAGAATACGTGGACAGAATTCTGGACAATCCACAGTGGGGATATTCCGTTTATGGTATTTTGGACAACAATATACCGGAAGATACCGACTACCGAAAAGTGAAGGTTTTGGGTGGTTTGGATCAGTTGGAAAACATCCTTACGGACAACAAGATGGATGAGATTGCCATCACTTTGTCACTGAACGATTACGACTATCTGGGAACCATCGTTGCAGCCTGTGAAAAATCCGGTGTGCATACCAAGTTTGTTCCTGACTACAATAGCCTGATTCCCAGCAAGCCATACACGGAAGATATGTTGGGATTGCCGGTGATTAATATCCGGTATGTACCGTTGAATAATATGGGCAATATGTTTGTGAAGAGGGTGGTGGATATCATCGGTTCTCTCTTTGGAATCATCATCACTTCGCCCATTATGTTATTGTCAGCGGTCCTGGTGAAGTGTTCCAGCCCGGGACCTGTGATTTTCAAACAGGAAAGAGTGGGACTTCATAATAAACCATTTTATATGTACAAATTCCGCAGCATGGAAATGCAGTCGGAAAAGAGCGAGAAAAAAGCCTGGACCACGAAGAATGATCCCCGTGTGACCAAGATAGGCAGAATTCTTCGCGGTACCAGTTTGGACGAACTCCCCCAGTTGTTTAATATATTAAAAGGGGATATGAGTTTGGTTGGCCCCAGACCGGAGCGGCCTCATTTCGTGGACAAGTTCAAGGAAGAAATTCCCAGATATATGGTGAAGCATCAAGTGCGACCGGGATTGACCGGATGGGCACAGGTGAATGGCTACAGAGGTGACACCTCTATACGTAAACGCATCGAATATGATTTGTATTATATTGAGAATTGGACCTTGGGAATGGATATCAAGATTATTCTGATGACATTTTTAAAGGGATTTATCAATAAAAACGCATACTGATTAAGGAGAAGATAAGATGGCAACACAGCAAAGAAGACCCGGTAACAGACCTACAGGAACTGCAAGACCTGCAGGCAATGAGAGAGCAGCGGCAAGAGCCAGAGCAGCAGCGAAGAAGAAAAACAAAATGATTATTTTCATCGTTGAACTCGTGGCGATTTTAGTGATGATTCTCGGTTTGTACTGGTTTATGAATCAGGGCGGCAACGGTCCTAAGGTAACAGTATTGGATGAGGAAAAGCTGGCGATTGCAGACCATATCGCATTCGAACAGACCATGGATGGCTACAAGAATATAGCGTTGTTTGGTGTGGACGCTGTGACCTCTAAACAGTTGTACAAGGACAGCCGAAGCGACAGTATTATGATCGCAAGTATCAATATGAATACCGGTGACATCAAACTTTGTAGTGTATATCGTGATACCTTGTTGAATCTGACCGATTCCAAGGGGAGATATGAAAAATGTAATGCGGCATATTCCTACGGTGGTGCTGAACAGGCAGTGCGTATGTTGAATATGAACTTGGATATGAACATAACCGACTTTATTACGGTTGGATATAAGGGACTCAGTTCTGTTATCGACGGCCTTGGCGGTGTTTACATCGATGTAGACAAGGAAGAATTGAAACATATCAATAACTATCAGATTGCAGTTGCAGATGTACTCAAGTGCGACTACAAGAAAGTAACCAAGACCGGTTATCAGTTGCTCAATGGTGTACAGGCATCCGCATACTGCCGTATCCGTCAGACTGCCGGAAGTGACTTTCAACGTACCGCACGTCAGAGAGAGGTGTTGAAGAGTCTGGAAGATCAGGCAAAGAAAGCAAGCCTTGCTACTTTGACTGAGGTATTCAATGACAGCATCGGAGATATCTATACCAGTTTGGAATCCGACGATATTCTCGGTCTCTTGGCAAAGATTGCTGACTACAGCATTGTGGATGAAGCCGGTTTCCCTCATGAGGAGTATCGTGGTAATGCCAACCTTGGTGCAAGGGGTGCCTGCGTTATTCCGGATGACTTGGTGGACAACGTTGTGTGGTTGCATGACTTCCTGTTTAATGACCCTGAGTACAAAGTCAGTGATACGGTCAAAGATATTGACGCAGATATCAAGGCAGATGTGGCAAACTACCGTAAATAATACAAAAGATTGTAAAAGGGGAGTTTCGACTCCCCTTTTTGTACATTGTGACCTTTACACATAGTTTAAGGAGAAACAGATATGAAGGTAGATGTGATAGTACCTGTATATCGTCCCGGTCAGGAATTGTTTGCATTGATAGAACAGTTAAGAATGCAAACTGTAGAAATCGGGAAAATTATTATTATGAATACGGGGGAAACCATTTTTGAAAGCCCGGAGGAGGATAAGCGCTTTTGCGATACATATGGCGCATTGGTGGAAATACACTATATAGCCAAGGAATCCTTTGACCATGGTGGCACCAGACGGTTAGGAGTGAGCTATTCGGACGCAGATATTTTCGTGATGATGACCCAGGACGCCTATCCACAGGATAGTCAGTTGCTGGAGCATTTGATACAGCGCCTGGAAGGACAGGTGGCAGTAGCTTACGCACGCCAGTTGCCCGGAGAGACTTCTTCGGAATTTGAACGGATTTCCAGACAGTTCAATTATCCCCCTGTTTCCCAAGTGAAATCCAAGGAGGACATAGCCACACTGGGTATCAAGACGTTTTTCTGTTCCAATGTGTGTGCTGCTTATCGACGGGATATCTATGACGCATTGGGCGGATTTGTGGAACATACTATATTCAATGAAGATATGATTTACGCGGCAGGTGCTGTCCGCGCGGGATATCAGGTGTCATATGAGGCGGATGCACAGGTGGTACATGCTCATAATTATACCAACATGCAGCAGTTGCGCAGAAATTTTGATTTGGGTGTGTCCCAGGCGTTGCATCCGGAAGTATTTGCAGAGGTTTCCTCTGCTTCAGAGGGGAAAAAACTGGTGCAGGCTGCGTATGGTGATATGAAGAAAAATAGACGCCTTTCAAAGTTACTCCCATTTTGTATTCAGTGTGCCTATAAATATGTGGGATATTTGCTGGGCAAGCATTTTCGTAGCATTCCCGGTAACTGGGTGATGAAGCTTACCATGAATCAGACTTTTTGGAATTCACAAAGCATTTATAAATAAAACACAATTTCAACACAATTTTTCACTATACTTGGATTGTAAACAAGAAGAAGTTGAAATGAAAAAGGAGAGCTATCAGGTATGTACGAGAATGAGTTTGAAAAAAATGAACGATATACCACCTATCAAACCGATGGATTTTATAACAGTTCCAACTCTTATGGAAGTGACGCATCAGGTAAAGACAAGGAACCTAAAAAGGGAGGATTTGCACGTCTTGCGTTAAGTGCCGGTGTGGGACTTGTATTTGGTGCCTTTGCGGCATTGGCATTTTTTGGTGTAAATAAAGCGATGGATTATTTTTCTCCCACAGAAGAAAGCTCCGCTCCCTCGGAGGTGATGGCTGGAGATTCCTTCCTTCCGGCAGAACAGATGACCAATGTAAACCAAATTACTTATGTGCAGGACGATGTGTCAGATGTGGTTGAAGAAGTGATGCCCGCCATGGTGTCCATTGTCAACAATTACAGTGTAACCACCAGTACTTTTTGGGGACAGAGTATCAGCCAGCAGGCATCTTCCAGTGGTTCCGGTATCATCGTGGGAGAGACGGATACCGAGCTTTTGATTGTTTCCAACAATCATGTAGTGGAAGGAACAGACTCCTTGGAAGTGACCTTCATCGATGGAAGCACGGCGAAAGCCAGCATCAAGGGCTTGGATTCCGACATGGATCTGGCAGTGATTGCAGTGGATATCACCAGCTTGACGGAGGAGACAAAAGATGCTATCACCATTGCAGAATTGGGTGATAGTGACCAGTTAAAGCTAGGTACTCCCGTGATAGCCATCGGTAATGCACTGGGCTTTGGTCAGTCCGTTACTACAGGGGTGGTTAGCGCATTGAACAGGGAAGTGACCTACGACGATGGTTCTAAGGGAACCTATATCCAGACAGACGCAGCTATTAATCAGGGTAATTCCGGCGGAGCATTATTAAATGTCAACGGTGAGATTATCGGTATCAATTCCAGCAAGATCGGCGGTACTATGGTTGAGGGTATGGGATATGCCATTCCTATCAGTTCTGCAAGTCCTATCGTGGCAGACCTCATGAACCGCAAAACCCGCGTGGAAGTGCCTGCAGAGGAAATGGGCTACATGGGTGTGGTGATGCAGAATGTCACCGACCAGATTATGGAAATGTATGGTATGCCCAAGGGTGTATTTATCTATGATGTAGAAAAAGATTCTCCTGCAGACCAGGCAGGTATCAAGAAGGGTGATATTATCGTAAAGTTTGATGGAGCAAGGATTTCTTCCAATGCGGACGTGCAGGAAAATATGCAGTATTTTAGAGCCGGAGACGAGGCACAATTGATTGTGAAGCGCCGCGCACTGGACGGAGAATATGTGGATGTGGAAATCAACATTACTTTTGGAAAAAGACCTGAAAATCCGTAGTATTTTATAAAAACTTCACTTGTATAGGTAAATATAATAAAGTATACTCTAATCATAGTGCAAATGATGAGAGTATACTTTTCTTTTTAGGGTAAATGCGAAGTCAAAAGAAAGATAGGAGTATGCTTACACGGAGGATATATGACAGACTTTATAAAGGATGACGAACGGCAGGAAGTAGAAGAGATTGAGGAGATTTTGGAGGCTGACGAAGTGGAAGAAATCGAAGAAATAGAAGAATTAGAAGAGAGTGGTGAAAACACTCCTGCGGAAGAGGACAAGGAATACGAGGAAGTATGTTTCGTATGCCACCGCCCTGAAAGCAAGGCAGGAAAAATGTTCCATATGCCCGGCTCCATATGTGTCTGTGAGGATTGCATGCGCAAAACCATGGAAACTGCCAGTCAGGTGGATTACCAGCAGATGATGCAGGATCCTTCGTTCCGGGAGGAAATGGACAAATTCACCAAACACGGCGGTATGCCTCAAATCCGGTTTGTAAATATGGCGGATTTGCAGGGGATGGGCGGTATTCCAAATAAGCAAAAGATAAAGAAAAAGAAAAAAGCCGAAGAGGAAAAACCGGTGCTGAATATCAAGGATATTCCCGCACCCCATAAGATCAAAGCCAGTCTGGATGAATATGTAGTGGGACAGGAGCATGCCAAGAAAGTCATTTCCGTGGCTGTTTACAACCACTATAAGAGAGTGGCTACGGGTACCATGGATGATATCGAGATAGAAAAGTCCAATATGCTTATGATCGGACCTACCGGTTGTGGTAAGACCTATTTGGTGAAGACTCTGGCAAGGCTTTTGGACGTGCCCTTGGCCATTGCAGATGCCACATCCCTAACGGAGGCCGGCTATATCGGCGATGACATTGAATCCGTGGTGACGAAACTTTTGGCAGCGGCAGACAATGATGTGGAAAAGGCGGAGCGCGGCATTATTTTCATCGATGAAATTGATAAGATTGCAAAGAAGAAAAATGCCAACACCAGAGATGTCAGCGGGGAAAGTGTACAGCAGGGTATGCTGAAACTGCTGGAAGGTGCAGAGGTAGAGGTGCCTGTGGGTGCCAATAGCAAGAACGCCATGGTTCCCTTGGCTACCGTAAATACCAGAAATATTCTGTTTATTTGTGGCGGAGCCTTTCCTGATTTGGAGGAGATTATCAAAGAGCGTCTGACGAAAACCGCATCTATCGGATTTAATTCCGAGTTGAAGGATAAATACGACAAGGACAAAAATATTCTGTCCAAGGTGACGGTGGAGGATATCCGGAAGTTTGGCATGATTCCCGAGTTCATCGGACGACTTCCCATTATCTATACCCTGGAAGGTTTGTCCAAGGAAATGATGGTGAAGATTTTAAAAGAGCCTAAAAACGCTATTTTGAAACAGTACCAGAAATTACTGGAACTGGATGAAGTGAAATTGGAATTCACCGAGGATGCGTTGGAGGCCATCGCTGAGAAGGCCATGGAAAAGGATACCGGTGCCAGGGCGTTGCGCTCCATTATTGAGGAATTTATGCTGGATATCATGTACGAGATTCCTAAGGATGACAATATTGGAACGGTGACTATTACCAGAGAGTATATCCAAGGAACCGGGGGACCTTTGATTGACATTAGGGGCAGACAACCTTTGCTGCCCACGGACCAGCCAGAGCAATAATCAAAAGCGTGGCACTGCTAGTGTACAGGCAACGGATGAAGGAAAGCGCATAAGTTTAAAAATAGGATTTGTAGAATATACATGCGCAGATGGGGATTTGATATGATGGAATTAACTACAATACTCGTACCGTTTATAGGCACCTCCTTGGGGGCTGCCATGGTATTTTTTATGAAGAAGGAAATGCGTCCCGGGACAGAAAAATTGCTTCTGGGATTTGCTTCCGGTGTCATGCTGGCTGCAGCAGTGTGGTCTTTGCTTTTGCCTGCCATGGAGATGGCGGGGGAGGCGGGAGACGCTTCTTGGAAACCGGTTGTGATTGGCTTTTTGCTGGGTATGGGCTTTCTGCTCATCCTGGACAGTGTGGTGCCCCATCTCCATCTGGACAGCGAGAAACCGGAAGGTGTGAAGAGTAAATGGCGTCAGACCACTATGATGTGTTTTGCGGTGGCATTGCATAACTTGCCGGAGGGCATGGCAGTTGGCGTGAGTTTTGCAGGTGCACAGATGGGAAATACCACCATCACTTTAGCAGGTGCACTGATACTTGCGGTGGGCATTGCCATTCAGAACTTTCCCGAGGGAGCTATTATTTCCATGCCCCTTCGCAACGCCGGTGCCGGCAAGGGAAAAGCTTTTCTTTGGGGTGTTTTATCCGGCGTGGTAGAGCCGGTGGCAGCAGTGCTCACCATATTGGTGGCAGAGCATGTGGTTCCCCTGTTACCTTATTTGCTTTCTTTTGCGGCGGGAGCCATGATTTATGTGATTGTAGAAGAATTGATTCCCCAGTCCCAATCCGGGGAGCATTCCAATGTGGGTACCATCGGTGTAGCATTGGGCTTTGTACTGATGATTATTATGGATGGCGTTTTAGGATAAAGGAGCAGGTATGCGGTTACTGATTGTGAGACACGGGGATCCGGACTATGAGAAGGATTCTTTGACGGAGAAGGGCTATCGGGAGGCAGAACTCTTAGCAGAACGACTGTCCAAGATGAATATTGCAGCATTCTACGTGTCCCCTTTGGGAAGAGCCCGGGAGACCGCCCGCATTACGCTGGAAAAAATGAACCGGACGGCGCAGGTGTGTGACTGGCTGCGAGAGTTTCCGTATCTGATAGACAGACCGGATATGGGTGGAAAGGATATCTGTTGGGATTTTCTGCCCAGGGAATGGACGGAGCAAAAGGAATATTTTTCACGGGATGCATGGTATCTGACAGAAAAAATGAAGGATGGCAATGTAGAAGCAGGATACCGGTATGTGACGGAATCGTTGGATGCCCTGTTGGCACGTCATGGATATGAAAGAGACGGCGAATATTATCGGGCAGTCAAACCCAATCGGGACGTGATTGTGTTGTTTTGTCATTTTGGATTAGAATGTGTGTTGTTAAGTCACTTGATGAACGTCTCTCCCATGATTCTGTGGCATCATACCTGCGCGGCTCCCACTAGCGTGACCGGTATCGTGACAGAGGAGCGAAGATGCGGACAAGCCATCTTCCGTATGAGCGAATTTGGTGATATTTCCCACCTTTATGTAGGGGATGAACCTCCTGCTTTTGCAGCGAGGTTTTGCGAAACTTTTGACAGTGACGAAAGGCACGATTAAAAAGATGTCAATTTGGATAAGCCTCCCGCGTATGATTAGTTGTAAGAGTATGTTTGGAGAGCTTGTCGGTGGACTGCAAAGAGTTTAGCTTATCAAATGATTATTATGACGTTATTACGGATTATCCTTTGCAAAGTGGTGAAGTACAGGATTTGGATGCCTGCGCCGTTGCGGTAGAAAATCTTTACAATATTGTATACGTGAATCGGAACAATATCGAAGATTTGGAGGACTATTTTTTTCAGTACCGCAGTATTCCTAAATTATATGGATTGATGCAAAGCGAAAATACAGGAGCCGGAACAGGCGTAGGTTTAGCTTCGGCAATAGGGCCTGTGGGCACTACCTTTGATGCGGCCGGCTTGATAGATACCGGAATATTACGGGTGCAGCAGGAGCCCCTTTCCTTGACCGGAAGAGGTGTGGTGGTTTGCATCATCGATACGGGAATTGACTATACCTTACCTGTATTCCGGGATGAGGCAGGCAATAGCAGAATACTATCTATTTGGGACCAGACGGTGCAAACGGGAACGCCCCCTGAGGGCTTTTTCTTTGGAAGTGAATACCGGAGGGAGGATATCCAACAGGCATTGCAGGAAGAAGATCCTTATGCAATTGTTCCAAGCCGAGATGAAATCGGTCATGGCACGGAATTGGCAAGCGTGGCCGCAGGGAGCAGGATTGACGGAGGAAGCGGATTTTTAGGCGCGGCACCTAACGCAGAAATTGTGGTCGTGAAGCTGAAACCCTGCAAACAATATTTACGGGATTTTTATCTGTTGCCGCAGAATGTACCTGCGTATTCCGAAACGGATTTGATGTTAGCTGTGCAATATGCAGAAGGGTTTGCAGACCAATTTAGGCGGCCTCTGGTTATATGCCTCGGTGTGGGAACCAGTTATGGGGACCACGAGGGTAATTCGTCTCTCACACGATACCTGAATATTGTGGGTGGCAGGAGAAGCCGTGCCGTGGTTGTGTGTGGCGGAAATGAAGGCAATGCAGATCATCATTTCCAAACACAGTTAATTCTTGAAGATAACAGACGGGAACCACTGGAAGTGGAGGTTCGCGTAGGAGAAAACGAGAAGGGTTTTCTGATGGAATTCTGGGGCAGCGCCCCGGATGTGTTCACTGTATCCGCCAGATCTCCGGGAGGGGAGAGTACTCCGCCGGTCCGATTGGGGTTGCGGGAAGGAATCACATACGGATTTGTGTATGAACGCACCCGGATCTCAATGGTGGGCGAAATTGTGGAGCCATCTTCGGGAGCCGAATTGATTCTGTTAAGGATACAGGACCCTACGCCCGGCATTTGGACTTTTCAGGTGGAAGCCCTAGAGATGGGCACCGCAGGGGAATTGCATATTTGGCTTCCCATTCGTCAGTTTTTAAGCGGTGATACTTATTTTTTAACTCCCTCGCCCTATGTCACATTGACAGAACCTATATTTGGGGACAATGTGATAGGGGTATCTGCATACAATGTGGCGAATAACGGTGTATACATTGATTCGGGAAGAGGCTTTTCCCGGAATGGTAAGATTTTCCCCACCCTTGCAGCACCAGGGGTGAATGTATCTACGGTCAGGGGAAAACGCAGTGGAACCGGTGTGGCAGCAGCTATGTGCGCAGGTGCGGTGGCACAGTTTATGGAATGGGCTGTGGTACGGGGGAACAATGATATCGTGTCCGGCAGGGAGGTCCGCAACTATTTGGTTCGCGGAGCCGATAGGAACACGGTATATACCTATCCTAATCGGGAGTGGGGATATGGCAGCCTTAATATGGTGGGAACCTTTGATGCTTTGATTGGTGTGTAATTTGGTGATAGATTGGAGTAGGAAATGAAATCAAGAAAACTGGTGATTTTCATAGTTGTCATTTGTGTGGTCTTGGCAGTGATATCCCTGCTGTCTAACCGACAGCCAGATGACATGGATATATCCTCGGAGGCAGGTTCGATGACGGAGAGTATGGATTCTGTTCCTTCGGAAGATTCTGCGGTGGTTTCTTCGGAACAGTCCGGTTCTGTGGAAGGGCAGGGGGCAGTGAACAGTCAGGTTCCTGTAGAAAGTCAGGTGCCTGCGGAAAGCGTAACGTCTTCGGAAAACACGCCTCCCTTGGAGGAGACGGGTTCCGTGGTTTTGCCCCAGGGTAAGGATTGGGGGTTGTATTTTTTAGAGGCGGGATGCCGCCCCAGAGGAAATGAATCTTTGGAATACCTATCAGAGTACAATGCATATTTTTGCGCCGAGGAAACGGATAATGTGTTATATCTGACTTTTGACTGCGGGTACGAAAACGGCAATACAGGGGCCATTTTGGATGCCCTGAAAAAACACGATGTAAAGGCTACTTTTTTCGTGGTGGGACATTACTTGAATTCCGCACCTGACTTGGTGAAGAGAATGGTGGAGGAGGGGCATATTGTCGGCAATCATTCCTACCATCATCCCGACATGACCCAGATGGGCGATAAGGATTCCTTCTTGAAGGAATTGTCCGATGTGGAAGCTAAGTACGAGGAAATCACAGGGCAGAAGATGGCGAAGTATTTCCGCCCGCCTCAGGGAAAATATAATGATAGAAGTTTACAGATGGCGGAGGATTTAGGATATGCCACTTTCTTTTGGAGTGTAGCATATGCGGATTGGAATCAGAATTCCCAGCCGAGTCACAATAAGGCTTTTGAAACATTGAGTAAGAGAACTCATCCCGGCGCCATTGTGCTCCTGCACAACACGTCCAAAACCAACGGGGAGATATTGGATGAAATGTTGACCAAATGGGAGGGTATGGGATATACCTTTGGAACGCTGGAAAAATTTGCCGGTACTGATGGTACCAAGGCGGGAGAATAAGAGATAAAAATGAGGGTGACCAACAAGTCCTTTTGGATTGATGGCACCCTCTTTTTCGTTGTTTATTGAAGCTTTGAATTAAAGCATAAGTCTGTATTATCTGTTCAGAATCAACTTGGTCAATTCTACGGGATCAACGATCTTGCCGTCCTTGTAAACACGCATGTTTCCGGAAGCAATTTCGTCGATGAGGATAACTTCGTCGTTGTTGTAACCAAATTCGAACTTGATGTCCCACAAATCCAAGCCGATGGATTTTAAATCATCAGCTACAATCTTGGTAATCTTCAGGGTCTGCTCCTTCATGCTCTCGAACATTTCAGGAGTCATGATGCCGAGTGCTGCAAGGCCTTCGCCGGTAACCAAAGGATCTCCAAGGGCATCGTTTTTGAAGGTACACTCTACATAGCCACCTTCCAATACGGTACCGTCAGCAATGTACTCACCGTATCTGCGGATGAAACTTCCGGTAGCAACCAGACGGCAGATAACTTCCAATCCGTGGCCAAATACCTTGCCGGGAAGAACTTCCATGGTAGCATTCTCAATATCTGCACTTACGTAGTGAGTTTTGATACCTGCTTTCTTCAAAAGTTCAAAATAGAGAATGGAAGTCTGCAGATTTGCTTTACCGATACCTTCGATGGTCAAACCAACGGAGTTCTCACCGGGATCAAAAACGCCGTCCTTGCCGGTGCAGTCGTCCTTGAATTTCAGCATTACATTTCCGTTGTCCAGACTGTAAACGTCTTTTGTTTTACCTTCATAGATCTTTTTCATATAAAAACTCTCCTTTGCGTAAGATTTTAAGTTTTCTAACGAAATTACTTTAGCACAAAATGGCGTAATGTGAAATAGATTTTTGTAAAAAAATTCATTTTTTTTTGCAAACCCACTTTTCATGAAAAAAAAATTATACTATAATGTATTTGTTCATTTTGAGGGGTTTATAATAAGCCATAAAGGCATGAAAATTGGAGGAAAAACATGAAGCAGGATATGATCGTTATTTTGGACATGGGCAGCACCGAAAACACTGTCATCGCAAGACAGATTCGTGACATGGGCGTGTATAGTGAGATCCATCCCCACGATATCACACCGGATGAACTGAAAGCCCTCGACAATGTCAAAGGTATCATCTTAAATGGTGGTGAGAATCGAGTGGTAGACGGCGTTCCCGTAGATGTGGATCCTGCGATTTATGCGTGTGGATATCCCGTGATTTCCATTGATCATCCCACAGCAAAATGTGAGAAACAGTTTGATGCACTGCCGGATGAGGCTACTTTGAAGGCATTCGTATTTGATGAGTGTAAGGCAGAAGCGAACTGGAATATGAAGAACTTCATCGCAGACCAGTTGGAGTTGATTCGCCGTCAGGTGGGAGACAAGAAAGTATTGCTGGCACTGTCCGGTGGTGTGGATTCCTCCGTGGTTGCAGCACTTTTGATAAAAGCCATCGGCAAACAACTTGTTTGTGTACACGTGAACCATGGTCTCATGAGAAAGAACGAGTCTGAGAATGTGATTGAAGTATTCAGAAATCAGTTGGATGCCAACTTGATTTACGTGGATGCTACGGACAGATTCTTAGGCAAGTTGGAAGGCGTGGCAGACCCTGAGCAGAAGAGAAAGATTATCGGCGGAGAATTCATCCGCGTGTTTGAAGAAGAAGCCAGAAAACTGGAAGGCATTGACTTCCTGGGACAGGGTACCATTTACCCTGACATCATCGAAAGCGGAACTAAGACAGCAAAATGCGTAAAGTCCCATCACAATGTTGGCGGACTTCCTGAAGACCTGCAGTTTGCACTCGTAGAGCCCTTGGCACAGCTGTTCAAGGACGAAGTTCGTGCCTGCGGCGTAGAACTCGGCCTTCCTGCAGAAATGGTATACCGTCAGCCCTTCCCCGGACCTGGATTGGGCGTGCGTTGCCTGGGTGCCATCACCAGAGACCGCCTGGAAGCACTCCGTGAATCTGATGCCATCCTCCGTGAAGAATTTGCTAAGGCGGGCCTGGACAAGAAAGTATGGCAGTACTTCACCGTAGTGCCTGACTTCAAGGCAGTGGGCGTACGAGACAATGCAAGAAGCATGGGCTATATGGTAGTTATCCGTGCAGTCAACACCATCGACGCAATGACCGCTACCATCGAAAGACTGGACTACGACTTCTTAGAGAAAGTCGTGGCAAGAATCACCGCAGAAGTTCCCAGCGTGAACAGAGTTTGCTACGAACTCACAAATAAACCTGTGGCCACGATAGAATTCGAGTAGGAAATGGACTGAGAGCAGTCTGAAATATGAAAAGGGCCGACGAGGACGCTTGCGTACTCAGTCGGTTCTTTTTGTGTTTCAGGCTATTTAAAGGCATGACACGAGGCTTATTGGGGAGCGATGCGAGCCGATAAGATGAGTGGCAGGACTGCTCTCAGTTATATGTATATCAATTATTTCTGCAAAACAACTTGAAAAAGTTCGTTGAAACGAATAGAATATAAATGTAAAGGAGAGCACATTATGGAAAAATATATTTCGGTACTCGAAACGGCTGAGAGATGGAATGTATCCCAGCGCAGAATACAAATACTATGTAATGAAAATAGAATCAAAGGCGCAATTAAACAAAGTGGAGTATGGCTTATACCATATGGAGCTAAAAAGCCCGAACGTATAAAGGCAGGAATTAAGATTGAAAAAGATACAAGACTTAATGTGCTGTCGTTGTTTTCTGGATGTGGTGGCATGGATTTAGGATTTGAAGGTGGTTTTGAAATATTGAAAGATTCTATGAATGAATATGTACATCCGGAATGGAAAATAAAAAAAGGAAAGAAATGGATTAGATTACCTGAAACAAGATTTCATACTGTTTTTGCAAATGATATTAAAGCGGAGGCAAAGGCTGCATGGTGTAACTATTTTAAGAAAAAAGGAATAGATCCGACATCATATTATTTGGACAGTATTGTAGATCTAGTGAAACTTCAGAGAGAAAATAAAATTAATATTTTTCCTACTAATGTTGATATTGTGACAGGTGGATTTCCTTGTCAGGATTTTTCGGTAGCTGGAAAACGAAAAGGATTTGATTCTGACAAAGGTCATAACGGAAAGAAAATTGATGCAGAAGCACCTACTGTAGAAAACAGGGGTCAATTGTATATGTGGATGCGGGAAGTAATTGGAATTACGAAACCTAAAATGTTTATCGCAGAAAATGTAAAAGGATTAACTAATTTGCAAGATGCTAAAAAAATAATTGAGAAAGATTTTGCATCTGTATGTGATGGAGGATATATAGTAGTTCCGGCAAGAGTCTTAAATGCGGCTGAATTTGGAGTTCCACAAGGGAGAGAAAGAGTGATTTTTTTTGGTTTTAAAAAGGAGGCTTTAACTTCTAAGGCATTACAGGAATTAAGTAAAGAGATTGTTTCGGAGGAATATGATCCTTATCCATGTCCGACGCATTATTTAGATGAAAAGAGTAGGAATGGTATACTGAAACCATTTGTATCAGTGAAGCAAGCATTTATTGAATTGGAAGAGCCGGAGATTTCAAATGATGTTAGTCAACAAAAATATTCAAAAGCAAAATATATGGGTAAGCATTGTCAAGGGCAACAAGAAGTAAAATTACAAGGAGTTGGTCCCACCATAAGGTCTGAACACCATGGCAATATTGAATTTAGAAGACTGTCAAAAGAGCATGGTGGCGTGTATTATAATGAATTGGAAAGAGGTATGAAAGAAAGAAGACTTACTATAAGAGAATGTGCTAGAATACAAACATTCCCGGATGATTATGAGTTTATATTGCCCAAAAAGGATAATAATACTTCTGTCTCGGCATCTGAGGCTTATAAAATAATAGGGAATGCGGTTCCGCCGCTGTTGGCATTTCATATTGCAAAGAAAATTGAGGACAATTGGCAAATGTATTTTGGAGGTTAATTATGTCAAAAGAAAGAATATTAGCATACATAGAAAGATTGTATGGCGTGACAAAAAATATTGAAGATAGATTTCAAAATGAAAAAATCGGAGACAAAGATGTCAAGAATATGACAGGTACAGATTTTGAAAATGTAGTTTATGATAGCCTGATTGAAGCAGGATTCGAAAAAGAAGAAATATCACATAGTGCTCAAAAATTTCCAGATTTTGTATTAGAGGATTTGAGTGACGGAGATAAAATTGGAGTAGAGGTAAAAAAAACGGATGGGGCAAAATGGGAAGTAATTGGTGGTAGTATATATGAGAGTCTTAAAAATGACATAGAGGATACATATGTTTTGATGGCAAAATTAGGAGGTGATAAGCCGGAAGTTCGCTTGAGAAAATATGAAGAATGTATTGATGATTTGAAGGTTACACATAGTCCTCGATTTTATTTGAATTTGGATCTTGAAGAAGGAAAAGATTACTTAACGAGAAATGATGCAAAAGATTTATTGGAGTTATCCGGAGATGAATTGAACAGAAAAATCCGAAAATTACTCCGAACACAAAAATCTACATGGTGGAGTGAAGGGGAAACGGTTGCATTTTCTGATTTACCGCAAGAAGAGAAGGGGATTTATCTGAACGAAGGAATTGCATTATTTCCAGAAGTGTTTAGGGGGGATTATCGTAAATTTACACCATGGCTTGTGTACAGTTGTTTTGTTTGGTGTGGTAATGTTAGGGATATTTTTTCGGCGGGTGGCAATAAGTATGTTGAGGATATGCATATATATGTGTCAGCAATAATGTATAGAGCATTACAGAATGTGGAGAATATCAGGCAAAGAATAGTTGAGATGACAGAAGATGAACAAATCAAATTCTGGGGTACAAGCACAGAGGATATTAATGACAGGATTGAAAAGTGGCTTCAGTTGGTTGAAGACAATTTAAAGATTTCAACTGATTTAGTTGCGAATAATAGAAAACTATCGATATATGAAAACTACGAAGATGAGCGGATTTGTTTATCGATAAAAAATGTGTATATGAGTAGATTAAACTGTGAAATGAAGAAGGGAATATAATATTGGAAGATATTAAATGTAAAAAGCTTATAGCAACCTTTCAGGATGATAAATTGATGCTTGGAGGACCAAAGAGTATAGAAATTCAGATAGACGAAAACATATCAGTAATAATCGAACAGTTAGGTATAAGAATTATCACAATTATTTCTGAAAAAGGAGAATCCTTTAGGGACTTATATGGAATTTTTACAAAGTTCGAACGATTATTGATGATTTTCGATGGAAGGTTTATCACAGTGAAAGAAATGGTATTTGAAGATTTAAATGAGGAGACAACAGAACACTTGAAATCGTATGCAAGCGATATTATGAAAACAAGGCTGTCGTATTATAATTCAGCTGATTTTTGCAGTTATACATTGGATAAGTTATTGGATTATGAAATGATAATTACTCCTGAATTGTTTAATAAATGGCAAGAACTGTTAGATGAATTAGATATTGTTCATCAGATGTTTTTATATGCGACAAGTGATAGTAAGATGCCGATTGATGTGAAATGCGCTTTTTTAATCGAATTGTCGGAACCGTTAGTGGAAGTGGTAAAAGCCAATACTCATTTTTATTCGTCTTTAAGACCGGGAGAAAAAGGAACGTCCTTAAAAATGTGTGTTGATGCGTTGATTTCAAAATACGGTGAGGATATTTTTACTGAGGAAATAGCTAATAATTATGATAAGTTTCTTCAGATACTTGTTAATAGTAGAGTGCGTATTATGCATATAAAAAGACAGCAGAAGGGATTATATTTTAATGGCTCCGAATCAATCTTATATGCTAAGAAAATGGTAGTGCTTTATAGAAGGATTCTTTTTGAAATTATGGGCATAGATAAGGAATTATACAAAGAAAAAATGACATCATTGATAAAAAGTTTAGATAGTTGGAATGGTGTGCAGGCAAAATTTTTGGTAAGGCTAAAATAGTTTCATACTGTAAATATGTTTTTGCGAAAAGCATTTTGACGAAAATGCATTAATTAGGCTGTTGTATTAGGGAACGTTTTTGGTTATAGGTTTCAAAAAAGTAAGCAGTGCCAGTGGAAAAGTAAGTGGTAGTGTTCAGAAAAGAGCAATGCCGATAGAAAAGAAGATAGAGTGCCCAAAGAATGCCGAAGATAAAAAAGCAAGTTGTATGTAAGTATAAGAAGATATGCATACTGCTTGCTAAGAAGTTTGGGCGTATTAAAAAGTTCCAAATTCCCCTTGCGCATTCCCTTCATCAAAGTCATAATACCAATAGGTACATTGATACCCATTCGTGATACTCGTATGATACCTGAAACTTTGAAAACTAAAAATAATTATGAGAAATAAACGAAAAACTCGCACCACTGGTACGAGTTTTTCATTTTGTCCATATATATAGTTTTAAAATTCACATTACGACGACTGCCCGTACGGCTGCCTGATAAAATACATAATTTTACGTTGAATATTACGTAAAATTATGTATAATAATAGTGTAGAGCATATCTTTGAAAGGAGGATTATCATGCCAAGTATTTTGCCCGTATCTGATTTGCGAAATTATAATGAGGTTTTAAAAAACTGCCAATCAGGAGAACCGGTTTTTCTCACCAAAAACGGCAGAGGAAGATTTGTTGTCATTGATATAGAAGACTATGAAAGAGAACAAGCAGAGAAAAAACTCCTAAGGAAATTACAAGATGCCGAAAAGGCAGTAAAAGATGGCGATAATTGGTTGACTTTAGATGAACTAAAAAAAGCCTTGGAGGAATAGTATATCATTCGGATTTTTCACTAATAGGCAATAAAAAGGCCGACGAGGACGCTTGCGTACCTAGTTGGCCTTTCCCTGTTTCAACTTACTCACAGACCTCAAACAAGTCAACCTTTAATTACAATCCTCAATTTTCAAGCATTACTTGCTTTTACATAGAACGAATATATAGTATACTTCAGGTGTAGGAAAAATTTGAAGCCATGGAGGAAACACGGCATGAAACTGTTTGCGGCACGAATGGTAAAGGCAAGAAGCAATGTGAATATGACTCAGAGTTTTGTGGCAGAGAAACTTGAGGTGACCCCACAGGCAGTTAGCGCATGGGAAAGAGGAGAGTATGCGCCGGATATCAGTAAGTTGAAAGATTTAGCAAAACTGTATGGGGTGACGCTGGACTGGCTCTTGAATGGAAAAGAACCGGATGCGGCGGTGGTGAAAGCCACGGAGAATTTGTCCGACCGGTTGTTTGATGAGGAAAGAATGTATACTTACATCAAAAGTTATGCGACAGCAAAGGGACTCCATCAAACGCGCAGCATTTTGTCCTACGTACGAGACATGCATAAGGACCAAGTGCGCAAGGGGAAGGATAAGGTTCCCTACGTGAATCATCCACTTTCACTGGCTTGCCATGCCATTGCTCTGGGGTTAGATGAGGATGATCTCTTGTCAGCGGCACTACTTCACGATGTATGCGAGGACTGCCATGTTGACGTGGAAGCATTGCCTGTGAATGAGGAAACAAAGTGGTCGGTTTCCCTACTTACCAAAAATAAAGAGGTGACCCGCTCATCGGAGGAGGGGCTTTTGGATTATTACAGGAGACTATCCGAAGACAGAATAGCTCTTATGGTAAAACTTCTAGATAGATGTAACAATATTTCTAATATGGCCTCTGCATTTACTGTCGAGAAAATGGCTTCATATATCATCGAAACGGAGGAAAACATATATCCCCTCTTTGAAATTGCAGACAAAAACTATCCACAATACGCAAACCAGATCTATCTCATAAAGTATCACATGACGAGTGTGATAGAAGCGTTACGACAGTTGATGGGCAAGAAGATGAAGTAAGGACCATCATAATTCTATAAATTTAGATACATATGCCAACAATCGTTCTTTTGTTCTGACATCCGTCGTTCTATATGATTTTATCAGTTGAAAAAGCTCAGGCTCATTTTCCGCTCTGACATAGAAACAATTCGGAGAGGGGTCATCAGTTTCTTTGGTGAGATAAGCAGGAGACGTTGCGAGTACATCTGCCATGACCATAATAACAGGCATGGACGGAATTCTTTCGCCAGCTTCATATCTTAAATAGGCTGGCTGTGACAGATGCATTCGCTTGGCGGCCTCCTGTTTTGTAATACCTAGTTTTTCTCTGCATAAGGTCAATCGTTTAGGGTCTAATGTTCTGGCGTTCATGATTTTTTCTCCCATTACAAACAAGTTTTGTTTTAATTATAACAGATAATTGTTGATTATACCATTGGAATATTGTATTATAAAATATACCAATGGTATACAATAAGGAGGTATTTATGGGATACACTACTACATTCAAGGGAAAATTTAAAATTACACCATACCCTTCTTCAGAATTCATCGAAGAAATAAATTTGTTTTCTCGAATAAGGCATAATATGGTGAAATATCCGGGTATATGGTGTCAGTGGATTATTGACTCTAATGGCGATTTGGTATGGAACGGTATGGAGAAATTCTATCATTATACTGAATGGTTACAGTATTTAATAAATGAATTCTTCTCACCTTATGGATATGAGCTAAATGGAAAGGTTAACTACCGTGGAGAGCGAATGGATGATTTTGGAGTGATATATATAAAGGCTAACAACATTCGGCAAGTCTTTGGTGGTTATGATCCGGATGATGAAGAATTAATTATATCAATAAGCATAGATAAGTATGGAAAAGTAAAACACGAGATTATCGGTTAAAAAGAGAAAGGCGCAATTATGGCAATTCCAACAAATATAAAAACATTATTATCGGGAGATGCAGTTGAATGGGCAAGAATCGAATTTAAGGAGACATGGGACCCGGCTACAAGTCTAAAGTCAGTTTGTGCATTTGCTAATGACCTTGACAACTGGGGTGGTGGGTACATAGTAATAGGTGTGAAGGAAAGAGATGGATGTCCGGTGTTTCCGTTACAAGGTGTTCCTGCAGAAAAAATAGATAAATTCCAAAAGGAAATCTTTTCAAAATGCAAATTAATCAGACCGGCGTATATGCCGATTATCGGTGTGGAAACATACCAAGAACGGAATTTCATCGTGATCTGGTGTCCGGGTGGCGAAACCCGTCCTTATTCATCTCCTAAGACTATGGATAAAAAGAATAAAGAACGTATTCACTACATTCGAAAGTCTTCTAATTCAGTGGAGCCAACCGATGAAGAAGAAAAGGAATTGTTTAATCTTGCAAATAGAATTCCTTTTGATGATCGTGTAAATCATAAGGCGGAAATGACAGATTTGAATATTACACTCATTCAGAACTATTTGAAGGAGGTAAATAGTTCCTTATATGAGATGTCAAAAAGCGGGGATTTCGTAGAACTATGCCAAAATATGAACATTGTCAGTACATTACCTGAATACATTAAGCCAAAGAATGTTGGACTGATGTTCTTTTGTATGGAACCTGATAAGTTTTTTCCGTATACACAGATTGATGTGGTTCAGTTTCCTGAAGGGCTGGGCGGCGATAATATTGTGGAGAAAACATTCAAGGGTCCGATACAGCAACAGCTTCGGGATGCATTACAGCACATACGAAATGTAGTTATTACTGAAAAAGTTGTAAAATATCCCGATAGGGCGGAAGCCGATCGCTTCTTCAATTTCCCGTATGCAGCAATCGAAGAGGCTTTAGCTAATGCTGTTTATCACCGTGCTTATGATGAACGTGAGCCGATTGAGGTACGCGTAGAAAGTGACAGAATTGAAATTGTAAGTTTTCCCGGACCAAATCGCTCTGTCACCATAGAAGGATTAAAAAGCTACCGCGTATCAAATCGTCGATACAGAAATCGTAGAATTGGTGATTTTTTAAAAGAATTACATCTAACAGAAGGAAGAAACACTGGTTTCAAAAAAATACTAAATGCTTTAGAGGCGAATGGTTCTCCGATGCCAGAATTCGAGACAGATGAGGATAGAAGTTATTTTATAACGCGTTTTTTTATACATGAGAAGTTTATTGATAATGCTGACAAAGTTACTCCAAAGAGCCGAAAAGGAGCCGAAAAGGAGCCAAAAAGGAGCCGAAAAGGAGCCGAAAAGGAGCCGATAAAAGGGATCCAAAGAAAGAGTGAAATATTAGCGTATTTAGCGGAACATCCCACATCGACTCAAACTCAGATTATGGAAAAAATGAACATAACAAGAAAACAAGTGCAAAAGGACATGATGGAACTGCAGAAAGAAGGGGCCCTTCTGAGAGAAGGTACGAATAGAAGTGGACGCTGGGTGGTAAATTGATATTCAGTTCTAAGGTAAATAACAAAATATAAACAAGTCATACTTTAGTTACATCGTTGAATTGTTTATATTCTTTTGCTATACTGTACTTGCCTTTAATGAGCATGGAGATCCTTTGATAGAACGGCAATAATGGATTCTTACGAAAAGTCATATTTTTTTATAGGGACTATTTTGCAGAGCAAACTTTGATTTAATATAACATTACACTATCAGGAGGTTACCCTTATGAACTTTTCACAGACCTTTGGAACAGGATTTTTGATTTTACTTTTGGTTGCTCTTATCGTCAGCAGCGTAGGATTTTACAAATATGTGTACTTCATTTCCTTAGGCTATGGGTTTTCCATTGCGGCCATGGGAGTGACGATGTTGATTATGTATCGTGGTGTGTTAGATGTGAGTACAGTTTTGATGTGCTTGCTGTTTTTGGCCTACGGATGCAGACTTGGCGGATACCTGCTTCTTAGGGAAATCAAAAGTGCCGCTTACCGCAATGCCATGAAACGGGAAATCAAGGATGGCACCTCTATGAAAATGGTAGCCAAATTCAGCATTTGGATTAGTTGTGCATTGCTCTATGTGCTTCAGGTGTCTCCCGTGCTGTTTCGTCTGATGGCAGCAGAACTGGCACAAGCCGATGCCGTGGAAACAACCGCAGGTGCTTCCGACCCCATCGCCATTGTAGGCGTCATCATCATGGCCTTAGGGATTCTACTGGAATCTGCGGCTGACGCGCAAAAGAGCAAAGCCAAAAAAGCAAACCCCAACAGATTCTGTGACACCGGACTGTATAGAATTGTGAGATGCCCCAACTATTTAGGTGAGGTGCTGTTCTGGACAGGTGTCTTTGTGTCGGGCGTTACCATCTACGCCGGCGCATGGCAGTGGATTGGTGCGGCTTTCGGATACATATGTATTGTCTATATTATGTTTGGCGGTGCCAGAAGACTGGAACTGCGTCAAAACAGAAACTACGGCCAGGATCCTGAGTACCAGGCGTATGTGAAAAAGACCCCGATTCTCCTGCCTTTGGTACCCCTATACAGCGTGGCAAAATATAAATGGTTGGTGGGATAAGAAACTGTTGACTTTAGCGTGGTAGTGTGCTACTATGGAAAAGTGAATATCATTATGAGGTGCGATCTAATGAATAGCAGTGCATTGAGAACAGACGAAAAAATAACATTCCAATTAAGGGAATTATATAGAAATTGGGGATACATCCAGTACCATGTGGGCAAGTTCGAGGAATACGATTTGTACATGCAGAATAAGAATTTCCTTGCCAGCGAGCAGATTCTTACCTTCTGTGATACCAATGGTAAGTTGATGGCGTTGAAGCCGGATATTACCCTGTCCATTATCAAGAACACTAAGGAAGATGACACCACTAAGAAACTTTTCTATTGTGAAAATGTGTATCGCGTACCCAAGAATGCGTATGGTTTCAAGGAAATTATGCAGACCGGCCTGGAGTGCATCGGCGCGGTAGACCGTTTTTCTACGGCAGAGGTATTGATGCTGGCAGCAGAGAGTTTGAAAATTATTAGTGATACCTATGTGCTGGATGTTTCCCATGTGGGTATTGTGGCTGGTGTGCTGGACGCAGAGGATATCAGTGGTAGTGCCAGAGCAGCTATTTTGGAGGCGGTGAGCAATAAGAATCTCCACGCCTGTGAAGACGCCTGTGATAAAAATGGCGTCAGCGAAAATGGTAAGAAACTTCTAAAATTCCTAATCACAGTCAGTGGCACACCTACTCAGGTGGCAGAGAAAATGCGCGGTTTAACACTTCCCCAAGGAAGTCAGAAGGCCATAGAAGAGTTGTTGCAACTCAGCAAAGACCTGGCACTCTACGGCGAGTATCGTATCAACATCGATTTTTCTGTCGTAAATGACATGGATTATTATAGCGGAATAGTATTTAAGGGATTTGTGAATGGTGTTCCCGTGGGTGTTCTTTCCGGCGGCCGATATGACCATCTGATGACTAAGATGGGCAAAAACGGTGGTGCCGTGGGATTCGCGGTGTATCTGGATCAGCTGGAGCGCTTTATGATGTCCACCAGTGCCTATGACGTGGATACCCTGATTTTATATGATGCGAATAGCAATTTGGAGACGGTCATCTGTGAAGCACTGAAGGTCAAGGATGCGGGACGTAGTGTGAGAATCCAGAAGGGTGCCCCCGAAGACATAAGAAGCAGAGTGACATTTTATGTTGACCATGCAGAAATGAAAGAGGTTTCTACCGATGATTAATGTAGCACTGCCGAAAGGAAGACTCGGCGAAAAGGTATATGATATATTTGAAAAAGCGGGCTATGCCTGTCCCACTATCAGAGAGCCCAACAGACGCCTTACTTTTGAAAATGAGGAAGCAGGCGTGCGGTATTTTTGGGTAAAACCATCCGACGTGGCCATCTATGTAGAGCGTGGCGCAGCGGATATCGGTGTGGCCGGTAAGGATATTTTGCTGGAGTATGGGCCGGATATTTATGAACTTTTGGATTTGCAGATGGGGAAATGCCGTATGTGCGTGGCAGGTCCCAAGGAGTTCAGGGATGACCCTGTGAGAACACTTCGTGTGGCTACCAAATTTCCAAACATCGCAAAAACCTATTACAGCGCTATGAGCCGGGAAATCGACATCATCAAGTTGAACGGTTCCATCGAGTTGGCGCCTATCTTGGGGTTGTCCGATGTGATTGTGGACATTGTGGAGACCGGCAGTACACTTCGTGAAAACGGACTGGCTCCGCTGGAGGATATTGTGGATATCAGCGCCAGACTGGTGGCCAATAAAGCGATTTTTAAATTCAAAGGCGACGACATCATGACTTTGTGTGAAAGAGTCAGTCGCGTAATTGCAAAGGATTGATACGATGAAGATTATTAAATTTAGTGAACTTGGAAATGAAAAGCTCCTGATGCGTTGTGCGGAAACTGCCGGCGTGGCGGATATTGTCACAGACATCATCAAAGATGTGGCGGAAAATGGCGATGAGGCTCTGAAAAACTACGCCAAGAAATTCGATGGTGCTAAGTTAGATACAATCGAAGTGACAAAAGAGGAACTGGATGCGGCGGTAGCAGCAACGGATCCCCAATTGCTTCAAGTTCTTCGCATGGCTGCTGAAAATATCGGGGAATTTCATTCTAGACAGGTGAGAGAAGGCTTTTCCTATCAGCGGGAAAATGGTAGCATACTGATGCAGAAGGTAACGCCTATTGAGAAGGCGGGATTATATGTCCCCGGGGGGACGGCAAGCTATCCTTCCACTGTGTTGATGAATGCCATTCCTGCCAAAATTGCAGGATGTAGCGAAGTAGTGATGGTATCTCCCCCTTCCAAGGGCGGCACCATTGCAGCGCCTATTTTGGCGGCGGCTGTGATTGCAGGCGTGGACAGGGTGTTCAAAGTGGGCGGTGCACAAGCTGTGGCGGCGCTGGCCTATGGTACGGAGACGGTACCTAAGGTGGACAAGATTGTAGGCCCGGGCAATGCCTTTGTGGCGGAGGCAAAGCGTCAGGTATTCGGTCGTGTCAGCATTGACATGATTGCCGGCCCCAGTGAAATCCTGGTGATTGCAGACGAAACTGCAGACCCCGTACATGTGGCGGCAGATTTGCTCAGCCAGGCAGAGCATGACAAGATGGCATCCGCGGTATTGGTGACAGACAGTTTTGCGTTGGCAGAAAAAGTCAGCGCAGAGGTAGAGAGGCAGTTAAACGAACTGCCCCGTCAGGAGATTGCCCGCGTTTCCATCGAGAACAACGGGCGGATTATCGTCACCGACGATCTCTACCAGGCCATTGAAGCAGCCAACGAGTTGGCACCGGAGCACCTGGAGTTGTGTGTGGACGAGCCTATGAAATACCTGGACTATGTGAAAAATGCAGGTTCCGTATTTCTGGGAAAATATTGTCCTGAGTCATTGGGTGACTACTTGGCAGGCACCAATCATACCCTGCCCACCAGTGGCACGGCTAGATTTTCCAGCCCTCTGTCTGTGGATGACTTTGTGAAAAAGACCCAGTGCATCTACTACCCGGAAGAAGCACTAAAAACAGTAAAAGATGATATCGCGCTTTTTGCCCGAAGCGAGGGACTGGAAGCCCACGCACAGGCGGCGCTGAAGCGTTTTGAGGAGAAATAATCATGAGAAGTTTCATGAGTGAAAAATATGCTACATTGGAGGCGTACACCCCCGGTGAACAGCCTCAGGATATGCAGTATGTGAAATTAAACACCAACGAGTCTCCCTTCCCGCCCTCCGATAAAGTGTTGGAGGCAGTGGCGGAGGAGGCAGAAAAACTAAACCTGTACTGCGACCCTGAGTGTAAGGCCCTTCGGGAAGAACTGGCACCGATCTTCGGTGTGAATCCGGAAAATATTCTGCCGGTGAACGGTTCCGATGAGGCATTGTATCTGGCTTTTGCGGCATTTGCAGACGCCAATACACCGGTGGCATACCCTAATATCAGTTATGGTTTTTATCCGGTGTATGCGGCCGTTAATCACCTGCCCTCCCACGTGATTCCTTTGAAAGGAGATTTTTCTTTGGATTATCGGGAGTATTGCGGATTGAACGAAATGATTGTCATAGCCAATCCCAACGCACCTACCGGAATGACTATCCCGGTCAGCGAAATTGAGGAGATTTTGAAGTCCAACCCCAACAATGTGGTGCTGATCGACGAAGCCTATGTGGCTTTTGGTGGGGAGAGTTGTGTGCCCCTCATTGAAAAGTATGACAACCTGTTGGTGTGCCAGACCTTTTCCAAGTCCCACTCCATGGCAGGAGCCAGACTTGGCGTGGCCATTGCCAGCGAAGGCATTATCAGGGACATGAATACCTTAAAGTATTCCATCAATCCCTACAATATCAATCGTATGACACAGCGTGCAGGCATAGCAGCGGCACAGACCAGCCGGTATTATTTGGACAATTGTAAGGTGATTGTGGAAAATCGTGAATACACCACCTTGAAACTAAAGGAAATGGGATTTGAGGTACTGCCCAGCAAGGCGAATTTTATATTTGCAAAATCCTCTGCTATTTCAGGTCAAGAGTATTATGCAAAACTAAAGTCCGAGGGCGTGTTGGTTCGTCACTTTAAGAAACCTGAGATTGAAGACTTCTGCCGAATCACCATTGGTACCAGGGAACAGATGGATGTGTTGCTGGAAAAAACAGCAAAGATTTTATCTGAGAAAGGATGCTAACATGAGAGTAGCTACAGTCAAAAGAGAAACTGCGGAAACCCAAATTGAACTCACCCTGAATTTGGATGGTGCGGGAAATAGTATCATCCATACCGGTGTGGGATTTCTGGATCATATGCTAACCCTGTTTGCACGCCATGCGGGATATGACCTGAATGTGACCTGCGTGGGAGATACCCAGGTAGATGACCACCATTCCGTTGAGGATGTGGGAATCGCACTTGGTCAGGCGTTCTACCAGGCGGTTGGAGACAAAGCAGGTATTTATCGCTATGGTGATATTATCCTTCCCATGGACGAGGCGCTTATTTTATGTGCCATTGATATTTCCGGAAGAGGTTGCCTACGATATAATGCGGACTACCCTTCCGAGAAAATCGGGACCTTTGATACCGAACTGGTGAAGGAATTCTTCCTGGGATTTGTGAGAAAAGCAGAGATTACGCTCCACATTCTGGAGTTGGACGGAGAAAATTCCCACCATATTGCGGAGGGTATTTTCAAGGCCTTTGGTCATGCCCTGAGCAAGGCCACTGCCAAGGATGCTGCCAATGAGGGCAAAGTATTATCCACAAAAGGAGTACTGTAAATGATAGCCATAGTTGATTACGGCGTGGGTAATCTGTTTTCACTGAAAAGCTCGCTACATATGCTTGGAGCACAGGCAGTGGTGACAGGGGATGAGGCCGAAATAGCAAAAGCAGACAGAATCATTTTGCCGGGGGTGGGTGCCTTCGGCGATGCAGCAAAGAAACTCCGTGAAACCGGAATGGACCAAGCGGTCCTTCGGGAAGCGGCGGCAGGCAAGCCACTGATGGGGATATGCCTGGGGATGCAGCTTCTGTTTGAAAAAAGTTACGAATATGGTGAGCATGAGGGTCTGGGACTGATCAAAGGAAATGTCATCGGTATGGAGGAAACCCTTCCTCCCAATTTGAAGATTCCACACATCGGCTGGAATGCCCTGCACTTTACCCGGGAACATGCTCTTTGGAAGTATATTAAGAATGGTGACTTTGTGTATTTTGTCCATAGTTTTTACGGTGTAGACTGTGAGGATAGTGTGATAGCCACTTCTAAATACGGTAAGGAAATCACCGCTGCAGTGGCCATGGACAATGTGATGGGTTGCCAGTTCCATCCCGAGAAAAGTGGGGAAGTGGGCCTGAAAATACTAAAAGCATTTTGTGAAATGTGAGAACAACTATGTTTATATTACCTGCAATTGATTTATACGATAAAAAAGCGGTCCGCCTTTACAAGGGGGACTACAAGCAAATGACCATATATAGTGAAAACCCTGTAGAGGTGGCGAGGGCCTTCCGAATGGCCGGTGCGGAATACATTCATATGGTGGATTTGGAGGGTGCGCTGGACGGCACCACGCCTAATTTTGAGGTTGTGGCAGCGGTTGCGAAAGAAAGCGGCCTAAAAGTGGAAATCGGTGGGGGCATCCGTACGGAGGAAACCGTGAAACGGTATCTGGATGCCGGTGTGGAGCGCGTGATTTTGGGTACGGCAGCGCTGATGGACGAAGCGTTTTTGCAGGATATGGTGGATAGTTATGGAAAACATATCGCTGTGGGTGTGGACTGCCGTGACGGTTATGTGGCCATCAAGGGCTGGACGGAAGTCAGCAATGTCAGTTGTGAAGACTTCTTAAATAAACTGCAAACCATAGGTGTGAAAACGGTTATCTGTACCGATATATCCAAAGACGGCGCTATGAGTGGCACCAACCGTGAACTATACAAATATTTGAATGCAACCTTCGACTTAAACCTAATTGCTTCCGGTGGAGTGACGGATCTGAGTGATATTGAAGCTTTGCGTGACATGGGGATGTACGGCGCCATTGTGGGTAAGGCATATTATACCGGAGCAATTGACTTAAAGGAGGCACTGAAGATAGCGAAATGATAACGAAACGAATTATTCCCTGCCTCGATGTGAAAAACGGTCGTGTGGTAAAGGGTGTGAATTTCCTCGGCCTGTCCGATGTGTCCAGTCCCTTGGAACTGGCAAAACTCTATTCTGATTCCGGCGCAGATGAGTTGGTGTTTTACGACATCACAGCCTCTGCAGAGGGCAGGGCACTGTTCACTGATGTTTTGCGGGAAGTAGCATCCCGGATATTTATTCCCTTGACTGTGGGCGGTGGTATCAATACCATAGAAGATTTTGACAGAGTATTAAAATGTGGTGCAGACAAAGTCAGTGTCAACTCCGGGGCCATCCGCAATCCTGACCTGATTGGTCAAGCCGCAAAACTGTATGGCGACCAATGTGTGGTCCTCTCTGTAGACGCTAAACGTGTGGACGGACAGTTTCGTGTGTTCGCCAAGGGTGGCAGGGAAGATACCGGTATGGATGCCATTGAATGGATCAAGCGTGGTGTGGACAGTGGAGCCGGTGAAATCGTATTAAACTCTATTGATACTGATGGCGTGAAACAGGGCTTTGACCTGGAAATGCTGGATGCAGTGTGTCAGGTGGTGAATGTACCCGTGATTGCTTCCGGAGGTGCCGGCGGCGTTCAGGATTTTATCACATTGTTCAAAACACTTCCTAAAGTGGATGCCGGGCTGGCGGCTTCTATTTTCCACTTCGGACAGGTGACCATCGAGGAATTGAAAAATGAACTTGCAGCAAACGGAATTCATGTGAGGAGATAAGAAATGTTAGATATCAACAAATTAAAATTTGACGATAAGGGACTGATTCCTGCCATTGTGGTAGACAATGAGACCAAGAAAGTGCTGACGCTGGCCTATATGAACGAGGAAAGTCTGAAGATTTCCATGGAAAAGGGGCTTACCTGTTTTTGGAGCAGAAGCCGTCAGGAGTTGTGGCTGAAGGGCGAAACCAGCGGGAACTATCAGCATATCGTGTCCATCACGGCGGATTGCGATTATGACGCTTTGGTGGTAGAAGTAAAAAAGGACGGGCCGGCTTGTCATTTGGGCACCGATTCCTGTTTCTCCAATCCTGTTTATGAGGGAGAAGAAGCACCTGCTTTTTCCTATGAGGCGTTGATGGATATGCTGGTGGGCAGAAAGGAAACACCTAAGGAAGGGTCCTATACTACATATCTCTTTGAAAAGGGGACAGACAAAATATTGAAGAAAGTGGGAGAAGAATGTACAGAGGTAATTATCTCTGCCAAGGATGGCGATAAGGCCAACACCATTTATGAGATTGGTGATTTGATTTATCACACTATGGTGCTGATGATTGACCAGGGCATCACCTTGGAGGACATTCGCAAAGAGATGGCCTCCCGTCATGTGATTGACCATAAGGTAAAACAGGAGAAAATGGTGAAATGATACTGCAGGACCTTCATATTCATTCTAAATATGATGATGGTCGGGGTTCGTTAATGGAAATAGCTGAGGCAGCGAAGGATAGAGGGCTTTGTTCTGTAGGCTTTTCCGGTCACAGCCCTCTGCCCTACGAAAATGATTGGTCTATGTCTTGGGATTCCTTCCATGCTTACATGGAGGAGGGCCGGAAGGTTAAGGAATCTATGGGAGGAGAGTTGGATGTCTATTTAGGCATAGAGTACGATGTGATATCCGACTTGGAACTTTCCGGATTTGACTATGTGATTGGTTCCGTGCACCATGTGATGGACGGAGAAGAGCCCATTAGCATTGATGATACCCTGGAATTTTTCGAGGAGGCTTGTACACGTTTTGGAAATGTGGAAAAACTGGTGGAAGCTTACTATGAGACCGTGGGGCAGTTGGCAGATAATCCCTATGTAGATATTGTGGGACATTTTGACATCATCACCAAGTTCAATGAGCGCAAATGCCTCATCGATACGGATGGGGAAGCATATGTAGCAGCGTCAAAGTCTGCCATGAAAAAACTTGTGAAAGCGGGTAAGATATTTGAGATTAACAGTGGTGCTGTGAGCCGTGGTTATCGCACGGAACCCTATCCATCAAAAGCACTTATATGTGAACTTCATAAAATGGGAGGTAGAGTAACCATCACCTCGGATGCTCATAGTTTGGACGGGTTGTGCTACGGTTTTGAACAGGCAAAAGTCCTTGCCAGGGAATGTGGTTTTGGGGAAATTTGGCAGTTGATAGACGGCAAGTTTCAGGCTGTGGAACTATAGTTTGAATTTAAAAACATATGGAATACCAAAGGCAGGATGTTTTTTCCTGCCTTTCTTTGTTCATTCAGACGAAACTGATAGAGTTACCTTATTTCTTTCCTATCTTGTCAAAAGAAGCGTTACAATGATAGAAATTTTTGCAGTCCAACTTTTCTTTTGTCATTTCCAAAGCCTCACCGAAGCGCTGGAAGTGGACGATTTCCCTAGCTCGCAAGAATTTTAGAGGGGCTACTACATCCGGGTCATCAATGACACGGAGCAGATTGTCATACACTGTTCTTGCTTTTTGCTCTGCAGCCAGGTTTTCAAATAAATCTGTAATAGGATCGCCTTTGGATTGGAACTCCAAAGAAGTGAAGGGTACCCCTGCCGCTGCCTGTGGCCATATACCTTTGGTATGGTCGATATAATACGCATCGAAACCGGCCCTTTTCACATCTGCTTCGGATAGGTTTCTGGTCAACTGATATACCATGGCACAGATAATTTCCATGTGATTCAACTCTTCGGTACCAATATCCGTGAGAAGTCCGCCGACCTCTTTTACCGGCATAGAATAACGTTGCGATAAATAACGCATACTAGCGGATAACTCACCATCCGGGCCGCCGTATTGGCTCATAATGAGTCTGGCAGTATCAGGATTTGTGTTTTTTATTTTTACAGGAAATTGAAGTCTTTTTTCATAGGCAAACATTAGATACACGCTCCTTCCCACGGCATGGGTCCTTCGGACCAACCATAACGGTTTTCGTCAAATTCACCGGTTACCATAGACAAATGTGTCAAAGGATAGAATCTCTCTGCAAATTCCGACAAAAGTTCTAATCGCTTTGCCAACAGTTCGTGGAACAAGGGTGTTCCGTTGGGACAGTCCGGGTGGGTGTCCAGATATAGGGTCAAATCGTTGAGCATAAAACTGATGGCAGAAAGTTCCGTCATCATTTCTTCTCTGTCTCTCTCATCTTTGTTAGACAGACTGCTGCAACTTTTTAACTTCTTTTGGTTGGCAGGTGCTTTATAAAAAGTCAGGTTAAGGCAGGGAAAAATTGTTCCTTCCGTCAATGCGATTTCGCAATCATAGGGCTCGCACCATTCCTGCTTGGGAACAGTGGCCATTGCCAGATGCCCAGCACAAGTGCACTGATTTATTGCATCCATTAGTTACCTCCTTTTAAAAACAAATTAACAGTAACAATCATATTTTTCCCTATCATTCGATATTATAATTGAACAGATGTTGGAAACTTTAGAAAGATGAAAAGCAGATTGCGTTTGCAGAGGCGATGCAGTAAAATAGTACTCAAAGCAGATTAAGACATTAGCACAACAAAAGATAATATTGGAAATGAAAAAAATATTTGCAAAACAAAAAGATAAATTAACAGCAAACAGAAGTCACACATGGTCTGTGTATGGGAAGGAGACATGGCAGGTTGTGGGAATGGTACTTCTGATCGCCGTGGTGACAGGTCTTCCCTATTTGATGGATGGACTGGGTTGCCACCTTTTAGATACCATCTACCATTTGTTACGTATAGAATCCGTCAAGGAAGCGATTGTGCACGGGACCTACCCCTCCAGAGTGAATCCTATTTTTTTGAATGGATACGGCTATGGCAGTTCTTTGTTTTATTCAGATATTACCTTGGTGCTGCCGGCATTTCTTAGGATACTCGGCGTATCGCCCATCCTCAGTTGGAAAATATTCGCGCTATGCCTTACGATAGCAGCATCCTGCACCACATATATGGCCTTTCGATATATTTCAGGTAATGTGAAATTTTCCATTACAGGAACGGTAATGCTTATGCTTTCCCAGTATTATCTGGGTGATTTACATAGTCGTGCCGGAATCAGTGAATATGCCGCATTTGTATTCCTGCCTCTTTTGTTTGCAGGTATCTATGACTACTTTGCCAAAGAGGGCAAACGGATTTGGCTACTGGGCGTGGCTTTTTCGGGGCTGATACTGACCCATACCATTACCACTTTGATTTGTTTTATCGTGACTTGTGGTATTTTTATTAGCGCTGTCTTTCTTGAAAAAACACGGAAGGAGCTACTCCGTCCCGAAAAGATAAAGCGGCTGTTGATTACCGCGTTATTGACCATGGGCATCAGCGCATATTTTGTATTTCCTATGCTGGAGCAAATGTTGACAGGTAAGTTCTGGTATCAGCAATCCTGGGCATGGATTGGAGACAATACGCAACCACTGAAATCATTTTTTTACTTAAAAGGAAATTTCGGTGTGATTGCGGAACTGGGTATCGGAATTCCGATTTTATTGTTGCTGATTAGCCGATTTGCATTTGGAAAAATAAAGAACCGTTGGGCAGATGCGTTTCTTCTCTTGGGTGTGCTGCTATTTGTGTTGTCTACAGATATTTTTCCATGGAAGGTTTTGAATAACACATTGTTCAATGCTATCCAGTTCACTTACCGATTGTGGCCATGTGCCCTATGTGCAGTGATATTGGGAATTGTCTTAATGTTGTCGGAGAAACTTACAAGGGGTGGAATAGCTTTGTGTGCGATAACGATTGCCCTTTCGGTGGCGTTTGGCGTCTACTTCCATTCGGATTATCAGGTGGCGGAGGAGACCTTAACCATTGATAGTGATTTTCTAAAGCATAACACCATTTATATTGGACAGGCTGAATACCTGCCCGCAG
>JAFQIE010000024.1 GCA_017397645.1 Lachnospiraceae bacterium | reverse complement strand
CAAGGTGAGAGAAGATGATAGTCTGGAGGCATTGGTGGCACCATTCCTGGTGTCTAAGGACCATCCACTTGCAATGATAAACGATGTATTCAACGGTGTGTTCGTCACCGGAAACATGTTGGGTGATGCACTGTTCTACGGCAGAGGTGCAGGAAAACTGCCCACCGCAAGTGCAGTAGTGGCAGACGTGGTGGATTGCGCCCGTCATCCCGGCAAGACTGTAACCTGCTTCTGGGATGCAGAGCCTGCAAAACTGGCAGACATGGGGGAAGCAACAAGAAGTTATCTGGTTCGCGCCAAAGAAGATGCAAAAAGAACTGTGGAAGAAGCCTTTGGACAGACAGGCACTGCGATGGACGAATCCATAGAAGGTGAATTTGGTTATATCACCGTACCCATGCAGGAGAAGGCGTTCCTGGCAGCATACAAGACGTTGGGCGACAAGGTGTTGAATTATATCCGCTTGTTGTAATAGGAGGCAGTACGCTATGAAATATCTGGTTGTTTTGGGCGACGGTATGGCAGATGAGCCCATTGAGAGCTTAGGCAATAAAACACCGTTGGAATATGCAAACACTCCCACATTGGACAGACTTAGCAAATGGTCCGAAATCGGTTTGGTACACACCATTCCGGAGGGGATGAGCCCCGGTTCCGACACGGCTAATTTATCCGTGATGGGTTACGACCCTAAAAAATATTATTCCGGACGTTCTCCCTTGGAAGCACTTTCCATCGGTGTACCCATGAAAGAGGACGACATTGCCATTAGATGCAATGTGGTGACCATTTCTGAGGATGATGTGCCCTTTGAGGAAAAGACCATTATCGATCATAGTTCTTCCGAGATTAGTACCGAGGATTGTGCGGTTTTACTAAAAGAGGTGGCTAAGGAACTGTCAACAGAGATTTTTCAGTTCCATGTGGGAACCAGTTATCGCCATTGCCTGATTTGGAATGGTGGAGAAGTGGTGCCTTTGACACCGCCTCATGACGTACTGGGACAGACCATCGGACAGTCTTTACCGAAAGAAGAAGCACTTCGCACTATGATGCGCAAGAGTTATGATATCTTAGTGAACCATCCCATCAACATAGAACGCAAAAAACAGGGACTGAATCCTGCCAATTGCTGCTGGTTCTGGGGCGCAGGCACCAAGCCTATGCTGGATTCCTTCGAGGACAAAACCGGCAAGAAGGGTATGATGGTTTCTGCGGTGGATTTATTAAAAGGAATCGCTGTGGGCGCCGGCATGGGGGTCGCCTTGGTTGAGGGCGCTAACGGCGGACTGCACACTAATTACGCCGGCAAAGTAGATGCTGCCGTGAAGGCGTTGACAGAAGACGGCTATGACTTTGCTTACATCCATGTGGAGGCACCGGATGAAATGGGACATCAGGGTAGCCTGGAGCGCAAGGTGCAGGCCATCGAATATTTGGATGAAAAAGTCATTGGTCCTGCAGTGGAGAAACTTGTGGCAGCGGGAGAGGATTTTAGATTGCTGGTATTACCGGATCATCCCACTCCCATCCGTATCAGAACCCACAGTTCGGAAGAGGTGCCGTACCTGCTCTATGACAGCACAAGGCATAGAAGCGAGACTTGGGACTACAACGAGGCTTGTGCAAAGCAGTCCGGCAACTATGTGGCACAGGGACACACTTTAATTGATAAGTTTTTAGAGATATAAGTAAGGTATATATGTTAAAGAATCCCCAAGGGGCAAAAAAAAGAAATTACGTGAGGAATGAAAAATGTCTAAAGTAGTAAAATTCGGCGGAAGTTCATTGGCCAGCGCCGAGCAGTTCAAAAAAGTAGGAAATATTATCCGTGCCGATAAGGAGAGAATTCATGTGGTTCCCTCTGCTCCCGGAAAGCGTTATAAAGAGGATACTAAAGTAACCGATATGCTCTATGCATGCTATGCACTGGCCGATAAAGGGGAGGATTTCTCCAAGGCTCTGGCAGATATCAAAGCGAGATATCAAGAGATTATCGACGGACTTGGGTTGTCCTTAAGCCTGGACAAAGAATTCGAGATCATTGAAACTAACTTTAAGGCGAAAGCCGGAAGTGATTATGCGGCTTCCAGAGGAGAGTTTTTGAACGGTATTATCATGGCTAATTACTTGGGTTATGATTTTATCGATGCGGCAACCGTTATCTTCTTTGATGAAAACGGCAATTTTGATCAGGCTAAGACGGATAAGGTGTTAGGCGCTGAGTTGAAGAAGCATAGCCATACCGTAGTGCCCGGTTTCTATGGCGCATTGCCTGATGGCAAGGTAAAGACCTTCTCCCGTGGCGGTTCCGACATCACCGGTTCCATCGTGGCAAGAGCGGCCAAGGTCAATGTATATGAAAACTGGACGGATGTATCCGGATTTTTGATTGTGGATCCAAGAATCATTGAAGACCCTCAGGGTATTGAAGTGATTACTTATACGGAACTTCGCGAGTTGTCCTATATGGGTGCGACCGTTCTTCATGAAGATGCTATTTTCCCTGTTCGCCAGGAAGGAATTCCCATCAATATTAAAAATACCAATGCACCCGAAGATGCAGGTACATGGATTGTGGAAAGTACCTGTCAGAAGTCCAAATACATTATCACCGGTATTGCCGGCAAGAAGGGATTCTGCTCCATCAACATTGAAAAGGATAAAATGAATTCCGAAATCGGATTTGGCCGCAAGGTGTTGCAGGCATTCGAAGAAAACGGAATTTCCTTCGAACATGTTCCCTCCGGTATCGATACCATGACTGTGTTTGTACATCAGGACGAATTCCTGCACAAAGAACAAAATGTGGTTGCTGCGATTCATCGCTTGGCAAATCCTGACAAGATTGAAATCGAAGCTGACCTTGCATTGATTGCGGTGGTGGGACGCGGTATGAAGTCCACCAGAGGTACTGCAGCAAGACTTTTCTCCGCGCTGGCACATGCGGACATCAACATTAAGATGATTGACCAGGGCTCCTCAGAACTGAATATTATCCTGGGTGTGGAGAACAAAGATTTCGAGACCGCAATCAAAGCGATTTATGATATTTTTGTATTGACAAGATTATAAGAAAACAAAAGAATAGTGAACGTTGTATAAAATCGCTGTGGGAAAAGCAATTTCCACGGCGTTTTTTTGTGTTACAACTGTTTTCATAGATTGGCAGATTATAACGATTTGACCAAGATTGATTCATTTTTTGCCAAGATATCAACTTTTATTGGACAATAATTTGCTGTATAAATAAGTTATAGAGAAAATAAACGAAGGAAAATACAGAAATTATATAATACAAAGTGAGGTATCTTATGGGTAACATTAGAATTGGTTGGGCAGAAGAGATTTTTCAGTTTAATAAGCCGGTGGCGCTGATGGGTCAGTTCGCAGAGCGTATTTCCGAATATCAGGAAAAACCGCTGACGGTCACTGCCATGGCAGTTGCTTCCGATACGGAGCAGATGGTACTGTGTAGCGTGGATTTGGTTGGTGTTTCTTGTGTTTTGTCCGATGAAGTAAAAAACAGACTTCGTGATAATGGGTTGGGACTTGATCCGGAAAAGATAGTTATCAGTGCCATTCACACTCATACCGGTCCCGGGTACACGGGACGAACTGGAAATCGAATCAATGGTGGAAAACCATCGGGTGGTTTTCGAGGTTTATTGGAGAGAGAACTGCCTCCCAACAAAAAATATGTGACGAGCGCAGATATTTTCAACAATAACGACATAGAGAATGAAGATGATTTGTTCGAAGAGATTGCCTCTAAGATTACCAAAACGGTGTTGGATGCGTGGAGAAATTTAGCAGAGGGATCTTACAGTAATGCATTTGGCCGTGCGGCAGTGGGTATGTGTAGGAGAGTATCCTATTCGGATGGTTCTGCTCAAATGTGGGGAGATACTGACAGAGCAGTATTTACACATTTGGAAGGTGGCAATGACTCCGGTATTGAACTGTTGTATGTATTTGACAAAAATCATAAGTTGACCGGTGTGGTTGCCAATCTGGCATGTCCGGCCCAGTGCGTGCAACATAGATTATTTATTTCTCCGGATTTTTGGGGAGAAACTAAGATGCTTTTGAGAAAGCATTTTGGAGAGGACTTGTTCCTTTTGCCCCTGTGTAGTGCTGCGGGAGACCAGTGTCCCGTAGATTTGGTGCGTTGGGTTGAGCCCTATACGGATGTAAACGATCCTAACTTAAAGAGAAGCAATCCCCCTAAACGTAAGGCCGACCCGTCTATGTTTGATTTAGATGGTATGAGAAAGGCCGGTAAGCGTATTGCCAATGAGATTATAGAGGTATACAATGAGGGCTTGGATGAGGCGCAGTCTGACGTGGAGTTTGAGCACAAGGTACATATCATGAAATTACCTTTACGGCGTGCAACCTTAGAACAGGAACTCTTGGCAAAGCGTGAAATTCAAAAATATTTGGAAAATAAAGAAGGGGATGTAGATTTTAATGATGCGGCCAAATTGCAGATACATTTGGGAATCCTGAGACGGATGGAACTTCAGGACAAGATGGATGTGGTGGATATTGAAGTGCATGTCATGCGTTTGGGAACCATTGCCATTGCAACCAATCCCTTTGAATTGTTCTTGGATTACGGCAACCAGATCAAGGCAAGAAGTCTGGCAGAGCAGACATTTCTCATCCAACTGGCTAATGGTACGGAAGGCTATCTTCCCACGGAAAAGGCGGAGAAGGGCGGACACTACAGTGCGTTTATTTCCAGTGGATGTATCGGACATGTAGGTGGAGAACAGTTGGTACGCGAGACATTGACCAGTATTAACAAGATGTTTTCCGAACAATAGTTTTGACATACAGGAAGGTGAATGATATGCGAGGACTTCTGAAATTACCTGAAGGTGCTCCATTTTCCAACAAAGAAATATTTTTATTTTTGCTTCCCATTTGGGGAGAACAGATGATGCTGTCGGCACTTTCTATGATTGATACGTTGATGGTATCACAATTGCCAAATAACAACATTATTCTAGCGGCAGTGGCGAATGTGTCCAGAATCGATTTGCTGTTCAAACAGATATTTGTAGCATTAGCTGCGGGTGTTGGTATCTACATCTCACAATACTTGGGAGCACAAAAACCCGAACAGGCCAAGAAGGTGTTGAAGATGGGAGTCATCACAATATTCTCAGGCATATTAATTCTGGTGTTTGTGATGGAACTCTTTAAGGGTGGAATCCTGAACATGCTGTACGGAGAGTCAGAGCCTGCAGTTATGGAGCAGTGTCTAACCTATTATTCCATTACTATATTATCCTATCCTTTTGTGGCATTGTTTAACTGCGGCACTGCATCCTTCCGCTCCATAGGAAAAAGCAAGTTGACCATGGTTGCATCGGTGATAATGTTGTCTATCAATATTGGTCTGAAGTATATCTTCTTATTTGTGATTCCTATGGGAATTGTGGGTGTGGGATTATCTCTTTTGATGGCATACGCAATCATGAGTCTTGTGTTAATGGGGTTGCTATCCAAAAAAGAAGAAGTGGTGTATTTTGAGGGAATATTCAAGAAAGATTGGGACCTGGGTTTGCTGGGGAGAGTGTTCCATGTAGCTTTGCCCACAGGCATTGAGAATGGCATGTTTCAACTAGGTGCGCTGATACTACAGACCTTGGTGGTGAGTTTGGGTACGGAGTCCATCAATGCCAACCATTTGACGACTACATTGTCACCATTGGTGTATGGTGTTGGTGTGGCATTTACTTTGGGTAGTGTACCTTTTATAAGTAGAATGATGGGAGCCAATCAGGTGGATTGGGCCGAGGCCCTTGCTAAGCATATGTTGAAATTGGATCGGATATCGTTGGCAATTACAGCAGCGATTGCAATTCCGCTGGTGCCGTTAATACTTCCTTTGTTTCGTATGACAGATTATGTGAATGGCTTGACCATGCAGGCAATCACTTTATATTTTGCTGCAATGCCGTTTTTCTATCCGAGTTCATTCTGCCTCCCGGCAATGCTTCGTGGCACGGGAGACACGGCCTTTACTATGTATGTATCGGTAGCAACCATGTTCTGTTTCCGTATCGGTTTTGCATATCTTTTGGTAAAAGCATTCCATGTGGGATTTATAGCCATTTGGATTGCTATGGTTTCCGACTGGGTAATCAGAGGAATTGCGTTCCGTGCACGCTTCAAACAAGGAAAATGGAAAACGCTTCATCTAGTGGAATCCTAAATGAGACCTCCCTTGTCTTTGTCGGACTGATACATAGTTTTGTATTTTAGGGGTGTACAGTTATAAAACTCCTTGAATACCTTGATAAAATTCTGCGAAGAGGAAAAGCCGGTTTCATCTGCAATTTGAGAAACTTTCTTGTCCGTGGAAATAAGGAGTCGTTCTGCATGCTTACACCTGACATAGTTCAGATACTCGGTAAAGGTAGTGTTTAGATTGAGCTTGAACAGCTTGCAGATGTAAAACTTGTTATATTTAATTTCATTTTCCAAGTCGGCTAAGGATAGTTTTGTTTCATGTTTTTGGGTGATATATTCGGATATCCTGTTCAGCTTTTCAAGAGAGCGTCCACTCATGCTTACAACAGGTTTTTGAATTAGTCCGGTTCTTTTCAAGTGGGCAAGCAAGAGAAGTGTATAGGCTTTGATGTATGCCTCATAGTGGTTTGTTTTTTGGTTCAATTCCTCATTAATCTTATATAGGATATCAGAAAACTCGTTACCGTCCTCATTAAAAAAATGGAAGTTTGCAGGTTGGTTTTCTAAAATATAATTCTTCAAAGAAAAGTCCACTGAACGGGCTTCCACGTTTTCTTCTATTTCGGACAGAGGAGCCTGAAGAATCAAGATATTGGCTTTTTGAGAAGAGGGTAATACGGTGTGGATTATATTCCTGCCGATAAAAACTGACTGACCTGAACGCAGCGCAAATTTGTCATTGGAAATATGAAGGAGAATTTCTCCATCCAAAACCAAAATAATCTCCGCTTCTCTGTGGAAATGTTCTCCGCGATACTTCCGTTGGGGGGAGTTGAAGACTTCCAAATTATAGATTCGTGTATGCGGATCAGTGAAATTGTAAGAAATGATTTCCTTGGACATTGGAGCACTCCTTTTGCAATTGGTTTGTTGGGTTCATTGTATCATGGCAATAGAAAAAAATCATTAATTAAGTAGAAAATGTTTTATGTAATGCATTGTTATTCGAAAAGTATGTAATAAAAGGAGGATAATCATGGAGCTGATGATGCGAAATCCTACTTCCGCAAATGTGGAACAGGAAATAGACATGCTGTTGGAGTACATCAAAGAGTATCCAAAATCCATTGATAATATCTGGATGTGTACTATTTATGGATATCCCAAGATGGAGGCACATAAGGCATATGCCAAACGTCTCGTGGAAGGAGCAAAAAGAATTCGAGAGACTCATGTGAGTGTGTCCATGCAGATTAGTAATACCGTAGGACACGGCGACAGGCACGGACTTAGCTTGGATTTTTCCGGTCTTGTTTTTGAAGGGTCCCCTGTGGAGACGCTGGTGGGACATGATGGTAAAAAGGCGGGCTATACCTTTTGCTGGAGAGGGGAGTACTTCAGAAAGTACATGAAAGAAACACTGAAATATTATATGGAAGTGCAGCCGGATTGTCTGTGGATTGATGATGACTTGAGGCCGGACAATCACAACCCTGTTTCTTATGCCTGTTTTTGTGACCATTGTATTGATACCTTTAATGCACAGCACGGCAGTTCCTTCACCAGAGAAGCATTGGTGCAGGAGTTTTTGCATGGCGATAAAAAATGGAGAAAACGCTATATAGATTTTATCCGTCAGGGACTGTATGAGTTCACTTATGATTTTGCGAAGACGGTGCACGAGCTGTCGCCCAATACTACAGTGTGCTTGCAGAATGGCCCTAGACGGGCATATAGTGGCTTTGATCATGCGCATATTTTTGACGCAATCAAGGACGCTACAGGGAAGGCACCCAAATTCCGTCCAGGTGACGGGTCTTACGATGACCACAATCCCAATACCTTTTTGGACAAAATGGTGGCATTGGATTATCAGACATCTCTTATGCCGGACTATGTGAAAAGTGTGGCACCGGAAATTGAAAGCCTGCCCTGTCAGGTGTTTGGCAAATCTCCTGCGGGTAACGCATTAGAGACTTCCATCTATTTTGCGGCGGGTTATACGGATATGAGTTATTCTATGCTACGCGTCGGCGTGGAAGATTTGAACTGGTATAAGAGAATTCTGAAATTATTTGAAGAGCAGCGCCCTTACTGGGAGGAATTGACAAAGCGAGCCACGGATACCTATCAAAGTGGTCTGCGTTACTTCCTGTCCAGGGACTCTTGGGCGAGAGATATTGCACCGGATGAAGATATGAAGGATTTGAATATGCTTCATTATAAAGGTGCACAATTGTTGCTTCGGGACGCATTCCCCATTACCTTCTACAAGGAGGAAAAGGACATCTACATGATTCATCCGGATATGGCTCGCATCATGTCGGATGCAGAAATTCAGGATTTGATGGGTAAGTGCGTGGTGACCGATGCGGAGACTATAAAGATCCTTATCGAAAGAGGATATGAGTTCGGCGTAAAAGCAGCTCGGGTGGATGATTTGGATGCATTCAAACTGAGGGAAAAGATGGTGGACCATCCGGTAAATCCTGCCGGTTTCGAGGCTTGGAAAACCACGTTCTTTACCGCGGGGAAATCGGATGCATATCGTCTGTATCAGCCCGGTGATAATGTGGAAGTTGTCAGCGTGTACGAAAATACATTGCCATTGCAACCCTATGGTGATGACGAAGAATATCCCTATGGTATCGCAGGAGCAGTCATCAAAACCGTCGAGGGTGGTACATGGGGTGTGTTGGGATATGTTCCCTGGAAGGGCATTATGCCCATGAATAAAAGAGATCAGATGCTGAATCTGGCGGATTATATCAGTGGAAACAAACTGGCAGCCAGAGTGATATCTCCTATCCAGGCAGTGCTTCTGCCCAGAGAGAATTTGAAGGGAGAGACAGTACAGGTGTCGCTAATCAATTGTACGGTGGGTCATACGGATGAAGTGGAACTTCTCATTCGTAGGCCGGTGACAGAAGATTTTTATTATATGTCCCAGACGCAGGGGAAAACACATTTGTCTTATCGTAAAGAAGGGGACGATTACATCGTGACTGTGCCCGACATGGAAGCATGGACGGTGGGGACAGTATTTTGCGGATAAATCAAGGATTCAAAGTTGACAGCAAATAATCGGAAAGAGAAAACTATCATATGAACCTAATGGGAATTGATGTGGGCACCACATCGGTAAAAACATCAATATTTAATGAAAAACTGGAAATGCTTTGCACATCCAATATCGACTATACCTTGGAGACTCATGAAGACATCGTGGAATTTGAGGCAACGCGCTATTGGGACATTGTAAGGGAAGAACTGGATAAACTGTCTATTCCTGTAGATGCTTTGGCTATAGATACCCAGTGTGAAACGCTGATACTGACGGATGAGAATGGTACCCCGGTGAGAAAAGCCATCGTTTGGCTGGACAATCGTGCCACCAAGGAGGCGGAAGCTATAGAGACTCACTTTGGCAGAAAAAAGGTCTATGAGATGACTGGCCAGCCGGAAATCACAGCTACTTGGCCTGCCTGTAAATTGATGTGGGTAAAGAACAATGAGCCGGAAATTTGGGCCAAGACCAGAAAGATTTTCTTGTTGGAGGATTACCTGCTGTACAAATTGACAGGGCGCTTCGTGACGGAGAAAACATTGCAGTCCTCCACCATCTACTTTGACATTCATTCGTCTGATTGGTGGCCGGAAATGTTGGATTTTATAGGCGTACCCACAGAGATGTTGCCCAAGCTAATGGACAGTGGTCAGTTGGTAGGGCAGTATCAAGGAATCAAGATTGTGACGGGGGCTATGGACCAGGTTTCCGGTGCCATCGGTGCCGGCGTGGTAAAAAAGGGAATAGTCAGCGAAATGACCGGTACAACTATGGTGATTTTCACGCCTTGTGAATGGATACCTCCGTTTCAGGAGGATAGCATCATCCCCTGCCACTATAATTATGATGGCAAATATTGCTTGCTTACCTGGTCTGCTACGGCAGGTATGGCGCTGAAATGGTTTAAGAATGCCTTTTGTGAGGGCATGAGTTTTGATGACTTAAATGTGCTTGCCAAAGATATTCCGCCGGGATGTGATGGACTTACATTTTTGCCCTACCTTTGCGGCTCCACCATGCCGAAGTACAATCCGACAGCAAGAGGTAGTTTTACGGGATTAACGCCGGAACACACCAGGGCACATTTTGTAAGAAGCATCATGGAAGCCATTTCCTGTACGCTAAAAGAGAATTTGGAGTATCTAAATCTTGATGTGACGCAGATTCGGGCCATGGGAGGGGGAGCAAATAGTTCTCTTTGGTGTCAGATGAAGGCAGACATGACGGGCAAGACCATGGTGACTTTGGAAAACAACGAAACGGCATGTCTGGGTGGTGCTATATTAGCTGGTGTAGGTGCCGGTTGTTTCCAATCAGTGGAAAGTGTATTAGATTTAATTAAAGTGAAGGATGTATACAGTCCTTCCGGCGTTGATTATTCGGAGTCTTATCGGAATTATCAAAACGCTGATAATGTGTTAAATATACGAGAATAAAATGCAGAAGTATCAGACAATGAGACAAAAGGAGGTAATAGTTATGGTGAAAGCGGCTTTTGTGGGTTTTGGAGAGGTAAATACACCGAAAGAGTTAATTGTGAACAAATGTGCGGCAGCACTGCAGGCTCTGGAAAAAGAGGGAGTGGAGACCATCAGTGTCTATCCTGTTACGGATGACTACGAGGAGAAGGATGTGAATGCAGCCATCGCTGCGTTAAATGGACAGGAGTTTGACTATTTGGTGATTTGTATTGCCGGATGGATACCCACCCATGCAGTGGTAAAGATAACAGAGCACTTTCGCGAGAAGCCTATGGTTTTGTGGGGGCTATGTGGATGGATAGAGGATGGCAGGATTGTCACTACAGCCGATCAGGCGGGCACTACCGCTATCAGAAAGACATTTTATGACTTGGGATATACCTTTAAATATATTTATGATATCATCGGATTGCCTACCAATTCAAAGAAGGTAGCGCAGTTCGGTAAGGCGGCGGCAGCAGCAAGCAAGCTTCGTCATGCGAAGGCAGGTATGGCCGGTTATAGAGATATGAACCTGTACGGTACACAGCATGACGGCCCATCCTTAAAAAGGGTGGTTGGAACAGAGATTGAAACCTTTGAAATGTTGGATATGGAACAGCGATATCAGAAAATTACCGCTGAACAAAAGGATGAAGTAATCAAAAACTGCATGTCCAAGTGGAAATTCTTAAAGGAAGCAAAAAGAGAGAGTTTGGAAAAGGCTGCAGGGTATTATCTTGCGGTAAAGGAAATCTGTGATGAAAGAGGATATGATGCGATTTCCCTGAAGGATGTGGACGGTATGAAAAAACTGTTGGGATTTCCGCCTGCCCCCATCTTTATGCTTTTGGCAGATGAGGAAGACTTGTGCACTATTCCGGAAAATGACTGCCTAGGAAATATTACGCAGATGATGGTGAAATACACCACCGGGCAGGCTGCACCCTATTTGGAGTTCTACGAATTCTTTGAAGACAGCGTCATAGCAGGAGTGCCTGATTATGTGCCTGCTGCTGTAGTAGACGGTGAGGTAACTGTGATGCCTGCAGCGTTTGGCGAGTTGTCAGAAGGTATTCTAAATGTGAGCAAGGTGAAAACCGGAGAACTGACTATGTGTCGTCTGACCACCATCGATGGCAAGTATTATATGCACATGGTGACAGGAGAGGGCAAGACTCCACCTAAGTGGGAAGAAGCAGGCTGGACACAACCCGCACCCCAACTGCCGGGTCTCCAGATTTTCTTAAAGGATGTTCCCGCTTTTGCAGAAAATGTGATGTGTCAGCATTATATTATCTCTTATGGAGACAATACCGGTGTCATCACAGACTTGTGTAAGATATTGGGGATTGAAATATTGAAATAACTTAAACTAGCTTACCTAAGGTGACGGGGAGTATACTTCCCGCCACCCTCTTTTTGTGGGAAAATAAAGCGGGAGATGGAAAATAATGTAAATATTTAAAGAATTAGAATAAATTTTCAGAAAATATGTTGACAAATGTATTTTCATGTCATATAATGAAGACACAAAGAGAGAGAAAACAAAACTCTTCCAAAGTACAACTGAATAAGGTACAGCAGATAAGGTAACAGGCCAATCGAATCGAGAAGAAGATTAGAAGAGAAAAGCTCAGTACACAGAAGAAAAAGTAGCGACACACTGAAGGAGAAAGGATCAGGGCACTACAGTACCACGTACAAAAGAAAAAGTGGAAAAGCACAAAGGAAGAATGGAAGAGAAAAAGGATTGGCGAAAAAACTAAAGAAAGAGAGGTTGAACCATTGGACCACATAGTCTGAAGAGGGCGTGTTGATTGAAGTAAAATCGATGCGCTCTCTTGTTTTGTTTGTGGTTTTTTCTTGTAAATACGATAAAAATGGGGTATGATAAAATAGATTATGTTTCAAAGGAAAAGGGTATGGACGAGAATCAGATTTTAGAACAGGAAAAAAGAGAGAATAGAAGGTTGCGCCGCAAAAAAAGTCAGAGGAAAGCATATCTGACAATGACGCTATTACTGGTAGTACTCGTGGCGGCAACTGTGTTAGGCGTCGGTTTGTTCCGTAGTATGCAGCAGGAAGAGCTGCTACATAGCCAGGAAAAAATCGACGAAATGTTAGGCTCGGAAGAGGCACTACCCACCATGGAACCGATGATGGGTACACCAACACCCAGCCCGGAAGAAGCGTTTGATGCGCAGATAGAGGAAAGAATCGCAGCCATGACCTTGGAAGAAAAGGTGGCAGGCTTATTCATTGTGACTCCGGAAGCCCTAACCGGCGTTGATGCGGCTACCCAGGCGGGGGACAAAACTAAGGAATCCTTGGAGAAGTACCCGGTCGGCGGCATCATCTATTTTCAGAAAAACATGAAGTCAGAATCCCAGTTGAAGGAATTGATTTCCAAGACGGTTTCCTATGCAAAATATCCTTTGTTTATCGCAGTGGATGAGGAAGGCGGCGAAGTGTCCCGCTTGGCAAAAGCAGGATTGGGCCCCAAGGTGGACAGTGCTGCAAAGATTGGTGCTACAGGGGATGCAGACAAGGCTTATCAGGCAGGTAAAACCATTGGCGAAAATATGGCCAAGTACGGATTTAATCTGAACTTTGCACCTGTTGCGGACATCAGCAATGTGGAGAACAGTGTGATGAAGGACCGTGCCTATGGTGCAGATGCAGCAACGGCTTCCACTTATGTTACTTCCATGATGTTGGGACTTGACGAAATGGGTATAGTGCCCTGCTTAAAGCATTTTCCCGGCATCGGTTGTACCACTCAGGACACTCATGACGGTATGGCTTCCACGCAGAGAGAATTGCACGATTTTGGAGCCAACGAATTCAAAGTTTTCCAAGCAGGCATGGAGGCAGGGGCACAGATGATTATGGTGGGACATATGTCGGCACCGAATTTGACCGGCGACGAAGAACCTTGCGTATTCTCTAAAAAACTGATTACGGATATTTTACGCAAAGAACTGAAATACAATGGTGTGGTGATTTCCGATGCTCTGAATATGGGAGCAATTTCCACCTATTACGGTTCGGACGAGGCGGCTGTGATGGCGCTGAAAGCCGGTTGTGATATGTTGCTGATGCCGGAAAGCTTTGAAAAGGCATATGCAGGAGTGTTGGCAGCGATTTTAGACGGTACCATTTCGGAAGAGAGAGTGAACGATTCCTTGAAGCGGGTGTATCGCATTAAGTACCAAGACTATTAAAGAATGATGAAGAAAAGAAGGTTAGAAAGATGATTAAGATTGATGTAATTTCCGGATTTTTAGGTGCAGGCAAAACTACACTGATTAAAAAACTGTTGCAGGAAGCTCTGCAGGGGACCAAGACGGTTCTTATCGAAAATGAATTTGGCGAGATTGGTATTGACGGTGGCTTCTTAGAGGCCTCCGGTATCGAAATCAAGGAAATGAATTCGGGCTGTATTTGCTGCTCTTTGGTTGGTGACTTTGGCACCTCCTTGAAAGAAGTAATTGACACATATGCGCCCGACAGAATTCTGATTGAGCCCTCCGGCGTAGGGAAACTTTCGGATGTATTGAAGGCCGTAGAAGGTGTGGCAGAAGAAGCATCGGTTCAGGTGAACAGTGCGGTGACTGTTGTGGATGCATCTAAGGCAAAAATGTACATCAAGAACTTTGGCGAGTTCTTCTTAAATCAGATCGAGCACGCAGGCACGGTTATCCTAAGCCGCACGGAAAAAGTGGCGCAGGCGAAATTGGAAGAATGCGTGAACATGATTCGTGAGCATAACGCAAAGGCAACCATCATCACCACTCCTT
>JAFQIE010000023.1 GCA_017397645.1 Lachnospiraceae bacterium | reverse complement strand
TGGGATGTGAGAATGGGAGCGGGAGAAATGGATACGGTACAGGCTATGGATGGTCCCATTGCGTTCGACCGGTCCGGGTACCTGCAGTATCGATTTGCAGTGGAAGAAGCACCGGACATCTACGTGTTGCCGTTGATTTATTATAAAGGCTACACAGCCCATATATATACTCCGGAAAATAGGGGGGAAGCGTTGGAAGTTATTGCCACGGCAGATGGTCTGGTACAGGTCAATAAGGATGTGTCAGATGTGGGTGAGATAGTGGTTAGCTATGATGGCACGATAGTACAAACTATATCAGAGTGGATTTCCATCATAACTGTACTTGCCTTGATAATCTGGCGCATACGGAAATATATGTTGAATCGAAAAGCAATAAGGGAATGAATAGGAAAAGGTCCGTCGAAATAATCCGACGGACCTTTGATTTTGTATATGCTAAGTTCGGTTTATTTATGCTTCGGCCTTTTTTGTCCGTTGTTTCATAATCCACAGGAAACCGATGGTCAATACGGCACCCAGAGGCAGACAAATCCATGCATTCTGAACATATCCGGCTACTACGAAGCAGACAAAGCTGATAGCTGCCACAGAGACAGCGTAGGGCAACTGTGTGGAAACATGGAGCACATGTACACATCTTGCGCCTGCGGAAGACATAATCGTAGTATCGGAAATAGGAGAGCAATGGTCACCGCAAACCGCACCTGCAAGACATGCGGACATGCCGATGTAGAGTAAGGGATTGGTTGCAGCAAACATATTGGAAACGATGGGAATCAGGATTCCGAAGGTTCCCCAGGAAGTACCGGTTGCGAACGCAAGCAGGCACGCTACTACAAAAATCACTGCGGGCAGCAGATTCTGTAATCCCTGTGCTGCTTCACTTTGCATCAATGCTTCTACATAAGAAGCAGAACCCAACAAATCGTTGGAGATGTTCTTGAGGGAGGTTGCCATGGTTAGGATGATGATAGCAGGTACCATAGCAATGAATCCCTTGGGAACGCATTCCATAGCCTCTTTAAAGGTTAACAGTTTACGGCCAATCAGGTATGCGATGATAACAATCAATGCTAAGATAGCACCCCAGGGCAAGCCTATGGTTGCGTCTGTGTTACCGAATGCAGCCACGAAACTGCCGGCAGATTCGGTGCCACCCCACATGTCCACACCGAAGAATCCGCCGATGTATAGCAGACCGACAATAGAGATTGCAACCAAAACAACAATAGGAAGGATCAAATCTGCCACACGACCCTTAGGATTGAACTCCATATCGTTTTCTTCTACGCGTTCTTCGGAGGAGAATAAATCCCCATTTTCAATCGCATTTTTCTCGTGTTTTGCCATCGGGCCAAAATCTGCCTTCATTACAACGAGGGCAACGACGAATACAAGTGTCAGCAGTGAGTAGAAGTTATAGGGAATTGCTTTGATGAACAATTCGATACCGGACAGGCCTGTGCCTTCTGCATAACTGGAAACAGCTGCAGCCCACGAACTGATGGGTGCAATCATACAAATAGGTGCTGCAGTAGCATCGATGATGTAGCTTAATTTGGCGCGGGATACTTTATGGCTGTCTGTGACGGGAAGCATAACGCTACCAACAGTAAGACAGTTAAAGTAGTCATCAATAAAGATTAACACACCCAGAGCAAAAGTAGCGAGCTGCGCGCCTACCCGGGACTTGATATGGGTCTGTGCCCAACGGCCGAAAGCAGCGCTACCACCGGAACGATTGATGAGTGCAACAATGGTACCCAGAATGACCAGGAACAAGAAGATGCCTGCGGTACCTTCGATGGCTGCGATGATACCGGTGCTGACGACATGGTCAACTGTAGCTGGTGCAGAACCACCGCTACCCAAGATGGCACCAACTACAATACCGGTAAACAGGGAAGAATAAACTTCCTTGGTAATCAATGCCAGTCCAATGGCTACGATGGGAGGAACCAATGCCCAGAACGTGGCAACGGTGTTCACACCGGATGCGGTCACGCCGATTGCCATGGCAATTGCTGCAGCGGCAACGATGAGACCAATGATTGAGATTCTCTTTTGTTTCATTTTTTTCTTCCTTTCTTTTGAAAAATAAAAGCCATGGTGGATGCCATGGCTTCATACGAAAATACAATACGAGTCCACGACAGCGCTCCATTCCTTTTGGAATGACAGTTTGCAGGATGTTCTCCGGCAACCCGGCGACGCTAATCCCAGACCGGATATAGCGTAACCTCGGCGAAGGCCCCTTTCTGCTTCTCAAAGGTCTGATTGTGAATGAAGCATACTATTGAACTTCGCACCTCTATCATGCTTTGTTACTTTATTATATGTGCATGTGCACCTGCTGTCAATCATAAAGGTTTTATTTTTTTTTAACAATTGAGATAATTGACATTTGCAATCGCCATAATATAATCAAATAGTAGCATTATTTCATATGGAAAAGAGGTTAAAATGATATCAAAGTTTAGTGTGAAAAAACCATATACAATTCTTGTGGCGGTGGTGATGGTTATCATCCTGGGTATTGTGTCGTTGACGAAAATGACAGCAGACCTTTTGCCAAATATCAACCTGCCTTATGTTATTGTAATGACTACATATGTAGGAGCCAGCCCGGAGACCGTAGAAGCTGTAGTGACGAAGCCGGTGGAATCGTCCATGGCTACGGTTAGCAATGTGGAGAGTATCAGTTCCACTTCCGGCGAGAACTACTCTATGGTAATTATGGAGTTTGCACAGTCCGCAAATATGGATTCCGTATCTCTTGAAATCCGCGAAAAACTGGACCAGGTAAAACCATATTGGGATGAGTCGGTGGGGAATCCCGTTATTATGAAATTAAATCCAAACATGCTTCCTATCATGGTGGCGGCAGTCGGTATGGAGGGAATGAGCACCGCTGAAATCAGCGATTATACGAGAGATTATCTGTTGCCTGAGTTGGAGAGTATTGAAGGCGTGGCAAGCGCTTCTGCCAGCGGTCTTCTGCAGGAGCAAGTCAATGTGATTATCCGAGAAGACAAAATCGCGGAGGTCAACAAGTTGATTTTCGCTTCTATCGATGAGGAGATGGAAGAAGCGCAACAAGAAATTCTGGACGGCAAAAAGGAAATTGCCGACGGAAGAGCGGAAATCGCAGACAAGCAGAAGGAAATGGAGGATGCCAAAGCCGATTTGCTGGAAGGTCAGCAGGATTTGGATTTCAATAGGGCACAGTTAGAAAACAGCAAGTATTATTTTAATGATCAAAAGGAAGCCGCAGCGGCAATGCTGGCAGAGAATCATGCCAAATTGATTGACGCGAAATCTCAAATAGCAGCCGGGAAGGGTGCCATTCAGGCGACCATGGCTCAACTGCAGCAGCAGCTTGCTGCCATTGAAACCAAAGAGAAAATGCTATCTGCCCAGACCGCAATGGCTAATTACAAGGCGACTCATAATATAGATGATGCAACGGCTATGATGACCCCGTGGGAATCCATAAAAGCTGATTTTTCCACGGAAGATCAGGAAATCATCAATGGTCTGGCAGAAGCTGTGCAGGGGCAGGGATTACCTGCGACTCTTGGCGCCTTGGAGCTGGCGGTAAAGACACAACTGGATTTGCCTACCATGCAGTCGGTGGATGTTTCCTTAAAACCTACTTTGCAGGCAGGATTGCAGGAGGCACAGACACAGTTAGATACTCTGACCGCACAGGAGGCAGAAATAGATAAAGGTTTAGAGGCGCTTGTCAAGGGACAAGTGGAGGCGGCTGCCGGCCTTGGTAGTGCCGGTGCACAAATTTCCTATGGTCAGGCGCAGATAGAGGCAGCGCAGGGACAATTGGACTCAGTGAAAGAACAATTGGACGCCGGTGTGGAACAAATAGATTCAGCAAAAGAGCAGTTGGACGAGGCAGAAGAACAACTGCGGGATGCGGAAGAACAGCTGGAGGATGCACGTCAGGATGCCTATTTGAATGCGGATATGGCGGGTGTTCTTACGGTTGAGACGGTGAAAAGTTTATTGGTGGCACAGAACTTTTCCATGCCCGGAGGATATGTGACAGAGGATGGCGTGGACTATTTGGTGCGTGTAGGAGAAAAACCGGAGGACGTGGACGAACTGGCGGCCATGCCTTTATTGAACCTGAATATGGATGGGGTTAAAACCATCACCCTGGGTGATGTGGCGGATGTTTTCATGACAGATAATAGTGCAGATATCTACGCCAACCTCAATGGCAATCCCGGTGTGCTGATTTCGCTGCAGAAACAGACGGGATATTCCACCGGCGATGTATCCGATAAGATTAAAGACAAGTTTGCGGATATCTCTGAAGAAAACAGTGATATCAGTCTCATAGAGTTGATGGACCAGGGGATTTACATTGATATGGTCATGGATTCTATTTTCAGCAATATCATTGTGGGCTTCGGTCTGGCCATGATTATATTGATTGTGTTCTTGAGAGATTATAAGCCCACCTTGGTTATTGCGTGCTCAATTCCCATCAGTTTGGTGGCGGCCATCGTCTGTATGTATTTCAGCGGTGTCACATTGAATATTATATCTCTTTCAGGACTGGCTTTGGCCATTGGTATGTTGGTGGACAATTCCATCGTGGTCATCGAAAACATATATCGTATGCGCAGTGAAGGGGCGTCTATCAAAGAGGCATCTATAGAGGGCGCAAAAGAGGTAGCCGGTGCGATTGTAGCATCTACGCTTACAACGGTGTGCGTGTTCTTACCCATTGTGTTTACAGAGGGTATCACAAGACAATTGTTTGTGGACATGGGGCTCACCATTGGATATTCCCTTGTGGCCAGCTTGGTGATGGCGTTGACTGTGGTGCCTGCCATGGCATCTAAGGTACTGACGAATACAAAGGAACCTAAGGTTGGCGGCTGGGAAAATAAACTGTCATCGCTTTTGGAAAAAGTTCTTCGAGGTTGCCTGCGAAGAAAAGGCTTGGTTATTTTAGCTACAGTCTTTTTATTGGTATTGAGTACGGTATTGTCCGTGTCCAAGGGTACGGCGTTTATGCCGGAGATGGACAGTAACCAAATTAGCATGACCATCACACCTCAGGATGAGATGTCTTTGGAAGAAACCGCAGCCATCTCGGACGAAGTTGTGAAGCGTTTGGAAACCATCTCTGATATTCAAGATATCGGCGCTATGGTCAGCGACAGCAGTACAGCCATGCTGGGTGGCGGAACGGCAAATGCTGTGTCCATTTACATTACAACCAAAGAGGATAAGGAATACACCAATATCGAGCTGGGAAGGCAGATAGAGGAACTACTGCAAGATATCAAAGGCGTAGATATTGCGGTGCAAACGGCATCCATGGACATGTCCGCATTGGGTGGCAGTGGAATCAGCATCCAAGTGAAAGGACGGGAACTGGAAACCCTGCAGAAGGTTGCGCAGGAGGTTGCCTCCGTTTTGCAGACTGTAGAGGGTGTGGACCAGGTATCTGACGGCTTGGAAGAAACCAGCGGAGAGATGAAGATTCTGGTAGATAAGAATAAGGCGATGGATTATGGACTCACTGTCGGTCAGGTGTTTGCTCAGATTTCAGCCAAACTGGCAGCACCTACCAGTGCAACGACGCTGACCACGGACATTAAAGAATTCGATGTGTATGTGGTGAGTGAAGCGGATGACGCACTCACCAGAGAGACTTTAAAGGCGATTTCCATTGATGGTACGGACGAGGATGGCAAGAAGATCAAGGTTCCTCTGTCTGATATTGCTACCTTTGAGGAGAGTAGAAGTCTGAATGCTATACAGCGTAGTGAACAGACCCGATATATCGCAGTGTCTGCCACAATAGAGGATGGATATAACATAGGTTTAGTTTCCGCAGATGTGGAGAAGGCGTTAGAACAATACGACCTTCCTAAGGGTTACTCTCTCCATTTTGGTGGTGAGAATGAAACCATTATGGAGGCCATGGGACAGTTGGCACTGATGCTGGTGTTGGCAATAGCATTTATGTACCTGATCATGGTAGCACAATTCCAGTCTCTGAAATCACCTTTCATCATTATGTTTACCATTCCGTTAGCGTTTACGGGAGGATTCCTTGGATTGTTTTTATCCGGTAGCGAATTGAGTGTGATTGCAGTCATCGGCTTTATCATGCTGGCAGGTATTATTGTAAACAATGGTATTGTGTTGGTGGATTATACGAATCAGTTAAGAGAAAGAGGTATGGAGAAAAACGAGGCGATTATAGAATCTGTAAAAACCAGACTTCGCCCGGTGCTGATGACAGCATTGACCACGATCCTCGGCCTGTTGCCTATGGTAGTGGGTGGTGGAATGGGCGCAGACATGTCCCGCCCTATGGCGATTGTAACCATTGGAGGTTTAACGTACGGTACACTGTTGACATTGATTGTCATACCTTGTATCTACGATATTTTCCATCCGGTAAAATCATAAAACAATAAGACCGGCCTGTGCGAATCAAAGCACAGGCCGGTTTTTGTATACGGTGTTTTATTGTATCGTTTTATGCCTTTACGCTTTCGAAGTCTTCTTCTACTTCCTTAGAAGGAGGTGCAGTGAGCAGTGATACCACTACGATGCATAGGCAGGAGAAGAGGAATGCGGGAAGCAATTCATAGATGGCAAAAACACCACCTAATTTGCTGATAACCAGTTTCCACAGGAACACCATAGCCGCACCACTAATCATACCGGCGATAGCACCGGGACGGTTGACTCTCTTCCAGAAGAGGGAGAACAACATCAAAGGTCCGAAGGTAGCACCGAAGCCCGCCCAAGCAAAGGATACAACTTTAAAGATAACGCTGTTTTCATCCATTGCAATGATGGCAGCAACGACTGCGATAACAAGAAGCGTGATGCGGGAAACCCGCATAACCTGCTTGTCGGTAGCATCTTTTTTGCAAACACCCTGATAAATGTTTTTAGCTACAGCGCTGGCCGCAATCAACAAATAAGAGTCGGAAGAACTGATGGTAGCTGCCAGAATACCTGCCATAACAAATCCTGCCAGGATTGCGGGAAGGGAACTTGTTGCAAGTGTAATGAAGATGTTTTCTGCATCGGAAGCTGTCAAATGCAAGGTGGGGTTCATCACGCGGCCTGCAATACCGATAAACACTGCAATACCGAGGGAAATTACAACCCAAATCATAGCCACGCGTCTGGACAACTTCAATTCATCTTCTTTGCGGATTGCCATGAAGCGAAGGAGTACCTGAGGCATACCAAAGTAGCCAAGACCCCAAGCCATCATAGAGCAAATTTTCAAAACACCATAGTCAAAAGGCTCACCAAAGACGGGAGCGCCTGCTTCTACCAATTGAACGCCTGCTTCATTTACGGTAGGGGAGGCCATACCGAAAAATTCTAAGAATCCGGGGATGGACTGTGCATTTTCAATGACTACACTCAAACCACCGGCTCCGTTGACACCAATCACAACGATAACGCCAAGGGAGACCACCATGACAATACTCTGCATAAAGTCGGATGCACTCTCTGCCAAAAAGCCACCCAAGATGGTGTAGAGTAGTACGAACACGGCACCCAGCAACATCATGCTGACATAGGAAGCACCGAATAATTTGGAGAAGAGCTTACCACAGGTTACCAAGCAACTTGCTGCGTACACAGTAAAGAAAATCAAAATAAATACAGCAGCGATAGTCAGAATTACCTTCTTGTCCTCTCTGAAACGGTTGGAGAAGAACTCAGGCAATGTGATAGAGTTGTTCGCTCTTACACTGTATCTGCGCAGACGTTTGGATACAATCAACCAGTTAAAGTATGTACCGATGGCCAGACCCAATGCAGTCCAGAAAGCATCCGCTAAACCGCACCAGTAGGCTACGCCGGGGAGTCCCATAAGAAGCCAACCGCTCATATCGGAAGCTTCTGCGCTCATGGCAGTTACCCAGGGACCAAGGGAACGTCCGCCAAGGAAGTAGTTTTCTGAACTTTGCTGTGCTTTCTTGGAAAAATACAAGCCGATTCCAATGACAGCCGCCATGTAAACTACCATAGCAATCAAAATTTGTATGGTATCATTTGTCATAATCTTTTCCTCCGAAAATAAATTTGAAATCTATTATAACATAAAAATCTCTGTTACGCTACCACTTTAATGAAAAAAAGTTAAATTTAAATAAAAAGCATAAAATTAAGGAGTCCGACCGAGAAGATAGTCTGTCGTGACTCCATAATAATCCGCGATATGGCACAAGGTTTGTAAGTCGGGATCATTGGTACCATTTTCGTAATTAGAAATGGCACTGATGGATAAATGTAAGTATTCTGCCAAATCTTTTTGATACAGACCCTTCTCCCGACGCAAAAGGAGAAGTCTATTACCGAGGTTTATCATAGGAATTTCTTTTTTACTCCAATTTTATGACTTTGTACGAATGAGAGCTTCTGCAGTAGCAATCAATACCTGTATGTCCTTGTCGGTGCACTGGTATTTGATCAGGTGAATCAAATGCTCTCTGTCCGGAGATTCTAATTCATCACCAAGAAGGACAGAGTCGGCAGATAAGGACAAGTATCCCAGTATTCTGGTAAGTAGCGCATAACTGGGCGTTTTGTTCTCATTCTCGATGGATTGAAGGTAACGCATACTGATATCCAAGGCTTCAGATAATTGTGCCTGCGTCATACCCCGTTTCTTTCGTGCATTTTTAATGGCAATTCCAATTGAGTTCGTTTCTTTACGCATTTTTTGTTCACCTCACACTTTGTAGTGTACAGTTTTGCCACAAAATGTGGAACGATACAAAAGTGCGTATAAATACGAACAATAAAACAACCCCCTGCAATCAGGGGGTTGTGGTAGGCTGAAAAACAAAGAAGTGATTGTTTCCTTCGGTGATTGTAAAGATGAGGCTGACATAATCTGTATTTATTGCGTCCGCAAAACCCATGTCGCCGCCTTTCCCCGGGAACCTTGGATCTTCGTTAGGTGCAAAACCTTCGGGCATTTCAGGTCTTTCGCCGGGTTTAAAACCTTCGGGCATTTCAGGTCTTTCGCCGGGCTCAAAACCTTCGGGCATTTCAGGTCTTTCGCCGGGCTCAAAACCTTCGGGCATTTCAGGTCTTTCGCCGGGCTCAAATCCTTCCGGCATCCCGGGACGTTCACCCATAGGAGGCATTCCCATCATACCTCTGCCTTCCATTTGAACACCGGACAGTTGTGTAGTGTCCATCCAGAAACTGTAATCACCCGGAGTTAGGTCGGGAGAACTGAAATACAGAATGGAGAAATCATTGCGGGGCATATAATTCAAATAAGTCGCTTCGGTCTCGTCCTGCAGATAGTACCCTGGACCATTGCCTTCACTACCTTCCTGGGTTTTGTCGAATTGGAAGGTGACAGAAGTCTGATTGTTTGTTTCAATTCTGTCCATCATGGTGCCGGTAGCGATGACAGTACCACCGTTTACCGTAGTACCCATATCTGAATCCAGACCGGCATCTGCGCTGATTCCGCTGGACTGGGCAATTATTTCACCGCCGTTGATGACAAGCCAACCGTTAGAGTCGATACCATCGCCCTCTCCGGTGGAGCCATTTGCATGAATATGAACTTTTCCGCCATTGATTGTAGTCACGGAAACATTGTCTTCGTTGGTGTTAATACCGTCATTTCCGGCATCAATAATAATCCAACCGCCGTTGATGGTCAAGTGCAACTCGCTGTTTAGACCTTCATTATCTCCGAAAATGGAGAGAATGCCCGTGTTGGCCTCTCCGCCGGTAATATTCATGGACTGCTTGGAATAGAAGGCACCATCGTACTTATGAAGTTTCTTGCTATCTACCACTTCGGTGCCGTCTTCGCTCAATTCGTAGGATTTATAAATACGTGCCACATGGGATCCGCGAATCACATTGGTGGAGTTGTCCGCGATAATCACGTTAGCGCCGGCACCTGTGGTATCCACCTGTGCGGTGGCGCTGTCCGCGTCGCCGGAACCACATTCATATACATGATAGAAAATCACGGCAGGAGCAACGCTGCAGGTGATGTCTACATTGTCTAAAATAAGTGTCACTTTAGCTTCGGGATTTTCCACGGCATCTTCCCCTAAATCCACGGCAATCTGGCCTTTGGAGAGAGTGCCTGAAATACGATAGGTGCCGGGCTGAGCAATATGCACCACTGTATGCGCATCGGCTTCTGACTGTGCGTGTTCCTCCCAGGCTTCTCCTTCGCCATAGGTGAAGTCTTGCCCTTCCAAATAGAAGACAATGTCGTTGGCCGCGTATACCGGGTCCTGGGCACTGCTGGAAATGGCTTTTCCGTCCACGGTGATTTCAGTATCTGACAACACAATATTCGTAGCATCGATATCGGGTGTGGCATTGGTGGGAGCGTTACCGCAAGCTGCTAGGCCTACACAAACCGCTACGACTGTGGCAAAAAGAATCATTCTGTCTTTCTTCATATGAAATAACCTGCTTTCTATAGTCTGTGAAAAAATTATAGCACTAAAATGTGTTGAAAGTGTGATAAAATATTAAAAAAGTAGAAAATTACCAATAAGCATTTGAATGTAGATAAATTTGTGGTAAAATAGTTTACATATAGTTTACTTAAGCGATATGTATAACGGAGGATAATATGATACACATTATTGCAGACAGTACCTGCGATTTATCAAAAGAATTAGTAGAGAAGTATGGAATCATTATACAGCCCCTGTATATTCACTTGGGAGAAGAGGAGTATCAGGATGGTGTTTCCATCACCCCTGATGATATCTATAAATGGTCCGAGGAAACCAAAGAAACGCCTAAAACGGCTGCAGTTTCCATGGCTGAGATGATAGATTTGTATGAAAAGTATACAACCAACGGAGATGAAATCATCTGTTTCTCTATTTCAGATGATATGTCTACCACCGGAAATGTGATGCGCATGGCGGCTGAGGAAATGGATGCAACAGAGAGAATTCATGTAATCAATTCCGCCAATCTTTCTACAGGCATCGGACTTTTGGTAATCGAGGCTGCCATTATGGCACAAAATGGGGTTCCTGCGAAGGATATCGTTGCTAAGATTGAGGAGTTGAAACCTTTGGTAAGATCCAGTTTCGTAGTAGATATATTGACCTATTTGCATAGAGGAGGGCGTTGTTCCGGCGTTGCCGCACTTGCAGGTGGTATGTTGAAATTACATCCCCGTATTGCTGTGGAAGATGGAAAGATGGGACCCGGGAAGAAGTATCGGGGAAGAATGAATTCTGTTATTTTAGAATATGTGAAGGATATGGAAGAAGACTTAAAGATGGCAAAGGCAGACAGAGTATTTATCACCCACTCCGGATGCGATGAGGCAATTATTGATGAAGTTCGTGCATATCTGGAACAGTTACACGTATTTGATGAGATATTGGTGACAAGAGCCGGCGGTGTGATTTCCAGCCACTGTGGCCCCGGTACATTAGGTGTACTCTTCATCGCAGGATAAGGAAGGACCACCCTAAGAGAGGAAGCAGTATGTTGAGTAAATGGAAAGAACGGGATCTGCTATGGCACGGATTACCCGTGCTGGCTTTGGTGATATGGGGCGCTTTATGCTGCACCAATAATTTATGGTACGACGAAGCTTACTCGGCCGCTTTGGTATCCCAGCCCTGGCAACGCCTGATTTATATCACGGCGGTAGATGCCCATTCTCCTTTTTATTATATCCCTTTGAAATTGTTATACGAACTTTGTGGTGGTGGAACACAGTTCTTTGTGCTGAAACTGGTGTCCCTATTGTTTATGATGGGATACATGCTTCTAGGCAAGTATTATGTATACAGGCTATTTGACAGGCGCGTTTCTGTTTGGTTTATGTTTTTCTCCCTGTGTGCACCGATTATGAGTGTGCAGGCGGGAAATGTGAGAATGTATGCCATGGGTCTGTTTTTTATGACCTTAACTGGATTGTTGATGTACGATACATACAGGGAACCCACGGGACGCAAATGGTTTTTCTTATGCTTGGCGAGTATAGCCACCGTGTACTGTCACACCTTTGCATTGATTCAGTGCTTTATTCTGTATTTGTTATTCTTTGCTGTATTGCTGTACAAAAAGCAGTACGAAAGGCTAAAAAGTTTCTTCTTTTGCGGTGGAATTGTAGCGGTAGTGTTCTCACCTTGGCTTTGGGTGACCTACAAACAAATGACCATGCGCATGGCCAATGACGTGGGATCGGCGGTGAACAGAGCCAATCTGTCGTCTCTTTGGGATTATTGTAAAGAGTGGTTCTCTGCAGTGGAGACGCCGATTTTGCCGGTCGCATACCTGGGGGTAGCACTATGTGTGACCATGCTTGTGTTAGGGGTGATTTGGACGAAGAAAAACCATCACTACGCAGTGGCTTTTGGGGTCGCATCTTTAGGGCTTACGGTGCTGGTGGGATTCTTGGTATCTGTGTTTATCAATAACTGTTTTATGGGACGTTATGTATTTCCCGGATTCGGTTTTCTGATGTTATTCTACGCCGTGGGTATGGTTGCGCTAAAGAGCAAGTGCATGAAAGGCGTGATTGTGGCGGTGGCTCTTTTGTGTTTTGGATTGCAATACCAATCTGAGGTTGCACTGGAATATGACAAAGGGCTGGATGCCTATGAGGATTTTTGGGAAGAAAATGTGACGGAAGAAGATGTGATGATAGGCCCTTACACACATACGATTTTCCTGAACGTATATCATCCTGAAATTACCTATTACATTTTAGGGTATAAGAATTATAAACTGCCCTTCCAAAACACGCAGGCTTTGGTGGATTATAACGAATTGAAGGATGTGAAGGGTAATATCTGGTATGTGGGGTTTGGCGACGAACGCCCTCACCAGTTAGAACATCTATGCGACTACGAAGAAAAAATAAGATTTCAACATATGTATTATGATTTTGTGATTTATCAATTGGATTGGAGAGAGTAGTGTCGGATTTATGAAAGCGATGAACAAAGAAAAAGTATTTACCTTGCCCAATTGCATAACGATGTTCCGTATTGTGGGAACCGCTTGTATGGTATTTACGAATCCTTTGAAGAAAGCGTTCTATACCATCTATACCTTGTGTGGCATTAGCGACATTTTGGATGGCTGGATTGCGAGACGTAAGAACCAAACCACGGAACTTGGGTCAAAACTGGACAGTATAGCAGATCTTACATACTATTTCGTGATGGCGTTGATGATATTGCCCGAATTAATCCGCGTATTACCGGGGGAAATCTGGTATGCCGTGATAGCAATTGTGATACTACGGATTGCTTCTTATTTGCTGGTGGCTTTGAGATTTCATCGATTTGCTTCTACGCATACCTATGGAAATAAACTGACCGGCGCAGGCGTGTTCGGCATTCCTTATTTTATAGCCACAGAATTTGGTGTGGTATACTGCATTATTGCATGCACGGTGGCGGGCCTTGCCACAGTGGAGGAATTCATCATTCATTTATGCATGAAAACTTACGACAAGAAACCTAAGACCTTATCACAGCTGATGAAATTACAAAATAGTTAATTGGTTATGGAATGATATGAGGAGAACTTATCACCATGGAAAAAGAAAAAGGGTTACGACTTTTTGATAATTATGACGATGACGGACAGTTTCGCCTGTTCGATGCGGATTTTGATGATTGGGACGAAGATTGGGAAGAGGAGCCGGCTGTAACGGAGGAACCAACCAAGGAACCGGCTGTAGCAGAGGAAAAAACCGTGGAGACGGCCCCTAAAAAGGAAGTTTCCGCCCCTAAAGTAGCACCGCCACCCATTGTACCCCAGGAAGAAAAGTATTCCGGACCGGAAATTCGGGTAAGGTATTGTAGTACATGCGGAAAACTGTTGTTTGTCAAAGAAGACGCAGACGGATACCATTCCGAATGTAATCATTGTGAAATAAAGTATTTCCAGAAAGCTTAGGGTAAGTAGTTGAGAAATTATAAATTAATGATTGCCTATGACGGGAGCCGTTATTACGGCTGGCAGAGGCAACCTAACCAAAACACTATACAAGGCAAGATAGAGAGCGTGTTGGAAGTGATGTGCGGCGCCCCGGTGGAGGTCATCGGTGCCGGCCGGACGGACGCGGGAGTGCATGCCAAAGGGATGGTGGCAAATGCCACATTCGAGACGATACTGACTTGTGAGGAAATCCGAGATTACTTAAACCGCTACCTACCGGATGATATTGCGGTAAAAGAAGTGCGTGAGGCGTCTCCAAGGTTTCATGCCAGATACAATGCTATCGGCAAAACCTATCAGTATACCTGTTATGCGGGCGCAGTAAAGTCTGTCTTTGACAGAAAGTATTGCACCAGATTAGAAGAAAAGCCCAATGTGGAAATGATGCGCGCAGCGGCCGCAGTATTACAGGGCGAGCACGATTTTAGGAATTTTTGTGTGAATCCGCGCATGAAGAAGTCCACTGTCCGTAATGTGGACCATATAGAGATATTAGAGAAGGAAGATTATATCTGTTTCACCTTCCATGGCAACGGGTTTTTACAAAACATGGTGCGTATCATGGTAGGCACCTTGCTGGAGGTGGGATACAGACGAATGCCTGTGGATCAGATAGAAAAGGTGTTGGAAAACCCTGACAGGGAAAAGGCTGGGCCTACCGCACCGGCACAGGGATTGTGTCTGATGGAAGTAGATTATGATTAATAAAGGGAATTACTCTGTTTGCGACATTGCCGAGGAGTAATTCCTTTTATTTGTTTGAAGACGGTTGAAAAATAATTGCTGTCGCTGTATCCGCAGCGGTCAGCAATCTGAGTAACGGAATAATCCGTTTCCTGCAAAAGTTTTTCTGCATTTGTGATGCGGACATAAGTAATATATTCGATGACGCCGATACCGGTGTGCGCTTTGAATTTTCTAGATAAATAACTTTCGCTCATATTGAATTCACGACTCAGTGCGCTTAAGGAAATGGGTTCCTGGTAATGCGTACTGATGTACTTGGATATTTGATAAATCGTCTTGTCCGTTCCGGAGAGAGTGGGCTTGAAGTTTTGTTTGTAACGACACAGTTGTACCAATAGTTCCCTGATGAGAAGATTCATGATAAAGGATTGATAGTTATCATCGTTTTTGGACTCCTGTTCGATTTGCGTTAGCAAATTTTCCAGGTGGGGCAGATGCTCCTTGTTTACATAAAGAACTCTGCTGTCACGCAGTGTTTCTTTTATTTCCTGAAGTTCATTGGTAAAAATATTTTCAGAAAAGTGCAGATAGATTCGTTCGTTGATTTCAGAGCTCTCATAATCGGTCCTGTGGAGAATCCCTCTGGGGATAAATACAAAATTCCCTGACTGTATATGATAAATGCGATCACCGATATAATAGGTGGTATTTCCATCTAACATGTAATAGAGTTCATATGCATCGTGATAATGCACATGGGGCGTGGTGGACTTATAGTTGGTCACGATCCGCTTGATTTTCTGTTGTGGTACTGTGCGTTTCATATATCTGTCCTCCATTCTTTGCGTATTATAACATATTTAGGACAAAATAATCAAGGTTGCAAGGATTATAAGCAAAATTTCCAAGGAAATCTCAAAAAAAACGTTATACAATGCAACTGATAAGCTTAAATTTAATACTTATGGGAAAGGAAAACAAGCATGAGACCATACTTTTTAAACTCGGACAAAAAGCCTGTATCAGGTAATACAAAACAAATCCTCAGGACTGTGGTGGACCGATATATGAAGGAATACCCTGCAGCACCCCTGTCCAGCAGGGCATACACGATGGATGGATTCAGACGGGATAAGTCGGGATGTTTTGATGTGGATTTTGACAAGATGTTTCCGGATGCGCAGGAAGGGGATTACGCCTATGCCTACGCACAGTTTAGGATTATAAGGGAAATAGCACCGGTTTTTAACTTTGGTTCCACAGCCTCCACGGAAGTGTATGTGAATGGCGAGAGAGTAACGAAGACTATGATTAATGAGGAATGGAGTGGTGGAAACAGAGCGATTGACGTACCCGCGCAGTTAGGATATAACACTATCTTTGTAAAGTGCAAAAAGGATGGCCTTGGCTTCGGCTTCCGTTTTGGCTCACAAAAGCATAAGGCTAACCCCATAGAGTTTTATAAAGCATTCGAAGAAAACGCAGAAGAACTGGGCTGGAACTATTGCGGACCCTTTAAGGAGGATATCTACCCTGAACCGCTTACCGGAAATCCTTCTATGGAGGAGCACTGGCTTCCCAGACCTTACAATCCCGCTATGCCTAATATCAAAGGGCATCACGAGATGTATGCAGTGAGTACCCTTGTGGCGGACACAGACAACGCTGTTACCTTCTGTGCACAGGCAGATGCGGAAATGGAGTTGTACATAGATGGTGAGTTGCAGGGTAAAGGAAATCAGAAACTTGTTGCGGATTTGAATGTAAGGAAAGGAACCCATGCCGTAGCAGTAAGATTGTTTCACAAGGCTGCGGACTGCACCTTTACGGCAAGTGCGGAGGGAGCAAAGCTGGCCCTGCCTTCTTGTACGAAAAACGTGAAGGGGCAGTGGCTGTATCTGGACAGCAAAGATGAAAGAGCGAAAAAAGGATTCGACCAGTATCAGCTTTATGATGGATATGAGAGCGGAGAAAAGACACACTACATGTGCGGGGAAAATACCTATCTGCGTCCGGTATTGGAAACAGAACGGTTCGGCAGAATAGATTACCCTAATGGTGTTACTTTATACGGCTTGCGGGAAGCAGGAAAGTACTTGCAGGATGAAGAAGTAATGAAGTATGTTCATGACCATCTGGAAGTATGCTATGGTCCTTTGGAACTGGGATTGTGGGAGATGGAGAAATTCGGCTGGGGGTGTGTAGCGTACCGCTTGCTGCGCATGAATATGCTAAACGACTGCGGTTCCTTCTGCGCGATGGTACTAGAGGATTATATGGAATATAGTCGAGATGAAAGAATCCTGTTTTTGGCAGAGCATGTGGCAGATTATATCCGTCATGGACAGGAGAGACTTGAGAATGGTATGTTCTATAGGGAGGTACCGGGTCTTTATCAGGAATTAACCATATGGGCGGACGATGTCTACATGTCCATTCCGTTTATGGTGCGTTACGCACAGTTGATGGGAGATACCGCCATGATGGATGATGCGGTAAATCAGCTTCTTTGCTATAAAGAGAAACTGTTTATGCCCGAACACAACTTGCTGGGCCATGTTTACAGCCTACGCTATGGCAGACGCTCGAATGTGCCCTGGGGAAGAGGAAATGGCTGGGTGCTGATTAGCCTTACCGAAATGTTGCGCGTATTGCCTAAGGAACATAAACACTATGGGGACATTGAATTGTTCTTCCGTCAGCTGGCAGAGGGCTTCCTTAAAGATATGGATAGTGACGGAATGCTTCATCAGGTACTTGGGGATATGGATTCCTTTCAAGAGGCTTCCGCAACGGCTATGGGCTCGTTTTCCTTTGCAAGAGGTATACAGATGGGTATACTGCCGGAAGCAGGCTATAAGGAAGGTGCGAAACGCACCGCAGAGGCATTGAAGAAGCTCTGCATCGATGAAGAGGGCAATATCTATGGTGTGTGTCGCGGATCCGGATGTTCCTTCCGTAGGGATTATTATAAAAACCATCTGATTTGTTTGCTCAATGATGTCCACGGAATGGGCCTTGTGTTGATAGCACTGGTTGATGTGGCAAGACTTTTGGAGGAGAATTAGAAGCAGCAGAGGATGATGTGGCACGGTAAGCAACAGAAGATAGAAATAGTAGAGGCGGGATTCTGATATGAATCCCGCCCCTTTGTATAAAAATGGTATTTAAATACTATTATGGACCCTTCGTGCAATTGGTTATGCAGTAATCACTGTACCAACCTTACCTCTGACGGCATCCTTTACTTTATCCATGGAGGTAATCAACACGCTTCCATGAGGTTGCTTTGCCAAATATTCGATGGCTGCCTCAACCTTGGGTTTCATGGTGCCTTCTTCAAACTGACCTGCGTCCATCAATGCTTTGGCCTCAGCTACAGTCATTTTTTCGATGGGGGTCTGTGCGTCGGTGCCGTAATTTTTGTACACATAATCCACACCGGTTAAGATAATCAACTGGTCCGATGCAAGGTCGGATGCAAGTTTACCCGCGATGGCATCCTTTTCGATGACTGCGGATGCACCCTTTAACTGGTGCTGTTGCTCAATCACGGGAATGCCGCCACCGCCACAGGCGATAACTACCTGGTCAGCTTCCACCAAAGTGCGGATGGCTTCTATTTCCACGATATCCAAAGGCTTGGGCGCAGCTACCACACGCAGGAATCCCTTGCCGGGCTCCTCGGTAACATAATTGCCCTTGTTCTTCTCAATCTCTGCATCATCCTTGGACATATAACGGCCGATGGCCTTGGAGGGTTCATAGAACGCTTCATCATAGGGGTCTACGGTTACCTGTGTCAGAATGGTGCTGACAGGTACGGAAATACCGCGGCTCAAAAGTTCTGAGCGGAGAGCGTTCTGGATATCATATCCCACATAACCCTGACTCATTGCAGAGCATACGCACATGGGTGCAGGAGTATAATCAATATATACACGGCGAAGTTCTGTCATCGCCTTGTGAATCATGCTAACCTGAGGACCATTACTGTGGGTGATGGTAAGCTGATAACCTTCTTCCACCAAATCTGCCAGACTTTTGGCAGTCACTTTTACAGCATCCCATTGTGCCAATGTGGTATAGCCCAATGCATCATGTCCTAAGGAAACAACTACTTTCTTTTTACTCATTTTCATCCCTCGCTATTTTAAGTTTTAAGGTCTTTTCAGTATATCATTTAGGGGCCATTTCGTCAATTCTACAAAGAGAACCTGTTTTCGGTTGAACAAAGCGGCATCAAATAAAGATTTCCGCGATTTCGTCCAAAAGTTCAAAATAATTTGCAAATGTTTTCCTGCAGCAATCCGGATTATCAATAACTACGCCCGGTACCCGCAACCCGATTAGGGAAAATCCCATTGCCATACGGTGGTCTTCGTAAGTTTCCACCAGACATGGGGTGGGAGAACCCGGATAAATGGTAAGCCGGTCCGCGCCTTCTTCACAGTAGATGCCCATTTTATTCAGTTCCGTGGCGATAGCATGAATGCGGTCGCTTTCCTGATGACGGATGTGCCCGATGCCGCGGATGGTGGTAATGCCATCGGCAAAGGGTGCAATCGCCGCTAAAGTGATGGCCTGATCGGAACAGACAGACATATCCACATCGACTGCTTTGATGACACCGTCTTTGGGAGGCAATAGCTGTATGCCCTCCGGTGTATGGAGTTTCTCGCAGCCCATACTTTCCAAAATAGATAAAAATTCCACGTCTCCTTGCAGAGAGTCCTGATGTACGCCACGTACCGTGACGGGAATACCAAGCAAAGGGCACATAGCATAAAAATAGCATGCTCCTGAAACATCCGGTTCAATTTCGTAATTCAAAGCCTTGTAATTTTGTCCTGCACTTATCGTGTAGATATGTTCGTCTGTCCGCTTTGTTTTCACGCCAAATTGTGACATCATATCCTGAGTCATTTGTATATAAGCCATACCGTGGGTACCGGTGGTAGTGATGGTAATATCTTGAGGGCACAGGCAGGAGATAATCAACAATGCACTTAAAAACTGACTACTGGTGTCGATATCCACGGTGAGGTGGTTTCTCTGCCATCCATTTCCACAGATGGTAAAGGGGAAATGCCCTTCCTTACCCCCGTCGGGGTAGTGAATGGTAGCGCCCAAGTCCTGCAGAGATGTAAGTAGCGGACCCATGGGGCGTTTTCGCATCTGTTCAGAAGAATCCATATGGTACAGCCCCTCCGTGACGCCTAAAAGGGCGGTGATAAAGCGGGCTGCCGTGCCGGCACTTCCTACATTTACTCGGGCTTCCGTCAGAGGTGGACGTCCCCCTGTTCCCTGTACCCGTATGGTGCAGGAAGCTTCGTCAGCGTCTATCTGATAACCAAGTGCCTTAAGGCATTGTATAAAGGCTTTTGAGTCGTCGGAGAATAGAGCGCCCTTTAGTATAGATTCACCTTTTGCCAACGCAGCCAAAAGCAGCGCCCGATTGGTAATGCTTTTGGAACCCGGAACCGAAACCCCCAAAGGGGTCAGGTTCGTATTTGATTGTATTTTTTTCCATAAACATGGAACCTCATAAATTCTATTTGCCATATACTCTGCGTGTTCCTTGGATTGCCTGTCATTATGTCGGAAATCACTTTGTTTGCAGTGATTTCTTTTACGAATTTAAGTATACTTTACCATATTTTGTGTGTCAATATTTTATCTTTACCACTTGACGAAAGATAAGTGCTGGTTTTAACATAGAATAGTAGATAAGTAAGATAGGCTACGGAGGGAACCATGGCGAAAATATATGAAAATATTATAGAATGTATTGGCAGCACACCGCTTGTGAAGCTATCCGGGTATGGCTCAGAGCATGGCATTGAAAATGTAACCCTGCTTGCCAAATTGGAATACTTAAATCCTGCCGGCAGCGTGAAGGACAGAGCGGCGTTGTCCATGATAGAAGACGCAGAAGCGAAAGGCATATTGAAACCCGGCGCAACCATTATTGAACCTACCTCCGGGAATACCGGCATTGGTCTGGCACTGGTGGCGGCCATCAAAGGGTATCGGGCGATTCTGACACTGCCTGATTCTATGAGCCGGGAGCGTAGGGCACTTTTGTCCGCCTATGGTGCCGAGTTGGTTTTGACGGAAGGTGCCAAGGGGATGCAGGGAGCCATAGATAAAGCTGAGGAGCTATGCCGAGAGATAGAAGGTGCTTTGATCTTAGGACAATTTGATAATCCGGCCAATCCGGCAGCACACTATGCCACCACGGGTCCTGAAATCTGGCAGGATACAGATGGAAAAATCGATATTTTAGTAGCGGGTGTAGGTACCGGCGGCACCATCACCGGCATCGGCAGATACCTCAAAGAACAGAATCCTAAGATAGAGATAGTGGCGGTGGAGCCTGCAGATTCCCCGGTTCTTTCAGGGGGTAGCGCAGGGCCTCACGGACTGCAGGGTATCGGTGCAGGTTTTGTGCCGAAGGCGTTGGACACTGCTGTGTATGACAGCGTAATGCAAGTGACCACTCAGGAGGCTTACGAGGCAGGCAGACAGCTCGCGAAGAAGGAAGGTATATTTGTGGGAATCAGTGCAGGGGCGGCGTTACATGCAGCCACCGAGCTTGCGAAAAAGCCGGGAAATGCAGGGAAGACCATTGTGGTAGTATTGCCCGATTCCGGAGACAGATATTTGTCTACTCCGATGTACAGTGTGTAAAGGGACATTGGCACGAGAAAATAGAGCAACAAATCATAAATGTCATCAAAAAAGAGTTCGCAATTGAGCGAACTCTTTTTAAGTATATTCTTTTTTATAATTCTGCCCGATATTCGCACAATGCATTATTGATGGTAAGCGTATCCAAAAGTTCCCGTCCTTGTGGTGTGCGACGGTAAATTTTGATAGTGCCCACACCTGCGCTTCCAATCCACAGGGGCAATTTGCTTCTGCGACCGTCGGGGTTTTCATAATTCATATTCATCATCTGCGATTTTAGGCAACTGCCGGATATCTTGATAATGGCTGTTTTATTCTTTGCAATGATATGCCAAATATATCTTTTGTTTGTTTCCTTGGTCTCCCACCTACAGTTCATAAAGGAAAAATCTTCACCGGTGTAGGTCAACTGTAACATCAGTCGGCGACGCAGGGGGAATTTGAAGAACCTGGGAATACAACCATTAATTGCCAATACGGAATGACGGAGTTCCTTGCCTGTACGCTCACTCTGAAGTTTAGAACCTGTGAACTGGAACCAGGGGTTGTTAAAGTTTCTGCCCCAGTGCTTGTCTGCGTATCCATAACTAAGTTCCGGCGAAACAATGTATTTTACACCATCTAAAAGCACAGTGCCGCGGAAAAAACTGCGAATGCCTTCCCCGTGCCAATAGCTATCCAGCACATTGCAAAACTGTGCTAAGAGACTACTGCATAGACCTGTGTGGCAGGCAACAGACTTATGTACCTCTAAATCCCAAACCATCACGCCCGCATCGGTCATCAGGTAGCGTTTTTGTGCTTCTGCAGACGAAACCTCTACACAACCGGAAATGTGATCTTCACTATAGAAGCAATCTTCCACCTCCATCAGGAGAGGAGAGCCTGTTGCCCTAAGGGTGGAAATGGGATAGAAAGCATGAAGCTGTTTACCCGGTTCTCCGTTTGCACCGGGGAGTACACCGGCTTTCACCATCACATAGGAGGGTTTGATGCCGTTCTTTTTATAATATGGATGCTGCCCATAAATGGGAATGTCATGACTGAGTTTAGGGTTAATTACGAAGAATTCTACAAAAAAAGTGCGTACTTCTCCGGAAGCAGGTTCCAGGCCGGAAAAAGAATGCCACCAGCGCATGTAACCCTTTTTGGCAAGAGGTCCGCACAATTGATATGAATTTCTTTGAATATCAGAGATGTTCATGAAGTTCCTCATTTGTAGAAAACAAGATATCGTAGTTACGAAAACTATTGTACCACAAGATGTAGGAAATGACAAGAGTGTCGTTGAGAAAAAATGAAAAGATTTTTATAAGAAAAGCGAAGTGACTCAGGGCAAAAAAAGACGCCTTGCAAGAAGACGTCTATACGGCTAAGCCGGATAATAATATGCCTACCAGACCATAGTAGGCAATGACTGCAGCCAAGTCGTTGATGGTAGTAATCAAAGGACCTGAAGCAACTGCCGGGTCAATCTTTATTTTATGGAAAAATATAGGGATAATCGTACCTACAAATCCGGAAATCACCATGGCAACCAGTAAGGACAGAGCCACACAACCGGCAATCAGAAACGTCTGGTCCGTGGGAAGATCTTTGGACAAATACAAGTATCCGCCCACAAAGCCAAAGGAAATCAGTCCCACAAGGAAACCATTGGCTGCGCCGATACGGATTTCTTTGGAAATCAGTTTGAGTTTTTCTTTGCCTGCGATACCCTCGTCCATCAACACGCGAATGGTCACAGCCAGTGACTGCGTCCCGGTGTTTCCGGCCATACCTAAAATCAGGGATTGGAAACAGATGACAATGGACAGTTCTGCAACGATTTGTTCAAAAATACCTACTACGCTGGATACTACCAGACCAAGTCCCAATAGGAGTATCAGCCAGGGGAGTCGCTTTTTGATGCTGGCAAACAGTGGTTCGTCCAAATCTTCTTCGGAGGACAAACCTGCCAACTTCGCATAGTCATCGCTCATCTCGTCGTCCACCGCATCAATTAGGTTTTCGGAGGTGATGACGCCGATGATTTCGTTCTCGTTATTCAAAACGGGGATGGAGTCCTCTGCGTAGTCCTTCAATCGTTCGATGGATTCCGATATCTTTTCTTTTCCCATAATACAGGGATATCCCCGACTGATGATATCGTCCAAAGGAGTAAAATCTCGGGCAACAATCAAATCCTTTAAGTCGATGGCACCATTGTATTTACCATCCTTGTCTACCACGTAGATGGTACCGATGTTGTCGTTTTCCTTTGCCTGCTCTACCAATGCACGCATGGCTTTTTTGACGGTGAAATCTTCGGGGATTACCACATAGTTAGTGGTCATCAGATATCCGATTTCGTCTTCCTCAAAAGACTGAATCAAACGTACATCTTCTGCGGATTCTTCATCCATCAGGGAGAGCAACTCTTCCTGGGTGTTTTCGGATTCTATCTCCTCCAGTGCTGCGACTGCGTCTTCTGCGTCCATGCTACCCAAGATTTCTGCCGCCTGCTCCAGAGGTAGTTCTTCCAGGTAGGTAGATACATTATCTAGGTAGGAAATGATTTCAGATGTCTGTTCCAGTCCTAAAATCTCATATAATCGGATACGGGTCTCCATATCCAGTTCTTCGATGGCATCTGCTATATCGCCCGCGTGGAAATCGCTTAAAGCGTCCCGGATTTCTTCGTCAGAAGTGACGTTTTGGATGATTTCCAAAATCAGATCTTTCTGCTCCATGTTGAATATTTCTGTATCCATAGCCATATCATTTCCTCCTTTCTACTAACATAAAATTACTTATGATAATAGCATACCCTTTTTGCAGAATTCAGTCAATATTTGGTGATGAATATGAATAAAATTTTTGACATGGAAAAAATAAATTTAGGTATTGACTTTTGGTTCGGAGGGGTGTAAATTAGCAAGTACTTAACCATGTCGACAGTTAAGCGGTGTGTCATCACACATATTGTACTAATATTCTTTTTATTCTATTCTGTATGACTCGGTCATATCGACCAAATTTTCAAACATTTAAAAGTCTGAAAATTGTTTGTGCACGCTATTTTTAGGCGCGAATGGGGGGGATGTATGTATAGGTAAGCTACGGAATGCAACGGATCGTAATTTGTTGCAGGATTTGGTATCAGACTACACCGGTGGCAAGCAGCAGTCATTGGTGCAGATGAAAAAAGGACAAATGGGGAAAACGGAATTTTTAGAGGAAGCTAAAAATCATATCCTCACCTATTATCAGATGAGCGGGGAAGACGCGCAGGCGTTACTGGCGCAATTCGAACAATATATTTTCGGGTATTCCATATTGTCATCTCTGATAGACGATGAGTCTGTGTCGGACATCCGCGTGATTTCCTACGACAATATCAGGATTAAGCGGGAGGGCAGGCGCATGCCCTCGGAGGTAGCTTTTTCTTCCCCGGAGGAATATCGGCAATTTGTGGACTATATAGCCACAAGAAATCAGGTAAACATATCTAATCTTAACGCCATCGGACGCTTTACCGATGACGATTCTCATCCGGAGTATATCTTACGATTTACTCTGTCCATGCCGCTGGTAAACACATACCACGAGCCATATCTGTGTATTCGGAAAGTTCCTAAGAAATTTCCGCAGATGAAAGATTTAATTGCATATGAAATGATGGACCGGGCCACGGCAGAATTGTTGGTGACCAGATTCCGTGGTGGCTCCACCTTAATCTGTGGAGGCAACTCTTCGGGAAAAACCACATTACTTAATGCCTTGAAAGAAACTTTGCCGGATGATATGGCTGTTTTGGTGGCCCAGCAGGCAGATGAATTGACCACCTATTATCATCCGGATATGATGTTCCTTCACTCCCTTTCCGGGACTACGGAACAACAGGTTAGTTATGGATTGGAGGATATCAGCATTGCCGGTCTGACCATGGATGTGGACTTCTTCATCATAGGAGAGGTGAAAGGCGCAGAAGCAATTTACCTGCTCAATGCAGCTTATACAGGTCAGTTGTGCGCCGCTACCATCCATGCGCCGGGTGCTGATAAGGCACCGGAAAAATTAGTGGATTATGCAATGCAGGGCAGTAGATATTCCAGAGATGAACTAATGAAGTTCATGGAATGTTTTCAAACGCTGGTGTTTTTGAAGAACTACAAGGTGGCAGAGATTTATGGATGTCTCGGCTGGGATAAGGAAAGCAGGAGTCTGCGTTATGAGAAGATATATGAGAGGAAGATGGGATGAATCTATTGATATTAATTCTGCTTGGTGTGGGATTTTGGTTCTTATTTTTAGAAGGACGAGTCGCACTCCTTGCAAGGAGTTTTTACGAGCGTACTTTGCTGGGACTGGATGCGGTTTCCAGAAGGAGAAACCTGGAAGAGAGGAAAAGGCGGCTTTTGGGAGCAGAGGGGAATATCTGGTCGAAACTGGAGAGAAACCTGTACTACAGTGGAATCAAACTTAGATTTCCTCATATCACAGTGGAACTATGGTTGGCTATGCACTTGGTGGTGGGTGCCATCACCATGGTGCTTGGTGGCGGATTGTTATTTGATATGGAAGATGTATTGCTGATATTACTATTGTTTGGAATTGCGGAGCGAATCATTTTGCAGCGGCTGCGTACTAAGAACCGGAATATTGTAGGGCAGGAATTGCCGCAACTGTTGGATTTCCTTGGAAATTACAGCATTACATCCGGAGAGATTACGGGCGTGCTATTACAGGTTTCCAGATACATTAAGTACCCTCTGTCACGGGTTCTGGAAAGCTGTTACTATGAGGCTCAGACTACAGGGGATACAAAAGCAGCGTTGTTGGCAATGAAAGACAAGATAGAACATCCCAAGTTCAAGGAGTTGGTCACCAATATGGAGGTGAGCATACGCTACTGCTCGGATTTTTCCTCCTTGGTATCGAGCAGTAAGAGGACACTTCGGGAATACCTGAAAAATGCCGGAGAACGCTCCGGCATGATGCGGGAAGCATTGGTTAGTATGGCACTCCTTTTGGGAATGTCCTATCTTGTGCTTTGGGTAGTGGGGCATATGGTGGAATTGTCTGTTCCTGCCATGCTGTTTGGCACTCTGCCGGGAAAAATTGCATTGGCCGGAGTGGGTATCATTGCACTAATGTTCTACTACAAAATCAATCGGATACATAGTTAGGGGGATAATAGATGGACATCAGTGTTATCCAAGGAATACAGATTCTGCGTATTGCTGTGGCTGTTTGGGTCTTTTTGTTCGTGTATGCGCTATTTATGTGGCGCAGTAATAACCATAAGCAATTCGGATTGTATCGGGAGTTGGATGGTTTTCTTAAGAAAGCACCGGTCTGTAGAAATTGGTATCAGCAGATGCAGAGCCGATTGAACCGGTATGGAGCAGGATTTCATTATGGCAGAAGGATTGGTCCGGTGAATTATTTCCTGATACGGTTAGTGCTGCTGATGACAGGCATCGTAGTGGTCGGGAAGCTTTCCGTGGAATTGGGCATTGTCAGTGGATTGGCACTATTCTTTTTGCCGGACGTTCTTTTAATGTATATGAACAAAAAGGACAATGAGAAGATGTTGCCCGAAATCAAACTTATCTACCACACCATGGAAATCCAGATTAAGGCGGGTGTCTATGTGATGGACGCGTTGGTGGAGTGTTATGGG